>DIWH01000043.1 GCA_002423485.1 Candidatus Xenobium occultum | reverse complement strand
GGCGCACCCGTCATGTTTCGCAGGAGATTCCTGGGAAGGATGCGGGATTGCGGGCGCTGGCGTAGGCCCTATGCGGGAGCCGGTTCGTCCGCACCCAGGACGAGGAGATGTCCCGAATCGGCACCCTGGGCGGCGCGGACGTTGATGGACCGGTCGAAAGTGACCAGCCGACCCTTTCTGGCCACCGCCAGGCCAAGGAGGTAGACGTCGGTGATCTGCTGAGGTCCCGCCATGTGCTCCGGCCGGAAGAGGCCCTCATCGCACAAGGTCAGCCCCTCGGCCCAGAAATGGTGGTCGCCGCTGTGCCGAAACACCCGGAGCCGGGCTATCGCATCGGCCACCTCGGTGCGTCTGCCGGGATAGCCTTTGTTCGAGACGACCCGCACGAAGCCGTTCTCCGTCAGCGGGCAGCTCGCCCACCCGGAGGCTCGGTTGGCCGCAAGCCAGCGGTGCGCCACTTCGTGATGAACATGCTCCGGGTCGAACAAGGCCACCAGCACGTTGATGTCCAGAAGCGCGACGCTCACGACTCGTCCCGAAGCTGGTTCACCGCCTGCAGCGTGACCACCGCGGCCCCACGGCGGGGGGGCAGGAGAGGCACCCCGTTCCTCAGTTCCAGATCCGAGGTTCCCGGCTGCAGAGCTCGCCGAAGCAGCTCGGACACCACCTTCCCGATGCTGGTCCTGCGCAGGGAAGCCAACTCGCGAGCAGCCTGGAGCACGTCGTCATCGAGTTCGAGTGTGGTCCTCATGGCTTCAGGATACCGTGGCTAGCATCAAACATCAAGCACAAGGTCCACTGGGGTGCTGGTCGTTTCCGAGCCTGCAGGCGTAAAGCCCCAGCCACCCCGACCCGACGGAACGCAGGTCGGGTCCAACGTTTATGGGTCGGATGCCACCGGGATTCGGTCAGATCGACCCAGGCGGTGCTCCCATGCTGGGCCTTACCAGCCCCAGACCTCCACCAGGTGCTCGCAATCCGGCCCGCGCAATTCGCCCAGGGGGGCCAGATCCAGCCCGTGGCGCCGCCCGATCTCCCTGAACTCCTCGTCGGCCTCGGGGCGGACGGCGACCAGCAGGCCCCCACTGGTCTGGGGATCGCAAAGGACCTCCACGTGTTCGGGGGCCAGAGGGGCGATGCGCTGGCCGTAGCTGCGGTGGTTGCGCCAGGTGCCCCCGGGCACGCAGCCCAGGGCCCGGTATTCCTCGACGTGGGGCAGCAGTGGGACGGCTGGGAAATCGACCCGCGCCGACACGCCGCTGCCCAGGCACATCTCCACCAGGTGTCCCAGGAATCCGAAGCCCGTCACGTCGGTCATGGCCTGGACGCCGGACAACCCGGCCAGGTCGGAGCCGATCCGGTTCAGGCGGCACATCCAGTCCCGGGCGATTCCCTCGTGCTCGGGCTTGAGCAGCCGCTTCTTCTGGGCCGTGGTCAGGATGCCCACGCCCAGGGGCTTGGTCAGATACAGCAGGCAACCCGGCGTGGCCGTGTCGTTGCGCTTGAGATGCCGGATCTCGACCAGGCCGGTGACGGCCAGGCCGAAGATCGGCTCGGGGGCATCGATGCTGTGACCGCCCGCCAGGGGGATTCCGGCCTCGTTGCAGGTGCTGCGGGCCCCGTCGATCACCTGTCCGGCCACTTCGGCAGGCACCTTGTCCAGCGGCCAGCCCAGCACCGAGATGGCCATCAGCGGACGGCCCCCCATGGCGTAGACGTCGGAGATGGCGTTGGCCGCAGCGATCCGTCCGAAGTCCACCGGGTCGTCGACGATGGGCATGAAGAAGTCGGTGGTGCTGAGGACGGCCCTTCCGTCCTTCAGGTCGTAGACGGCCGCGTCGTCGCGTGAGCCGTAGCCGACCAGCAGGTTCGGATCGGGGGCCTGCTGGACGCTTCCTCGGAGGATCTCGTCCAGCACCTGGGGGGCGATCTTGCAGCCGCAACCGGCGCCGTGGCTGTATTCGGTCAAGCGGATGGGGGGGGGCGTTGGAAGGCTCATGAGGCTCGGGGCTTCCCGCTGGGGCGCCGTCGTCCTTCCTTGACACCCCTGGGCCCCTGTCCTATGTTGTCCACTGTCGTCTCATGATGAGAATTCAAGTCACGGGTGTATTCGATGCGTCTCAGCGTCCAGGATGCGGCCGGCCTGTTGGGGGTCTCCGAGAAGACCATCTATCGATGGATCAACCGGGGCACCCTGCCGGCCTACAAGGTCAGCGACCAGTACCGGTTCAATCGGGCCGAGCTGCTGGCCTGGGCTATTTCCCGTCGCCTGAACGTCTCGGAGGAGACCTTCGTGGAATCCCTGGGAGGCGGGCCGATCTCCAGCCTCTCGGAGGCCGTGCGCGCCGGAGGCATCGTCTACCGCCTGGAGGGAACCGACAAACCCCAGGTCCTGCGGCACCTGGTCGACAGCCTGCGCCTGCCGGTCGAGATGGATCGGGAGTATCTGCTGCGCCTCTTCCTGGCCCGCGAGAGCCTGGGGTCCACCGCGGTGGGAGAGGGGCTGGCGATTCCCCAACTGGTCTATCCCAACGCCCTGGAACCGGCTCCCCCGGTGGTCACCCTGGCCTTCCTGGAGAGACCCGTCGAGTTCGAGGCCCTGGATGGCCGGCCCGTGGACTGCCTGCTGGGCCTGGTCAGCCCGGGACTGCGCGGCTCGTGCTCCCTTTTGCCCCGCATCCACTACGCCCTGCGCGATCCGGGGCTGCGTCGGGTGCTCCGCGAACAGGCCAGCCGTGAGAAGACCCTGGCCGAGCTGGCCCGGGTCGAGTCCGGATTGCGTGAGGTGACCTCCTGATGCTGCTGGCTGGAATGCTCCTGAGCGTGGCGATCCTCGTGCTGGGCGGCCTGGCCGCGGGGGTCCTGGCGCGGAACTGCCCCGAACGCGCCGTGGCCCTGGCGGTCGGCGCCAACCTCCTGGCAGCCGGGATCGGGCTGGTGATCGCCCTGCTCACCTTGCTGACGGGAGCCTCGCAGATGACGGTCCTGCCCTGGTCGGTGCCCCTGGGCACGCTGGCCCTGCGGCTGGACCCCCTCTCCGCCTTCTTCGCCGTGCCCACGCTGCTGGTCTCGGGCCTGGCCGCCCTCTACGGACGGGGCTACCTGGCCGGCAAAGGCCCCTCATCCTGGCTGTGGTTCAACCTGATGGTGGCCTCGCTGGTCGGGGTCCTGCTCAGCGCCGACGGTCTGCTCTTCCTGTTGTGCTGGGAGGCCATGTCGGTGACCTCCTTCCTCCTGGTCATCCTGGAGGACGAGCGAGCCGAGGTGCGCCACGCCGGTCAGGTCTACCTGGTGGCGACGCACCTGGGCACGGCCTTCCTGATGGTCCTCTTCCTGGTGGTCTCGCCCGGGGCCGAAACCCTGGCCTTTCCCCGGGCCGGCACCCTGCCCCCGACGTTGGCGGGTCTGGCCTTCGTGCTGGGGCTGGTAGGGTTCGGCACCAAGGCGGGCTTCGTGCCTGCCCATGTGTGGCTTCCCGAGGCCCATCCGGCGGCCCCTAGCCACGTCTCGGCCTTCCTCTCGGGGGTCATCCTCAAAAGTGGAATCTACGGCTTGCTCCGGGTGGTCACCTGGGCCCAGCAGCCCTCGGACTGGTGGGGCTGGGTGCTGGTCCTCACGGGGCTGGTCTCAGGGATCCTGGGCGTGGTCTTCGCCTTGGCCCAGCACGATCTGAAGCGCCTGCTGGCCTGTCACAGCGTCGAGAACCTCGGGATCATCGCGTTGGGCCTGGGCCTGGGGCTTCTGGGCCTTTCGGGCGGCAGTCCCCTGGCGGCCGCCCTGGGCCTGGGGGGGGGCCTGCTGCATGTCTGGAACCATGCCTGGTTCAAGAGCCTTCTCTTCATGGGGGCCGGCGCGCTGGGCAAGGCCACAGGCAGCCTGCAGATTGAAGCCGCGGGGGGCCTCCTGCGGCGCATGCCCGGAACCGGAGGCGCCTTCCTGGTCGGCTCGGCGGCCATCAGCGGTCTGCCCCCCTTCAATGGCTTCGTCAGCGAGTTCCTGGTGTTCATGGCTGCCCTGGAGCTGCTGCGCTCGGTCCACCCGCTGGCCGGGGCCGTCGGTCTGGGGGGGCTGGCCCTGATCAGCGGGCTGGCCGTCGCCTGCTTTGCCAAGGTCTGCGGCGTCGTCTTCCTGGGCGAGCCGCGCAGCCCCGGCGCCGAGAAGGCCACCGAGACCCGCAGGGCCATGCTGGTCCCGATGCTGCTGCTGGCCGCCCTGTGCCTGCTGGTGGGGCTCGCGGCACCTTTGGTGATCGGGGTCCTGGACGCCCCGCTGGGACAACTGGCGGCCGGGGCCGACCTGGGGCCGGTTCGCGCCAGCCTGGGCTGGCTGGCCGCCCTGGGCGGGCTGGTGCTGCTGGCCGGCCTGGCCCTGGGGCACGCCCTCTCGCGGCGACCTTCCCAGCCTGGAATGACCTGGGATTGCGGGTACTCCAGGCCCACGGCGCGGATGCAGTACACGGCGGCCTCGTTCGCGGGACCCTTGACCGAGATGTTCTCCTTCGTGTTGCCTTTCCGCCGTCACGGAAAGCCTGTGGAAGGGTTCTTCCCTGACGCAGCCGAGGACCACGGGGAAGTCCCCGACCCCTTCAATCAGAGGCTGTACGAGCCGATCTTCCGAGGCCTGATGCGCTTCTCGCTGCGGGTGCGGGCCTTCCAGCACGGCGAGGTGCAACTCTACCTGCTGTACATCGTGATCGCCCTGATCGCGCTCTTCATCTGGGAGGCCCTGTGATCTCGATGCTTCTGGGGCTCCTCCTGGCCCCTCTGCTGGCCGGTCTGATCAACCGCGTCAAGGCGTTCTTCGCCGGACGGAGAGGCCGCCCGCTCCTTCAACTGTACTGGGACCTGGCCCGACTGCTCCGCAAGAACATGGTGCTCAGCCGCACCACCACTCCGGTCTTCCTGTTGGGACCCGCGTTGAGCCTGGCCAGCCTGGTGACCTGCCTGGCGCTCTTGCCCCTGGGCGGACCCGCCCTGCTCTTCTTCCCAGGAGACATGCTGGTGCTTCTGGGCCTGCTGGCCCTGGTGCGCTTCGCCACCGTGCTGGCGGCCATGGACACCGGCTCCAGCTTCGAGGGCATGGGGGCCAGCCGGGAGGTGGCCATCGGGGCCCTGGCCGAGCCCGGGATGTTCCTGGCCCTGGCCGTGCTGGTGGTGCAGACCCGGGTCGTCTCGCTGAGCGAGTTGTGGGCCCACCGGGGCTTGGACCTGTGGAACAGCGCCGGGCTGGTGCTGGCCCTGGTGGCCGTGGCCCTGTTCCTGCTGTTGCTGGCCGAGAGCTGCAGGATCCCCGTCGACGACCCCAACACCCACCTGGAGCTGACCATGATCCACGAGGTGATGGTCCTGGACCACTCCGGGCCCGCCCTGGCGGCCATCGAATACGCGTCCTCGCTGAAGATGTGGATCGGCGCTGTCCTGATCTCCAGTCTGCTCTTTCCGTTCCACACCGGCTCGGCATGGCTGGACCTGCTGGCCGGTCTGGCCGTGGTCTTCCTGGTCACCCTGGCGGTGGGCCTGGTAGAGTCCACCTCGGCGCGGCTGTCCATGCTGCGCGTCCCCCAGTTCGTGGGCCTGTCCTCGGCCTTGTCGCTGCTGGCCCTCTTCCTGGTGATCCGATGAGGGAGCACAGATGACAGGCACCGTCGACTTCCTGCTGGTCAGCATGGTCCTGGCCAATCTCTGGGTGTTGGGATCCAGCCGGCTTCCCTCCTGCATCCGGGCGCTGGCCTTCC
Organism: Candidatus Xenobium occultum; assembly: GCA_002423485.1. Lineage (GTDB taxonomy): Bacteria > Vulcanimicrobiota > Xenobia > Xenobiales > Xenobiaceae > Xenobium > Xenobium occultum. The sequence goes on along the minus strand of DIWH01000043.1, from coordinate 13,066 downwards.
AGGGCGTGGCCCTGGGCTTGCTGCCCTTCGCCCTGTACCCAGGCCACATCACCTGGGACCTGGTGATGCTGGCCCTGGTCAGCATCACCTTGAAGGCCGTGGTCTTCCCCCACCTTTTGAAGCGGGCCCTGCTGGAGGCCCGGGTGGACCCCCAGGTGGAGCCTTTCGTGGGGCATGGGGTCTCGCTGGTGGTCGGGGTGGCCTCGCTGGCCCTCAGCGTGGCGCTGTTTCGGCGCCACCCCCTGCCCATCGTCCCGCCTTCCGACCTGCTGATGCCGGTGGCCGTGTCCACCCTGCTGGTCGGGCTCTTCGTGCTGATCGCCCGGCGCAAGGCCCTGACCCAGGCCCTGGGCTACCTGGTCTTCGAGAACGGCATCCAGGCCTTTGGGCTGGGGGTCCTGCAGCACGCCCCCCTGATGGTGGAGCTGGGAATCCTGCTGGACATCTTCTTCGCCGTCTTCGTCATGGGCATCACCATCTTCCACATCCGGCGCGCCTTCGCCACGCTGGACACCATGGAGATGGCGGAGTTGAGAGGTTAGGATGTTGGTTTCGCTTCTCTGCCTGCTGCCCGCCCTGGCCGGTCTGGTCGCCTTCTGGCTGCCTCCCGGGCCCCGGGTGCGCCGTCTTCTGCCCGCCGTGGGCGCGGTGCATTTCCTGCTGAGCGTGCTGGCCTGGAACGAGCCTTCGGGAGGAGGCTGGCTGGGCCTGGATGCCCTGGGGCGGGTCTTCCTGGCCATCACCAGCCTGGTCTTCCTGGCCACGTCGGTCTACGCCGTCAGCTACCTGCGCGAAGAGCCGGCCGGCCTGCAGCCGGACATGGGGGGCGAGGATCCCTTCTCCAACGCCAAGGAGTCGGTCTTCGTCGGGTGTCTGCTGCTCTTCCTGGCCAGCATGACGCTGGTCTGCGTCAGCCGCCACCTGACCCTTCTGTGGGTGGCCATCGAGGCCACGACCCTGGCCTCGGCTCCGCTGATCTACTTCCATCGCCATCGGCGCTCGCTGGAGGCCACCTGGAAGTACCTGCTGGTCTGCTCGGTGGGCATCGGCCTGGCCCTGCTGGGCAACTTCCTCCTGGTGCTGGCGGCGGCCCGGGGGGCCTCGGGCGGCGCCGAGGTCCTGTGGCTGGACGGTCTGGCCCAGGGCCCGGAGCTCGACCCGCACTGGCTGCGCCTGGCCTTCATCCTGCTGGTGGTGGGCTATGGAACCAAGATGGGGCTGGTTCCCCTGCACACCTGGCTTCCCGACACCCACAGCGAGGCCCCCAGCGTGGTCTCGGCCCTGCTCTCGGGGGCGCTCTTGAACTGTGCCTTCCTGGGCATCCTGCGGGCCGTCCAGATCTGCGCCGGCGCCGGTCAGGCCGCGTTCGCCCAGCAGGTCCTGGTGGGCTTCGGCCTGCTCAGCATGGCCGTGGCGGCCCTCTTCCTGCTGAACTCCAAGGACACCAAGCGCATGCTGGCCTACTCCAGCGTCGAGCACATGGGCATCCTGGCCCTGGGGATCGGCCTGGGCGGCGCGGGCGTCTTCTTCGCGCTCTTCCATGCCGTGAACCACTCGCTGTGCAAGGCGGCCATGTTCCTGGTGGCGGGGACCTTCCTGTCCACCTTCCGGACCCGTCTGGTGGCTCGTCTGGGCGGAGCCATCCACACCCTTCCCGTGGCGGGAGGATTGTGGGTGGCGGGCTTCGTGGCACTCTCCGGCACCCCGCCCTTCGGTCTCTTCCTCAGCGAACTGGGGGTGCTTCGGGCCGGCCTGCAGGTGAACCCCTGGATCGCCGCGGCCTTCCTGGTCAGCCTGGCCACGGCCTTCGTGGGCATGGCTCGGGTGGTCCTGACCGTGGCCCTGGGACCGCCCGTCCTGGCGCCGCCGGTGCGTGAATCCTGGGGGAAGAGCCTGCCACCCCTGGCGCTTCTGGCCCTGGCCCTGCTCCTGGGTCTGTCGGTGCCGGCCTGGCTGGCCGAGGGCTTGCGGCAGGCAGCCGCCCTGGTGGGGGTGTCATGAGACCCGAAATCCTGAGTTTTCCAGAATTCTCCAAGAGGCTGGCGGGGCGCCACCTGGCCGCCCTGATGGGCCTGCCCGGCCGCTCGGGCAGCGTCCTGATGATGGCCGTCACCACCCCGGGGGCACCCGAACCCGACCAGGAGGCGTCAGCTTGTCCACCGGGCGGGCTCCAGTTGCCGGCCACGGTGGTGGAAGGATCCTACCCTTCGCTCACCCCCAAGCATCCCCAGGCCCACTGGTTCGAACGCGAGTTCTTCGAGCAGTGGGGCGTCCGCCCCGAGGGCCACCCCTGGCTCAAGCCGGTTCGCTTTCCCCAGGGCCATCCTGGCCTGACCGACTTCTTCCAGGTCGGGGGCGAGGAGATCCACGAGGTGGCGGTGGGGCCCGTGCACGCCGGAGTGATCGAGCCTGGACACTTCCGCTTCCAATGCCGGGGGGAGGAGGTCCTGCACCTGGAGATCTCGCTGGGCTACCAGCACCGGGGCGTCGAGCAGGCCCTGTCTGCAGCCTCTCCGGGGCGGGCCATGGCCTACGTCGAGACCCTGGCAGGCGACACGACCGTGGGCCACGCCCTGGCCTGGTGTCGCAACCTGGAGGCCCTGGCGGGGGTCCGCCTTCCGGCCCGCGCCGAGGCCCTGCGGGCCGTGGCCCTGGAGCTGGAGCGCCTGGCCAACCACTGCGGGGACCTGGGGGCCCTGGCCGGGGACGTGGGCTACCTTCCGACGGCTTCCTTCTGCGGCAGGCTGCGCGGGGATCTGCTGAACCTGACCGCGCTGGCCTGCGGCAACCGATTCGGACGGGGGTGGGTCCGACCCGGGGGCGTGGCCTGGGACCTGGAGGCTGTTCGCGCCGAGCAGATGCGGACCCGCCTGGGCCGCATCATGAGGGATGTCCGACAGGCCCTGGATCTGCTGGGCCGCTCGGGCTCGGTGCAGGCTCGCTTCGAGAGGACCGGGATCGTGACCCGGCAGGTGGCCTCGGACCTGGGTCTGGTGGGCCCCGCGGCCCGCGCTTCAGGTCTGGCACTGGATTGCCGTCGGCAGTTTCCCTGGGGCCCCTACCTCCAGCCCGCCTTCCCCGTCTGCACGGCGCAGGTGGGGGATGTGGCTTCGCGGGCGCAGGTTCGCCAGGAGGAGATCGAGGTCTCGGCGCGTTTCCTCGACCGACTCCTGGCGGGTCTCCCAGAGGGGCCGGTGCGCACGGAGATGAAGGCTCTGCCACCCAAGGCCTTCTCGGTTTCCCTCCTCGAGGGGTGGCGGGGACAGATCTGCCAGGTGCTGGCCACCGACACTGAAGGCAACCCGCTGGCCTGCAAGGTGGTCGACCCGTCCTTCCACAACTGGTTCGGACTGGCCGTGGCCCTGAGGGGCCAGCAGATCTCCGACTTCCCGCTGTGCAACAAGAGCTTCAACCTGTCCTATTGCGGACACGACTTGTGAGGATGACGTGCTCAAGGCCCTCCTGGCTCGACTGAATCAGGGACACCGGACCGCCGTCGGGATTCCCGAGGCCCTTCCGGACCGCACCCTGGGCCGCCCCCGCTTCCAACCGGCTCGATGCGCCGAAGGGTGCTCGGAGTGTGCCCGGGTCTGTCCGACCGGCGCCATCGAGCCCGGAAGAACCCTGGACCTGGGGCGTTGCCTCTTTTGCGGCGAGTGCGCCCGGGCCTGTCCCCACGGCGCGATCCGCTTCACCCGCAGTCCCGGGATGGCCGTGCGCCGGCGTTCGGACCTGGTCCTGGCGGGGCCCGAACTGCAACTGGCTGAAGCCCTGGACGAGCAGGCCCTGCGGCTTTTCGGGCGCTCGCTGCGCCTGCGCCAGGTCAGCGCGGGCGGATGCAACGCCTGCGAGGCGGACATCAACGTCCTGGGCACCCTGACCTTCGATCTGGCTCGCTTCGGCATCGATTTCGTGGCTTCACCCCGCCACGCCGACGGGCTTCTGGTCACCGGACCGGTCAGCCAGAACATGCGCGAGGCCCTCGTGAAGACCTGGCAGGCCGTCCCCGCACCACGCCTGGTCGTGGCCGTGGGCGCCTGCGCCATCGCTGGCGGGCCCTACTTCGACCACCAGCAGACCTGCGGGGGAATCGATGGCCTGCTGCCGGTCGACCTCTACGTTCCGGGCTGCCCTCCCAATCCGTGGACCATCCTGGACGGCCTGTTGCGGCTCCTAGGGGCCCGGTCGGGAACCTCGACCGAGCATCGTTGAGGGATTTTTTGTCCCCGCCAGGAGCAAAAAGTTGCGGTTTGCTTGAGGCAAATGAGACTTTTTGCGACACAGCGGGGGCGGAAAAGACCCGGCGAGGCGACCGAGGGGTTTCCGGCTGGGCTCCTCAGGCGGCTGGAGGGGCCCGGGGCTGGATGATCGGGGCGGGCCCCGGCGAAGGGGGAGGGCCGACATGGCCCGCGTCACCCTCATCCGTCCCCCCCTGCTGGTCTCGGCCTGGTCGGACTCCGGCCCCCTGACCCCGCCCCTGGCTTGCGCCTACCTGGCCTCCAGTCTCCGCCAGGCGGGTCACGAGGTCCGGATCCTCGATGCGGTGGGGGAGGCCCCCTTCCAGGTCACGCCTCTCTTCGGCGGTCGCGTCCTGGCCACCGGCCTGACCAGCGAGCAGGTGGCCGGGCGCCTCCAGGGTGGGATCGACCTGGTGGGTGTCAGTTGCATGTTCTCGCAGGACTGGCCGGAGGTCCGGCGTCTGTTGCGGTTGGTGCGCCAGCATCTTCCCGGGGTGCCGATCGTGGTCGGGGGGGAGCATGCCAGCGCCACCGCAGACTTCCTCCTCCGGACGACCCCCGAGGTCGACTTCTGCGTGCTGGGTGAGGGCGAGAGGACCCTGGTGGAGCTCCTCGAGGCTTTGCAGGAGGGGCGGGAGGTCTCCGGATTGCCGGGGCTGGCCTGGCGCGCCCAGGAACGGGTTCACCTGGGGCCGCCTCGCCCGCGACAGGTCGACCTCGATCAGATCCCCTGGCCGGCCTGGGACCTGGTCCCCCTTCACAACTATCTGGAGAACCGCCTGGGCTTCGGAGTGGACCGGGGGCGGAGCCTGCCCGTGCTGGCCACCCGCGGTTGTCCCTTCCGCTGCACCTTCTGCTCCAGCCCGGGGATGTGGGGCCCGCAGTGGTCGGCCCGGGACCCCGACCGGGTTCTCGACGAGATCGTCGCCGCCCAGGAGCGCTACGGCGTCACCAACTTCGACTTCTACGACCTGACCGCGATTCTGGAACGCGAGTGGATCCTGCGCTTCACCCGGCGCATCGAGGAGCGCGGGTTGAACTTCACCTGGCAGTTGCCCAGCGGAACCCGCTGCGAGGTCCTCGACGACGAGGTCTGTGGCAGCCTGTTCCGGTCGGGTTGTCGCAACGTCTCGTTCGCTCCCGAGTCCGGCTCGCCGGCGGTCCTGAAGCGGATTCGCAAGAAGGTGGACCTGACGCGCTTGCGCTCGGCGGTGCGGTCGGCTTTGCAGGCGGGCCTGAACGTCAAGCTCAACATCATCATGGGGCTGCCCGAGGATTCCGCGGCCGAGCTCCTCCAGACCATCCGCTTCCTGGTGCGGATGGCGCTGGATGGTGTCCATGACGTGGGGGTGACCTTGTTCTGCCCCTATCCCGGCTCGGAACTCTTCGCCCAGTTGCAGGCCTCGGGCCGGATTGCTGGTCTGTGCGACGAGTTTTTCCTGGACCTTCTGGCCTACAAGGACCTCTCCAGATCCAGTTGCCTGGCTTCCAAGGTGGGCGCTCCCACCTTGAACCTCTATCGGGTGGCGGCCTTCCTGGCCTTCTACGGAACCCAGTACGCTGTCCGTCCCTGGCGTCTGGTGCGCCTGGTGGGCAATTTCCTGCGCGGACGCGAAGAATCCCGGTTGGACAAGTCCTTGCGTGACCTGGCTCGCCGCTTCGCAGGTCGGGCTCGGAAGCCCCGCTCTGCGGGGGGCTGAGAACCGCTCCGATTTTTGGCTGTGAATTCCCGCAGACGGGGAGGAACGTCGAGAGAGGGCCTAGAAAGAAACGCACCCCGCCAGCATGGCTTGCTGATTCGCATTGCCCTGGCGAGGCGGAACCATCCGACCTACGAACTGCCTTCCCGTCCCCTGGGAAGGGCCGAGAAAAGGGAGCGACGACCACTATGGACAACCTGCGACCCACTGGTTTTGCCACCGAGGAGGAGGCGAACCCGACCCAGACAGCCACCGAGGTTTCTTCAGAGAACCCGGCCTTGAGTGCATCCGACGCGGCTGTAGAAGAGGCGGGTCAGGACATGGCTTCTGCGATGGCCGCCTTCGAGGCCTACGAGGAATCCTTCAAGTCCATCTCTCCGGGTGAGTTCCTCACCGGCCGGGTCGTCCGGGTCGACAGCGAGGGCGTCCTGGTGGACGTGGGCTACAAGACCGAGGGTCTGGTGCCCCTCAGCCAGTTGACCCACCGTCGCGATGTTCCGGCTGACGAGATCGTCAAGGTCGGCGAGGAGATCGACGTGGTCGTCCAGCGGGTGGACGAGTCGGAAGGCACGCTGGTGCTGTCCAAGAAGCGGGCCGACCTGGAGTCTGCCTGGCGTCGCGTCCTGAAGGCTCACGAGACCGGCGAGACCCTGACCGCCACCTGCACCGAGCAGGTCAAGGGCGGACTGATCGTCGACCTGGGCCTGCGGGGCTTCGTCCCGGCCTCCCACGTGGACGTGCGTCCGGTGCACGATCTGTCCGACTTCGTCGGCGAGGTTCTGTCCCTGAAGGTCCTGGAGGTCGATCGCGGCCGCCGCAAGGTGGTCCTGTCCCGCAAGAAGGCGGTCGAAGAGGACCGCCAGAAGATGAAGGATCAGACCCTGGCCGACCTGGCCGAGGGGCAGGTCCTCAGCGGCAGCGTGGCTCGTCTGACCAACTTCGGCGCCTTCGTCAACCTGGGCGGAGTCGATGGCCTGGTCCACATCTCAGAACTCTCCTGGAAGCGGATCAAGCACCCCAGCGAGGTCGTGCAGCCCGGTCAGGCGGTCGAGGTGCTGGTTCTGAAGGTCGACCCCAAGCGCGAGCGCATCTCGCTGTCCTTGCGTCAGGCCCGTCCCGACCCGTGGCTGTCCATCGAAGAGCAGTACAAGGTGGGCGACGTGGTCACCGGTCGCGTGACCAAGCTGGCCAAGAACTACGCCTTCGTGGAACTGCAGGAGGGCGTGGAGGGCTTGGTGCCGCTGCGTGAACTGGCCGACTATCGGGTCAGCCGTCCCGAAGAGGTGCTTCAGCCGGACCAGGAGCTGGAAGTCCGGGTCATCGAGTTGAGCGCCGACAGCCGCCGCATGGTCCTGTCCGTGCGCCAGGTGGCCGCCATGATCCCGGAGGGTCAGGCGCGGTCGCGCCATTCCGAGAACAACAGCGGTGGCTTCACCATCGGGGACCTGCTGAAGAGCAAGTTCAGCAACTCCGAGATGCAGCAGATGCTGGGACAGGCCCCGACCGAGGGCGAGTAGACGCTTCGCCCGCAGGTTCCAACCTTCGTGGACTTTCGTCCCCGCGCCTTGATCCTGGGTTTGACCGGGAGCATCGCTGCGGGGAAGTCCACGGTGGCTCGGATGCTGCAGGGGAAGGGGGCGGCCCTGGTGGACGCCGATCAGGTGAGTCGGGATCTGACAGGTCCCGGCTCACCTGTGCTTTCTCGCCTGGTCGAGCGTTTCGGGATGCAGATCCTGGACTCGGAGGGTTGCCTGGATCGTGCTGGTCTGGCCTTGCGGGTCTTCGGGTCGGCCGAAGATCTCCAGGACCTCAACGCGATCACCCACCCCGCCATCTGGAAGGAGTCCCTGTTCCGCCTGGCCGATCTGGGCGCGAAGAGTCCAGTCGTGGTCTTGATGGCGCCCCTCCTGCTCGAGCACGGGGCCGAGGCCATCGTCGACCAGGTCTGGGTGGTCGACCTGCCCCTGGAGGAGCAGTTGCGCCGGTTGACGGACCGGGACGGAATGCCTCGGGACGAGGCCCTGCGCCGGATCGATTCCCAGATGCCCGCCGCCGAGAAGGCAGCCCGGGCGGACGTGCTGATCGACAACTCCGGAACCCCGGACCAGACCAGGATCCAGGTGGACGCGGCCTGGGAGGAGTGGGTGGCGCCTCTGCTGGAGCGACCCTGAGCTCTTCGGCGCAGGCCGACCCGAAGGTTTCAGATTCGTCGTCTCGGGAAGGGATGAGCCCCTCCGACCCGGAATCCTGGCCCAGTGAATCAGCTTCAAACAAGCTGCACTTTGGGGGAGGCTTCCTTCAATAGACCGCAGCGTCGCCCACCCTGGCCGCGCCGGCGCCACCTCTATCTGGTGCCTGTGCATCGGCGTTGGAAGGGGGATCGGGCGCGCCTGGTCCGGTGGCTTCGCTCGTGGGCCCTCGTGCTGGGGATCCTGCTGCTGGCGCCGCTGGTGGTCCTGCTGCCTCCCGTCCAGAGGCTCTTCTTCCCGCTGCATTTCCAGGAAGAGTTGATGGATGCCGCCCGCCACACGGGGGTGGACCCCTCCCTGCTGGCCGCCGTGGCCCTGGCCGAAAGCGGCTTTCGCCCCGAGGCCGTCTCGGAGCAGGGCGCCCTGGGCCTGATGCAGCTTCTGCCCAGTACGGGCGAGTGGGTGGCCCACGAGGCCGGGCTGCCCTGGCGTGGCCCTTCGTCGCTCCGTCAACCGGAGGTGAGCCTTCGGTCCGGGGGGTGGTACCTGGCCTGGCTTCTGAGGCGCTTCGAGGGTGACCAGGTTCTGGCCCTGGCGGCCTACAACGTGGGGCAGCACACGGTGGACGACTGGCGGGTTCAGCGCGGGGCGCTGGGCTTGCCGGAGCTGCCCTATCCCGAAACCCGCTTCTTCGTGCGGCGGGTGCTGTTGGCGCGCGACCGCTACGACAGCCTGTACCCCGAGCTGCGTTCCTCCAGCCCCGACGGTGTGCTTGCGCGGGCCCGGTCTGCAGGCTAGGATAAGAGACCATGGCTGCCTCCAGCAAGAAACCCGGGACCGAAACCAATCCCCGCAACAAGTCGATCGTCCTGAACCGTCGGGCGCGTCACGAGTACCACTTCGAGGATCTCTTCGAAGCCGGCATCGTGCTGACCGGGACAGAGGTGAAGTCCCTGCGGGCGGGACGGGTCAGCATCGTGGACGCCTTTGCGGTGGTGGAGCAGGCCGAGGTCTGGCTGAAGAACCTCAACATCAGCCCGTGGGAGATGGGGAACCGGTTCAACCACGAGCCCACGCGCCCCCGCAAGCTTCTGCTCCACCGGGATGAGATCCGGCGCTTGATCGGCAAGACCCGCGAGAAGGGCTTGACCCTGATCCCCACCCGCATGTATTTCCTGAACGGGAAGGTCAAGGTGGAGATCGCCGTGGCCCGAGGCAAGAAGCTGTATGACAAGCGCGAGGCCGAAGCCGAGCGCACCGCCAAGCGTGAGATGGAGCGGGCCATGCGCGTCAGCATCAAGGACCGCGACGGATCCTGAATCCGCCACCGACCGTGGCATTCGGTTCTCACGCCGGGTCGTGGCCAGGATCGTCGGTCAGCAGGATCGTTTGGAACCGGTCATGCCCACCTCGTGGGACCTCAGGTCCCGGGCCAGCCATTCCCCTGTCCGACCAGAGGCGTCCGTCGCGCCGGATTCCCGCCGGGCGGCAGATTCAGGTCGGATGGTTCCTCGGGCTCTTGGGCGGAGGGGTCATTCTTCCTGTTCGTCGCCCTCGAAGTCCAGTTCGCCCTCGGCGGGGCCCTCCTCGTCGCCGGTCTTGTCGGCCTTGCGCCCTCGGCGGCGCTCCTCGGCCTCGCGCAACTCGCGCACCTGATCGGGGTGCTGGCGCTGGAAGTCTTCTCTGTACAGGTCCGAGCCAGGCTCGTCGAGGCGGAAGTCCGAGCCCAGTTCGTCGGGGGCCTGCAGGCGCAGTTCCCACTGGAACGCCTTGGCGGGGTGGTACTTCCAGAAAACACCGTGGGCCACGGCCAGCGACGGGTCCTGCTGGCATTTGGCGTCCACGCGGCCGGGGAAGTAGCGGGCGGCCAGGTGGGCCCAGTCGTAGTCCTTCTTGCCCTTGGCCTCGGCGAGCTCACCCCACCACTTCTCGGGGTCCTTCCATTGGGGCTTCAGCAGGGGCCACAGGGCGGCCGAGTTGATCCTCACGCCGTCGTCCAGGTCCATGCGGAAGCGGGCGTCCACCTCGCGGGCGGGGGCATTGCCGGTGCGGGGGGCGCCTTTCTCGGCCACCTCCTCGACCAGGGTCACGAAGGCGCGCAGTTCCTCGTGCAGGGCCTGCACCTCGGCTGCGCGGGCCTGGGCCCGCACCTGGTCCTGGTGGTCGCCGGAGGTGCGGGCCTGGGAGAGATCCGCCAGTTCCCCCGCCAGATGCGACAGGGCGGGCTGGAGGTGGTCGGCCAAGAGCACCTGCAGGGTGTCGTCTCGCCAGCGGTGGATGGAAATCCAGGCCACGAAGTTCTTCTTCTCGGACGAGAGGGGGAAATAGATCGGCCGCTTCTCGTAGCGCTTCAGGTGGTCGTCGGCGAAGAACTTGCCTCGCAGGTACTCGTGCAGGGTGGCCTTGGGGGCGATCCTCGCGCCGTGGGTGGCCCAAACCTCGTGCAGGGGCGCGCAGGCGGGGTGGACCAGGCTGTCGGTGACGCCATCGGTGTTGGCCAGGAAAAGGATGCCATGCGGCAGCGCCGACGCCGGCGCCTGGTTCAGAAGGGAATACTGTTGCGATCGGTGGCCTTCGCCCACCGCAGCGGGGGGGGCGCCGAAGCGGCCCAGGGCCACGCCCAGCGCGAAGGACAGATGGTCCAGCCTGGTCGCCTGCGTGTGCACCGGTTCCCAGGGGGGAAGCGGCGCGCCGGCCGGGCGGTCCACGGCCTGTTGCGCCCAGTCTTGAGCCCAGGTCCAACAGGAGGGGCCGGGTTGGCGGAACTCGACCGAGGTCTCGCGGTGGGCCTCGTGCTCGGTGAAGGCCACCTCCAGGCGGGCCACGATCTCGTCGGCGGACTCGATGGGGAAGAGGGGCAGGCGGTTGACGTCGCCGACTTCGAAGTGCACGCCGGGGTTCAGGGATTCCATGACCTGCTGAGCAAGCGAGGAGTTCATCAGGCAGACCGCCTGGGCCGGGTCCTCGGGGAAGACCGAGGAGCCCATGTTGCCGAAGACGCTGCGGTAGCGGTGCAGGCGGGCGGTGAAACTGGCGCCGATCATCGAGAAGGCGACGCCGGGGTGGAAGTAATAGGAGGGGTTGCGGATGGCGAGGCCAGCCGAGACTTCGCCAAAAACATTGAGTTCAAGTGCTTGACGTTGCCAACGCACGATATGATCCAACGGCTCAAACCAAGACTTGCCCGCTGCTCCCTTGATCCATGGAACAAAGCTGCCTTTTTCCCCTTCTAGCGTTTGGCCGCATCGACGAGTAACCTGGCCTGCACGATGCACCTCCCACGCACGCAGGAGGAATCTTCCGTCATTGCCTGTGGTACAGCCGAACCTTGCCGGCGACACCTCCCCCAGCCTGGGGGTCGCCGCATACCGCGCCAGGAACTCCTCGTCCCACCAGTAGATCAGGGGCCAGCCGGGGACCACCTGCAGGCGGGCGGGGTGGAAGGTGTGGCGGCCCACGCCAGCCAGCAGGGCGGCGCGTTTGCGGGCCGTCCGGCGCGAATCACGGCTGCGGTCCTCGCGTGGAGTCGGCAATTGGGCCACGGCAGCGCGGTCGCTTGGGGGCGCGTTACGCACCAACGACATGGCCACAGCCACCACTTCATCCAGGATGGTCTCGAAGCCGCCCCGGTCGAGGTCTCCTAGAAGCCGCAAGTCGTGTTCGGCCAACAGATGTGCGCGCAACTTCTCGAACTGGCCCAGGAACATCCAGCCCCGAAGCGTCAGAAGCGACGACAGCCCATCCTGGCACGTCAGTTGTTGCCCCCGCAGCATGAACGCCGCGTACAGATCCGCCTTTCCTTCGGGGTAGTGCCGGGCCAGGTACTCCCCGCCCTCCATCTTGCTGGTCCCTTGATACGGCGGGTTCCCCACCACCAGGTGGTACTGCCCCTCGCGCAGCATCCGGGCGAAGCGGACGCCCGCCGCCAGTTGCTCGCCGCGCAGGCGCAGGCCCAGCTCGTCGGCCCGGGTGTGGCGCTTCAGGAATTCCTCCAGCCGCTCCACCACGCTGCGGCGGCGAATCTGGCGGGTGTCGTCCTCCAATGTCAGTTGCACGTGGGCCCCGAACAGGCTGCCCTGGCCCCGGCCGGCGCCGGCCTTGCGCTGGCCCTTCTCCCAGGCCTCCAGCGCGGCGTCCACGGCGGCATCCACCTTCAACAGGCTGCCCAGGTGGTCGGCGCCCTTCAGGGCCTCCACGACTTGACGGGTCAGGTGCCCGGGGATGCCGGTCTCGGCCTCCACGGCCGCCACCAGCTCCGTCAACGCCGGGTCGTCCTGGGGCAGGGCGGCCAACCCCAGGTTCGAGGCCACCAGGTTCAGGGTCTTCAGGCGCAAGGCCGGCAACGATTCGAAAAGTCGCAGCCCTGCGGCCCGGGCGGCAGGCCTCCCCTCCCGGCACCAGATCCGGGCCTTCAGCCACAAAGCCGCGGCCGCGATCTGCACCGCCCGCGGGTCCAGGTCGATGCCGTGCAGGTTCCGCTCCAGGATGCTGGCGGCGATGGCGTGGGGCGTCCACTCCTCCTCCACCAGCGACTGGCCCGCCGCCCGGCGCTGCCTGCCCTCCTCCTGGTACAGCGCCGCCAGCAGCTCGAAGGCGATCACCAGGAAGTGCCCCGACCCGCAGGCCGGGTCCAGCAGCTTCACCTCGCGCACCGAGGCCGGGGCGTGGTCGGCCGACCCCTCGCAGCCCGCGCCGGGGGACGCGGGGGCGGGCAGTTCCCGGGGCACCCAGTATTTCCAGCGCTCCTCCTGCTTCAGATCATAGAGGTCTGGTCGCTCCGCCCCCGGCAGGGGCATCAGCGCCTCGGGGTCCACCTGGCCCGCCTCGCGCTTCGCCCGCCACTCGGCCCGGGCGGCCTCCAGGCGATCCAGGGTTCCGTCCTTGACCACCTCCGGCGTCCAGCCATTCCTGGCGCAGATGCCGAACCACACCTGCCCCA
>DIWH01000023.1 GCA_002423485.1 Candidatus Xenobium occultum | reverse complement strand
GTTCTACCAGGCCTACGCCGACTACCAGGACCTCATGGCCCTGACCGAGGAACTCCTGCCGGCCGTGGTGCGCTCTGCCTGCGGGGACGAGCGGGTGACCTATCAAGGGCAGGCCATCTCCTTTGCCCCGCCCTGGACCCGCCTTTCCGTGGAGGAGGCCCTGATCAACGTGGGGGGACTCGCCGCGGCGGATGTGGCCACGGGCGAGAGCCTGCGCCAGGCGGCCGAGGCGCGCGGACTCGCCTTCCCGGCGGAGTGGGGTTGGGCCAAGCTCCTGGTGGAGCTGTTCGAGGCGCTGGTCGAAGACAAGCTCCTCCAGCCCACCTTCATCACGGACTTCCCGGCGGAGCTCTCGCCGCTGGCCAAGGCCCGCCCCGAGACCCCCCGCTACGTCCAGCGCTTCGAGCTGTACGTGGCCGGCATGGAGGTGGCCAACGCCTACACCGAGCTGAACGATCCCCGCGAGCAGCGCCGCCGCTTCGAGGCCCAGGCCCGCGCCCGGGTCGCCGGCGACGAGGAGGCCCAGCCCGTGGACGAGGACTTCCTGCGGGCCCTGGAGTACGGCCTGCCGCCCACCGCCGGCGAAGGGATCGGGATCGACCGGCTGGTGATGATCCTCACCGACGCCCCCTCGATCCGGGACGTCATCCTGTTCCCGCACATGCGGCCCGAGGCGGGTGGGATCGACGCCGACGCCGACGCGCCGCCGGATCTCGGTCGATGAACCTTCCCTTCGAGCTGTTTCTCGCCCTCCGCTACCTGCGCGCCAAGCGGCGGCTGCGGTCGATCTCGGTCATCACCGTCATCTCGACGATGGGGGTGGCGGTCGGCGTCATGGCGCTGATCGTCGTCATGGCGGTGATGAGCGGCTTCGAGTTCGACCTGCGCAGCAAGATCCTGGGGACCAACGCCCACATCTGGGTGCTGCGCCACGGGGGCGGGATCGAGGAGCCGTCGGCTGCCGTCGACGCCGTCCGCGGCATCTCCGGCGTCACGGCCGCCTCGCCCTTCACCTACAGCGAGGTCCTCTTGACGACCCAGGGGCGGACGGCGGGGACGGTGCTGCGTGGCATCGATCTGGCCTCGGCCCTCGAGGCGTCCGATTTTCGCGCGACCCTCAAGGGGGTCGGTCCGGAGCTTTCCGAGGCCATGCGGAGCGCCCGCCCCGTCTTCCCTCCCGACGGGATCGTCCTCGGCTCGTTCCTGGCCGCCACGCTGGGTGTGGGGGTGGGAGGCGCGGTGGACGTTCTCCTGCCGCTCTCGGGGGACCTGTCCCCGCTGGGGGTGATCCCGCGGATGCGGCGCTTCACGGTCACGGGGATCTTCCAGGTCGGCTACGCCGAGTTCGATACCAAGCTGGCCATGATCGCCATTCCCTCCGCCCAGCAGCTCTTCCGGATGGGCACCGCCGTCTCGGGGATCGAGGTGCGGCTGCGCGATCTCTACGCCGCCGGCCAGGTCGCCGAGGCGATCCGGGGGGTGCTGCCGTTTCCCTACTTCACCCGCACCTGGATGGAGCTGAACCGGAACTTCTTCACCGCGCTGCGCGTGGAGCGGATCGTGATGTTCGTCATCCTGACCATGATCGTCCTGGTGGCGGCCTTCGGCATCGTCAGCACGCTGATCATGCTGGTCATGCAGAAGCGGAAGGAGATCGCCGTCCTGATGTCCATGGGGGCGACGCGCCGGAGCGTCATGCTGGTCTTCATCGTCCAGGGGGTGATCATCGGGGCGGCGGGCACGCTGCTGGGGCTGGCCGCCGGGATCGCCATCGCCACCAACCTCGACCCCATCGTGGCGGCGGCGGAGTGGACCTTCGGCTTCAAGGCGTTCCCGCAGGAGATCTATCTGCTGGACAAGCTCCCCGCCCGGATCCTCTGGCCGGACGTGGCGGCCATCGCCGGCATCGCCTTCCTGGTGAGCCTGCTGGCCACGATTCTCCCCTCGCGGCAGGCGGCTGCCGTCGATCCGGTGGTGGCCATCCGGTATGAATGAGGGGCAGGGGGCTTGGGGCAGAGCGCATGGGGCATGGGGCGCAGAGCAGAGAGCGTAGCGTAGAGAGCACGGGGCAGAGAGTACAGCGCAGGGGGACAGGGTGCGGGGGACGCGGTGAGGATCGGGGCGGCGGCGGACGGGGGAGCGGCCCGCCCATCGGGAGTCAGGCGGCTGTCATGAGCGACGGAATAACGGTCCGCGAGGTCTGGAAGCGCTTCGCCCGGGACGGAGAGCAGTTCGAAGTACTCAAGAACCTCTCCTTCGCCATCCCGCGCGGAGAGCTGGTGGCCATCGTGGGGCCGTCCGGCGTGGGCAAGAGCACCCTCCTGCACCTGCTGGGGGGACTGGAGCGGCCCTCCAGCGGCGAGATCGCGTACGGCGACACCGTCCTCTCGCAGCTCGACGAGGCCGGCCTGGCCCGCTTCCGGAACGAACAGGTGGGCTTCGTGTTCCAGTTCCACCATCTGCTGCCGGAGTTCACCGGCGTGGAGAATGTCATGCTGCCCCTCCTGATCCGACGCCGCCCAGCGGGCGAGGCGCGGCGGCAGGCCGAGGCGCTCCTGCGGCAGGTGGGCCTGGGGGAGCGCCTGACGCACCGTCCCGGCGAGCTGTCGGGGGGAGAGCAGCAGCGCGTGGCCATCGCCCNNGCGGACGAGCCGACGGGCAACCTGGACAGCCGGACCGGCGAGGAGGTGTTCGCCCTCCTGCGCCGTCTCAACCGGGAGCGGCAGCTCACCAGCATCCTCGTGACCCACAACGACGGCCTGGCCGGGCAGTGCGACCGGATCCTGCGGATGCTTGACGGCTGCCTCTCCGGCCGCTGAAACCGGCCCACCTGCGGCGTTGGTACGCTCGGGTGCGCGTTGCGGCGTACTGGGGTACGCCTCACGCGACCCGTCGCGCACCGCCTGGCATCTGGGCCGGTTTGAGCGGCCGGGGTCCGACGACTGAAACCGGCCCGCCTCTCCTTATGGCGGGTGTCCGGCGTTGGCGCATTTGCCGCTTTTCGCCTCATGGATGGTCGGGTATACTCGGACAGGGGTACCCATCGGCCACGGAGGGGAGTCCGCCACGCTTGTCCCGTCCGCGCGGCCTTCACGGTTTTTGACTCGAGGAGTGTTCCATGTTCGAACGGTTTACCGAGCGCGCCCGGAAGGTCATCATCCTGGCCCGGGAGGAGGCGATCCGCCTCGGCCATAACTTCGTGGGAACGGAGCACCTGCTGCTGGGCCTGATCCGGGAGGGGGACGGCCTGGCGGTGGCCATCCTGAAGAAGCTGAACGTCAGCATCTCCGCCCTCAAGGCAGAGATCGAGAAGATCGTGGCGGTGGGGACGGAGTTCGCTCCCGCCGGCGAGATTCCCTTCACGCCACAGGCCAAGAAGGTCCTGGAATACGCCATCTCCGAGGCCCGCTCGCTGGGGCATAACTACATCGGGACCGAGCACCTGCTGCTGGGCCTGATCCGCGAAGGGGAGGGCATTGCCTCGGTGGTCCTGCGGGACTTCGGGGTGAGCGTCGCGGCGGCCAAGTCGCAGGCCCAGGAGCTGCTGGGCGAGCAGTCCTCGAAGCAGGGGACGAGCAGCGCGACCCGCACCCCCGCCCTGGACGAGTTCGGCGTCGATCTGACGGCGGCGGCTCGCCAGGACAAGCTGGACCCGGTCATCGGCCGGGAGGCGGAGATCGAGCGGGTCATCCAGGTGCTCAGCCGGCGCAAGAAGAACAATCCGGTCCTCATCGGCGAGGCTGGCGTGGGCAAGACCGCCATCGTCGAGGGGCTGGCCCTGCGCATCACCGCCAGCAACGTCCCGGAGATCCTGCTGCGCCGTCGGGTGGTGCAGCTCGACCTGGCCGGCATGGTGGCGGGCACGAAATACCGCGGCCAGTTCGAGGAGCGGCTGAAGGCGGTGGTGAAGGAGATCCAGCAGAACAGCAACGTGATCCTCTTCATCGACGAGCTGCACACCCTGGTGGGAGCCGGGGCCGCCGAAGGCGCCGTCGATGCCGCCAACATGCTCAAGCCGGCCCTGGCTCGCGGCGAACTGCGCACCATCGGGGCCACGACCCTGGACGAGTACCGCAAGCACATCGAGAAGGATGCCGCCCTGGAGCGCCGCTTCCAGCCGGTCTTCGTGGCCGAGCCCTCGCTTCAGGACACCATCGCCATCTTGCGAGGCCTGAAGGAGAAGTACGAGGTCCATCACGGGGTTCGGATCACCGACTCGGCCCTGGTGGCGGCGGCCACTCTCTCCACCCGCTACATCTCGGATCGCTTCCTGCCCGACAAGGCGGTGGACCTGGTGGACGAGGCGGCCTCGCGGCTGCGCATCGAGATCGACTCGATGCCCATGGAGATCGACGAGGTCGAGCGCCGCATCATGCAGCTCGAGATCGAGCGCCAGGCCATGCAGCGCGAGAAGGACGAGGCCTCGCGCGAGCGCCTGGCCCGCATCGAAGCCGAACTGGCCGAACTGCGTGAGAAGTCGACCGAGATGAAGGCCCGTTGGAACCTGGAGAAGGAGCAGATCCAGCAGATCCGTCAGCTCAAGGAGAGCCAGGAACAGTCCGCCCTGTCCGCCGAGGAGGCCGAGCGCCGGGGTGACCTGGCCCGGGTGGCGGAGATCCGTTATGGGACGCTGCTTCAGATCGAACGCCAACTTCAGGAGGCCACCGCCCATCTGGCCGAGCTGCAGAAGAACGGCAAGTTCCTCAAGGAGGAGGTGGAGGAGGAGGATGTGGCCGAGGTGGTGGCGCGCTGGACGGGCATTCCGCTCTCGCGCCTGCTGGAGGGCGAGGTCGAGAAGCTGATCCACATGGAGGATCGCCTGCACGAGCGTCTGGTGGGCCAGGACGAGGCGGTTCGCGCCGTCTCCCATGCCGTGCGCCGCTCGCGGGCGGGGGTCTCCGACCCCAACCGTCCCGTTGGAGTCTTCCTCTTCCTGGGGCCGACGGGGGTGGGCAAGACCGAGCTCGGGCGTGCCCTGGCCGAGTTCCTCTTCGACGACGAGCGGGCCATGATCCGGCTGGACATGTCCGAGTATCAGGAGAAGCACACCGTGGCTCGGATGATCGGGGCGCCTCCCGGCTACGTGGGCTTCGACGAAGGAGGGCAGTTGACCGAGGCGGTGCGGCGGCGCCCCTACTCGGTGGTCCTCCTCGACGAGATCGAGAAGGCGCATTCGGATGTCTTCAACGTGCTGCTGCAGGTGATGGATGACGGCCGGCTGACCGATGGCCACGGGCGCACCGTTGACTTCCGCAACACCATCCTGGTGATGACCTCCAACGTGGGCTCGCAGTGGTTGCTGGAGTCCGGGTTGGGGGAGGAGGAAAAGGAGGCCTTGGTGGAGCGGGCCCTGCACGAGAAGTTCCGGCCCGAGTTCCTCAACCGGATCGACGAGGTCGTCCACTTCCACAGCCTGGACCGGGCGGCCCTGGAGAGGATCATCGAGATCCAGATCGGCCTGCTGCAGCGACGCCTGGCCGACCGTGGGATCGAGATCGAGCTCGACCCGGAGGCCCGGGCCTTCCTGGCCGAGGCCGGCTACGATCCGGTCTTCGGCGCTCGCCCCCTGAAGCGGGCCGTGCAGAAGCACGTGCAGGACGCCCTGGCGATGGCCGTGCTGCAGGGGAGGGTCCGCCAGGGGGATCGGGTCCGGGTGGTCCGCCAGGGCGGCGGGCTGGACTTCCTGACCATGACCTCATGACCTGAGTCGGGCAGGATGGCCCCTTTGCGGGGGAGGACTTCGATTTCGGGCATCCGAAACCGGGCTTGATGGCTTTGACGCAGCGCCGCGCCTGGCTCGGTCCGATCCGGGCGGCTCTTGTGGCCCTGGGGACCCTGTTCCTGCTCAACCAGGTCGCCGCCCACTGGGCCCCTCCTCGGAATCCCGAGCTGATGCCCTACCGCAAGCAGTGGCCCCTGGCGATGCTGCGGCCCGGTGAATCAGGCCTGGAGCTGACCGCCATGGGCGACGCCATTCCACCCCCACGCCCCGGGGGCCCCTTTCGGATCCTGCTCTTGGGAAGTTCGGCCCTGCGCGGGGGCGGGGTGGTTCCCTTCCAGAGCATCCCGGGTCACCTGCAGCGCCTTCTTCACGAAGAGGGGATCGCCGTCGAGACCATCAACGGAGGCGTGCCTGGATCCGACTCGGGCCAGCAGTTGCAGTATCTCCAGGAAGCCTTCGACACGCTGCAGCCCGACCTGGTGGTCCACCATGGCGGGAACAACGAGTTCTTCCGGCTGCTGATCCACAAGCAGCTCAATCCCCACTGGAGCGCCCGGGCCGAGAAGGTCCGCTCGGCCCTCGACCATCTGGCCCTGTATCGCTGGCTGGCACCGCGCTTCCAGAGGCCCTCGCCCCCCCTGGGCGCGGCCGGCATGGCCATCTTCCAGCTCACCTCGAGGGTGGATCGGGAGGATGTGCCCCTGGTCGAGGATCGGTACGAGCGGAATCTGGCTGCACTGGGGAGGGCCGGTCGGGCCCGAGGGGTGCCGGTGGTGCTGAGCTCGTTGGCCGTCAACGAGATGTTCCCGCCGAGGGATCCGTTTCCCCAGGATTCGCCCGGCCTGCAGGCCGATCTGGAGAAGGCCTTCCAGGAAGGGCGTCTGGTGGCATTCCTCGAGGATCATGTCCGTCGACATCCGGACCAGGCCTGGGCCCGCTTCGCCGTGGGGCAACTCCTGGTGGCCCAGGGGCGGGAAGAGGGGGCGGAGGTCCACCTGACGGCGGCGGTGGAGCTGGACCCCGCTCCCGTCAGGACCCTGCCTTCGCAGGGGCTCAGGGCTGAAAGGGCTGCCCGGGCCTCTGGTGCGCACTTCCTGGATGTCCCGGCCAGCCTGCGCCGAAGCCACGGCCCGATCCTCGGAGACCAGCTCTTCCTGGACCACTGCCACTACCTGCCCGAAGCGAATCGCCTGGTGGCTCGAGAGCTGGTGGGCCTGCTCAAGAGTCGTGGGATCCTGCCGGCCCCTTCGCAGCCGCCTCTGCCCCGCCGAAACGATCCGCTGGACCTGGAGGCCTTCCAGGGGCACGACGACTTCCGTCCCGATGCCGGACAGGCCCCCCGGAACTGGGATTTCCTGCCCCGGGAGGTGATCGTGAAGATGGGGTGGGCTCAGCGGGCCTTCCAGCATCCCGCGGGCCACGTCTCGGAGCTTCCGAGGAAGCCCATGGAGGATCCGGTTCAGGCCGAGGCCCTGCAGGGTCACCTGGCCTATCTGGCCTTGAAGCCCGACCTGGCCGTGCAGCATTACCGCAAGGCCCTGGCGGCGGGCCCGGACCGTGCGGTCCTTTGGCGCAACCTGGGCCACGCGCTGGTCCAGGCCGGTCAACTGGGTGAGGCTCTGGATTGCTGGGAAGAGTTCCTGCGTCGAGGGGGCCAGGACCCTCACCTGGTCGAGATCCTGAGGGCTCGAGAAGCCTCCCGGGTTTCGCCCTCTCCGGGCAGACCTTCCGCAGCACCCCACAGGAAGCCCTGAGGGGCGTGAGAAGGAGGTCGGGGTGAAGCGGGCATCCTGTCGTATCCTGAAGGCCTTCATCCTGGCCCTGGCTCTCTTGAGCCTGGCCAGCCTCCTCCTGCAGGACCGGGCGCCCCGGGTGAATTCTCTTCCCCTGCCCCTGCGCCGGGGGATGCCCCATGCCCTGGGGCCGGATGTGGGGCTTCCCGGAATCCTCCTCACCCGATCCGGGCAGCCGGTGGTTCCCGAACCTGAGGAGGGGAGGCCGCGGGTCCTGGTCCTGGGGGGCTCTTCTCCTTTCGGCTATGGGACCACCCGTTTCCGCTCCTATCCTGGGATCCTGCAGGCCCGGCTGGACGACGCCGGGCGTCCCGTGGAGGTGGTCAACGGGGCCTTCGCGGCCATGGATCTCCTGGACAGCCTCGAGGTCCTGCGCCAGGCCCTGCCCGAGATGCGCCCGGACCTGGTGGTCTGTGCCTTGGGGATCAACGAGACGCTCCGCCTTCGCCTGTACTCCTCCGAGAATCCCAACTGGAGCCCGAGGTTGGAGTCCTTTCGCCAGGCTCTCGAGCGGTTCGCCCTGTACCGATTCCTGGTCGCCAGGGTTGCGGAGACTCCCCGGCCGGACTCCGTCCCCCCCGGCATTGAACCCCGCATCAAGCCGCTGGGGCCCGAACACATCGACTTGATCCGGCCCGTCCTGAAGCGGAACCTGGCGGAACTGGTCCGGCTCTGTCGCCAGGCCGAGGTTCCCCTGGTCCTGGTCCTCGATCCCAGCAACGAGATGTGGCCGCCCTTCGTCGCCCCGGACTGGAGCGAGGGGTCGCCCTGGCTGAGGGCCTGGGAGGCCTACGAGTCGGGAGTCCGACTCCTTCAGGAAGGACGCCGGGACCAGGCCCTGGCCAGCCTGCAGCAGGCGATCGAGCTCGATCCCCGGCCCTTTCGCACCCTGCCCTCCATCGCCGACCTGATCCGCGAGGTAGCCCAGGAGTCCGGGGTGCCGGTCATGGAGGGGATGGAGGGGTTGCGCCGGGCGAGCCGCAGCGGTCTGGCTGACGAGAACCTCTTCTACGACAACTGCCACCTCTCGCCCCCGGGGAACCGGGCCTTCGCCGGATTGTTGGAGGCCTTCCTGGACCAGGAGGGGCTGCTTCCCGGGCCCGCGCGGGGCTTCGCGCCTCCGGCTGGCGACCCGGCCGACCTGGAGAGGGTGGATCTGCTGGACGAGGACAGCGTCCTGCCTCCGACCCCTCAGAACCTGCTCACCCCTCCGCCCGACTGGAAGTCCGATCGCTTCCCCTGGACGCAGGCGCAGTTCCGGCGCCGCCTGCCCCCGGAGACGACCCTGGAGGGGCAGGTGGCCCGCGGCCATCTGGCCTTCAACGAGAAGAAGGCCGAGCAGGCCGTCGCCTGGTATCGCAGGGCCTGTCAGGAGGATCCCTTCCGCGCGGTGTTGTGGAGGAACCTGGGCCATGCCCTGCTGGCCTCGGACCAGGGCCCCGAGGCCGTCCAGGCGTATGCCGAGTTCCTACGTCGTGGAGGTCGGGACCCCCGGCTGGAGCGTCTGGTCCGGTCCGTGGAAGCCCGAGGCGACCGGCCTCTGGAAGAGGATCGGCTCCCCTCCGCCCGCTCTCGCTGAGCCGGCTTCCCGTCGGCGGCGACATGGGAGATCCTGGAAGGGTGTTGAAGGTCGGGCCCGGGTCTGGGAAGGGCCCAGGACATCGCGGAAGGGAGGAACCTTCTTGGATCACCAGGCTCCCGGCCTCACGCGCCCCCTGAAGGTCCTGCTGTACAAGCCCATCGTGCAGGTCCGCCACGCGGTCCTGCCCCCGTTGGGCCTGGGGTATCTGGCACGAGCCCTGCAGGAGGAGGGGCACCGGGTGACGATCTGCGACCCGGGCCGAAACCGCCTGGATTGGCAGGGCTTTGCCCGCGTGGTCCGGGAGGGCTGTTTCGATCTGGCCGGGGTGCAGATGTTCACCCCCGAGTTGGCGGCGGTCCAGCGGCATCTGGATCTGTGGCGGGAGTTCTCGCCCGACACCGTCCTGGTCGTGGGAGGCGCTCATGTCAGCGGCGACCCGGTGGGCACGATGGAGAGGTTCCCGCAGGCGGACTTCGGCTTCGTGGGCGAGGCCGAGAAGGGCCTGGCGGCCTTGGCGCGCCTGGCTGCCCCGCAGCGCCGGGACCCGGCCTTTCTGGCCGAGGTTCCCGGTCTGGTGTGGCGCCAGGCATCCGAGGTCCGGATCAACCCCAATCCGCCCGTCCAGGACCTGGACTCGCTGGGTTTTCCCGCCTGGGAGCTCATGCCCCCGGCCTCTTATCCGGTGGCCCCCCACGGCCTGGTCTGCCGTCAGGCCCCTTCGGCTCCGCTGGTCACCTCCCGAGGATGCCCCTTCGGGTGCACCTTCTGCGCCACCCGGGCGGTGGCCACACGGCAGTTCCGCCAGCGCAGCGTCGGGGATGTCCTGGCCGAGATCGGGTTGCTGGCGGAGTCCTACGGGGTCCGCGAGATCCATATCGAGGACGACAACTTCACGCTCCGGCGCGACGACGTCCTGGAGTTCTGCGAGCGCCTGCACCAGGCGCGCCTGGGTCTGACCCTGGCCCTGCCCAACGGCGTTCGGCTGGACACCCTGGATGCCGAGGTCCTCCAGGCCATGGAGCGGGCCGGCTTCCATTCTCTGGCCGTCGGCATCGAGTCGGGAAGTGATCGGGTCCTGAAGTTGATCGAGAAGTCCCTCTCCCGGGACTTGATCGCCGAGAAGGTCCACCTGATCAAGAAGACCACCTCGCTCTCGGTGACGGGCTTCTTCATGCTGGGCTACCCGACCGAGACCGAGGACGAGATCCTCCAGAGCATCCGCTTCGCCAAGGAACTGCCCCTGGACCACGTGACCTTCACCTGCTGCATGCCGCTCCCCGGCTCCGCACTGTGGGAGGAGTATCGGGCCCTCCGGGGCGAGGCCATTCCCTGGGAGGACTTCTTCTTCTATCGCGCGGTGGAGGGGCTCTCGGAACTGCCCGCAGCCCGACTTCGGGCCCTGCAGCAGCGCGCCATGCGCGAGTTCTACCTGCGCCCCCGGGTGCTGGCAGGGGCCCTGGGTCGGATGCGATCATGGGACCAGGTGGCCAACGCGTTCGGGCGTCTGGTCGAGCTCTTCCGGCGCACCTGACGGGCGCTCGGGAGGAACCGTTTTCCGCGAGGGGGAAGTTCCACGTCCGGAGCGGTGCGCTCTGCGTCGCGCCCGGGTCTCGGGGGCAAGAGGATGTCGGACTGGCGAGGTCGACTGGCCCGAGCCGGCGAGGAGGCCGCCGCGAGCTTCCTCCAGGCGCGGGGCTTGAGGATCCTGGACCGCAACTACCGCTGCCCGGTCGGCGAGATCGACCTGGTGGCCGTGGTCGGCCGCACGCTGGTGATCGTCGAGGTCAAGACCCGCTCCGGCACCGCCTTCGGCCGCCCCGCCGAGGCCGTCACCCCGACCAAGCAGGCCCGCCTGCGCCGCCTGGCCGCCCACTACCTGTCCGAGCGCAATCCCCCGGCGCGCCAGGTCCGCTTCGACGTGGTGGAGGTCCTGGGCCGCCCCGGAGCCTTCACCGTCGAGCACCTGGAAGACGCGTTCTGAGGTCGGCGGGAGGGGAGGGGATCCTGCGCCAGGTCGGCGATCGGCTCCATGGTGGCGACTTCTGTGGGGGCAGGCATCGTCACGTCCTTGGGCCGGGGGGGGTCTTTGTGCTCGGTGTCAGGGCCTGGGCGTGACGCCCCTCAGGGCCTCCGGATCTGAACGCCGTCCATTGGGAAGTTCTTGTCGAAGGTCCAGATCGGCTGGTCCAGGTCCCGGGCCTGGGCCCACAGCAGGGCGTCGGCGAAGGAGACCCGGCCTGAGGCCCGGCACAACCCCAGGGCCTGGACCACCAGGGTGGTCTCCACACCCAGGACCTGGATGTTGACCCGCTGCACCAGGTCCACCAGGGCGGCCACCACGTCCTCGCGGGACACGCCGTAGACCGACCTCAGGACGTAGGCCGTCTCGACCAGGATGAGGGGGGCGATGGCGATGGGAACCTCGCCGTCCAGGATCCGGGCGGCGGCCTCCGACTGGGCCGGCGGGTCCCCCGTCAGGTAGCGCACCAGGAGGTTCGTGTCCACCAGGTCAGGCATCGCCTTCCCCCACTCGCCACTCGCGGCTCACTTCCCCCTCCATGGCTGTCTCCTCCTCCGCCTCCAGGTCCACGGGACGCCGCCGAAGCTTGGACGCCAGGACTCCCCGCAGCGACCGACTGTGCCGGGGTGGCACGAAGGAAAGCTCGACGTGGTCCCCCACGATCCGCTGGATCGCCCGCCAGCCCGGCCCGATGCCCAGACGGTCGCGGATTTCCTTGGCGATGACGACTTGGCCCTTTTGTCCTACCAGATGTTCCATGTCGGTCACCTCGCCTTCAGTATAACGTGCGCCAGGATTTCTCACCATCGCCCCCATCGACCCCCACATAGAGAGCAAGTCGTCTTGGTCGAAGAGGCCGAGGTCGTCCCCAGGCTTGGATTTCTTGTGTGGCTTTCCAGGGGCGCTGTCCGACGACAACGATTCTTTCCCACGGGGTCGTGAACAGTTCTGCCCGAGGCTCGAAGTCAGGTGTGGCCAGGGACTCTCAGTCCTGCAAAAAGACCCGGATCTCCAGCTTCAGCCAGCTCCCCACCCACTTCTTGGCTTCCAGGCGCCCGAAGACCACCTTGCCGGCATCCAGCAGGCGGGATAGCACCTCGTTGCGCTCGCGGGGAACGTAGCCGAGTTTGCGCCCCTTCGGGTCCTGCAGCAGGATGGCCAGGGGGTCGTGGGGGTTCTCGGGCTCGCGACGGCATGCCAGTTGGCAGCCGGCCTCCAGATCCGCCTCCAGGTCCTTCAAGTTCAGGTGCGAGGTCCCGGCCACGCGGCATTCCATCAGGAAGATTTCGCGGGCGAAGGGGAGGGAGAGGCCTGCGCCGGAGGCGCCGCCCAGGACGGCCAGGGACTTGGGATCCAGGGGGACCAGGGATTCAGACACAGCTCTCCTCCAGCAGGGTGCGGAGTCTCTGCTGCAACACCTCCCGACGCTGCAGCTCCACCTCCAGGGTCTTTCGGTTTTCGAGGTCCTGCTCCTCGATCCATCCGGGGTCCGAGAGGCGCTCCTGGTGATCGCAAGGGAAGGAGCCCTTCAGGTTCTGCAGGCGGGCTGCCACGCGCTGGACGTGGGCCTTCAGGCGATCCCGCTCGGCGGCGAGTCGGTCCAGGGCGCTGGTCTCTTCCCAGGTGGCCCGGCCCTCCAGGCGTCGGGCCAGGTCGGCCAGAAGTTCCAGCCCCTGGGAATCTCCTTGTTGCCAGGCCTGCTGGACCTGCAGCCAGAGTCGGGCCCGCTCGGGGGTCTGGGGATTCAGGTCGGGGTGCAGGAGTTTGACCAGTTCGCGATACAGCGAGCGGAGGTGGCGGAGCTCGGCGACAGGCATCGGTTCGGTCAGCGCCTGGCGGGCTTGCTCCACTTTGCGGCGCTGCCGAGCCACCTCCTCGGCCCAGGAGCTCAATTCCTCTTCCAGGGCCTGGTCGATCCGCTCCAAATCCGGCGCGCGCCCGCGGTTCAGGCAGGCCTGGATGGCCTCGATGCGGCGCTGCAACCGTCGGTTCTCCAGTTCCAGCTCCAGCACCCGGGTGCGCCCGGGACCGAGCTTCGTCAGGTACTCGGCCTCCAAGGCCGGGATCAGCTCGGTGACCAGCGAGTCGTGCTGGAAGACCAGGTTGGCCAGTTCCAAGGCCAGGTCGCGGCACTCCTCGCGCAGCCGGGCCGCCTGGGGGTGGAGGTCCATTCCCCCTTCAGCAGCCGGATTCTCCCCAACCTGCTGGAAGAAGGCCTCCGCCTCCCGCAACTCGGAGCCCAGCAAGCCCACCAGGGCTGCAAGCCCGAATCGTTCCAGGGCCCGCTCCCGGAAGTCCTCCCCGTCCCGACAGGTCCGGGCCAGGGCCTGCAACTGCGCCAGCATGTCGTCCATCTCTCCTCCTGTGCGCCTCCTGGGTTCTCCAGGGACACGTTCAGCATGGCATCTCACCCCTGACAGGAGATGTCATCGCCGTGGAGGTTTACCAGAGCCTCGCCTCCTCCCGGGCGGGTCCGGGCTTCTCGGAGAGGCGGTCCGTGGCGCCAGGAGAGCGGCTGAGGGATTCCGGTCTGACCCCCGTCATTGCCTGGGTTGGGCCGAACCCCTAGCCTTGCCCCAAGGCGAGAGGGGGTCTTGAGGGCTCTCCGCCCGCCTGGAGGAGGGCCAGGTGACCACGGGATCAGAAGAATCGGGCAACCCTTTCACCCCAGAGGCGAGATTTTGCCGGCAATGCGGGGCACCCCGGGTTCCTGCCGGGCGCTTCTGCGCAAAATGCGGGCAGGCCTGGCCTGCCCCGACAGAGGCGCCGTCCCCGCTTCCCGGGCGCTCGGGGCGGGGGCGTTGTGCCTGCGCGCTGGCGCTTCTGGCCGGGTTGATTCTGGTCTGCGGCCTCGGCCTGTACCTGGGTTGGTCCCGATGGCAGGCTACCCCCTCCAACCCCGAGCAGCAGGTGGACCCCTGGGAGCGGGTCGGGCGTCGGCGATTGCTGGACGAGGTGGTCGCGCCCTCTCCGCAGCCTTGCCGGGTCCGCGTCGGAGAGGGGC
Source organism: Candidatus Xenobium occultum (assembly GCA_002423485.1). GTDB lineage: Bacteria > Vulcanimicrobiota > Xenobia > Xenobiales > Xenobiaceae > Xenobium > Xenobium occultum. Next base: position 22,958 of record DIWH01000023.1, on the reverse strand, counting down.
TGACCCTCACCGTGTCTCCGGGAGCTCTTGAAGCCCCCGAGCGCTTGACCGTCGATTCCTTGCAGCGCTTCCCCGATCTGGCCCTGGGCGTGCCGGCTCGCAGCCTGGCCTGCTACGAGATCCGTTTCGAGCGCAGCCGCGTCTTCGCTGAACCATTGTATCTGGAACTGGCCTACCAACCCGAGAATCTGGGTTCGAGCCTGCCCCCTGAGTTCGCCCTGGTAGCCCACTACTGGGACGAGGAACTCGAACAGTGGGTGGAGATGGCCTCCTTCGTGGATTCCGACCGGAAGATCCTGGTGGTGCCCACCTTCCATCTGACCAGGATTCGCTTCGATGCCGTCCAGGCCGACGGGCACATCTACAACGACTTCTTCTCGTTGAAGTATGAGACGGCCGAGTTGGCCGCCTTGCAGAAGAAGCGTCCGGACTACGCAGCCATCTACGCGGCTTCGCCCCAGGCAGCCTGGGATGCACTCAACCAGGCCCGGGAGGCCTACGATCGGGCCGGTTTTCGCAAGCTCGAGAAGATTCGGGCCCTGGAGACGCGCGTTGAGAGGGGCTTCTACCGTGCGGGGAGCACGGCCCTGCCGACCGACCGGGTCACCACCCGGCGCTACAACGTGTATCTGGGCAACGGGGGACTGGTCTCCAGCACGCATCGTCGGAAGGCCAGCGGCAACATCCACATCCCCTACGCCGACTACGGGGTCGATGAGCTCGAGGTCGCCCACGAGGTCTTTCACAGCATCCAGAACCGCTACTACAGCGCCCTGGGCATGTCCGATCTGGGCGTGCCGGGGACCGTGACGCCGCGGTTGCGCCTCCTGGCCCGCTCCTGGTGGCTGGAAGGCACCGCCGAGTACGCGGCCGGCAAGATCGCGGTTCCCCAGGCGGATGGCAGACCCAACCGGCGCATGGGGGGCGACCTGGACGGATCCACCCTGAGGCGCTCCCTGCTGCAGTCCCCCTCCGTCCTCCGGGACCTGGTCACCGGCTCGGACTCGGGGCGCCAGGGCTACAACAACGCCTGGTTCTTTGAGTTCCTGGCGGTCGAGAAGGGTGTCGACTTCTGCGCGATGTTCGAAGGGGTGGCGGCTTCCTGGCGCCCTGACGTCTACACGACCATGGTGGAATGGCTCAAAGGGCGAGGTCTGGAGATGGACCAGGTCTACACCGAGTTCACCCGGTGGTGGCTGTATGCCCCCCGAAGCCCCGCCTCCGGAGTCGCTTCGGGAGGGCTTGCGGGCACCACCCTGGACGGCACCTCGGTGAAGAAGAAAGGGCAGAACCTGCGCATCCACCTGGACTTCCCGGCGATGGAGGGCAAGCACAGGGCCCGGGTGTGGAAGCTGGGTGTCGAGGCCGAGGCGGGCAGGGAAACGGATCCCCGAGCCCTGATCGTGACCATGTCCGACCCTTTGGTGTCGAATCCTCGCCTGGGGCCGACCCCGGGATGGTGGCACGGGGTGGAAACCTGGACCTCGCCGGTGCAGCGCTCGGCCTGGGTGGATCGGCCCACCCCCGGAGGAGGCTCTCCCGTGGCCAGCCGGGCCCTGAGCCGGAAGAGACCCGTGGTGGTGCAACCTTTGCTTCCCGGTGAGTTGCTCTACCTTCGGGCGGTCAGCAACGACGACAACACTCTGCGGCGCGCTGCCTTCCTGGTGTCGGAGGCTCGGCTCGAGGTGCAGCCGGAGGCGATCCAGGGTGGGGCTGTCGAGGAAACCCACAACCTCATCCTCACGATTCGCGATGTCCCCGCAGCCTTGGTTCCTGGCCTTCAGGTCCAGTGGCGGCTGGGGGAGCGCCTGCTGGCGACCTCCACTCCCCAGTCCCCCGCCGGGTCGCGAGACGTGCTTCAGGCCGTCCTGAAGGTCCGGAGATTCCCCCGCGGCAGCCACACCCTGAGGGTCCGGTTGCTGACTCGGGAGGGCGTGGTGCTGGGCACGCAGGCCGTGCCGATCGAGATGGCCCCCCAGGAATGTCGAGGACAGATCTTCCAGGCCATTGTCACCAACCCGGGTTACGGGCCCTCGGGCAGGTTGCGGGAGTACGGGTTCGTGCTGATGGAGCCGGGCGAGATGGCGACCCGCGCCGCGGCAGTGAAGGGGAGCCCCCTGACCCCGCGGGAGACCGAGGACTTCGTGGCCGACGTCTTGCGGCAGACCTTGTCTGAACCCGAGGACCGGCAGGCCCTGGCCCGGGTCCTGCCTGCCGCGTGTTACACCAAGGTGGAATCGGGCCAGCTCCTGGTGATGTACCACGGGGACTACAAGCGATACAAACCCGATGGGACGGTGCGACTGCACTATCGGTTCGACCACGGTTTCAACCGGCAGACCCTGCACGAATCGACGGATTCGGCGCCCGTGGGGACCAACCCGATGGCTGCGCCGCGTCCCCGCCGCTGAGCACTCTTCAGCCGGAGTAGGTCCCGGGCTGGGGTGGAGGCAGGCGGCGGAGGTCCCGCAGGTACAGGTGGAGCATCTCTCTGGCTCCACGCAGGAAGTCCCGGGGGCCGATCCGGGACCCGGCCACCTCGCGCCATTGCGGCAGGGGGAATTCGTAGAAGGCTTGGGCTTCGGCCCGCGGGTCGTGGCGGCGATACCAGGCCAGCAGTCGGCCCAGCAACTCCACGTCGAAGATCCAGCGCGAACCGAAGGGCTTCTGCAAGGCCTGCTCCAATGCCTCGGTGCGCCGGAGCATCTTGGCCCCGCATTGGGTGTCGTACACCGGCAGGCGCAAGGCCAGCGAAACCACCGTGGCAAAGCACCGACCCAGGTAGTGGCGCCCAGTTCGGCGGGTCACCCGTCGCCCCAGCAGGCGAACCCTCGACCCCAGGACGACGTCGATGGCGGGGTTTGCCTCCAGAAGATCGGTGAAGAGCCGGATCGTGGACAGGGGGGTGGCCAGGTCCGCGTCCCAGTAACCGAGCAGTTCGGCTCCAGCGGCCAGGGCTTCCTGAAGCCCCCGGCGCACTGCCTCGGCCTTCCCCTGGTTGCAGGGCAGCCCCAGCAGCCCGGCGCGTCCCTGGCTTCGGGTCACCAGGCCCTCCAGGATGGCTCGGGTCTGGTCTCGGCTGCCGTCGTCCACGAACAACAGGTTCAGGTCTTGCGGGGCCGTCCGGAGAAAGTCCGAGAACACTCCGACATCCAACCGTCGGGACTCGTCATAGCAGGGGACCACGACGCAGGTGCGCATCCGGCTAGGGCGTCCGGCGCAGCAGGCCGACCAGGCTCACGCCCCGCCGGTAGCCACGCTTGCGGGTCCCTCGCAGCATCTCCAGCAAGACCCGGCTTTCGCCGGCGAAGATGTGGAAGAGCATCTTGTTCAGGGGAGCCCAGGGCAGCGAGACGTCGGTGTCCGCCAGGCCGCTGGCCCGACCGCGGAGGCGGTTGACCTGCCGCTGCAGCCACGCCAGGGGATAGAGTCGGGCGTTGAAGGGGGAAACCAGCAGGCTCGAGACCGGCAGACCCTGCCAGAGATCCTGGAATGTCCTGGCGGTGTAGCGGCGGAAGTGCCCGTGGGAGACGTCGTGGGGGCTCCACAGGGCAGGGTCGGCCGGGACGGTGAGCAGGAAGAAGGTTCCCGGCCGGGATTCCCGGACCAGATCGGCCAGGAGGCGGCGATCCTCTTCAACGTGCTCCAGGACGTCGGCCAGCATGAACAGATCGGTGGTGCCCGCTTCGGACAGCACGCAGCGGACATCTGGTCCCCCCACGAAGCGGGCGGCAGGGTGGCGCTGGCTGGCCAGGCGCAGGGCATCCTCGGAAGGTTCGTAGCCTGTGCAGCGATAGAGATCCAGGAGGCTGGCCAGGTTGGCGCCGGTGCCACACCCGATGTCCACGACTCCAGACCCTGGGGGCAGGACCTCGTCGATGAGGTCACACAGGATCCTCCGGCGAGCCGTGAACCACCAGTGGGTTCGCTCCAGGCGGTCGTTGACCTCGAACTGGGCCAGTTGCATTCTGGGCACTTCTCGTTCGGCCCGGGGGGTCCTATGCCGATCTCGTGGCAGCCTCGAGAGAAAAGCCGGCGGTCACTCCAGGGCCAGGTGCTGGCTCATGAGTCTCCACTCGCCCTCCACCAGGATCCAGACGTGCGTGAAGCGACGGCAGGATTCCACCCGGCACCCCTTCTGCAGGCCAACAACCTTCCAGGTTCCCGTGACGATGGCCGTGCTCGGATCATAGACCCGGACCTCGGGTTCGAGAAGTTCGACTCCGAAGACTTCCTCCAGGTTCAGGCCTTCGGGCGCCCCCCAGCGTGAATCCTCCAGATATCGGGTGGCCAGGGCATTCTTGAGATGGTTCTCCAACTCCAGCACGGCGCCCTTGGGGCACTCCGTCCCGGCGTGGGCCGCTCCGCCCGCAAACAAAAGGGCCATCAAGGTCCAGACCATCCAGCGCATCGGATGCGTGCTCCGCTTCCCCAGGGTTTTCTCCCCGATTGTCCTACTCCTGGATGGTATATCTGTCCTAGCGGTTTGGCAAGCACCCCTCCGGTGCGGGTGTGGGGTGGTACCTGGGGTCAGTAGCCGCCCAGGCTCCGATACTCCTGCTCACGCTCGCGCAGGGTCCAGCTCTCGCGGCTGATGGCTTCGCCGATCCGGTAGACCTCGTTTTGCAGGGTCTCACGCTGCCGGGTGCGGTCGTTGATCTTGGACTCCAGATCGTTACCCTTGGAGTTCAGGCTGGACATGCGGTCCTTGACCCGCGAGATCTCGTCCTGCAGGCGGTGCATCTTCTCCATCAGGCGCCAGGCGTCATCGGACTGGTCCTGTTCCTGGGCTCGGCGGTGCTCGCGCTTGGTGCGGCCGTGCTCGATCTCCAGGCTGGCGCGTCGCTCGTCCTCGCGGTTGTATTCCTCGCCTGTGCGCCGGCGTTCGTTCTTCAGCGAGTCGATTTCGTTGCCCAGGCTGTAGATCGCGCCTTCCTTCTCGCGCTTACGGGACTCGGCGTTCTTGACGAACTCGCGAAGTTTGTCGATCTCGCCCTTCAGCCACTCCTTGCGCTTCTGCTTTTCGAAGTCGTCCTTGGGATCCTTGGGCCAGGGCTCGAAGCGATCCCTGGATCCTGCAAAGTGGGCGTTCTTGTAGATCCCTGGCGAGGACTCGCGGGAACCCAGGTTCACCTTGTCCTCCAGGCCGAAGAACGGATTGGAGGCCACCTCCGGGGAGCTGGCGTTGGGGACCTCGGGTTTTGGGGGCTGGAACCCTCCGATGGGGGAGTTGAGCACGAAAAGACCCTCCTCGTTTGACAGAGGGGCAACCAGCCGGCGCCACCTTCCTCATCCAGGATTATGCCACCGCCAGCCCCCCCGGTTAAGGGCGGGATGTTACCGGGCGGTGAATTCGCCGGCGGCCGCGGCCTTGGCCTCGTCGATCCGGGACTGGTAGCATTCAAAACAGGTGGGTGAGTAGCATTCCTCGGTGCCCAGAAGCACCGTGGGACCATCCACCAGGGCGCGCCCCTCGGGATCGTGTCGCAGGTTGAAGACGGCCTTGCGGTTGCAGAATCGGCAGGTGGTCTTGACCTCCTCGATGGCGTCAGCCAGCTCCATCAACCGCCTCGAGCCTTCGAAGAGGCGGGTTCGGAAGTCGGTCCGCAGGCCGTAGGCGATGACCGGGATGTTCATGGTGCGGGTCAGCTCGCGCAACTGCTCGACCATCGAGGCGCTGAGGAACTGGCACTCGTCCACCAACACGCAGGAGAGCCCCCGGAATCGTTCGGGTTCCAGCCGGGTCTCGGCGTCCACGACGAGGTCCGCCGGGTGCTCCAGACCGGCCCGCGAGCGGATCGTCTGGTTGCCGAAGCGCTCGTCCATGGCCGGCTTGATCAGCAGGACCTTCTTGCCCTGCTGGACGTAGTTGTGGCGGACCGCCAGGAGGTTCAGCGTCTTGGCGCTGCCCATGGCGCCGTGACGGAAATAGAGCTTGGCCATGGTCGACCCCGGGATCCTCAAGATTCGGGCAGTCGGTCCGCCCGTCGGCCAACAACGTTCTGCTCGTCCTGCCTGCCTCCTGGTGAACCCGGGGTCGACTTGCCGTGAAGGACCGGACTTGTCGAAAGTCTCAGCGCACCAGGAGCACGACGCGCCGTCGCCCCTCTGGGAGCTGAACCATCGAGACCCCATAGCGCTGGAAGGTGCGCGAGCCCAGGACGCGGGGCATCTCCTGATCGATCAGTCCACTGTTGACCTGCTTCTCCGTCAGTGTGTCGGGGAAGTTCCAAACCAGGACGCCCTGGTTCTCCTCCAACCGGCTCTCGGAGGGAGGGGCCGCCTGCATGTCGAGCGCCAGGCGCATCAGGTCGGGATCCGGGTTCAGCGCGGACGGGCCGCTTTCCAGAGCCAGCATGACCTGCGCCTCCCGCAGCGAGTCCGTGGGCGGAAGCTGCGAGTCGGGCACCGGGGCGGCGTTGACGGCAAGCGAGCCGGCCAGCTCCTCGGCGTGGCGAATCCGGTCCTGGTTCAGCGGATGGGTGCCCACCAGCGAGTTGAGGAACTTCGGCATGCTGGACTTGTTGTTGCGCTGCAGGGTTTTCAGGGCGTCCACGGCTCCGTGGGGGTCAAGGCCCGCACGGGCCATCATGCGGATGCCGTCGGAGTCGGCCTCGCGCTCCATGTCCTGGGTGTAGCGGTTGGCCACCACCATGTTGGCCAGCGCGATGGTGTTGGCGGTGCCCTGGCTGATCCGGCCTCCGGTCAGCAGTTGGAGTGCGGCGGCCAGGCCCACCTGGCGGTACAGCGAGGCCTCCAACTGGCGGATCGAGTGTCTCTTCTCGACGTGCTGGATCTCGTGGGCCAACACGAAGGCCAACTCGCGGTCGGGCATCTGCTCCATCAGGCCGCGGGTGGTGTAGATGAAGCCCCCGGGGACGGCCAGCGCGTTCATCTGGGCGTCGTCCAGGATGCGGAATCGCCAGGCCAGCTTGCGCTCGGCCACGTTCAGCAGGGGGCCGGCAACCCGGTTGAGCCGTTCATTCATCGTCAGGTCGGTGTAGACCCGATACTCCCTCTCGACCTCCGCCGCCGTCTCCTGTCCGATGGCCACCTCCTGGCTCTCGGAGATCAAGGCCGCTTGGGCCGGGGTTGACAACAGGATGATCCAGGCGGCCGCCAGGGCTACCAGGACGAATCTGCAACTCGTGATCATGCTCGTCCTCCTCTCAGGATATCGGGCAGCCGCAGTCCTCGGCCGGGGCCGGGTGGGGCGACTGCATCAGGTTCTGAAGTCTCTGGTCGCCCAGCCGCACGCGCTGGGTCAGGACGCGGAAGATCTTGAAGGCGATCTCGGGCATCTGCAGGATCAACTCCTTGAGCCGGTCGCCTTCCAGCGAGAGAAGCCGGGCGTCCTTTGAGACCAGCACCGTTGCGCTGCGCGGTTCGTCGTCCAGGATCGCCATTTCGCCGAAATAGTCGATTCCCTGGCAGGTGGTCAGCAGCAGTTCCTGGGGGGTCCCCCAGTTCTTGACGATGCGGACTTCGCCCTCGACCAGCAAGAAGAGCTCCGAGCCCACGTCGCCCTCCCGGAAGATGGCCTCGCCGGCCAGATACTCGACCTCCTTGACGATCTGGTTGATCGCCTCGAGCTGTTCGAGGTTCATCTGGGCGAAGAGTGGGACCCTCCGCAGGATCAGGAGTCTTTCCATCTTCTCCTCCCGCTGGTCGCCTTCTGGCGACTGCGCTCCGTGGCTGGCCGCGGCCATGGCCAGCCAGCGGTCGGACGAGGCCCGTGCCTCCTCCAGGACGGCCTCGAGGCTGGAAGGGGGCGGGATGGTGCTGCTCAGAAGCAGGATCTTCTCGGCCAGCGGGGCCTCCTCCAGCATCAGGACCAGGTGTCCGGCGCTCTCGCGTTCTCCCAGGTTGGACAGGACCTCCAGCGCGTCGGCTCGAGAGCGGGTCGACTCGAAGCGCAGGACCTTCTCGACGCTGCGCACCACCGAGGGATCCTCCAGCACCGCCAGGATACGGAAGGCCAGCAGGCGGCTGCGAGTCGCCGTATCCTCCAGGGCGGCGCGCAGGAAGCGCAGGGGCACGTCTCCGTCCTGGGGCACGGCGTTCAGGGCCATCAGGCTCTTCCAGGCTTCGCGCACCCGCTGTTGGAAGGCTTCTGACAGGATCTTGCGGGCGCGGGGCGAGGTTCCCGTGGCCATGGCTGCCAAGGCCGCCTCTACCGTCGAGAAGGCGTCGGCCTGGAGGTAGGCTTCCGCGGCCAGGACGCCCTCCTCGCCAGAGGCTTCCAGTTCTGCGGCTGCTCGCAGGCGGACCTCGCGAGCCGGGTCGCCCAGTCCACTGGCCAGCAGGGTCTGGGCCTGGGGGCTCTGGAAGGTGCCCAGGCAGCGGACGGCCCCTCGGCGCACGCGCCAGTCGGGGTGGCGCAGGTTGCTGGACAGGGACTCCAGGTCCAGAGGCACGGGCCGGGACAGGTCGGCCAGGCGCTCCAGGGCTGCCGCCCGGAACTCGGCGCAGGAGTCGGCCGAGCGAGCGACCAGCAGGTCCGCCTGGTCCTCCTCCAGCACCGCCAGGGCTGCCAGCACGGTGGGAGCCGAATCCTCCCGGGCCATCTCCGCCAGCGTCTGGCGGCCTGGAGCTCCCGTCAGTCGGGCGGCCCGGGCGCGGACCTCGGGAACGGGGTCACAAGCCAAGGCCTCCAGCGCTGTCCGGGCCGGGGTCAGTGAGGGGTCCTGGGAGGTGGGTCGGGCCAGCTCCGGCAACTGGGCGGCCAAGGCCTCCAGAGCCGCTCGGCGCACCTCCGCAAAGGGGTCCTTCAGGCAGGACAGGAGGGGGGGCACCAGCGAGGTTCGGCGAGGGGCCTGGACCAGGGCTTCCAGGACGGCCCGTCGCAGGGCGGGCGAGGGATGCTCCAAAGCCAGGAGCAGGGGCTCGACGACGCCCCGACGGGCCAGCTTCGGCGCCAGTTGCTGGGCCGCGGTGGACGAGGAACCGGGCTCCTCCTCCAGGAAGCTGCCCCACAAGGTGGCCAGGCGTTGGACCTCCCACTGGCCGATCTCGTCGCCCACCTCGTCCAGGTCCAGCCGACCCGCCTTCAGCTCGGTGACCAGGGCCTGCAGATACTCCTGGCGGACCTTGAGGTTGGCCAGGAGGTAGAGCAAGGCCATCAGGCCGCCCGCCAGGGACAGGTGCCATGCGGACAGACCTCCGGCGCCCAGTGCCAGGACCACCCCGGCCGCGGTCATCCCCGAATAGACCACGATGCCTTCCAGGAAGGCCCGCATCCGCCCGCGGAATCGGGCGGGCAGGGCGTTGTAGACCAGGTTTCGGATGGGGGCCGACATGGCGTTTTCCAGCAGTTCCCGGTTGACCCGGGCACCCACCGCGGTCGGCAGGCCCGGGGCCACCCCCAGTCCGATGAAGGACAGGAACGTCAAACCCGGGTGGACCAGGTTGGCGCTGGCCACTCCGGCGTGCTGGATCAAACGCGGGGTGAAGGCCAACTCGATCACCACCTCCAGCAGGTTGGTCACCATCAGGTAGACCCCCAGGAAGGCGGCCAGGGATTCGGCGCTGGGGAAGGCCTGGACCAGGATTTCGGAGTAGACGTACTGGCTGACGAACAAGGCCAGGACCATGCTGGCGGCCGAGACCAGGAGCCAGCGACTCAGCGGGGAGCGCCGCATGTAGCGGGCGGCCCCCCGCATGCCCTCCATCGAGGTCTCGTCGGCTTCCAGCAGGCTCATCGGCCCCCAGCGGCGCAAGAGCCGCCGCGCCGCCACCAGCAGGCCGGCGGCGGCCAGCAGGCCCACGCCCCAACCCGCGATCAGGGCTTCCGGGGGCAGCACTCGGCTGAGTCCCGTGGCCAGGAGCCCCCCGACGAAGCCGCCCAGGCTGGCTCCCACCGTGAACAAGGGAAAGAGTCGCTTGGAACTCAGGGTGTCGAAGTAGTCGCCGGTGAAGGTCCAACAGTGGTTCTGGAAGACCGCGAAGGTCAGGTAGTACACGCAGAAGAGCAACCACAGCGGCCAGATCCAATGGGCCGCCATCCAGGTGGCCGGCACCAGAAGCACCCCGGCCCCTGCCAGCATCTGGGCGAAGTAGACGTCGTTGCGGCGTTCGTCAACTCCCAGCGCATACAGAAGAGAGCCCGCCACCGTCAGGGCCGAGGCCAGGATGAAGGCCAGCGGAAGGTAGCCCACGCCGACGCGGGACAGGAACAGGGCTTCCGAGCCGGCCAGGCCCATGGTCTGGGCCACCTGGATCAACCCGAACAGGGACCCGAAGAACAAGAACCGCGTGCGCTCGCGCTCTCGGACTCCAGGCAGGAGCCGCCACAACCACGCGGTCATCTCCGGCCTACCTCAAAGACCGCGCGTCGAGTTCCTGGGGACGCGGCCCGTAGCCGATCAGCGGTCCGGTCGGTTGCGCGGGCAGGGCCTCCGGTTCCATCGAGCGCCGATAGAGATCCAGCCGGACCCGGGTCAGAAGCCAGAAGGCCAGCCCCAGCAGGGCCAGCAGGACGGGGACCGGGTGGAAGAAGGCCAGCATGGCCGCTCCACCCGCCAGGAGATCCTCGGCCAGGCTCAACCCGGGGTTCACCCAGGCGCGATTCCACTGCCAGCGGATCATCCGGAACCCGGTCTTCAAACGCAGGATCGGCTGGCTGAACAGCAGTCCGACGGCCAGCGCCGCCGTGAAGTTCCAGGCCACGGTCGGCATCTGCAGGACGGCGAAGCAGGCCAGAACGCCGGCCATCGGGCGCAGGATCAGCAGAGGCAGTTCGAAGACCCGCGCCACCCAGGGGATCTTGTCCGAGACGATCTCGAGCAGCGCCAGCAAGCCCACCGCCACCAGGAAGGGGTCGGATTCCATCCACCTCAGGTCGGTGGGGACGCGATACGAACCGACCAGCCCAAAGCGCGAGGCCAGGGCCACCTCCAGGACCGGAAGGAAGGCCCTCAGTCCCGTGCAGGCCGCCAGGCATGCCGCCAGGAAAAGGCTCGCAAACCACCCCACCTGTGTGGGATTCAGTCCGAGGTCGGGAACTCCTGGCGGGGGACTTCGTCTGGGTCCTGGAGGGAAGAGCCGGGCGGGGAGGAAGCGGGAACGCGTGCCTTTTCCCCTGAAAGTCCTGCTGGTCGAGGATCACCCCTATTCTCGCGAGGTGATGGGCCTGTGGTTGGAACAGCACTATGAACAGGTCCTGTCGGCGGGTGACGGGATGGAAGCCCTGGAGCTTCTCAAGGCCCACCCGGACATTCGCATCGTCCTGACGGACTGGATGATGCCCCGCATGGATGGTATGGAACTCTGCCGCCAGGCGCGGGCCCTGGATCGGGACCAGTATCTGCACATCCTGGTCTTCACCGCACGCACCCAGCGGGAGGACCTGCTGACCGCGCTGCAGGCCGGCGCGGACGCCTTCGTCCACAAGCCCGTGGATCTGGCGGAGCTTCAGGCCCAGATGGACGTGGCCCGTCGGATCATCGACCTGCAGGAACAGGCCCTGCAGAAGATGGAGGCCCTGCTTGAGGCCCGGCGGAAACTGGAACTGGACCTGGAGGCGGCCGGTCAGGTCCAGCGCTCGATGTTGCCGCAGGGCCCCCTGGCGATCCCCGGAGTCCGTTTCGCCTGGGCTTTTGAGTCTTCTGGATCGGTGGGGGGGGACATGTTCGGGGTGGTGGACCTGGGCGAGGGCCGGATTGGGATCCACGTCCTGGATGTCTGCGGTTCGGGGGCGCACGCGGCGCTCCTGGCCGTCGGGATCGGCTGGGTCCTGCGTCCCGCCGGCGTGTTGACCACCGCGAGCGAAGCCGGAATGGTTCCCACCCCCCCGGACGAGGTGGCCCGCTGCCTGAACCGGCGCTTCCCCGTCATGTCCCGCTCCGAGCAGTATTTCGGCCTGGTCTATGGCATCCTGGACACCGGCTCGGGGCAACTCGCGGCCATTCGGGCGGGGCAGCCGCCGCCGATCCGGGTGGGGGCGGACGGGGTTCATCCTCTCCGAATTCCCCTGGCTCCTCCCCTGGGGGTCTTACCGGAGGGAGATCTGGAGATCCAGTCGGCCGTGCACGACCTGCGCCCCGGCGAGAAGGTCTTCTTCTACAGCGATGGTCTGCTGCGGGTCCTGGGCCGGGACGGACTGCCCGCTCCGGTCAGCGAACTGGTGCGATTCCTGGAACCCCTGCAGGGAATGGACCTCCAATCGACCGTCGAGGCCCTGCGATCCGCGGTGTCCGAGGTGCGCCGTGAAGGCCTGGAGGACGACGTGGTGGTGGTGGGCTTCGAGATCGAGTCCGCCCCGGCCTGAGGGTGAGGTCTTCGCTCGTCCTGCTCGTGCCCGGCGCTGCTTAGTCTCGACGGCCGGATTCCGGCGTGAAACCGACGCCGTTCCTCGGGACGGCGCCTGCGACTCGGGGGTGGCGGGAGGAGGGCAGGAACCACCCGTCGACGAACCAGACGACTCCACGCAATCGAGCCGACGAAAACCGTGGGGGGCGAGCATGCAGAGGAAGTCTCGATGGGGTTTTTGCGCCATTCTGCTTTCCACTTTGGTGGGCTTCAGTCTCCAGGCCTGTTCGCCCCGACCGACGCAGTCACCATCCTCCGATCTGTCGTCACCGCCGACAGGGGTGGTCGACACGGAGCCAGGGGTGGGCGGCAGCCCTCCTGCCGCACCCTCTGCCGTCAGCGGGCGGGCTGCCATCGGACCGCCTCCATCCTCTCCTGGCGTCTTCCCGCTGGCACCGGCTTCCGTCGACTTGCCCTTCTTGGTCCGCAATACGGCCCAGACGGTGGGGAAGGATGGTCGCCTCCTCTTCCAGACGGGTGAGAGCGTGGCGGTCGTCTCTGTCGCGGAGGCATCCGAGGTCATTGAGGTCGATGGGGGTTACCGCCTGCCTGGAATGGTCAACGTCGACAACACGGACGTTCGGGGAGCCTTCCTCTTTGAAACCACCCGTTCAGGCTTCCGGTTGGACTCCATCGTCCTGGTCCACGGAGCCACCGAGGTCCCCTACAAATGGTCGGAGGAGGAACGCACCTGGGTTCGAGGAGCCTCCAGGCCAACGGTCGAGGACGGGGGGGAATGGCACCTGTAGGTGTCAGGTTCCCCTGACAGGAGGCTGGCCTTTCAGGTCGTTCTCATGGCACCACGCCCGCGGTGCTGAGCCGTCTTCTCCTGGATCCCAATCGTCAGGCCCGACCAGCACGGTTGCCGGATGTCCTGGGGAATGCTCTTTCTTGATTCCGTCATCCCTCTTCTGGCGTGACCTGGCCAGGTCGGTCTGGAACCTTGAAAACGGCGATTGAACCGTCGTTGACCATCAGTTCCAGTCTGGACGCGATCTGGGATTCGAAGAACTCAAGATAGACGGGATGGACCTGATTCCGGTGCAGGACCAGGAATCGCATGTCGAGGGCCTGCAACTCGCGGACCATGCGATCCGCGTCCACCTGCATCAGGTCGCTGCTTTTGCGATGCTCCTTCTCCAACAACACCAGCGTGGGAATCTTGTTCGGATGTGCGTCCGATGATTCGCAGATATGCGTCGTCATGAGGTGCAGTCTCTGCAGGATGGGGCGTCGATGCTGGGTCTGGGCCAACAGTTGCCGGGGGACATTGTCAAAGTTGCGATGATAGGGGACCTGGATCACCGCTCCTGGTGTCGGGTCTTCCTCAAGGACGCGGACCCAGGCGTCGTCAGGTATCGGGATGGTCTCAAAGCCCTGGTGCATCTTCATGCTTTCGAGGCTTCCCTCCGTCAGCGCAATGGCCAGGCACAGGCCTGCCATCAGGGCGGCGGCGCGGGGAAGGAGCCTGAGCATCCGGGCCAGGCCCATGGCCGCGATCAGGGCGGCGGCCAGGTTGACGAGGACCATCCATCGCCAGGGGCTGCGGATCAATCGAAAGAGGGGGATGTTGGAGCACAAGTCGGTCAATCCGCTGGCCAGGCCTGACAAGGCAGAGAGCGGAGGTTGCACCCACGGAGGGCCCCAGGAGACGCTCTGTGGGCGATGGCCAAGGGCCAGAAGCAGAGCGACCAGTCCCAGGGTCAAGGGAAGGACCGCCCGCCTCGGAGCCGCCAGGACACCCAGTCCAACCAGGAGGAGGGCCAGGGGGGGCAGGTAGTAGATCTTGGGGTGCCATCTGTCGATGGGTCTTGGTTTGAGGAATTCTCCCAGATTGACCGATTCCGCCATGTTGGCACCATGGGCTTGGATTTGAAGAGCCTGGTCCGTGATGTCGTGATAGATCATGAACATGAAGAATGTCGACGCCGCGAAGATCAGCAGCATCCATTTGAGGCTCTGGATGCGGGCCTCCCGCGGAGATTCCCCATTTCGCCGCAGACCGACCAGAATCACCGGCACGGCGAACAATGAGGCCATGAATCCGAAATACCAGTTGGCGGTGGTGGTGCACGTCAGGAAGGCTCCGGCCAGGATTCCATTCCGTCTGCTTCCTCGGGTCAATGACCGGTAAAGGAACAGGAAGAAGAGTGGAACCCAACCCACGCTGAGCACTTCCGAATTTCCGATCAAGGCGTTCGAAAGTGCAAAAGGTGCCCACCCATACAGGGCTCCGGCCACCAGGGCGGCCGGTTCTGAGCCGGTCAACTCGCGGGCCAACAGGAAACCTCCCAGACCGCTGAGGGCGGTGGCGAAGAGCAAGAAGACGTTGTAGCCCGTGGGGAAGCCCAGCAGAACCTGCAGGGGGATGCTCAGAAGGCAGTTCCAGGAATCGATGGTGAGGATCACCTGGCCGTCCGGGTAGTTCAGCAGGTTGGTCCAGGCTGGCCAGCACAGGTGCTCCACCAGCATGGAGCAGGTCCACCAATAGCCCCAGGCGTTCACGACAGCATCGCGGTTGGCGTATCCGATCAGCTCGCTGTCCAGGGTCCCCAGCGCGGGCCAGTAGGCTCGCACGGCCAGGCCGAGATAGAGAAGGAAGACGACACACAGCCCGGATCGCGCACGGAAATTGCTGATGAGGGCTTTCATCACCAACGCCTCCTCCAGGCGTCTGTGTGAAGATCGCGTCGGTCGTCTCGCCGGCCAGCCTGGGGCACCCACTCGAGACGTGAGTTCGGTCCAGGGGCTCTCGCCGATGACTCGGTCCGGAGACTCACACAGGCTTCCCGTCTGGAATCGTCCAAGCTTCCCGCCGAGCCGGCCTTTGGTCCAGAACAGGCGGACTTGGTGTCTGAAGTGTTCTAGATCACCTGGAGGGTATTCCTACCGGGCAGAGATGTTCTGAGGCTCTGGCAGGCACCGGGTCTGCCCGGGTTGAGAGGAAGAGCCGGCCTCTGGCGTCGGGAGGAAGGTCTTCCGAAAGATCCGGTGGACCATCAGGCTCGCCCGGAAATCGGACGCGGTCCACCGTGGGACCCATCCTGAAGAGTGTGGCGGCCCCTGGCCGGTCGGTCCGCCCGTCGGAGTCAGGCCGTGGCCAGCAGGTAGAGTCCGGCCAGGATCATGCCCACCCCGCAGACCACCCGGAGTCTGGCGGTGCCGTTGGAGCGCTGGTTCCAGTCCAGGTAGCTCTGCACTCTGCCCACGGCCGTGCCGGCGGCGACGATCAGGCTGCAGTGGCCGATTCCGAAGGCCATGAGCAGCAGCACCGCCAGGGCGGGCGAGGTGGTTGCCACCTGGAAGGTGACGCCCAGGACCGGGGCCATGAACGCGAAGGTACAGGGCCCCAGGATCAGGCCGAAGACCAGGCCCAGCAGGAGGGCTGCCAGCAACCCGTGTCGGCGGAATCGGACGGTGGCCGGTTGGAACTCCGGGAAGGGCAGGACGCCCACCAGGTGCAGGCCCATTCCCAGGAAGACCAGGGCCAGCGCGAAGTTGACGCCGGATCCCAGATCGCCGGCCATCCGTCCGGCCGCTGCGGTCAGCGCGCCGACCAGGCCGATGGTGATCAGCAGCCCCAAGGCGAAGAAGGAGGACAAGGCCAGGCCGCGCCTCGGGGTGACCTGGCCCTGGCCATTGACGAACCCCACCAGCAGGGGGATGCTGGCCAGATGGCAGGGGCTCAGGAGCATCGAGGCCACCCCCCAGAGGAAGGCTCCGCTCAGGGCCAGCGCCGTTCCGCCCTGCATGGAGGCGGAAAGCCACGTCAGGACTTCGGTCAAGAGCCGACCTCCTCCAGGTTGTAACCCAGGCGCTTCCAGTGGCCAAGGATGTCCTCCCTGGAGAGGAAACCTTGATGCCGGAACAACTCCTTGCCTTCACCGTCGAGGAAGATCTGGGTCGGGATCATCTCGATGCCGTGGGTCCGGCCAGCCTCGGGGTCCTGCCAGACGTCCAGGAAGACGACTTCCAACCGGCCTGCGAAGTCCCGCCCGAGTTCTTCCAGGATGGGGGCCATGGCTTTGCAGGGGACGCACTTGCCGGCGCCCAGATCCAGCAGGCGGGGGAGCCCCGTGGGAGGGGTCATGGTGGTCGCCACGTGAAGGTGGGAGGAGGTGGTCGAGGTGCCTTCCAGCGTCTGGCCCGGTTCCGCTCGCTGGGTGGAGCGATTGAAGCCCAGGGCGATCCCGGCGGCGGCGAGGACCACCGCCACCAGGATCCAACGAGTCGTGGTGGTCATCACGGGCGGCTCAGCCCAGCATCCCTTTGAGGGTCTCGACGTCGGGCACGCGCCCCGAGACCAGCACGGCTCCATCCACCGCCAGGGCGGGCGTCATCATCACGCCGAACTCGCCGATTTCCTGGAGGCTGGTCACCTTGACGATCTGGTAGTCCAGGCCGAGCGCCTCGGCGGCTGCCTTGGCGTTGTCGGCCAGTTTCTGGCATTTCGGGCATCCCGTTCCCAGGATCTGCAGGGTCTTCATCTTGACTTTGGTCTCCTTTCGGGTTTGGAGGGCGCTCAGGGGAAGAGCGTCCCAAAGACGAGGCCCGTCACGGTGGCGAAAATGACCACCAGGCAGGCATACACGAGGGTCTTGCCTGTGCCCATCACCGAGCGGAGCACCAGCATGCTGGGCAATGACAGGGAGGGGCCCGCCAGGAGCAGCGCCAGGGCGGGGCCCTTGCCCATCCCCGAGCCGATCAGCCCCTGGAGGATCGGCACCTCCGTCAGCGTGGCAAAGTACATCAGCGCCCCTGCAACAGAGGCGAAGAGGTTCGCCCAGAGCGAATTGCCGCCCACGAGAGAGGCGANNTCAGGGTGGCGAAGTACATGAACGCCCCCGAGATGGCGGCGAAGAAATTGGCGGCCAGGGAGTTCCCACCCACCAGGGTGGCCACCCAGGCGTTGGGGATCAGGCCCTCGTGCTCGGGGCGTCCCAGGAGGAAGCCGGCCACCAGGACGCCAGCCAGCAGCAAGGGGGCGATCTGTTTGGCGAAGCCCCAGGACTGCGAGAACCAGTCGTCGAGCTCGTCGCTGCGCTCCCCGGTGCTCAGGATGAAGGACAGGCCCAGGCTGGCGACGGCGAAGGGAATCAGGGCGTCCCAGGGCAGCGGGGTCTCGGTGAACCCCAGCAGGTCCCCCCAGGTCGGCAGAAGCCAGAATCGCGAGGCCATCCAGGCCAGCAGGGTGGCCAGGCCGACGGCGGCGACGCGGCGCAGGGGCAGGCCGAACCAGGCCACCAGGATGGCCGCGAAGCCCAGGCCGAAGGCGCTGGTCAGCACCCACTTCCATGACCACACCAGGAACCAGAATCCCTCCTGGGTCTGGGGGCGTCCCCAGTTGGCGAAGACCAGGATGCCGATCATGGAGGCGAAGTACAGGACCGTGCGGGACAGGGGGCGCGTCGCCTCCTCTTCGGGGAGTTGCAGGGCGGTGCGGGCGCGCTCCAACTCCTCCTTGCGGTAGATCCAGTGCATGGCCAGGCCGATCAGGACGCTGAATCCCACGGCTCCCACCGCGCGGGCCAGGCCCATCTCCGGGCCCAGCACGGCCGCCGTCAGCACGATGGCCAGGACGTTGATGGCCGGCCCCGAGTAGAGGAAGGCCGTGGCTGGGCCCAGGCCGGCTCCGCGGCGCCAGATTCCCGCAAAGAGGGGGAGGATCGTGCATGAGCAGACGGCCAGGATGGTGCCGCTGACCGAGGCCACGGCGTAGGCCAGGGGCTTGGGCGCCTGGGGCCCCAGATACTTCATGACCGCTCCCTGGCTGACGAAAGCCCCGATGGCTCCGGCGATGAAGAATGCCGGCACCAGACATAGCAGCACATGCTCCTGGGCGTAGGAGCGGGTGAGGGCCAGGGCCTCGTGGACCGCGTTCATGAAGCGCGGCCACTCCAGTGGCAGGAAGAAGGCGACGGCGAAGACCGTCAGGCCGGCGGCGAGTTTCCACCCCTCTTCGCGCCAGGGAGAGGGCGGGGTGTGAACGGGTTGGCTGGACATCAGGGACCTCGGGTTCGGGTCAGGTGGCAGTCTGGCGGGGGGCTTCGGGTTCAGCCCGAGAGGGCTCGGGCATCCTCGTCGACCTTCCGACTCACCACCCGGGTGGCGCAGGCCAGGAACTCCAGGACGCACGGCGTGCGCAGACGGTAGAAGACCTGCAGCCCGTCCTTCCGGGAATGGAGGATCCCGGCCTGGAGCATCACGGCCAGGTGTCGTGAGACGTTCGAGCGTTCGGCACCCACCTGGCGGGCGATCTCGCACACGCAGACCTCCCCCTCGCGAAGGATTTCGACGATTGCCACGCGGAGGGGGTGCCCCAGGGCCTGGAAGATCCTCGCCTGGAGTTCGTGTCGCTGGGGCATGGGGTCTCTCCTGAGAAAGGTGACTGCGTGAGCATATAATCACGCAGGAGGCGGGTTCTTGTCAAGGCTTCTTCGGTTCATTCAATGCCCTGTGTCAGACCCGGATCTTCTGCAGGCACCTGCCCGGAGCGCCGCCTTGACCTGGTCTGGGCTCGAGGCCGGGAGTGGTAAGAGCGCGAGTTCATCCCCCGGATCAGCCCGACCACTCTTCTCGCCCTGCTCTTCACCATCGTGGCCCGTGTTCTTGTTGAAGGGCGAGAAGATCGTCACTCTCCCATTGGACGTGGTCCGGATCGCCTTGCCCCTGCTGGTCTACTTCGTGGTGATGTTCCTGGTCTCGTTCTTCCTGAGCGGGGCGCTAGGAGCCGGCTATCCGCAGACAGCCACCTTGTCCTTCACGGTGGCTTCGAACAACTTCGAACTGGCCATCGCCGTCGCCACCTTTGGCATCCACCACGGCGCGGCCTTTGCAGCCGTCATCGGCTCCCTGGTCGAGGTCCCGGTCCTGATCGGCCTGGTCTACGTGGCCCTGTGGCTTCGCTCCCGCTTCTTCCTGGGGGCGGTCCCGGGGTGAGAGCACATTCGCAAAGGCCCCCTGGACTGACTCCAGGAGCGCCGGTTCAATAGTAGCCTGGGGGGCCTCCAGGAACCTCCGGAGCAGAGCCGGGAAAACTCTGGAAGCCATCGCTCCACTTGCGCAGGTTGGGGAAGCCTTTCATGAAGTCGGTCATTTGTGACCTGACTTTGGGAGAGAGGTCTTCCCAGACCCCGTAGTTGGACATCTTCTCGACGACGGGGACGTTCTGGAACCCAAGCTCCTCAGTGGGCAGGGATGCCGTTACAGCTTCCTGGCCGGGGCTGAGCTCAAAAGCAGGCCAGAAGGCCCAGCTCTGCCCGGGCATGGCGGTTCCCCCACTGCGTTCCCAGGCAATGTGGTGGGCCCTTTCCAGTTGTGCCCCTCTGCGGTCCAGGACCCTGAAGGCTTCGAAGTTGAAGATCCGGTCGGTCGTGTTGACCAGCAGGCAATAGACCACGACCGAGGTCGCCGATTTCTGGACTCGGGTCACCAGGAGGAAGGGCTTGGACGAGAGATCGTTTCCGTCACGGGGGGGAAGCCAGGCCGGGCCGCTTTGACTTGCGGTCTCCCCCTGGCTGGGGATTTCTGGCGGAGTCGAGACCGGTTGGGCCCTGTCTTGTGTTGGGATATCGGGTGTCTTCAGGGATGGCTCAGGGGGGGCATCGGGGGAGGGCTTCTCAATCGACTCAGAGGGCGGGGAGGGCCGAGGTCTGGCCACGACCTGAGGGACCATGACCACTCGTCCGTTCAGGCGCATGGGGACGAGGCGGCTGCGCTCCGGCGAGGGAGAGGGTTCTGGTTCGGTTCTCTGGAGATTGGGTCGGAGAGTCGGCGAAGAGTCCAATGTGGGCGAGGGGGAGATCCGTGAGGTGGGCTCTGTTGAAGGTTCCGGCCTCGGGGAGGCTTTCTTGGATGTCGAAGGTTCTTCGTTTTGGGCAGGAACAACCTCTGGGGAGGGCTCGGGAAGAGGCTGGACGATTCGTACCTTCCCACTCTCGGATACGAAATCCGGGGAGGGGCCTTGCCCACGGTCTCCTCGAAATCCCAGCAATAGCAGGGTCGCCATCAGGCAAACGAGGGCCAGGGCCTGCCAGGCCAGGAGGGGAACCTTCCGAAACCCGTCCGCCCACGCCTCTTTCCCGGGCATGTGATGGGGCGGGCGCCGAAGGGGGGCGTCCACCCGAAGCCCCGGAGCCTCGCTTGCCGGTCCCCCGGGGGGCGGTTCGGAATTCATCCCGGAATCCTTCTCGGAGGCCATCGCCACGGTGGAAGAACCGGAATCCGGGCTGGCGGAAACCTGGGACAGTGCGACCAGGTAGAGCGCATCGGGGTGGTCGAGGACCTCGAAGCTTGCTCCACAATGGCGGCAGACTCCCCCGCCACAGCCCTGGGGGATGGACAGGAGGGTCCGGCAGGTTGGGCAGGGAAGCGGGGGATACAGGCTCATGGCGACCTCCGGAGACTGTCCTCATTCTGTCAGTGCGTGGTGACAGGGAGTGTCAGGGCGATCGGGCCTCACCTTCAGGTTTCTTCCTGCACGGTCTGTCTTCGCAGGAACCTCGGCCCCTTCGGTCGGATTCCACTCTTCGATGCACCGAACTCTCTGGCTCGTCATGCTCCTGGCCCTGCTGGCGGCGGGATGTCGCACGACCCCCGTCGTCGAGGCGCCCCAGCCTTCGCCCGCCCTCCTGGCGCCCTCCTCCGAGGGAGTGGAGGTTCTGGCGGCGGTGCCCCCGAGCCGCAGGATGGAGCGGCTCTCCTTGCAGGAGTATCATCAGCACAAGCACCTCCTCGCCGAGCACGAGGCGGTCCGCGGTGCTCTTCAGCAGGTCCTTCCCGGCTGGACTCCGGACCAGATCGAGCAGGCCATCCCGGAGATCCTGGCCTTCCATCACCTGGTCTTCCATCGCACCTTGCGCCACGACCTGGAGAAGAATCACGCGGTGGCCCGTCGGGTGGAAGGTCTGCTTCGGGAGGTGGCCTCCCGTCACGAGGTTCCCTTCCTGCCGGTCTGGGCCATCGTGTCCTGGGAGAACTCCGGGGGCTCGGGAAAGGTCTCCTGGGCCGACGCCGCCGGGTTGGGGCAGATGACCTGGGGCGCCGTGGAACAGGCCCACGCCTTCGCGGCTCGGGAGGCCGCCGGCTTGCGGGCTCAGGCAGCTCAACTGCGAGCTGACGGCGGCCTGCAGACCGAGAGTCGGGCACGGGAACTCGAAGAGCGGGCTCGGACGTTGGACGTGGCGGAGCGTCACGCGCAGATGGCCAAGGACATGGGCGTGAAGGACGAGCGGATGGTGGTCGAGGCCAACCTGGAGGACACGGTCCTCTTCTTCAAATACCTTCTGCGCGCCTACGGCGAGCGCGAGGACCTGGCGATTTCGGCCTATCACAACGGTGTTCAGAACAACGACGACATCCTGGTGGACTTCCTGCGCCGTCGGGGCGAGCAGATTCGCGTCCCAGGCGCCGACCGCAGCGCCTTCGTCCAGGCCTTGAACCGTCACGACGTCTCCTGGTTGGATCTGTGGCAGGATCACCGCAGTCGCCAGATGCTCAACGGGCAGCGCACGGTGTACGGCGAGCCGACGGTTCCCGCCAATTCCCATCTGGCCTTGGGGGACGAGTCGGACCTGTATCCCTGGAAGATCCTGGCTTCGCTCTCGGCCTTGCTGGAGGGGCCCGAATACACCGCCCGGATGGTGGCCCGTTATCGGGAACGCTGGGAGCTGGTCGAGGTGCGAGGGCTTCCGGAACCCGCCACCTTCAAGGACTTCGAGACCCTGGCGGCGCGAGGGCATCTGGTCCGCTGGACCGGGCCGATTCGGGACCTGGGCGTGGCCGGCAAGGCTCCGAAGGGGACGCGGGGAGAGACCTTCTCCTACTACGTCACGCCCGAGATGGCGGGGTATCTTGCCGATCTCACGATTCGCCTGCGTCAGGCCACGGGCCATCCCACGGTGGCTCTCCCCATCGCCCGTCTCTCTGGGGCCTGGACCTTGGCTTCACCGCACGAGGCGTGCCCCTCGGGCGACAGCGCCACCCACCTGCGCGGGGTGGCGGTCGACCTGGTTCCAGGCGAATTGTCTCCAGCGCATGCGCGGGTCCTGGAGGACCTGGTGAGAGCCGATTTCGTGATGGATCGCGTCTATCTCAGGAGGGCGGCCAGGAACTGGCATCTGGTGTTGAATCCCCGTTGGGGGGACGAGTATCTGGCGATCTGGCAGCGGAGGCACGCTTCATGGCAGTGATTTCGGTTCGAGGGTTGACCCGGGTGTACCGCACGGAGGGGGCCGTCGAGGTCCATGCCCTGCGCGGGATCGACCTGG
Source organism: Candidatus Xenobium occultum (assembly GCA_002423485.1). Classification (GTDB taxonomy): domain Bacteria; phylum Vulcanimicrobiota; class Xenobia; order Xenobiales; family Xenobiaceae; genus Xenobium; species Xenobium occultum. Next base: position 381 of record DIWH01000023.1, on the reverse strand, counting down.
ACGTCGAGGCCGGGGAGTTCGTGGCCATCATGGGCCCCTCCGGCTCGGGCAAGTCCACCATGATGAACATCCTGGGCTGCCTGGACCAGCCGACCTCCGGCTCCTACAAACTGGACGGGCAGGAGGTGGCGGATCTCACCAAGGACCAGCGGGCCTTGATCCGCAACCGGCGGATCGGGTTCGTCTTCCAGGGGTTCAACCTTCTGGGCCGGACCTCGGCGTTGGAGAACGTGGAACTCCCCCTGCTGTATCGAGGGATTTCGGACGGGCGGGAGCGCCGTCGGATGGCGGTCCAGGCCCTCGAGCATGTCGGCCTGGGAGGGCGGGTCGACCACGTGCCGACGCAGTTGTCCGGAGGCGAGCAGCAACGCGTGGCCATCG
>DIWH01000041.1 GCA_002423485.1 Candidatus Xenobium occultum | reverse complement strand
ACTATTTTGGCGGCGGAACGGGGGGGCTCCTCGCTCCGCAGGGGATCCTCCTGCCGAGGCGAAGCGGTTCTCTTCCACAGGTTCCCCCGCCTCCGGTGCGTGCCGGGGTGTCGGGCCAGGAAGAGAGGCGAGCCGGTGCGCAAGTACGGAATCCTCATCGGGGGAGGACCTGCCCCGGGCATCAACTCGGTCATCAGTTCGGTCACGATCGAGGCCATCAAGCGCGGCCACTCGGTGGTCGGGATCTATGACGGCTACCAGCACCTGATGAACGGGGAGAAGAAGATCGAGTTCCTCAGCATCCCCAAGATCAGCCGGCTCCACCTCCACGGCGGCAGCCTGTTGCGGACCTCCCGGGCCAACCCCACCAAGGACGAGCGCCTGCTGCGCAATACCGTCGAGACCCTGCGGGAGTTGGAAATCACCCACCTGGTCACGCTGGGAGGCGACGATACCGCGTACTCGGCCATCCGGATCGCCGAGTACGCCCGTCACATGGGGCACGATCTGAAGTTCGCCCACATCCCCAAGACCATCGACAACGATCTGCCTTTGCCGGCCGGCATCCCCACCTTCGGCTTCGAGACGGCCCGCGCCGAGGGCAGCCGCATCGTGTCCACCTACTATCAGGACGCCCGGGTCACGGGGCGTTGGTTCGTGGTGGTCGCCATGGGGCGCAAGGCCGGGCATCTGGCCCTCGGGATCGGCAAGTCGGCCGGGGCCACCCTGACCTTGATCCCGGAAGAGTTCACCGGAAGGGTCAGCTTGAGCCTGATCGTCGACACCATCGTGGGGTCGATCATCAAGCGCCTGGCCGAGGGCCGCCAGCACGGGGTGGCCATCGTCGCCGAGGGCTTCATGGAGAGGATCGATCCCGAAGAGCTCGAGAAGTTCCTCTCCAAGTTCGAGGTTCTCGAACGCGACGAATACGGGCACCTGCATCTGGGCGAGTTGAACTTCTCGGACATCCTGAAGTTCGCCATCCGCCGCCGCCTGGAAGAGTTCGGGATCAACCTGCGGATCGTCAACCAGGAGCTGGGCTACGAGCTGCGCTGCGTGGACCCCACGGCCTTCGACATCGACTATACGCGCAACCTGGGCTACGGAGCCGTCGAATTCCTGGAAAATGGCGGCACCAATGCGGTGATTACGGTGCAAGGTGAGCGGATCGTGCCTTTGCGCTTCTCCGACCTGATCGACCCGCAGACCCGTCGTACCAAGGTCCGCTTCGTGGACTGCAGCTCGCTGTCCTATCGGATCGCCCGGGAGTACATGATCCGCTTGAATCGACAGGACTTCGAGGCGCGCGACCGCCTGCGACAGATGGCGGCCGTCTGCTGCGTCACCCCCGAGCGGTTCGTCGAGGAGTTCTCGCACGTCCTGGATTCCCGCCAGCCCGAGGCCTCGGGCTGAGCCTTCCGGGAACCTGGGACCTGGCAGGCCCCGGCCTCAGAACAGGTGGCTGAGGGCCACGATCTCCGGGCCTTCAGGTGCGGGACCCTCGATTCTCAAGGAGGATTCACGCACCGGGCGGGCCTCGAACTCCTGCAAGAAGGGGTCGACCGGCTGGAGGTCGGGAAGGCGGCTCCGGTTCAGGAAGGGGGTCCGGTAGTGCATCGGGACCACCCGATTGGGGCGCAGCACGCGGACCATGGCCGCGGCCTCGTGGGGACCGAGGGTGTAGCCGGCCCCACCGCATGGAACGAGCAGGACGTCGGCCCCTTGCAGGCACGCCTGGACCTCTGGGGTCAAAGGACCCTGGAGATCCGAAAGGTGCACGACCGAGCGCCCCTCCACCTCGAGGCGGAAGAGGGTGATGTGCCCCAGTCGGGTTCCGCCCTCCTCGTCGTGGTCGGCCGTGAAACCCCGGATGGTCAAGCCCTCGAATCGGTGCTCTCCGGCCCCACGGATGACTCGGGTGCGGCCGGGGACGGCCGCCAGGTGGTCGTGGTCGAAGTGCGCATGGCTGACCAGGGTCACCTCCGCCGGGCGGTTCGGCATGGCGTAGCCCACCGTGGGATCGTAGGGATCGATCAGGATGCGGCGGCCCGTGCCATCGGTCAAGGCGAAACAGGAGTGGGCGTAGAATTCCAGCAGCATCCGCCGCTCTTTTGCCGGGAGGGAGCGGTTTCCTGCGGAATGGGTCTGGAGACTCCCCGCGAATCAAGCAGCGTGTCCGGAAGAGGAGAGACCTGAATGGAAGACCTGAACCTGTGGAACGAGCGCGACCTGGCCCGGCGCGAGGCGATGGTCTCGCGCAGTCGGGACTGGCGGAATGGAGCCGTGGTCTATCAGGTCATGGTGGACCGTTTCGCTCCCTCCCTTCGGCTGGACCAAAAGGCTCATCTATACCAGTCACCCCGGAGGTTGCGGCGATGGGACGAGCTGCCTGTCCAAGGGTCCTGGGATGATCAGGCCCAGGTCTGGACCCACGAGGTCGACTTCTGGGGAGGGGACCTGCACAGCCTCTGCCAGCGCCTGGACTATCTCCAGGACCTGGGGATTGACGTGGTCTACCTCAACCCGATCTTCTTGTCCCTGACGAATCACAAGTATGACACCTGGGACTATCACCAGGTCGACCCGACGCTGGGAAGCCGGGCCGAGGTGGCAGCCCTGGCCGGCGAATTGCATCGGCGGGGGATGCGCCTGATGCTGGATGGGGTCTTCAACCACATGGGGCGCCGCAGTCCCATGTTCACCTCGGCCCAGGCGGACACTGCGAGCCCCTGGCGGGACTTCTTCCGTTTCAGGCCGGAGCCACCCCAGCAAGCCATCGGTTGGCTGGATGTCGAGAACCTGCCCGAGCTGAATCTGGAGCATCCGCGGGTCCAGGACTTCATCTACCGGGAGGTGGATTCGGTGGTCCAGTCCTATCTGCGTCAAGAGCAGATCGACGGCTGGCGCCTGGACGTCGCCTTCGACCTGGGCTTTCGAATCCTGCACGAGCTGACCCGCTGCGCCCACGAGGCTCGCCCTGGATCCGCCGTGATCGGGGAGATCTGGAACTATCCCGAGGATTGGCACCCGGCGGTCGATGGGGTCATGAACATGCATGGTCGGGCCATCCTGATGCGACTGGTCCGGGAACAGCTCTCGCCCCGCGTCGCGGCGGACATGTGGGACACCATGGTCGAGGACGCCGGCCTGGATCATCTGCTGAAGGCATGGCTGGTCCTGGACAACCACGACACGGCCCGACTGACTCACGAGCTTCCTGAGGCCCACCAGCAGCGCATGGCCCGAATCCTGCAATTCACCTTGCCGGGAACCGTCTGCCTGTACTATGGCAGCGAACTGGGAATGGAAGGTGGACCCGAGCCAGCAAGTCGCGCCCCCATGCGCTGGGACCTGCTCTGTGAGGAAAACCCCACGCTGCAACTGCATCGAAGCCTGCTGGCCCTGCGCCAGGAGTGTCCGGCCTTGCGCTGGGGGGACTTCCGCCGCCTGCACGCCGACGACCTCTTCGCCTTCCTGCGTCGGACCGGCTCTGCGCGCGAGACCGTGGTGGTGGTGGCCAACCCGGGAGAGCACGAGAGGACCCGGTTCGTGCAGTTGCGCGACAGCAGGATCCAGGACGTGACCATCCTGCGGGACGCTTTGACGGGGCGGGAGTGGACAGCCTTCGCGGGTGGGGTGGAGGTGACGGTCCCTGCTCGAGAGGTCCTGATCCTGCGCCCGGACTGCTCGCCCTCGCCCGGGGGGTATCACCGATATCGGCGCCTGCCGTGAAGAATCCGGGTTTCTGGTCAGCCGTTCCAGGAATTCAAGCGTCGGTCGGGAACTTCCCGAAGCGTTGCCGCGTTTCCCTTGCCAGACCCTGGACCCCGGCGGGAAATCCGGAGGCGTTTGCGGGAAAGGCTCCCGAATTCTCTAGGATGAGGTCGTTTACATGGCGCAAGAGGCTCTGTACGAACTGAAGGTGGTCAGCGGCAAGGACGCCGGGAAGGTGATCCCGCTCGAAGGCCCCAGCATCACATTGGGTCGGAGTTCGGGGACCTTCAATGCCAGTCTCAGTGCCATTCAGTTCGAGGAACCCAGCATTGCCCGGGTGCATGCCATCCTGCACTGGAATGCCGAGGAGAGCATCTACAGCTTCTCCAACCGCTCGCCGATCAGCCCGCTGATGGCGAACGGAACGCCGGCCGCCAGTGGTCGCCTGGTTCCCGGTCTGCGCCTGCAGATGGGCCAACTGATCCTGGAGGTGGTCGGCAGGGGAGGCGTCGTTCCTGCGGACTCCGACCCCCGATTGGTTTCGGTCGTCCCACCCGAATCCGGTTTCCTCGGCGAGGTCCCCGACCAGGAGAAGGCACGGCGTCCCGCCTGGCTGGTGCCCAAGACCCCTGCTGCGGGGGCGGCCGCTGTCAGCCCGTCCCCGGCGGCAGCGCCCGAGACCCGGCCACCTGAGACCGGCAAGAAGGCTCGCAAGAAGAAGGAGGCCGAAGAGGCTGCCGCTCCACCGGCGCCCGCCCCCAAGCCTCCCTCCAAGCCGGATCCCGCTCCGGCCCCCACCCCCGCGGTCGAGCCCCCCGCAGCCGAGGCTCCCAGCGAGCCCAAGCGGATGACCGGCTTCGTCGAGGTTCTCAAGGGGGCCTCAAAAGGCAGGAAGTTCCAGGTCCTGGGGGACACCTCCATCGGGCGCAGTCCGGAGTGCGGGATTTCGCTTCCCGACTCCCAGGTCTCCCGGAAGCACTGCACCCTGGTGGTTGACGGCGACCGCTTCGTCCTGGTTCACGAAAGCAAGACCAGCACGACCAAGGTGGGGCGCACGGTGGTCCGCAGCCGCCAGCCTTTGCAGGATGAAGAGGAGATCACCCTGGCTGACCGCGTCGTCCTGCGCTGGAAGAAGAACTAGAGGCCCCTGGCTTGCGGCCCCGGGAAAGACCTGGGGCCGAAGGCCGTCGGCGAGGGGTGGAAGTCGTCCCCGTCTCCTCCCGCCAGGCCGCACGAGCCGACTGAAGAGCGGCTCGACTCCTGTTCAGGGGCGAGAAAGGTCGTCGCCGTGAAGTCGGTCTATATCGTGTCCGCTGCCCGCACCGCCATCGGTTCATTCCTGGGAGGGCTCCGCGAGGTTCCTGCTCCCGCCCTGGGAGCCCTCTGCATCCAGGAGGCGCTTCGACGGGCTGGCGTTGCCGCCGAGCAGGTGGATGAGGTGCTGATGGGTTGCGTTCTGCAGGCCGGACTGGGGCAGGGGGCCGGCAGGCAGGCCGCCATCCAGGCGGGGATACCTCAGACCACGCCGGCCTGGACGGTCAACCAGATCTGTGGCTCCGGCCTGAAGGCCGTGGCCCTGGCCTCCACCATGATCGCGGCCGGTGACGCCGAGTGCATCGTGGCGGGTGGCATGGAGAACATGTCCCGAGCCCCCTACGTCGCCAACTTCGTTCGGGAAGGCCGCAAGATGGGGCCCGTCGAGATGGTCGACGTGATGGTGCATGACGGTCTCACCGACGTGTTCTCGAACAAGCACATGGGACTGACCGCCGAGGCCATCGCCGAGCGTTTCTCGCTGAGCCGAGAAGAGCAGGATGCCTTTGCCGCCGAGAGCCAGGCCCGGGTGGTTCGGGCCTGGGAGGCCGGAGCCTTCGAGGCGGAAATCGTCCCCGTTTCGATCCCCCAGCGCAAAGGGGATCCCGTCGTGGTCCTCCGGGACGAGCACCCACGCCCCGAGACGACGGTGGCCACCCTGGCCCGCCTGCGTCCGGCCTTCAAGCCGGATGGCACGGTCACGGCGGGCAACGCCTCGGGAATCAACGATGGCGGAGCGGCCGTCGTGGTGGCCGGCGAGGAATTCGTCAGACGCCATGGTCTCAAGCCCCTGGCCCGCATCGCAGCCCACGCCACCACGGCCCTGGACCCCTGGTTCATGGGCCTGGGTCCGATCGAGGCCACCCGCAAGGCCCTGGCCCGCGCCGCCTGGAAACTGGAGGACGTGGAGCGCGCCGAGCTCAACGAGGCCTTCGCCTCCCAATCCCTGGCGGTGATGCGCGAGCTCGGGATTGACCCCGCGATCACCAACGTCAACGGGGGCGCCATCGCCCTGGGCCATCCGATCGGGGCTTCTGGTGCCCGCATCCTGGTGACCCTGCTTCACGAGCTGCAGCGCTCTGGAAAGTCCCGAGGCCTGGCGTCGCTGTGCGTGGGAGGCGGCATGGGGACCGCCATGCTGGTCGAGCGGGTCTAGACCCGAGAACTCCGAAGCACCCTGGCGCCCGGACGTCCTGGAGGACTCCGGGCGCCTTCATTTTTCTGTCCGGGCTTCATTTTCCGACGGCACCCCGCCCGAATCTCGGGGTTGACAGAAGCTTCTTGCTGTGGTTAGTTCTTGGGCGAGAGGTTTTTGCTTAAGGTTTGCATCTAGACAGCATTGATTGCCAAATCCTGCGTCTTCTGCAAGAGAACGCCCGGATTTCCAATACCGCCCTGGCCGAAGCCGTGGGCCTGAGCCCCAATCCCCTGGCGCAACGCCTGAAGAAGCTGGAGGGACGAGGGGTCATCCAGGGGTACACGGCTCGGATCGACCCCGAGATGGTCGGCCGCGGAACGCTGGCTTTCGTCGGGATCAAGCAGGTGGACCATCAGACCGAGTGCCACCATCGCTTCCTGGAGGAGGTCGCGGGGTTGCCCGAGGTCCTGGAGGTGCACCACGTGGCGGGTGAGGAGGATTTCCTCCTGAAGGTGGCCGTGCGCGACATGCGAGCCTATGAGCATTTCCTTCTCGAGAGCCTGGCGCGCATCCCGGGGCTGGACCGGGTCCGCACCACGTTCGTGTTGTCGACACCCGTCTCGGGTGCGCCCCTGCCCATCGGCGGCGCGGAGGAGTAGTCCTGCGCAGTCCGCCGAGGCTTTCTCGGACGGACCGGAGGACTTCAAATGCCCGAAGCCATCACCTTTGGACTCGTGTGCTTCTCGTCGTTGCTGGTGATCATGGACCCGTTGACGGCGGCTCCGATCTTCGTGGGCCTGACGGAGGGCATGAGCGCTGACGAGCGGCGCCGTCTGGCCATCCGGGCATGCCTGATCTCCCTGGTGCTGATCGCCGTCTTTGCCATGGCCGGCAGCATGATCCTGAAGGTCTTCGGCATCACCATCCCCGCCCTGCGGATCGCGGGTGGGATGATCTTCGTGGGGATGGGCATGCAGATGCTGGCCGGGTCGGGACACGGCACCGAGGTGCAGCAGGGAAATGGGGTGGACCTGGCCGTTGTTCCCCTGGCCATGCCTTTGATCTGCGGGCCTGGCGCCATCACGACCTCGATGATCCTGATGGGGCAGGCCTCGACCTGGCCGACCCGGCTGGCTTTCGCCCTTGCCGTGCTGGCCGTGCTGGCCCTGACGGCGGTGGTGCTGGCCCTGGCTCCCAGGGCCGCGCGGTGGATGGGCACGTCCGGGACCGAGGTCTTGACCCGGGTGATGGCCATGATCCTCATCGCCCTCGGGGTTCAGTTCGTCCTGGATGGCCTGCGCCCGGTCCTGATGGAGGTTCTGGCCAACTTCCGCTGAGGACTGCCGGGGCGGGTCCGGCTTCTCGATCAGGTCCTCCGGTCGACAGTCCTCTTGATCTTGCCGGTGCGCTTGTTGCGCGGCAGGCCATCGGGATCCAGCATCTCGACCTCCAGGGCCTCCAGCCACCCTTCACGCAGGGCTTCGGGAAGTTCCGGATTCTCGTCCAGGATGGCCTGGCGGATTTCGCGGCTGCGGTCCGGTCCCCCGGCGTGCAGTCGCTCGGCACGGATGATCAGGAGGTCCTTGGCCCCGGCGCGGTCGGCCACGATCTGGAAGAGATGGCTGATTCCTTCCACCTGGGACAGGGCGGCGGCAATCCCGTCGGGATAGATGCTGACCGTGCCCACGCGCAGGACGTCGCCCGTGCGCCCCTTCAGTTCGAAGAGCGGGGTGGTGCGCCCACACGGGCACTGCTCGCGAACCCGCCGCCCCAGGTCGCCGGTTCGGTAGCGGATCAAGGGCATCAGCCGGCGCTTCAGGCAGGTCACCACGATTTCTCCCACCTCGCCGTCGGCGACCGGCAGACCGGTGTCGGGGTCCACGATCTCCAGATACTGATAGTCATAGAGCAGGTGGTGGACCCCGCCTGGCCTGAAGGGGCACTGGTATCCGACGGGCCCGGCGTCCACCGAGGCGTACCCGGCGCTCAGGACCACCTCGGCTCCCAGTCGTTCGCGCAGGTAGGTCTTGGCCTCGCGTGACAGGTGCTCCCCTCCGTAAAGGATCTTGGGAATCTTCAGATCCAGGCCGCGGCGCTCGACCGTCTCGGCAATCTGCACCAGGACGCTGGGAAGCCCCAGAATCGCAGTGGGACGGAACATCTCGACGTAGCGCATGATCTGCTTGATATCAGCGTTGCCGGCGATGGGCAGGCTGACGCACCCCAGCTTCTCCAGGGCCTCGCTGGCCGCCAGGAAGCTGGTGTACAGGCTCCCGGCCATGAACAGGTTGCCCACCGTGTCGCCAGAGCCGATTCCCGCGATGCTGTAGATGGCCGCCATGGTGTCGGTCACCTCCTCCCACTCCTGGTAGGAGTAGAAGGAGAACTTCGGGGCTCCGGTCGAGCCGCCACTGGCGAAGACGTAGGCGCCCTGCAAGGGCCCGGTCAAGAGGCCCTGGCCTGCAGGAGGCGTGTTCTGGCGGACCTCCTCGCCGGTCAGCAGGGGCAGGTTCTGGATGTCGGAAGGATTCTGGATCGGGGTTACGCCGAGGCGGGATTGATAGAAGGGGGAGAAGTCCCGGGCAAAGCGGATCAGGTCCAACAGTCGCTGGCTGCGGGTGGGAGCCTTGGCCCCAGGATCCACCTGTTCGGCGGCGTCAAAGCGCTCCTGGACCGATTCGATGCTGACCCAGCGCAGCAACCGGCCCAGTTGGAAGGAACCATCGTGCGGCGAGCCGGCCTTGGATGAATGCATCCGGCCGATCTCGGTGATCCGGGTGGCACCCAGGCCAACCAGGTCACCCGATAAATCGCGAAGCGTCGGACCTTGGGCTCCCAGTCCGACGGATTGCAGGACTTCCCGGTAGGGGGTCAGGGCCTCAAGCACCTCCGCCCAGCGGGTGTAGGGGTGGATCACCAGGGTCCGGTTCAGGGGGGAGCCCAGTCGGTCGGTGGCCTGACGCCACAGAAGCGTCCAGCGGGTGTCCCCCTCGGGGAACCAGGCCCAAGAGTCTCCGGTCAACTCGCCGAAACGCGCCAGCTCTCGTTCCCGCAGGATCTCCACCTGCTCGTCGCGGCTCAGTCGGGCGGGGGGCAGGCGGAGCGCCAGGCCGTCCAGGGCTTCCCTCAGGGCTGAAAGGAAGGCCTCGCCTCGGGGCCCTGAGTCTTCCAGGAAGAGCATCTGGGGACTGCCACATCCGCGCTGTTCCCACATCGCCACATCGGTCGCCAGGGCCCTGGCCGATTCGTCCAGGTCGGTTTGTTCCAGCCAGTCCCGGGTGATGACTGCCAGGGACATGCGCGGCCCGTAGGGGACCAACCGGTTGCCGGCGGGCAGATCCCGGCCCCAGGCCTGGAGGGCCTCTTCCCCCCCCCAGACCACGGTGCCCTGGCATCGAGCCTTGAAGCGCGCTTCCAGGTCCGTCTCGCCGCCGCGGAAGGTCACGATCGCGAAGGAACGCGAGATCAGGCCGTCCCGGTCCTGTTCAGCAAGGGTCTGCGCGAAGAGCAACGGGAAGATCGGGTCCGCACTGGAGACCTTCAGGATGTTGGTGTTCTTGGTCAGCAGCCCGCGCAGCAGCGAATCCACCGCCCCCAGGAACACGTTCCCCGGGGAGACGTGCAGCACCACGCCCAGGGGCATGCCGCGGACGTACCCGTTGTAGCCCGGCCGCCAGGCCCAGCGGTCCAGGGATTCCAGCAGCCCCACCTCAAAGCGCAGCATGTCCAGCAGAGTCTGCCTGGAGAGCAGCCGGCCCAACTCGTCCAGGCCTCGTTCCACCATCTGCGGCGAGAAACCTACGACTTCGGGCAGGTGGCGGATGGCCAGGCGTCGAGGGGCATAGTCCGGGTCGCTCCAGAGCCGTCCGACCCGGTCCAGCAGGTCCAGGATGTGCCGGACCTCGATTGCGGGCAGGATGCTGCGCACCGCCTCGGCCCGGTCCAGGACCTCCTCGACGAAGTCGAGGTCGGGAGGCTTCGGGAAGCTCTTGATTTCGCCGAAGAGATAGTGCTCCCAGGCCATCTAGGATTTTTCCTTGCCGGTGGCCAGGCGTCCTTCGGGGTTGAAGCGCCAGACGTCGTCGTGGCGGGACTCGGCCAGTCCGAAGCCGGACAGCCTGCCGGCCATGGCGGTGAAGGCTCCTGCAAAGGCGCAAAGCAGGCTGAGGGCGCCGTACCCGATGGACTTCTCGTGGGCCTGCGTCAGCAGCGAGAAGAGCGGATCGAAGGCAGCGGGGGCCGCCATCGGCACGAGGACTCCGCACGCAGCGCCCAGCAGTCCGCCCAAACCGAATGCTGTCAACAGGGGGGGTTCGGCCAGCGACGTGAAGACCAGCCAGGTCATCACGCAGCCTGCGGCTGCGTAGGAGAGAATCTCCAGCGCTCCGAGGTTGGTCCAGACCAGGCGTCCGACCACCAGGTAGGAGGCCAGAAGCACCATCAGGGCCGTCGCGCCGGCCCGGGACGGTCTCTCCCGACGGGGTGTTCCAGCCCGCAGGATCAGGGTTGCCAGAACGCCGATCAACGCCGCGGTGCAGGCGGCCAGAACAGAGACCGCGGAGGGAATCAACTCGAATCCCTGACCCATGACCGCGCCCACCGTGGCTCCTGCCAGCAGACCTGCCAGCAGGCGCCATCCACCTCCGAACCTGATATACATGGTCACTCGACTCCTTCAGGGGAAAGAATGTCCAAGGCTGCCAGGGCGCAGCCCTTGTGGCGGGTTACCCCGCCGCGGCCCTCCAGGACGATGACCGGGGTGCTTCGGCCGCAGGCGCACCCGGACTCCAGGTGCCCGACGTCGGTGGTCAGCAGCGAGAGGGCTGGAAAAGAGGACAAGTAGGGTGTCAGCATGTGGAGAAGCCCCGTTTGCCCCGGGACAAGCAGTTCGAGGGTTCCGGGATCCCGAACCAGGACCCGGGAATGGATTGGGACGTGCATGCGACCCGCCTCGCACTCGGTGTAGGGGACCCCGTGCTCGACCATCCCGTACAGGTCGCGGATGTGGTCCTGGGGGATGCCCAGGATCCGGGACACCTCCGAACGGAAGAGCGGCTTGGGGATTTCCCGGTCTCCCAGGGTCTTCCAACCCCCGCCGGTCAGGACGTAGCTGCGAAGAGGAAAACGCAGCGTGCGATTCCGCACGCGGACGTAGTCCTGCAGAACCTCCCAGGCGTGGGCCGGGAATCCCAGCATGCGAAAGGCGCTGCCTTCTCGCTCGAAGCGTTCCAGGGCCTCAAAGCAGGCCTCCCGATCCAGGTGCCATCCTCCCTGGTCGTCCGGGCGGATCGCGTAGTGGACCTGGCCAACCCGGGTCAGGCGCGTCAGCAGTTCGTCCGAGAAGGCGGTGCCCAGGTCCTTGGCCACGGCCGGGTCGTAGGTGAAGCAGAGGTAGTTGGTCACCTCGCGGGAGGTCATCTTCAGGTCCCGGTAGATGTTGTGGACGATTCGGCGGATCCGGCGGAGCGAACGAGCGTCGAGGTGGATGGCGCTGCGCTCGCCTCCCGTCCCGCTGGAGGTCAGCGTCAGTCGGACCTTCTCCGGGCTTCCAGTCAGAAGGTTGTTCCGCTTGAAGACGGTCACGAAGACGTAGGGAATCCGGGGGAGGTCTTCGACCCGACGGATGTCTCCCGGAGTCACGCCCACTTGCAGGCAGCGCGCCCGGTACAGGGGGCATCCCAGGAAGTGGTGGGCGAAGTTTTCGTTCATCGCCTCCAGGAAGAATCCATCCTGGCGGGGACCGGCTGCATAGGCCGCACGCTGGGCGATCAGGCGATCCGTGGCTCCCCGGTTGCGAGACAGGACCCGTCGGGCACGCCGCAAGACGCGCAGTTCCTCGCGGTCGAGAGGCGTTCTGGCGGTGGGGTCAGGCATCCATGAGTTCCTCCCAGAGTCGTCCGGTGTACAGTTTGAAGTATTCCAGGATGAACGGCTTGGATTCCTCGGTCAGCTTGAGCCCTTTGAAGTGCAGGGGGACGAAGGTGCGCGAAGCGACCAGGTAGTCCTCTCGACAGCCATCCTCACAAAGGCGGGCGGCCGGGAACCAGGCGCTGGGGATGAAGTAGGCCTGCCAGAGCTGGGCCTGCAGGACGGGATCGTAGGCTGAGGCCAGGATCTCGAGATACTTGACATCCAGGGCTTCACAGGCCCTGCCCAGGGACTCCAGCACATCCACCATGTCCCGCCCACCGGTGGTCATCCCCAGCAGGCTGGCGTGGCCGTCGACCGGTTGGTGGTAGAGGAAGGCCTTCACCGAGCGGTCCTGGCTGGCCAGCATCAGGTTGGGCTCGTGCAGGGGATAGAAGCCGAACGCCAGTTCCCCTTCGTGGCGCAGCCGTTCGCGCTCGACCTCGATTCCGCCAGGGAATTCTTCGGGCGGGACCTGGTCCAGGGTGACGTGCTCGCCAGGCCGTGGCGAGAGTCGGACCGGAACGATTTCCGGCGGGTCCAGGTCCAGTCGGCTGGCGACGATCTGGTACAGGGTCTCAACCTGGTGGAAGAGGCGGGGAGGCCGGCGACGGGAGGCGTAACCGGCAGGGCCGGGACAGACCTTGAAGCCGTGGGTCTCGTAATCCCGGACCCGGCGCACGTTGGGAAAGATTCCGGTGTCGATGTAGCCCAGGCCGCGCAGGTCGGAATGGAATGTCAGCGAGACGAAGGTTCGCACCACGGCATACAGCAACTCACAGGGACCATTCTCCACCAGCAGGCGTCGGTGACCTTCCTGGATCATGTGAGTCATGATCTTCTGTCCTCGGAATTCGGGCTCGATGACCCCTCCGAATGCCTTCCCCAGTCTGTGGAAGGGATCCACCGCGAAGATCACGCTGCCCACCACCCGGTCCTGGACCTCGGTGACCAGCCACAGGTAGTTGGTCGGATCGGCCAACGCTCGGGCTGTGTGCTCGGGGTCGGCGACCTCCGGGACGGCGTAGCGATCCCCATAGGTGCGGTGATAGAGCCCCCGGATGGCTTGAAGATCCGCCGTTCCTGCCGCGCGCAGACGAGCCGTGGTTCCTCCTGGCAGCGTCCAATCCTCATCGGCGATCCTGGGAATCTGCATCGAACCCTCTCCCTTGTGGCAAAGCCTCGGGACGGGGTCCCGAGGCAGCATCTCACGTCAGTCGATTTCGAGGCCGGATGCGCCTGGACCTTTCTCGCGAAACAGTCCAGAGGTCAGGAGGTTCTGGAGGAGTTGCCGGAGTCTGCACGAACTGTTCTGGCCAGGAGGTCGAGACGTCATGTGGATGCGCTCTGGCCAGGGGGCTCTTCTCCTGTTCGCGTTTGTGCTTGGAACCGTCCTTGCCGGGCGTCCTCCGGCCAGGCCCATTGAAGCCTCCCCGGCGGACGTCCGGGGGTCGGACAACGTCCTGGTCTCGGGCTACCGCAACCGGGCTGGCACCTTCCTGCTCTGGTCCAGCGGTCGGATCACTCGTCCTGACGGAAGCGTGGCCAACGCCGCCGGGCGCTACCATCCGGCTGTGGGCTTCTCCAGGCCGACGCGGGTTGCCGGACAGGTCGTCGGTTCGGGAAACCTGGCGTGTGGAGTCGTCCCGGACGCGGCTGGCACCTTCGTCGTCTTCTCGGACGGCTCAGCCTTGTGTCCTGATGACCCGCGGGCCGGAGCCCCGTGTTTCCAGACTCGAGTGGTCTGGGGAGTGGTCGGGCCTGGACCGACCTATGACCAGGGGTCCGGCGACTGGTCGGTCGGCTTGAACGCCAACCGGACCTTTCACATTTCGTTCGACCCTCCGTTCAGCGAGACCCCTGCAGTGGTGACCGGCGGATGCAGCGGGGCCTATCAGTTGAGCAAGCTGGCCCCGTCGGGGTTCGATCTGTATGACCAGGAAGGGCACGCACCCGACACCGGGAAACCCTTCACCTTCGTGGCGACGGGCGGGTAGGTGCCGCCCGCAGGAGGGATGGGGCCCCTCCAGAAAGGGATCTTCAGTATCCCCGGAGGCCTTGCCCGTGATCTGTCCGACGACGTTGATCCCTTTTCATGAGTCCGAGGTTCGAGCCTTGGTTCAGTCCCGTCCAGGCGAGGTTCGGGTGGGGCAGGTGGTGGGCGTGCTGGGGACCCGGGCCGGCCCGGATTCCTGGCAGCAGGCCCATCGAGCCGGGGCGCGCTACGCCTTGTTGGGCATCCCCGAGGACCTGGGGCCTCGGGGCAACCTGGGACGCCCGGGTGCGGAAGGGGCATGGGACGCCTTCCTCCCGATCTTCCTCAACCAGCAGGCCAATCACTTCCTGCCGGCCCGACAGGTCCTCCTGGCTGGACGCGTGCAGACCCGGGACCTTCAGGAGGCTGCCCGGGGGCTGGGGTCGGAGCCTCGGGATGTTCTGCAACTGCGAGATTTGTGCGCCCGGCTCGACGCCCGGGTGGCTCCGATTGTCCAGGAAATCGTGGCCTCCGGGCTGATTCCGGTGGTCATCGGCGGCGGGCACAACAACGCCTTTCCCATCCTGCAAGGGGTGGTCGCCGGACTGCGGGTACGCGGAGAGGAGCGGAAGAATGGCCTGGCCGTGGTCAACTGCGATCCTCATGCGGATTTTCGGGCTTTGGAGGGCAGACACAGCGGGAATGGCTTCAGCTACGCCCAGAAGGCCGGCCTGCTGGCCTCCTACTTCGTCCTGGGCCTTCACGAGGGCTTCAATTCCCAGGAGATGCTGGACCGCCTGGTCGCCTTCGGTGGCCGCTACGTGACCTATGAGAGCGTGTTCGTCCGTCAGGAACTGGATTTCGGGCAGGCCCTGGAACAGGCCACCTCTCATGTCCTGGCCAGCACATGTCCGGTGGGGCTGGAGGTGGACCTGGACGCGCTGGCCGGCATGCCTTCCAGCGCCCAGACGCCCAACGGCCTCTCCTGTGAAGAAGCGGCGCGCTTCCTGCACCATCTGGCCCACCGGGTCCCCGTGGCCTGGCTGCACCTGGCCGAGGGGGCGCCTGCCCTGGCCCCCGAGGGAGGCGCGCGCCAGGTCGGGAAGGCCTTGGCCTTCCTGGTTTCGACCTTCTTGAAAGCCTGTTAGGAGTCGAGGCTCAGCTTTCGGGTCGGCCGCCCCTCACGGTTTTGTCGTTCCTGGGCTCGCCGCCTCAGGAAGCGGAGGCGGTAGGCGTGCCGCGCCGTGTCGCCGACGTCGCCCAGAAGCTGGTAGTTGACCCCCGCTCCGACCACTGAACCGAACACCGCCAGGGTCTGGGCCAGCTTCCTGCGGGTCAGGCCTGTTCCCAGTTTCTCGGCCAGGGCTCCCAGGCCGCGGAGGAGAACCTGCTTCTCCATCTCCCGTCCAGGCACCCCTGCGCCGAGCATGGCCTGCATGGCCTGGAGCTCCTCCAGACCGAGGCGCCGCGCCTCCAGATCGGTCTGGTGGCCCAGGTCCATGACCTTCAGGATGTGGGCCTTCTCGGCGTGGGGATCGATCGGGAAGCCGAAGGTGATCGAGATCTCCTGGATCATCCGGAAAATCAGCCCATACAGGGCCGGAACATCCAAGAGCAGTCCGGGCAGCCCCGCCATCCCGCTGATCCCACCCTCCACGGCGGCAGCTCGCCGATGAGCCTCCACCGAGCGTCGACTGACCCGATCCAGTCCCGACAGGGCCATCCGGCGGATTCCGTCAGGTCCCGAGATCTCCCGCCCGGCTTCCGCGCAGAGGGCGTCCAGGATGGGCTGTTCGGTCAGGCTTCGGCCGGTGGTCTCCAGCACGGTCTGCAAGGTCGAGTGGATGGCTCGAGCCGCGGAGTTTCGGGCTGATTCGGGCACCTTCTGCCAGGCCCTCTCCATCGGGCCATCGAAAAGACCCAGGAACCGGCTCAGGCCTCCCGGCGGGCGTTGGAACCATTCCAGGCTTTCGCGCAGAGCAGCCAGATCCCCGGCCTCCAGCCAGACACTCCAGGGCGGAAGGGGCATGGGGTCCTACTCTCCCAGGATGGCCACGATCTCGTCCTCTTCCAGGCCAAAGAAGTGGGCCACTTCGTGGACGACGGTCACCCGGATCTCCTCGACGAGATCCTCCTCGGTCAGGCAGAAGTCCTCCAGCGGACCTTGGAAGAGGATGATCTGATCGGGCATCTGGTAGGGGGTGTCCAGGCTGCGCTCGGTCATTGGGGTGCCCAGGTAGATCCCCAGCAGGGAAGGGCTGTCCATCTCTTCCAGCAGCTCGGGATCCGGTTCGTCCTGGACGGTGATCAGCACGTTGTCCAGGCGGGCCCGGAACTCCTCTGGAAGGCTCTCGACCGCTTCTCGGACGCAGCGGTCGAAGTCCCGGCGCCTCACGCCCCGCTCCGGGGCAACGGTGCGGGTTCCGCTTCCTGAAACTCCGGCAGATCCAGGGGCGGGGGAGGCGGGATTTGTTTAATCAGTGGGGGATGCTGGGGTTTGTCCTGAACGGGGAAGGGAAGACCGGTGGCCGGGTCCAGGAGGTCTGCCAGTTGGCGCAGGTGTCGGCGCCAGCGTAAGGTGCCCTCCAGGAACTCCCCCCGGGCCTGTTGCGTCCGGGCATCCTGACTGTGGACCTGGCGGGTGTCCTCTTCGGCAGCCTGAAGGAAAAGCCGCAGGCGGTTTCGCGGGATCCCGGGGCTGGGCGAGGGCAGGAAGCGCAGGACATGCACCCCGTCCCGGCGGACCTCCGGCGTCGGCAGGCCTTCTCCAGGAGCTTCCAGGGGCGGCCCGGCGGGTCCCCGCGGAGCCAGGCGCAGGGCCTGGTGGATTTCCCGGCGGTAGCGGTCCAGAATGTCCAGGGATTCTCTCAGCCGCGTCGCTCGTTCTTCGAATCGGATCAGGACCTCTTCCCGGCGCTGGAGCACCCGGATCCCGGCGTAGAGTTCCAGGGCCTGCCGGGGAAGGGTTGGGGCCACCGGAACCAGGGTGCGGCGCAGGTCCTCCGGGGTGGAGACGACGGCCAGTCCGTCAGCCACGCTCATCGCCTCGGTCCGGGTCGGTCCGGGGAGCATCCGGGACAACCGCGCCTGCCAGTCCAACAGGCGCGGATGCACGACGGCCTTCGCCGGGGCGACCAGGGCCAGGAGAAGCACAAGCCCGGTCAGGAGGCCCTTCCAGGCGGGGGAGCGGGAGGACATGGAGCGCGCGCTTCGACGGAGACCCCGGCCGGCCTGCCGGACCTCAGGCAGGGATGCCCTGGCGTCGGCGGGAAGGGAGCCTCACCGGGACTCCCCGGGCGGGGTCCCAGGAATCCGACGAGGAGGGCCAACGTGAGACCTCGCGCCTATATCCTGATCGAAACCGACCTGGGGATGTCCACCCGCGTGGCCGAGAGCCTGCTGAAGATCGACGGGATCAAGCCTGAGGCCTCCAGCGCCGTCAGCGGACCCTACGACGTGGTGGCCCTGGTGGAGGGCGACAGCCACAACGCCATCGGGCGGTTGGTGGTGGAGAAGATCCAGGCCACCCCCGGCGTGCGTCGCACCCTGACCTGTTTCTGGGTTCGGATGGAGGATTGATCTTTTCCGGCGGGTTCAGCGGCGCTCGACCAGGCGTCTGGCCTTGGCCCTGAACCACAAAGCTCCGGAGACCAGTACGACCGTGAAGGCCGCTGAAGCCTTCTCGGCAAAGAGCAGGGGGGGGGTGAGGAGCACCCCCGGGGTGTTCTTGTGCAGGACGATCCAGGTCAGGACCGTCAGCGCCAGGATGGCCAGGGCGAAAAGAGAGTTGGAGTAGTTCCGCAACAACGCCCCCTGGTCTTCCAGGTGGCGGCGCAGGCGGGCGGAATCCTCGCCCCCTCCGGCTTCTTGCGGGATGGCCTCGCTTGAGGGGGCTGCGGGTTGCATGTCGGTGAACCCTCTGCCGCGGGTCGGGGCGACGGCCTCTGTGCCTCTGCTGGTGCGCTTCTGGCGGCCTTGAGGCGTCAGGCTCCTGGATTGGACCAGGGTCTGGAAATCCCGGGGCGTCAGGCGTCGGGCATAGAAACCCAGGGTGAAGGCGACACCCAGGAGATAGGCCAGGCCGAGCCCGGCGCAGATCCCGGCCAGCAGGAGATCCTTCGGGTCATACAGGAGCCAGGCCCCGCCCCCCAGCCCCAACAAGGGCAAAAGCGTCAGAGCCAGGACCCAGGGACTGGCAAGTCGCGAGCGCCAGCCCCGGAACCAGGAATAGTTGGCATTCTTCCGCATCAGGAATGCCGTGGCGTAGAGCGTCTGGGCGTCCTGGCAACCGGGGTCCAGGTCCAGGGCCCGGCTGAATTCCCCCAGCGCCAGGTCGCAGTACCCGAAGGACATCAACGTCTCCCCGACCCGGACGAAGGTGCCGGCCTCCCCCTCGGGCAGGGGAACCGGAGCCCGGAAGGCCAGGGCATCGACCTCGGAATGCCAGTTCCCCTCACGGGCGCAGGCCTCCAGGACGATCGGCTTGGGATGGTTGGGGACCATGGCCCGTGCCCTTTCGGCCAGGGCCAGGGCGTCCTGGAACTGCCGCTGGTAGATCAGGAAGCCCGCAAAGTCCATGACCAGGTCCGGGCGTTCCGGAGCTTTCTGCAAGGCCTCTTCGAACAAGGTCCGGGCCTCTTCGGGGGCGCCCGCGCTCCACAGGCACAGCCCCAGGATGAAGAGGAGGTCCGGTTGCCCTGGCGCCAGATCCAGGGCCCGGCGGGCATGCTTCTCAGCTTCTCCGAAGACCCCGCCGGTTCGCAGGGCCATCGCCAGCAAGGCCTGCCCCTGGGGATGATCCTCCTTGATCTTCAGGGCCCGGCGCGCGGCCCTCTCGGCCCGGCGCGAGTTGCCCACCTGCAGGTGGGCAAAGGCTTCCAGGCACAGCGAGTCGACCCGTGCCTGCTGCTTGTCCTTGGGGGAGGTGAGGTTTGGCTTCACGGGTGTCCGTCTTTCGAGTTCAGGGGGAGGGGTTCCTCTGGTCGCACTCAGAGCGGCCCGAGGGCAGGCCATTCCAACTCCACACCCTCGTTGATCAGAAGGGTCTGGAAGTCGGAGAGAAGGCCTGGGTGTGCGTGCACCTGTCGGGGAGCCAGGTGGCGTTTCAGGCAGAAGGCAGCCATGAGTCCAGAGGCTTCCCCGACGTTCCACTCCACGGGATGCAGGCGGTAACAGCCATTGGTGACGTGGGTGACCGAGAGGTTCTTGGCCCCCGCCAGGAGGTTCTCGACCCGCAGAGGGATCAGGGAACCCAGCGGGATCTGGAAGGGGAGGGCGCTGACGTCGATGTAGTTGTCTCCCCCGGTGCTGGGGTGCAGGTCGATGCGATAGGCGCCGATTCCAACCGTATCCAGGAAGCGCTCGGAGGTCACCTCCGAGGGGCCCAGTCCCGTGATCTCCATCCTGGCCTGCAAGCCCACATGCTGTTCGTCCACCCTGAACACCCCACGCAGGCGTCGTGACTCGCGGATGTAGGGGGCGCTGGCCAGGCCGTCGGGGGTTCCCGTGATGTCCGGGCGCAGCCGCAGACCGGGCCATCCGGTTCTCCCGTCCCGGCGGGGGGCTTCAGTCTGCATCCAGTACAGCATGGACCGGCTCAGACGGCGGGCACCGTCGAGGTGGCGGATGACGTCGTCTTCGGGGACCCCCACCAGGGGACCGTTCAGGTAGTCGATCTGCGGCCAGTTGACCAGGACCAGGTCGCTGTCGTAGGCTCCTTCTTCGAAATTTGCCCGGTCGGCGATGCGTCGGAAGGTCCACAGATCCATCGGCCCGCGATGAGGCTCGGGTTGAAGCGGGTCGAAGGTCCGAACCAACGGCTGCAGGGTGATTGGGTGCGTGGCCTGCCAGGACAGGAGGGGCCCGCCCCAACCCGGCTTGAGTTTCGGGATTTCGTCCCGCCAGAAGGCATAGTCTTCAGGGCGATCGATCGTGTGGTCCTCTCCAGGCCGGTGATCCAGGATGAAGCACCAGGAGATGGCCTGCTGGTTGAGGGGGTCGGCCACGTCGGCCGCATGCGGTTCGCCGGTCTGAGCCCGCGACTCGGCCCCGACGACGTGCTCGATACCTGCCAGGGGGAGCAGGTCTCCCAGTTCGGTGGCGTCGATGACGTAGGGGGCTCGGACTGTGACGGGTGGGGTGCCCGGGGGGGGCTGGAAGGTGACGGCCTCGATCCGGTCACCCTGGCAACTGGCGGAGACCGGCCGATGATGCAGCAGGACCTTCAGCCGCCCTCCCGCCTGGTAGGGGGCCAGGAGCGCCTCCAAGACCGCCTGGCTGACCCGGGGTTCGTGGCACAGGGTGGACACGAATCCGTTCCCGGGGTTCAGGCGGGGATGCTGCCGGGCCCGCGAGTTGAGGGGATAGTATCGTCGATAGTAATGCCGAATCTCGTCGCGGAGATGTCGATAGCTGCGGGTGCAACCGAATGATTCGATCCAGGGGTGTTCGTCTGGAGGGACGGCCTGGGCGGTCATCTGCCCTCCCAGGCGATCCCCCTCCTCGGTCATGACCACGCGGTGGCCGAGGCGCAGGGCCGCCCAGGCCGCCGCGCATCCTCCCAGCCCTCCTCCAGCCACCAGGATCTCGGTCTGGAGCTCATCTTGCATGGGTGGAAACCTCACAGCTGCAGGTCGCCAGGAGTCGATCCCGGTCGACTTCCTCGGCCTCGCGCAGCATCGGGGCATAGTGCTGCCGTCGGACCTGGTGGAGGATTTCCTGGGCATCGGGCGCGGCCAGGCCGATTTCGACCAGGGACTCGTAGAGCAACTCCAGCCCCGCCTCCAGTTCAGGCACGAACGCCGCCTCCACGCCGTGGCGGGCCAACTCCTCCATGTGTTCGATGCAGGAGGCTCGGGCCACGACCTTCAGGCCCTGATTGAGATGTCGGATTCGCTGCAGGGCCAGGATGGAATTCAGGGGGTCGGGGATGGTCAGGAGCAGCAGGCGGGCCCGGTCCAGGCCGGCTGCCTCCAGCAGCACCTCCGAGGAAGCGTCGCCGGCGATCACGGCGTATCCCGACTGGCGTGCAGCCCGGGCCCGATCCGGATGCTCTTCCAGGACCAGGATCTTCGGCCCCTGTTCGCGCAGGGCCGAGGCCAGGAAGCGACCGATTCGGCCGTATCCGATCAGGACGACGTGCTCCTCCATCTCCTCGCTGGAGCTGACGAAAGAAGTCCCGGCTGCGCCCCCGAAGCGCCGGCGCCACCAACCGTAGAGCGGGACGGCCAGTCCGGCGGTGAAGGGCGTCAGGGCCATGGTCAGGGCTGCGACGCTGAGGATGGTCAGGTAGACATCCGCCGAGAGGGCCTGGCCCTGGAATCCGACGCGGGCCAGGACGAAGGCGAACTCTCCGACCTGGAACATCGAGAGGCCGACTGCGGCGGGCATGATGTTGACGTAGCCGAAGACCCGGGTGATGGTTCCGAAGATCAGGGTCTTCCCCAGGAAGACGGCTGCGACCAGGAAGAGGATGACCCCCCAATGCTGGCGCAGGTAGATCGGTTCCAGCATCATCCCGACGCTGACGAAGAAGAGCATCGTGAACAGGTCGCGAAGGGGGATGATTTCGCTCAGGGCCTGGTGGCTGAATTCGGAACGGGACAGGACCATCCCGGCCAGAAAGGCTCCAAAGGCAAAGGACAGGCCCAGGCGGTAGCTGGCGTAGCCGATGCCCAGGCCGAGGGCCACGACGGTGATCATGAAGAGCTCGCGAGAGCGCCAGGAGGCGACCCGGGCCATCAACCAGGGCAACAGTTTCGACCCCAGGAAGAACATCAGGGCTACGAAGAGGGATGCGCTGACCAGGGCGACTCCCAGGTTCGCGAGCCCGTTGTCCAGGTCTCCGACCGCTGGAAGCAGGATCAGCATCGGGATGACCGCCAGATCCTGGATGATCAGGATGGCGGTCATGACCCGGCTGGACAGGGTGCCCGTCAGCCCTCGGTCGGCCAGGAGTTTCAGGACCACCATGGTGCTGGAGACGGCCGAAAGGCATCCGAACCACAGGCAGGACTGCCAGTCCCAGCCCAGCAGCCGGCCCAGGCCAAAGCCAAGACCGGCCGTGGCCAGCAACTGGATCGGAGTGCCGATCAGCGCGATGCGGCGGACCGGGGCCAATCGTTCAACCGGGAATTCCAGGCCGACGGTGAACAGCAACAGGGCTACGCCGATGTCGGCCAGGACCTCGACATCCTCGAAGTGGACGACGGTCGGGCCTCCCGTGTTGGGGCCCACGAAGATGCCCGCGACGATGTAGCCCAGCAGGATGGGCAGTCGCAACCGGTGGGCCAGCAGCCCGCCCAGCAGGGCTGCTACGGTGATGATTGCGATGTCGCCGGCGATGCCCACACAGTTCTTCCTTCCAGGAAACTGGGCAGCGTTTCCACGGTCAAGGGCGGATGCCTGCGTCGGGGAGGGAGTCTCCGAAATACCAGAGAGTCGTTCTTGTTGACCGGTTCACATGGTTTTCAACTTCCTGTCAGTGTGCTAGTAGAAAATGACTAGGAAATCACCGTGGAGGTGTTCCGTGAACGTCTCGTCCAGACTGAACCTCACGCCCGCGCCCCTGACCGTTTCCAGCGAACCGGTTCGGGCCGCCGAGGCCGAGAAGCCCGCCCCCGCGCCGGCTCCCGAACCCAAGGAGTCGACGGCGCTGTCCCGGGCAGTCCAGGCCGGGATGCGCAAAGGAGTGGCCTGGGGTGAAGGAGCCTCCACAACGGTGGGCGGAGCCGTCGGCTTGGGCGTCACCGCTTTGGCCGGATACGCCATGACCATCGGCGGAGCCGCCGTGGGAGCAGCCATTGGTGGGGGGCTGGGCCCGATGCTGGCGGCCGTCTCCGGGGCGGGTCCCCTGGGCATCCTGGCCGGAGCCTTCACGGCCGCGGGCGCGGCCGCCAAGGTCGGGATGGTCCTGGGAGGAGTCACCGGGACCATCGGCGCCTGGCAGGTGGGGACCAAGGTGGGAGGCAGCGTGGCCAAGGCGGCCGGCTTCGTCCCAGGCTTCGTGGCCGGGGCCGTCGAGGGCCTGGCCGGCAAGCAGGTTCCCGCTCCGCAACCGCAACCGGTCAAGAAGCCCAAGCCCGAGACGCGCTTGGACGGAGTCTTCAAGCCTGTCGGCCAGGTGATCGGCGGCGCCAGCGCCATGTCGGGCGCGGTGGGTGGCCTGGTGGTCGGGGGAACCCTGGCTGCTGCAGGCGGCCTGGCGCACACGGCCTTGTCTTCGACGGCAACGCTGAGCACCTTCGTGGCAGCCCTTCCGACGACGGCCCTGGTCGGTGGAGCAGTGGGGGCGGCCCTGATGGGCTACATCGGTGGCAAGGGCGCTCTCCAACTGGTCAAGGGCGCCAAGTGGGCCTGGGACCACGCGGCTGGAAAGCTTCTGCAGGGGCGTCGTCCCACAGGCGAGGCGCTCAAGGAACGCAAGCAGGCCCAGGAAGCCCGCGAGCAGCAGCTCAATCAGCGCATCGGCGAGGTTCAGACGGGGGCTGAGGCCCTGCGCACCGCGCACAAGGCGGCCAGCGAGAACCTGACCCGGGCCGAGGATCGGGTGGCCGAGGAGGAGACTGTTTCCACGGGTGAGCTGAAGCAGGTCCAGGAGCGGATCGAGACGCGTGGCCAGGAGGGCTTCAAAGCCCGGTCTGCCCAGCCGGACGCCTCCCTGGACGCCGACGGAGCCCACGGCGTGATCGGCAAGCGCGAGACGCTCGACCAGTGGAGCGCCCAGCTCGAGGGCTGGAAGGGGACCCTGGACCAGTTCGAAGGGAAGCTGACGAAGTGGGAGTCCGGTCTGGACGCCAAGATCGACCGGGGCGCCTCGGACATCTTCGCTGAAGAGCGCAAGCCCATCGACCAGCACTTCGGCAGCCTGCGCAAGGAACTGGACGCCTACGAGAAGAAGTTGGACGAGTTCGAGGCCCGCGTGCGGGGTGAGATCAAGTCGAAGTTCGACTCCCGGATTTCGGTCGAGAAGCCGCCGGTCGAGGGCGAGGTCCAGAAGGCGACCCGGGAGGCCAAGACGGCTTCCAACGCCCGCAGCCGGGCCCAGGAGGACTCCGACCAGGCCCGGTCGGAGTTGAAGTCTGCCGAGTCGGCGGTCTCTTCGGCCCGACGCTCGCTGTCCCAGGCCGAGAGTGAGAACAGCAGCCTGCACAGCGACATCTCCCGGTTGCGTTCCCGGATCAGCGATCTGGAACGCGCCATCTCGCGCGAGCGATAGCCGCAGCACCGCCGGCGACGTCCCGTCTGGGCGTTGCCTCAGAATCCAGGGGAGCGATACGAGAATGACAGTCAACCCGAACACCAGCGTTTCAGGCACCCCCTTCGTTCCGACGGTGCGCCTCGGGGCCGTGGACCCAGCGGCTTCACGCGACACCTCGGCCGAGGCCGTTGCCTCCAACCTGCCGGTAGATTCCAAGGCGCCGCCCGCCGAGAAGCGCCCGACGCTTCTTGAAGCCGCGGGTCGGGGCGCCATCCAGACCGGCAAGGCCTGGGCCCAGGATGTCGGCACCGTGACCTCCGGAGTGGGGGGCTTGAGCCTGATGACCCTGGGCCTCTACGGCGGGGTGATCGGGGGGGCCCTGGCGGGCAGCATCCTGGGAGGGGGCTTCGCTGGCCCGGTGGCCGCCGCCCTGTCCCAGGGAGGCGCCTGGAACTTCCTGTCCACAGGCCTTCAGACCGTCAGCACCGTCGGCAAGGCGGGGATGGTCCTGGGAGGCCTGGCCGGTGCGGCCGGTGGTTGGCGCGCTGGGGCCAAGCTCGGCGAGATGGCGGGCAAGCCGGTCCCCTTCATGCTCGGAATGGCTCCGGGTGCCGTGAAGGGCGCCATGGACCATCTGGCCGAGAAGAGCGGTGTTCCCGTTCAGCCCAAGGCCGAGCCCTTCCGCGAAGAGCGGCCTCAGGTTCCCGAGAAGGTCAAGGGTCCGGTCAAGTTCGTCGGACAGGTCGTGGGCGGCGGGGCCCTGCTGGCAGGTCTTGCCGGCGGGGGAGCCATCGGTGCCGGGATCGCGACGGGGGCAGGTCTGGCCCGAGGCCTGATCGCCAGCAACCTGAACTTCACCAGCCTGGCTGGGACCTCGGCCATCGGAGCCGCGGTCGGAGCCGCCATCATGGGAGGCATCTGCTTCGTCGGCGGCACGACGCTGGTCCAAGGCATCACCAAGGGCGTGCGCGAGGTGGTCTATCGCTTCGCCCAGGGGCGCGAGTGGATCGAGCAGGGCAAGAAGGAAGAGCTGCTCAACGGCCTGGAGAAGGACGTCGTGAAGTCCGAGAAGGGCCTGGAATCCCAGAAGGCCGCCGCTGAGCGCAATCAGAAGGAGCGTGCGGAGGCCGTGGCGGCACGCGAGGCCGAAGTGGCCGAGACCCGTTCGCAATCGGCCGATCTGACCCGCAACGAGGAGACCCTTGTCGACGGGCGGTCCAGCGAACTCTATGACGGCAAGAAGAAGGAACTCGGCCAGCAGGAGAAGTCCCTGGACGCTCGTCAGGCACACCTGGACTCGGAGAACGTCCGGATCGGCGAGAAGGAGACCAAGGTCCCCGACTTGACCCGAGAGGAAGCCACAAGTCGCCGGGAAGCCCACCAGGCCCAGAGCCAGGAATCCTACGACACCCGCAAGGGCTCGTTGGAGAGCCGTGAAGGGGACCTCAAGGGCCAGGAGGCCCGCATCGAGACGACGGTCGAGGAGATGGTTCAGTCCGAGCTTCAGCCTCTTCGGGACGAGCGGGACCGTCTGTTGAGCGGGGCCGCCCAGGATCGGTCCGAGGCCTCGCGCCTGGAGAGCCAGGCCAACTCGGATCGGGCCCAGGTCCCTGGCTTGAACAGCGAGGCCTCCAGTCTGCGCTCGCGGGCGTCCAGCACGGAGTCGGAGAACTCCCGCCTGCGCAACGAGGTCTCGAGCCTCCGCTCGGTCGAGCGTTCCAAGGAAGGCGAGCTGCAGCGCGTGCGCCGGGAACGCGAGGCCCGGGAGGCTGAGGATCGGCGTCGCCGCGAGGCGGATGAGCGCCGGCGTCGCGACGAGTCCCGGACCGGGAGTGGAGGCGGCCGCCGCGATGACTCCAACTACGGGGGCGGCCACGGCCGCCGGGATTCCTCGAAGTACTGACCCCCTTCTTTGGGGATTTGTTCAGCCCCTCGTGGTAGGGGTAGGGTGTAACGGCAAAGGAGCGCAGAGATGAACCTCAAGAGCCTGACCAGCGCGGTGACCGGGTTCATGAAGAACCAGATCGGCGAGAGCCGGGACTTCGGAACCCGCAATCCCGGAGAGGCCCGCCGCGAGGCCGAGCAGATCGAAGGCGAACTCGAGCGCATCGGCCAGGACGCTGCCACCATCGGAGAGCGGTTGAGCCGGGTCGACGAGGACTCCGCCGTCCAGAAGCCTACCTTCCGCGATGTCTCGGACAAGCAGGTGATGATCGCTGCGACGGGCACCGGAGCCGCCCTGGGCGGCGCGGTGGGCCTGGCCAACAGCCTCTTCGCCGGACAGCCCGAGGTGCAGATCCTCGAGACTCAGCAGAAGATCATGGCTCCGGCCTTGGACGGACCCGGCTACGACGTGAAGGTCTTCGACATCGGCCCCGAGGGCGGCCCCTACGAGGGCTGGGACGTGGACATTCATCACAAGCCTCTGACCCGCCAGGAGGTCGGCACCTACACCACCCGGGAGGCTCAGGTCACGGGCGGAGCCAACGTCCTGCTGGACGGAGCCAAGGGCGTCTTGTTGGGCGGACTGGGCGGCGCGGTCCTGGGAGCGGGCACCGTCGCCCTGCGCAAGGCCGTGGGGCAGACCTACCAGGGAACTCCCGAGCGCCAGACCGAAGGCGACATGAAGGTCATGGCCGTCACCGGAGGCGTGGGAGCCGCAGCGGGCGCCGGGGTGGGGCTGGTCACGGCCCTGACCCAGGGCGAGACGGTCACCTACAAGACCGAGACGCTCCCACCCTTCGTGGATCAAAAGATCGGCGAGGTCCCCAAGGGCCCCGGCTTCTTCGTGCCCAACGTCAACGGCAATCAGCCGCCGGAGACGCCCCAGCAGGTCGAGGTCCTGCGGGATGGCAACCTGGACAAGCTGGGCCAGCAGGGCTATCGGGGAGTCGAGAACCTTCAAGACCAGGAAGTGCGGGCTGCAGGCCCTCAGATGGAGGACCGCCTGATTGGCGAGGACCGCCCGAAAGTCAACTCCGAGACCCGCACCGAGCGCGTCGGCCCCGGCGTGGTGGGGTCCGTGGTCGGGGGCGCGGTGGTCGGGGGCGTGACCGGGGTGGCCATCGGGGCCGTCCTCAACGTCCTGCGCAAGACCCTGTAGGCCCGTTCTAGGCCGCCTTCGGGCGGTTGACCGGCGAGGGTCCACACGCGAGGTCCCGGTGACGCATCGGGGCCTCGGTTCATTTGTGGGCAGGAGGTCTGGTGAGAAGGAATCGCCCTCTCGACGACCCGTCCCGGTGCCAGCGTTGTCGGTTGCCGGTTGGGCTGTGCATGTGCGCGGTCCTTCGAAGCTGGCCCGTCCGGACCCGGGTCCTGGTGTTGCTGCATCGGGTTGAACGCTATCGCACCACCAATACCGGGCGCATCGCAACGCTGGCCCTGGCGGGAAGTGAACTGCGCGAGTGGAATCTTTTGGATGCCGTCAACGATCTCCGGGGCCTCCAGGGGCCGGGGGTCTACCTGCTGTATCCCGGGGATGGCGCCCAGGTCCTGGAACCCCATCTGGATGTGCGGACCCTGGTGGTTCCCGACGCCACCTGGCGCAGGACCCGGCGCATGGTGAACCGCAGCGGTGATCTGGCTCGGCTCCCGCGAGTCTGCCTTCCCGCGGGCGCCCCTTCGACCTTCCGGCTGCGAACCAATCGCAATCCCCAGAGCGTCTGCACGTTGGAGGCCCTGGCCCGGGCCCTTGGCCTCCTGGAAGGGCCCGAGGTCGAAGCCCATCTCGAGCAGGCCTTGGAACTCTTCACCCGTCGGGTCCTGTCTACCCGGCCCGTGAATCCCTGAGGCGGCCCCGCTCTGGTCTCAACCCCGGGCCGCTTCCGGGTGGCCGGCCATCTCGAGGACGATGGCGAATTCCTCGGGAGTGACCGGTTGGACCGAGAGGCGGCTTCCCTTGCGGTTGACCTCCATGCCTTCCAGACCACGCCTGCTCTTCAAGTCCGCGAGGGGGATCAAGCGTGGAAACTTCGCAACAAATTCCAGGTCGACCATCTGCCAGATGGGCTGGTCGACGTTGGACCGGGGGTCATAGTAGGGGCTTTCCGGGTCCCGGGCCGTCGGGTCGGGCCGGGCCTGGCCCACCACGCGGGCGATTCCGGCCACGCCTTTGGGCCTGGCGTTGGAGTGATAGAACAGGACCAGGTCTCCCCGTTGCATGTCGGTCATGAAGTTCCGGGCCTGGAAGTTGCGCACGCCGTCCCACGGTTCGCAGCCCGTCCGCTGCAGGTCGTCGATCGAGAAAATCGAGGGTTCGGACTTGACCAGCCAGTGGCGGGGTGAGTTCCGGTTCATTCGGGGCGCTTCCCCGGCTGCCGTCTTCTTCCTGTCCGCAGACAACCACGTCACCGGAGGCGAAGTCGCGTGGACCGCGACGCGAGTCCGCCTCCGGTTCAGAGGGAGGAGTCCTAGACATTTCGTCGATTTTCGTGAAAGAGGGCATGACCAGGATTCTTGTGCCTGTTCTCGGATCGGGGCGGGCGCGCGAGGAGGACGTTCATGAGCGATATCACTTCCTTGAAGGCCGTCGAGGCCGCAAAATCAGGCCAGGCGCCCGGAACAGCCGGAGCGGGGGCCACCACCACGGCTGCCGCCAACCGGGCCGCAGGCGGGGAACTCGATGCGGGGAAGAGCACCGTCAAGGGCTCGGTCGACTACTTCAACGGCAAGTCGGTGATCACCGATGCCGACACGGTGATCGACATCGCGAAGGTCATGGACGAGAGCAAGGCCTCGAACATGACTCCCGAGAAGATGGCCGCCAAGCTCAAGGAGAAGGGGTACGACGTTCAGGTCGTCAAGGTCGGCAACCGCAAGGCGGTGCAGTTCAAGAATGGCGACCTGTTCGTCGACTCGGACGGGGATGGCAACCTGGGAACCAAGGACCAGAACTTCCAGGAAGCCCTGGGCATGGTCGAGCAGAAGTTCGGAGTCAACCTGCATGACTTGAAGACTTCGAAGTACACCGCCTATCACAAGTATTCCGAGATCGGCAAAGGGAAGGACGCCACCGGCAAGATCACCCAGGTGGATGGCACCGAAAGCGCGGCAGCCGCGAACGAGCTGGGACTCTTCAACCTGATGAACCGCTTTGCCCAGGAGGACCCGGCGGCTGAGACCCAAGGGCTGGGCGGGGTCTTCGCCAAGCTCGACGTCGAGATGGCCGCCCGGGGCTTCAGCGGTGGGCAGGCCGCGGACCTCTGGCAGGAGGGGCGTCTCTCGGAGGTCCTGGCAGATCTGGGCATCCCCGAGCCGAAGCTCCCGGATTCCTCTTCCGCAGTCAACATGCAGAAGGGTCTGAACCTCTTTGGGGCCGCGATGGGCGTGGCCACCAACCGTCAAGCCTCGGTCCTCTGAGGCTGGGCCCTCCAGGCCGGTCCGACGTCGCGGCACCGGATGCCAGGCGGCGTCGGGCCCGGCCTGCAGACCAGGTTTCCCGCCCGGGAGCCTGATCGCCGAAATCCGGAAAGTTCGGAGACTTCGAGATGGAATTGACACCCCAGCAGGTTCAGGAGAAGCTCGAGAAGTTCGTCCACGGCGCCGAGAAGATCCGTGAGCTGAAGGATTACCTTTTGACCTTCCGTTTCCTGGACAACCACGAGGACTGGCTGGAAGAGGAGTTGGCCCGCCACGACGAGGCCATCGAGGAGATCGGGCGCATCTACCAGGACGAGATGGTTCCCCTGGTCCAGGAGATGGCGACCTACCTCGAACAGCACAAGGAAGACTTCGAAGCCCTGGTCGAGCAGGCAGAGCTGGAAGAACTGGAGCCTGTCGCGTCCCCCGAAGGCTTCGACGACGTGGTCCCGGCTGGCCTCTAGTCTTGGAAGGCTCCGGGCCCGAGAGGGCCGAGACTCGGGTCCGGCTGGTCTTCCCGCCTCAGTGGGTCCCCTTGAATCCCCATTTCTCCATGTCGGCGCTGATCGGGCATCTGCGCGGGGTTGGAATCACCGTCGAACCCTGGGATCTCAACGTCGCCTTCTATCGACAGGTCTTCACCCCAGGTTACCTGGACTACTCGCTGGCTCGGGCGCGGAATGCCCATGAGTTTCTTCAGGCTCGCCTGACTCTGGGAAGGGTCTCCGGGGATCGCTCCCGCGAGATGGGCCGACTGGCCACGCGCTACTTTGAGATCGACAAGTACCTGACCACCCACCTGGAGGCGTGGGAACAGACCCGCCGGGAGGTCTCCGAGGCCGTCTCGGTCTTCGACGATCGGGACCGCTTCTACGACCCGGTGCAACTGGTTCGGGCCTGGGTGACCTTGGACAAGGCCCTGGAACTGGTCTCGCTGCCCCATCACCCCAGCCGTCTAAGGCTCAATGACTTCTCGGCTCCAGGGCTGCCTTTGACGGTCGACGGGTTGATCCGCTTCACGGGGGATTCCGCCGAGAATCCCTTCCTGGCCTTCTTGACCTCCCAGGTCCGCCCTCTCCTCCAGGGAGGACCCCGGTTGATCGGGGTGTCGATCAACTCGCACAGCCAGCTCTTCGGGGGACTGACCCTGGCCCGCTTGCTTCGTCGCCACAAGGATCCGCGGACGCATGTGACCTTGGGGGGCAACTACTTCCTGCGGGTTCGCCAGACCCTTCTGGACCGCCCGAGTTTCCTGGAGACCTTTGCGGACAGCGTGTTGATGGGGGAGGGCGAGGCCTCCATGACCGCCCTCTATCAGGCCCTGGAGGCAGGCCGGCCTCTGGAGACGGTTCCCAACCTGGTCTTCCTGGACAAGAACGCCAAGCCCCGCTTCACCTTTCCGCAGGCCCCGGTTCCACTGGCCGAGCGCAGGCTGCCGGACCTGGATGGCCTGCCCCTGAAGGACTACCTCACCCCCGAGATCGTCCTGGTCACCCGGGCCTCGAAGGGTTGCTCGTGGCAGAAGTGCACCTTCTGCGACACGGACTACGGCATCCAGCCGGACGTGCGTCCCGTCGAGAGCCTGCTGGCGGAGGTCGAACAGGCCCGGGAGCGCTGGGGAATCGAGAACTTCGAGTTCATCGACGAGTCGATGGATCCGGCCTGGCTTGAGGAGTTCTCGCAAAGGCTGCTGGAGCGCGGAACCACCCTCCATTTCTTCGGCAACGGCCGGACCGAGAAGGCCTTCACCCGCCAGCGACTGGAACGGATGGCCCGAGCCGGGCTGACCATGATCCTTTGGGGCATCGAGTCGGGGTGCGAGCGGATCATGGACCTGATCCACAAGGGGGTCGACTTCCATACCCGCCTGGACATCCTGCGGGCAGCACGGCAAGCCGGCCTGTGGAATTTTGCCTTCATCTTCTTCGGATTTCCCAGTGAGACCGAGGAGGAGGCCCTGCAGACCATCCGCTTGATCCGCGACAATCGGGACATCATCAATGCCTACGGCCGCAGCGTCTTCACCTTGGGCAAGCACTCCAGGATCCGGGGCAGTGCCCGGCGCCTGGGTCTGGTGGACGTGATCGAGGACGATCAGGAGTTCGCCACCACCTTGTCCTACCGGGTCACCCACGGAATGTCCCGCGAAGAGGCCTTGCGGGTCGCCGACCGCTGCCGCCTGGAGTGCGCCGAGGCCTTCGGCGAACCCTTGTGGATGCTGTTGCGGCATCGCGAGGTGATCCATCTCTACCTCAAGGAGAAGGGGCGGGAGTTCATGGAGGGCTATCGCTTCCCACCCGAGGAACGCCAGCGCCTGCAGGACCTGTTCGAACCCACCTCTCCAGAGCAACTGGGCTTCGGGATCCTGTCCACGGCGGACAGTCCCTGAGACCCTCCCGCTCACCCTCTTCCCGGCCGAGGAATCCACATGCCCGAAGGTGACACGGTCCATCTGGTGGCCCGGACCCTGCATCGGGCTCTGGCGGGCCACACCCTGGTGAGCTCCGACTTCCGGGTTCCGGCCCTGGCCACGGTCGATCTCTCGGGCCAGACCGTCCTGGAGGCCCTGGCTCGGGGCAAACATCTGCTCCTGCGAACCGAGGCCGGTTGGACCCTGCACACCCACCTGGGGATGGATGGCCGCTGGCGGGTGCAGTCCGCCGTCTCGAAGGGCTTCGGGGTCCCCGCCTTCCAGGTCCGGGTGATCCTCTTGACCGATTTCAATCGGGCGGTGGGTTCCAATCTTCGCCTGGTGGAGTTGCTCCGGACCAACCAGGAGGAGCGCCGTCTGGCACATCTGGGGCCCGACCTGCTGGCCTCGGACTTCCAGGTGGGCGAGGCCCTGCGGCGGCTTCGCTCGCGCCCCGAACGCCAGGTGGCCGACGCCCTGCTGGACCAGCGGAACCTGGCGGGGATCGGGAACCTCTTCAAGTCGGAGGTCTTGTTCATGACGGGGGAGGACCCCTGGACCCCGGTCCAGCAGGTGCGGGATCTGCCGGGCACGGTGGACCTGGCTCGCCGCCTGCTGCAGGCCAGTTGCCGTCAGGGGGGGCTGCAGTCCACAACGGGGCGACGCAGCCCTGCCGAGAAGAACTGGGTCTTTCAGCGGCAAGGGCAGCCTTGCCGGCGCTGTAGCCAGTTGATCCGGGTGGCCCGGCAAGGGGATGTTCCGGGGCAGGAACGGCTGACCTGGTGGTGCCCGCGCTGTCAGGCCGGGCCCCATGGTCCCACCGGGCGTCTGGACCTCGGCCGTTGAGGGGGTGGCGGCCGGGGGTGTTGTGCACGGCCGGGGACGTTGTGCGCGGCCAGGGGATGGAGTAGGATCCCCCCGTGTCCACCGCCTTTCACCTCCAGGCACCCTTTCCGCCCAAAGGCGACCAGCCCCAGGCCATCGAGAGCCTGGTCGCCAGCCTTCAGGCTGGCCATCACTTCACGACGCTCCTGGGCGCGACGGGGACGGGCAAGACCTTCACGATGGCCGCCACGATCGCCCGATTGGGGCGGCCAGCCTTGGTGATCAGCCCCAACAAGACCCTGGCGGCCCAGCTCACCGCCGAGTTCCGTGAGTTCTTCCCCGACAATGCGGTCGAATTCTTCGTCTCCTACTTCGACTACTACCAACCTGAGGCCTACATCCCGCAGAGCGACACCTACATCGAGAAGGACTCGGCCATCAACCAGGAGGTCGAGCGGCTGCGCCACTCCGCCACGCAGGCCGTCCTGGAGCGTCCTGATACCCTGGTCGTGGCCTCCGTCTCCTGCATCTATGGCCTGGGAAACCCCGAGGACTACCGCAAGATCCTGCTGGTCTTCCGCCCCGGAGAGCAGGTCCCCCGCGACTTCCTCCTGCGCCGCCTGGTGGAGATGTTCTTCACCCGGACCAATCAGAGCCTGGACTACGGCACCTTCCGCCTGCAAGGGGAAACCCTGGAGATCCATCCCGTGGACGAGGCCCGCGTCTACCGCATCGAGTTCTTCGGGGACGAGGTGGAACGCATGCAGGTGATGGACCCGGTGACCGGCGAGATCCTGGGCACCCCGACCCGGGTGGTGGTCTACCCTGCGAAGCACTACGTGACCCCGGCCGACAAGATGCGGCGAGCCTTGGAGGCCATCTCGGCGGAGCTCGAGGGGCGCCTCGAGCAACTGAAGGGCCAGGGGAAGCTCCTGGAGGCGCAACGCCTGGAGATGCGCACCCGCTACGACCTCGAGGTGCTGGGGGAGCTGGGCTACTGCAATGGCATCGAGAACTACTCGCGCCATCTGACCGGCCGGGCGGCCGGGGACCCACCGTACACCTTGCTGGATTACTTCCCCGAGGGGTTCGTGGTCTTCCTGGACGAGTCCCACGTGGCGGTTCCCCAGTTGCGAGGGATGCTGGCGGGCGACCGCTCGCGCAAGGACACCCTGGTGGAGTTCGGATTCCGCCTGCCCTCGGCCTACGACAACCGCCCCCTGGCCTTCGAGGAGTTCCTCGCGAAGGTGGGGCAGGTGGTCTTCGTGTCGGCCACTCCCGGGCCCTACGAATTGCAGGTCTCTTCCACGGTGGTCGAGCAGATCATCCGCCCCACGGGTCTGGTGGATCCCGAGGTGGTGGTGCGCCCCGTGGCGGGGCAGATCGACGACCTGATCCACGAGGTCAAGGCCCGTGCCGCCCGCAATGAGCGGACCCTGGTCACCACCCTGACCAAGAAGATGTCCGAGGATCTGACCGACTACCTGGCCGAGACGGGGGTGAAGGTCCGCTACCTGCACTCGGAGATCGACACCCTGGAGCGCATCGAGATCCTGCGCGATCTGCGCCTGGGGGTCTTTGATGTCCTGGTGGGAATCAACCTGCTGCGCGAGGGCCTGGATCTTCCCGAGGTCTCGCTGGTGGCCATCCTGGATGCCGACAAAGAGGGCTTCCTGCGCTCCAACACCAGCTTGATCCAGACCATCGGACGCGCCGCCCGGAACGTCAGCGGACGGGTGATCCTGTATGCCGACCGGGTCACCGACTCGATGCGCTATGCCCTGGACGAGACCCAGCGGCGCCGGGAAATCCAGATGGCCTACAACGAGAAGCACGGGATCACCCCCGAGACCATCCGCAAGGCGGTGAACGACATCCTGGAGATGGTTGGTTCCTCCTCAGAGGGTCCTGCCCATTCCGCGCTCCGTTTCGAGCGCAAGTCCGAGCTGGATGTTCCAGCCCTGCAACAGGCCATCGAGCGCGTTCAGGACGCCATGCTGCAGGCTGCCCGCGAGATGCAGTTCGAGACGGCAGCGGCCCTGCGCGACGAGATGTATGCCCTGAAGAAGGAGATCTCCCGGCGCCTGGATGGTCTGCCGATCGGCGCGGCGCTGGATCTGGCCGAGGGCGCCCCGCTGCACCGCCCGGGCCGCCGGCCCGCGCCACCAGCGCCTTCCCCGGGCGAGCCCGGGTCGCGCGGGGGCGCTCGACGCCGGCGCCGTTAGGAGCTGCGAGCAGCCCATTCCACTGTTGGAGGGCCGGTGCTATGATGCGGGGGTTCGCCGCCCCCTGGCGCGTCGAGCCCTCTCCACCGAAACCGGAGCCCCTCTGTCATGGCCCTCGATCGCCTGGTCATCCGCGGTGCCCGTGAGCACAACCTGAAGAATATCGACCTGGACCTGCCTCGGGACCGTCTGATCGTGATCACCGGTCTTTCAGGATCCGGGAAGTCCTCGCTGGCCTTCGACACCATCTATGCCGAGGGGCAGCGGCGCTACGTCGAGTCCTTGTCCTCCTATGCCCGTCAGTTCCTGGGCCAGATGGAGAAGCCCGACGTGGACGACATCGAGGGACTCTCGCCGGCCATTTCGATCGACCAGAAAGGGGCTTCGCGGAATCCTCGCTCGACGGTCGGGACCGTCACCGAGATCTACGACTACCTGCGCCTGCTCTACGCGCGCATC
The DNA here is from genome assembly GCA_002423485.1 of Candidatus Xenobium occultum. GTDB lineage: Bacteria > Vulcanimicrobiota > Xenobia > Xenobiales > Xenobiaceae > Xenobium > Xenobium occultum. The sequence goes on along the minus strand of DIWH01000041.1, from coordinate 589 downwards.
GGGCACCCGCACTGCCCGCAGTGCGGGCGGCCGATCGCCGGGCAGTCGGTGCAGCAGATCGTCGACCAGGTCTGCGAGCTCGAGCAGGGCACGCGCTTCAGCGTGGTCGCGCCGCTCGTGCGCGGGCGCAAAGGCGAGTACGGCCGCCTCTTCGACCAGCTGCGCGCCGACGGCTTCACGCGGGTCGAGGTCGACGGCCAGGTGCGCGAGCTCGAAGAGAAGATCGAGCTCGACAAGAAGTACAAGCACGACATCGCCGTGGTCGTCGACCGTCTCGTCATGAAGGACGGGCTGCGCCGCCGCCTCACCGACTCCGTCGAGACGGCGGCGCAGCTCTCCGAGGGTCTCATCGAGATCGAGGTCGTCGACGGCCCCACCCTCACCTTCAGCGAGAAGTTCGCCTGCGTGCACTGCGGCATCTCGCTGCCCGAGATCCAGCCGCGTGTGTTCAGCTTCAACAGCCCGCACGGCGCCTGCCCGGCCTGCCACGGCCTCGGCTCCACGCGCGAGATCGACCCCGGCCTCATCGTGCCCGACGAGAGCATCTCGATCGCCAAAGGCGCGCTGCTGCCGTACGGGCAGCTCTCCT
>DIWH01000019.1:9807-12253 GCA_002423485.1 Candidatus Xenobium occultum | reverse complement strand
CGACCCTGCTTGCCCTTGAGCATGTCCGAGAGGGACTTCAACGGGCGGTTGTTGGGACCGGTGACGGGACGGCCACGCCGACCGTTGTCGATCAGGGCATCGACCGCCTCCTGCAGCATGCGCTTCTCGTTNNAGCAGGCGCTTGAGCCGGTTGTTGCGGTTGATCACCCGACGGTACAGGTCGTTGAGGTCGGAGGTCGCGAAGCGCGCGCCGTCCAGTTGGACCATGGGACGCAGCTCGGGCGGAATGACCGGGATGACCTCCAGGATCATCCAATCGGGGAGGTTGCCGGACTTGCGGAAGGCATCGACCACCTCCAGCCGCTTGATGGCCTTGGCCCTCTTCTGGCCAGCCAGGGTCCGCACATCCTCGCGCAGCTTCTCATACATCTCGTCCAGGCGAATCTCGGAGAGGAGTTCCTTGACGGCCTCCGCACCCATCCCAGCCCGAAAGCCGCTGCCGAACTTCTCGCGCTTCTCGCGATACTCCAGTTCGGAGAGAAGCTGGTACTTGTTGAGGTCGGTGGCACCCTCCTCACCGGGGTCGATCACCACGTAGGACGCGAAGTAGATGACCTTCTCCAGGGTCCGCGGGGACATGTCCAGAAGCAGGCCGATGCGACTGGGGACGCCCTTGAAATACCAGATGTGGGTCACGGGCGAGGCCAGCTCGATGTGGCCCATGCGCTCGCGGCGAACCTTGGATCGGGTGACCTCCACGCCGCACTTGTCGCAGATGACACCTTTGAAGCGGATGCGCTTGTACTTTCCGCAGTGGCACTCCCAGTCCTTGGTGGGACCGAAGATGCGCTCGCAGAACAGGCCGTCCCGTTCCGGCTTGAGCGTGCGGTAGTTGATGGTCTCGGGCTTCTTGACCTCACCATACGACCACTCGCGGATCTGGCGCGGGGAGGCCAGACCGATCTTCATGGCCTCGAAGTTGTTGACATCCATCTCGTTTAGTCCTCCTGGGGCAGGCGGGCCACCCCGAACGCTGGGGCCAGGGACAGGTCACACGGAACCCGGCGGGTTTCCCCGCCGGTCCGTGCGGCTAGATGCTGACCAGGGACTCGTCGGGAAGATCCAGCAGGTCCCGAGCCGGACTTCGGCTCAGATCCTGGTCCTCCACGGAGCGGATCTCGATCTCCTGCAGGCCGCCCATGTCGTCTCCGGACATGATCTTGACGTCCAGGGCCAGGCTCTGGAGCTCCTTGATCAGCACCTTGAAGGACTCGGGAACCCCCGGTTCCATGACGTTCTCGCCCTTGACGATGGCCTCGTAGGTCTTCACGCGACCCAGCACATCGTCGGACTTGACGGTCAGCAGTTCCTGCAGCATGTAGGCGGCACCGTAGGCCTCCAAAGCCCAGACCTCCATCTCGCCGAAGCGCTGGCCTCCGAACTGGGCCTTGCCGCCGAGGGGCTGTTGGGTGATCAGGCTGTAGGGCCCCGTCGAGCGGGCGTGGATCTTGTCGTCCACCAGATGGGCCAGTTTGAGCATGTAGAGCTGTCCCACCGTGATCCGCGTGTCGTAGGCGTCACCGGTGCGTCCGTCATACACGATGGACTTGCCGTCGGCCTGGACATGGGCCCGATACTTCTCGATGTACTCGGCCAGGCCAGCAACCTGCTCGGTGTCCCAGGGCTTGCGCCGATTGGCCAGGACCTCTGCCAGGCGATCCAGCAGGGTTCGATGGGTCAGCGCCCCGGCCAGGGCCTGCTCGTCCAGGTCGACTCCCTTGAGCAGCTTCTTGACGTGAGCCAGGCGCTTGGACTCGGAAACCGAGGCCAGCATCTCGCGCACCTCTTCGGAGGTGAAGACCACGCCCTCATGCGAGTTGATGAACTCCTTCAGACGCTGCTCGACGGACTGGTCGTCCAGGACGTCGGCGATCTCCTCGGTGGACAGGTGGATGCCCTTCAGACGCAGGTCGGACTGCAGACGGGCCATGCCCATCAGGTCCTTGATCTCGGACTCCTGAGCACTGTCGAAGACCGGCACCTCGACCCGGAACTTGGCCTGGTCGGGGGTGCTGAGCATGTCCATTGCCAGACCCAGGTGGGTCTCCAGGATCTGCCCGATGTTCATACGAGACGGAACGCCCAGAGGGTTCAGAACGATCTGGATCGGCGTGCCATCCGGCAGGTAGGGCATGTCCTGGACGGGCAGCACCTTGGCGATGACGCCCTTGTTCCCATGCCGTCCAGCCATCTTGTCGCCCTGGAGGATCTTCCTCTTCTGGGCCACGTAGACGCGCACCAACTGGTTGACCCCGGGGGCCAGCTCGTCGGTCTCGTCCCGGCTGAAGACCTTGACGTCGATCACCTTGCCCTTCTCGCCGTGCGGCACCTTCAGGGAGGTATCCCGGACGTCGCGGGCCTTCTCGCCGAAGATGGCGCGCAGCAAACGCTCTTCCGGGGTCAGTTCTTTCTCACCCTTGGGGGT
>DIWH01000019.1:0-9768 GCA_002423485.1 Candidatus Xenobium occultum | reverse complement strand
CTCGTACTCCTCGATGTGGATCGAGGTGAACACGTCGTCGCGGACCAGCTCTTCGCTGATCAGGATGGCGTCCTCGTAGTTGTAGCCTTCCCAGGGCATGAAGGCCACCAGGATGTTACGGCCCAGGGCCAGCTCGCCGTTGACCGAAGAGGCGCCATCCGCCAACACATCGCCTTTGCGAATCCGCTGGTTCATGACCACGGCGGGGCGCTGATTGATGCACGTCCCAGCGTTGGAACGCTTGAACTTCTGCAACTTGTAGCGCTGAGGCTTGCCGCGGTTGTCGGTGACCACCACCTCGTCGGAGGACAGGTAGGTGACCACGCCGTCGTGATCCGAGACCACCAGGGCCCCGGAGTCCTTGGCCGAGCGGTACTCCATCCCGGTTCCCACGATGGGCGCCTGAGGCTCGAGAAGCGGGACGGCCTGACGCTGCATGTTGGCGCCCATGAGGGCCCGGTTGGCGTCGTCATGCTCGAGGAAGGGGATCAAGGCCGTGGCCACCGAGACGATTTGCTTGGGCGTCACGTCCATGTAGTCCACGTCCTCGCGAGGCACGATCAAGGTCTCGTGCTTCTCGCGCACCACGACGCGCTCGTCCAGGATGTTGTTCTTCTCGTCCAGGCGCGTGTTGGCCTGGGCGATGACGTACTCGTCCTCGACGTCGGCCGACTGGTACTCCACCAGGCCGGTGACCTCGACGCGAACCGGAACCTCGACGCCGCGCTGCAACAGGATGTTGCGCTCGCGCCGCCCGATCCGGTCGCCCTTGCGGTAGATGAACCCGGTGACCTCATCCTTGACGTCCTCCAGCAGGATCCGGGCCACCTGGCGATAGGGCGTCTCGATGAAGCCGAACTCGTTGGCCTTGGCGTAGGTGGCCAGCGAACCGATCAGGCCGATGTTGGGGCCTTNNCGTCGCGGACTTCGAAGCCGGCGCGCTCACGGGAGAGACCTCCGGGGCCCAGGGCCGAGAGGCGACGCTTGTGCGTCAGCTCGGCCAGCGAGTTGGTCTGGTCCATGAACTGCGAAAGCTGCGAGGACCCGAAGAACTCCTTGATGGCCGCCACGACGGGTCGGATGTTGATCAGCACCTGTGGGGTGACCGTCTCGACGTCCTGCACAGTCATGCGCTCGCGCACCACCCGCTCCAGGCGCAGCAGGCCGACCCGGAACTGGTTTTGCAGCAGCTCGCCCACGCCGCGGATTCGGCGGTTGCCCAGGTGGTCGATGTCGTCCGCGCTGACCGGAATCTCGAAGGACTCGGTTCCCCGAGCTCCGATCCACAGCATGCCGCGGTCGGCCACCAGCTTGAGACCCTCGGCCAGCATCGCGTCGTCATCGGTCCTCTCGAACCGATCCGCCTTCATCAAAGCGACCATGTAGCGGACGGCTCCGACGATGTCCTCCTTGGTCAGGATCGTCGGATAGGCGATGCGCTTGCTGCAATCGGTGCACTCGGTCACACCGGGCATCTGCAGCGTGCCGCAGTTCGAGCAGGTGATCTTCCGACCCAGCTTGCGGGCCAGGCGATAGCTCCCCACCCGGGCCAGATCGTAGCGCTTGGACTCGAAGAAGAGGTTGTTGAGCAACTGCCGGGCGCTCTCCACCGAAGGCGGATCCCCGGGGCGCTGCTTGCGATAGATCTCGATCAGCGCCTCTTCAGTCGTCTTGAGGGCGTCCTTCTCCAGGGTCGGCTCCAGCATCGGGTCGGAGTCGAAGAGGTTGCGGATCTCGTCATCCGTCTCGAAGCCCAGGGCTCGGATCAGGACGGTTGCCGGAACCTTGCGGGCCTTGTCGATGCGAACGTTGATGACGTCCGAGGTGTCGGTCTCGAACTCCAGCCAGGCACCGCGGTTGGGGATGATCACCGCCGACCAGGTCTTGCGCCCGGTGTTCTGGTCGATGTGGTCCTGGTAGTAGATGCCGGGAGAGCGCACGAGCTGGCTGACGATGACCCGCTCGGCCCCGTTGATCACGAAGGTGCCCTTCTCGGTCATCGTCGGGAAATCTCCCATGAAGATTTCCTGTTCCTTGACCTCCTTGATCTCGCCCCCCTCCTTGGTGATCAAGCAGACCTTGACCTTGAGGGGACGAGCGAAGGTCGCATCGCGATCTCGGCACTCGTCCACCGAGTAGGTCGGAGCATCCAGGGAATGGTCCAGGAACTGCAGCACCAGGTTCCCCGTGAAATCCTCGATCGGGGAGATGTCCTGGAAGGTCTCTCGCATTCCCTCTTCGAGAAAACGCTCGTAAGACGAGCGCTGGAGCTCGATCAGATTGGGAAGCTCCATGACCGGCGGCACCTTCTGGAAGGAGATGCGCCCGGTGGCTTCGTTCACATGCCGGAGAAACGACATTGGAGAAGGTCCTCCTCTACGCTCATGCGCGTCCGTGGCCGAAATCCCCGGTGGGGAATCGGCCTTGAAAAATGCAAAAGCCTGCGCCGAACATAGGGGTCCGGCGCTCAGGCTCTCAGGTCCTCGGTCGATCTTCTCTATTTCTGTTCAACGTGGCCTTGCTTCTAGGAACTGCCGAGGTTCACACCGACCCCATCCGGTCGGAGGTCACCACGGACGGGGACGGCCGTCCGCCTGGCTGTTCCAGGACGTGCACACGATTCTATGGACATCCCAGGAAATTGTCAAGACCTTCCGGCCCGATAGGGTGTTGATCCTGAGTGTCGGCGAGTATATGTTCGGCAAAATTCAACCGGGAAGCAAGGTCTGAGGTCCGCCATCGCATCCCCCAGCGTGAAGGGGCGTCGGTTCAACGAGCGAAGCCCCGAGGCGTGTCTCTCACCGATGCTCCGTCGCGCCGAATCGAGGTCCGCGAGGTTCGCCCCGAAGAACTCCCCTGGGTGCGCGAGCTGGCGGTCCGCTCGGTGATCCACGGCATCCCGGGGTCCCGGGACATCCCCGCCACCGAGGTCCAGAGACGTGCTCGCCAGGCCTTCGGCGACCTGGAGGATGCCTTCCGGACGGATCCCGGATTCCGCATCCTGGTGGCGGTCGACCTCGACCGCCCTCTGGGCTATCTGATGTTGGACCTGGCCCACCGCGAAGCCTCGACGGGTGAGACCCAGGCCCTGATCCGGGACCTGGCCGTCGAGCCGGCAGCCTGGGGAAGCCAGGCAGTCCACGCCCTGGTCCGGCAGGCAGCCAGACTGGCCCATCAGCATGGCCTTCGCTATCTGGTCGGCGAGGTGACGGCTGCCAACCGTCGCCCCCTGGTCGTGGCGCAACGGCTGGGCTTCGTGATCGAACGCCACCAGATTGCCGTGCAGTGTGGCCCTGAAGGCCTGCTGCCGATGCCGGAGCGCCCTTCCGAAGACCACGGGGCTTCCAGCCTGGAGAATTGCCATGAATAACAAGAGAGCCGCGGTGTGAAACCGCGGCTCGAATGGTCGGGGCGAGAGGATTTGAACCTCCGACCTCATCGTCCCGAACGATGCGCGCTGCCAGGCTGCGCTACGCCCCGACGTTGGACGACCTGGCGAATTATAGCACAGGCCGGCCGGGTGTCAACCAGGAACTGGAGGCGCTTCTTACGACCTGACGGATGCCTGGTTCAGGCCTCCGGGAGAGGCTGGCCTTCGGGGTAGACGGGGGTCCCCTCCGTGCGGGTCAGGTCCCGGTAGGCGCTGAGCAGCTCCCGGGTCACCGGCCCGGGGCGCCCCTCGCCGATCGGGCGGCCGCTGACCTCCACGACCGGCAGGATCTCGGCCCCGGTTCCGGTCACGAAGCACTCGTCGGCCATGAACAGGTCGTGGGTCGTCATGAAGGCCTCCTCCACGCGAGTCCCCCGGGAGCGCGCCATCTCCATCACGACGCTGCGGGTGATGCCCTCCAGGATGCCCACGACCGGGGTGGGCGTGAACAGCACTCCGTTCCTGACCGTGAAGATGTTCTCGGAGGTGCACTCGGTCACGAAGCCGTTGCGGTCCAGCATCACCGACTCGGCGGCTCCAGCCTGGATGGCCTCGATCTTGGCCAGGATGTTGTTGAGGTAGTTCATCGACTTGATGCGGGGGTTCAGCGCATCGACGGCGTTCTTGCGGGTCCCGGCGACGACCAGCTTCAGGCCGGCCTGATAGGTCTCGGGCGGATACAGGCTGATCCGGTCGGCGATGACGACGACCGAGGCGCGACGACACTTCCTGGGGTCCAGGCCCAGGTCGCCCACCCCCCGGGTGACCAGCAGGCGGATATAGGCCTCCACCAGGTGGTTGCGGCGGACGCAATCGAGGACCGTCTCGGCCATCTCCGGCAAGGGCATGGGGATCTCGATCAACACCGATCGGGCCGAGCGATAGAGACGTTCGAGATGCTCCTCCAGGCGGAAGACCCTCCCGTTGTAGGCCCGAATCCCCTCGAAGATGCCGTCACCGTAGAGCAGACCATGATCCCAGACCGAGATCCGTGCCTGGTCCTTGTCGAAGTATTGCCCATCGATCCAGACCTGCAACGCCATGTCGGTTCCTCCGTGAAGACCTTCTGGGCCCCAGAGCGCCCGCCGCCAGTGCTTTGGGCGGGCTTTCTCCGCACGGATCCCGGCTCCCTTCCCCCCCAGACCCGTGCGCCTGCAGGCAGGGATCCTTGGTTCGGACGTTCAACAAGGCTGAAATCTGGAGAAGCAGTGCCGATATGCGCTCCCTCGTCCAAGCATGGAAATCGACCCTGGTGCTCAACCTGCTATGCGTCGTGGTGTGCGCGACGCTCCTGGCCTTCGTCCAGGGCTGCCGTCTGCCCCTGGGCAGCTTCGGCGTGACCCTGCTCAACGACCCCGTGGGCAGGCCCTTCGTCGTGGTCGACCACGTGTCCACCCGAGGATGGCTTCTGGGCTACGACTCCCGGCAGCAGCGCGTGGAGACCTGGGAAGGGACGATCCTTCCCCACTGACGAGGGGCCGGCCTGGCCCGGATGCGAACCACCCGATGCCCCAGGAGGAGACCGTGTCAAGCCTGGCCCGCTGCCGTTGCCGCCATTGTCAGACGGAGTTTGAAGCCCGTTGGGGCGGGGGTTTTCGTTATGCCGACCGCTTCTGTCCTGAGTGCGGTGCCTGGCGCTGCCTGCAGTACTCCGAAGATCCGCGGACCTGGGAAGCCTTCCAGACCCTCAACCTGACCTTCCAACAACCCCAAGGCCCCCTGCACGAACGCCAGGGGCGGATCGCCCAGGCCGCTGCAGAACTGGACGCACAGGTTCGAATCGTCCTGGGCCGATGCCCTTGTGGAGGGGCCTTCACGGACGAGAAACCCCACTGTCCCGGCTGCGGCTCGGAGGACCTCGACCCCCTGGGCCAGGTCCTGATGGACTATGACTGAGCGCCGTTCACGTGTTCGGCAGGGATCCGGGCTCGTGAGGAATATTCTTCATGCCTGAATCCGCTGCCTGGCGTGAGGACCGAGGCCGAATGCCACGGTAGGTGGCGGTTTCAGGCTCATGCCCCCGGGAGGGCTCGGGGAAGACCGGCCGGGCCGCCGTGTCCCGGCCGCACAGATTGGAGTTCAGGAAATGCATGACGCCAGCGCCGAGAGGCTGACGAACTACATCGAGCGGATCGAGACCCTGGAAGAGGAGAAGGCCGCCCTGGCCGGGGACCTCAAGGAAGTCTACGCCGAGGCCAAACTGGAAGGATTCGACCCGAAGGTCCTGCGCCAGGTGGTCCGCCTGCGCAAACTGGAAGAGCAGGAGCGCGAAGAGCAGGAGAGCCTCCTTCACATGTACATGCAGGCCCTGGGCATGTACAACGGCACCGCCTCCCCTGAAGCGCCTGCCGAATGAACGCCTGATGGCGGAACGGTTCGGGCCGTCCAGGTCAGGCCTGGGGGGCCCGAACCGGAGGGAAACCCGTGGGCAGGCAGGGGGCAGGACGCCAAACCCGAAGGGCAGTGGACAGCTTCCTGCCTGCGGAGTCAACGATTGAGCTTTGAGATCGCCTACGTGGTCCCCTCCGGCAAGACCGCACCTGACGTGGCGCGGATGGAGATGGTCACCAGCAAGCTCCCACACACCACTCGGGACGAGGAGCCCCAGGACTGCGAGTGGGGATACGAGTACCTCAACCCCGAGACAGGGGTGACCTGCAGCTTCAGATACGCCGCCCCTGCCCCGGTGGGCTTCGCGGCAGGTCGCCCCAGAGAGTCCGGCCTGAGGGCCTCCCTCCCCCTGATGTGTCCGACCTTCATCGGCCGCGAGGCCCTTCCCGTGGTCGAACAGCTCGGCAGGGCCCTGAACCTGGGAGCCCTCCTGCCATCCGGGGACTACGTGGAGGACTGCGACGCAGGTCGCCTGCAGGTGATCTGGACCGAGAGCAACCGGATGACCACGGAAAGGCTGGGGATCGGGACCGGCCGGCTGCCCCCCTACTTCTCGCGCGAGCGCCTGGACGAGATGTGGCGCTACATGAGCGCCCGGCGCCTGCTGGAAACGCGCTACAGCGCCAAGGGCATCTACGTCCCGCGGGTCATCCTGATCCAGAACAAGCTGGACCGCAAGCAGACCTTCATGGCCGCCATGTGGGCCGAGATGGGGCCTGCCGTCTTTCCGGAGGTCGACGCCTTCGTGATCGGAAAACCGATCAAGACCCTGCTCGGCCTGGTCAATACCGGTGAATTCATTCCGGTCGTGGTGCGGGCCGAGACGGTGATGAAGCACGTCGAGCCTCGGCTCCGCCAGGTGGACCGTCCGATCGCCCATCGCATCCTGGAGGATGCCGGGCCGGTCCAGGGCCCCATCCTCAAAAGCATGAACGACGTCCTGACGCCGCCCTTCCGAAACTTCGAGACCCTGGGCGTCGAAGAGGTCGTGGACAGCAGGGTCTGAGCCGACGGCCCCGGCTCGCCGAGGCAGGGCTCCCCGGGCTCCAAGCGAAACGAAGGAATCAGGTTCTGTTTCGAGCTGAATTCAAGCCCCTCCGGAGGGTCCCCCATGCGACGCGCACCCCTGCTCCTCACCTGGATCTTCGTGGCCCTGGTCTCGGCCGGAGCCCTGGCTCTCGAGACCGACTCGCCCAAGGACATGCGCGGCGACGAGGGAGTCTTGATGGACCTGCGCCCCACCGGGGCCGTCTACCTGGCCGAAGACCGGGTGCTGGTGACGGACTCCAACAACCGGCAGTTCCACATCTTCGACCTCGAGGGGCGTCGGTTCCGCCGCCTGGACCTTCCCCGAAACATGCCCCCCCCCAGCTACAGCGGAATCGCCAGCCTGGGTGACGAGGCCTTCCTGGTCACCGGAGACCACTTCCATGACAAGAACGTGGTGCGCTTCGTTCACGCCCGCAGCGTGCTGCACCGCTACGCCTTGCAGGGAGAGGGCTGGACCCGGGACTCGGCCGACACCAACTTCGACCCCGACGCCGCGCTCCGGCGCACGGGCCACCTGGGACAGACGGTCAAGAATCCCCTGAAATTGGAGGGGATTGCCGTGGACTCCAAGCAGAAGCGGGTCTTCTTCGGACTCTCCCGCCCTCTGGGGCCCGACGGGTCGGTCCAGGTCTACGAAGCCCGACTCGAGGAGGTCCTGGCGCGGGACCGGAACCTGGAATTCCACGACGCGAAGCCTCAACTGATTCCGGAGATCGAACCGGCGGTGGGCCAGGCCTTCCACCTCTCCGACCTGTGCTACGTCCCGGGCAAGGGGTTGTTGGTCCTGCTTGCCTCCGAGTCCCCCGACGGCCGACGCTTCGGCTCCAACCAGATCTGGCTTCTGCGCGGCGGTTTCGGGCCGGCCCGCCTGGTGGCCAAAGAGCTCGCCCCGGGGAACCGGGCCGCTGGCCTGGCGGTCCGAGAGGAAGGCAAGGACACCCACGAGCTGACGCTGGTCTTCGACAACGATCCCGAGAGGACCGGAATGCCCTCCCGGATCCTCACCCTCAAGGGTCTCAAACTCTAGAGACCCGAGGATTCAAGACCCGGGGATTCGATCCACCCCAGACCGGGTATACTCCCTGCGACTCTTCCCGGTTTCCGAAGATTCTGGAACCGGACCCCTTTGAAAGGGAAGTCCCGGGTTTGCCCGACCTCCTCACCCGACTCTGCTCGGTCCAGGTCCCCCAACAGATCCGCTCGGCCCGCAGACAGGCCCTCGGGCTGGCGGCCGCTCTGGGCATGGAGACAGATCTTCTGGACCTGGTCGCCCTCCTGACCGGAGAGCTGGGATCCAACCTGGTCAGCCACGCCCAGGGTGGCGAGTTGCTGATCCGCGGCCTGCGCCACGAGGGAAGCCCCGGCCTGGAGGTCCTCTCGGTCGACCGTGGCCCTGGGATGCAGGACGTGCTGCTCTGCCTCCAGGACGGCTTCTCGACCGCTGGCACCCTGGGGACGGGCCTGGGGGTGGCGCGGAAGATCTCCGACGAGTTCGACCTGTACTCCCAACCCGGCCAGGGCACGGTGGTGATGAGCCGGATCTGGTCGAGGGGTTCCCGCTTTCGAGAAGCGCCCTTCGACTCGGGGACGGTCCTGATCGGACCGGCTCCTCAGGCCCCCGTGCGTGGGCGGCTGCTCACCTGCCGAGGCGGGAAGACAACCCTCTCCTGGCCCAAACCCGGCGCCCCTCCCAGCCTGATGGACGACGCCCCCCCACCTGAGGCCGCTTCTGCAACCCCCGACTCCGATCAGGCCAACCGACAGGTCCTGATCCTGGAGGATGGCTTCCTGGACCCGGCCTGGACGGTGGATGAGTTCCCCGAGGTGCTGTCCCACCATCCGTCCATCCTGGCAGGCCTGCTCTACCGCGAGCATGCCCCACCCCACGGCCGGATGGCCCTGAAGATCCTGGCCCGGGGCGCTCCCGCGCGACATCCTCACTGTCCCAGATGACGCTTGAAGGCCCCGCGGGACATCCCGCGGGGCCTTCAAGAGTCCGACGGCCGGCCCCCCCAGAGGAGGGCCGGCGGCGACGGGGAGCCTGGGCTAGAAGTCCATGCCGGGGTGAGCGTGCGCTCCGGCCCCCATGGCCTCCTTCTCCTTCTCCGGCTTCTCGGCCACCAGGGTCTCGGTGGTCAGGAGCATGGCCGCGATGGAAGCGGCGTTCTGCAGGGCCGAACGGGTAACCTTGGCCGGGTCGACGATGCCGTTCTTGATCATGTCGACGTACTCGAAGTTCACGGCGTTGAAGCCCTGCCCATTGGGAAGGGTCTTGACCTTCTCCACCACGACCGAACCTTCGACGCCGGCGTTGTTGGCGATCACGCGCAGGGGCACTTCCAGGGCCTTGCGGACCAACTGCACGCCGATGGCCTCATCGCCGTGCAGGTTCAGGGCATCCAGGGCCGGGGCGATGTGCACCAGGGTGGCCCCGCCGCCGGGGACGATCCCTTCCTCGACCGCCGCGCGGGTGGCCGACAGGGCGTCCTCGATGCGGTGCTTCTTCTCTTTGAGCTCGGTCTCGGTGGCCGCGCCCACGCGGATGACGGCGACGCCGCCGACCAGCTTGGCCAGGCGCTCCTGCAGCTTCTCGCGCTCATAGTCCGAGTCGGTGTCCTCGACCTGGCGCTTGATCTGCTCGATGCGGCCCTGGATGTCGTCCATCTTGCCGCGGCCCTCGACCACCGTGGTGTCCTCCTTGGTGATGCGGACCCGGGCAGCCTGACCCAGCATCTCGACGGTGACCTTGTCCAGCTTGATGCCCAGCTCCTCGGTGACCACCTGACCGCCGGTCAGGATGGCGATGTCCTTGAGCATCTCCTTGCGGCGCTCGCCGAAGCCGGGGGCCTTCACCGCGGCGCAGCGGATCGTCCCGCGCAGCTTGTTGACCACCAGGG
>DIWH01000002.1 GCA_002423485.1 Candidatus Xenobium occultum | reverse complement strand
GCCTTACAAGCAGGGGGTCGGCGGTTCGAGCCCGTCCTCGCCCACCAAGAGAAACCCGCGTTTGTGCGGGTTTCTTGCTTTCAGACGGGGGGCATCGGTTTTCTCCACATACCCCCAATTGGCCCCGTTCTACTCCGTGGAATGGACACCAGAATAGACACCGGCCGAGACGCGACAGAGCCCCTCTCCCGGTGACGGGAGAGGGGCTCTGTGGTCGGGCGATGGTCATGGGTCAGGCGCGGAGTCTCATGACCCCGGACACGATGGCCCCGGCGATGGCCAGGGCCTCCTGCAAGTCAATGCGCCCGTCGTCCGCCAGGGCCCTGACGACCTCCTGGGTCACCGGAACCAGAACCTCGACGACGCGCCCGCCAGGGATGCGCAGGGTCAGGGCCAGGCGGGCCACGTCCTCGGCATCGATGCGGTCGTCGGCGGCCGCTTTGCCCACGCTCTCCATGAGGTCGAGCACGCGGTGCCCCTGCGCTTCCGCCTGCAATGCCGCGGGGCTGTCGTTGTCGTTGGGCTCCCAGCCGTCTATCCGGAACAGGGCCAGAGGGGCGGCAGGCTCGCCAGAGACGTTCACCGGGCCGGCAGGGCCCTGAACGGGGACGGTCTCGCCGGGCACCACCAGGCCCAGCAGGGTCACTCCGTAGAGCATGGCGTCCTCCTATCGGCCGATTGCGGACAGGGCCATGGCGATGCTCAGGCCCTCGAAGAACGTGACCTTCCCATCCGCCAGGGCAGACTCGATGGAGGAGAAGGCCTGGGCCACGGACATTTCCTGGCCCGGCTTCAGGTCACGCAGGGAGATGTGGACATCCACGGCGCCTGGTGCCCCGGGAACGACGGCGTTGACGACGACTTTCATGGCTCTCCTTTGCCCGGCGTCCACCGGGTCCAGGGCACGCTCGAGCTCACGGATGGCCTCGAGCATGACCCTCTCGGCGCTCATTCCGGCCCAGAGGCCAGCACGAGCGCGGGCGAATATGTCCCACAGGTGCGGGCTCACTGGTCTCGGCTCACGGTCAGCCAGACACGGCCGCCGCGAGCATGGGTGTAGCGCACGGTTGGGACCACGCGCATGGTCAGGTCGACGTTCTGGGAGCGCAGGCAGCCGTGGGTGACCTGCCAGCCCTGGCGAGGGGCCAGGGGCGCGGGCAAACCTGAGCCACCTCCGTGCCAGCCGATGCCGGCGCGCCCCACGGCCCGAGCCTGTCCCTCCAGCTCCTGAAGCCAGAGGTAGACCGGGCCATAGGAGGCGATGTCGGGGTCGCCCGGAGGGATCTCCTCGACCCGGACAATCTCCCAGAGGCCGGGGGGCGTGTCGCCGTAGGGGCGGTCCCAGCCGGGGCCGGCCACCCCCTCGTTCCGGCATGGCACGACCCAGCGCGGCTCGGACTCCCCGGGCACGTGGCACTTGGCCTTGTCGGTGACGGTGTTGACCACGATGTGGACGTCGTGCGGACCGAGGTCGGGTCTCATGGGCGCTCACCTCCAGGGACTGAAGAGGCCCCCTCGTCGGGGGCCTCGGTTTCCGGCAGGCCGGCCTCTCGCCGGCGGCGTTTGCGGCTGGCTTCCCAGCGCTCGAAGTAAAGGCTGCACTCCCCCTCCAGCCCGTCCGCGGTGCGCGAGAGCAGACCGCCCTGCGCTCCGGCCAGGCGGGCGCAGTTTCGCAGGACGCTCAGGCCCTCCGTCCACACGATGGCGGCCCCGATCATCACGGGCACGATGTCGTCCGCCGGCAGGCCGTTCGCGCGGAAGGCCCAGCCCACAGCCAAGCTGCCCATCCAGATGAGCCACTTGACGACGCTGTAGAGCCCGCGCCTGGTCGAGTAACGATGTTCCCGCCAGGCCAAGGCGCCGCCGGTGATCCAGTCCAGCGCCCAGAGGATGGAAACGATGAGGACCAACGGGTCCAGCATCAGCCTGGCCAGGTGCTCGCCCCAGGCGGCCCACAATGCTCCGCAACAGGCCGAGAACGAAAGCCGGCCCGTCGTGTCGGCCCGGTCGGTGCCCAGGATGAGGGCCCAGATGTAACTCGACATGGAAGTCCTCCCTATGGGGGCGGCGGGCCCCAGTATCCGGATTCCCCCAGCATCTGGTAGCGCCCGTTGCCCATGCGCATGACGGTCACGCTCTGCCCTACCTGCAGCCAGCCGCCCGACACGTTGGGGATTGCGACGGTCTGCCCATCGACGAATATCTGCGGCGGCTGCCCTGCGGCGTACACGACGGTCCCTACCGTAATGGGGTTGTCGGCCATCTCATCCTCCTACCACTGCGCGGATCCAAGGGCGGCGCTTTCGACGCTCGTCGAGGCCTGCCCAGGCCCCAGCGTGTGCGTGATGCTCTCCACCCGCGAGTCGGGGCATCCTGGCCAGGTCAAGACGTGCCCCAGAGGCAGCCACAGGCAGGGTGGCCCCTCCCAGGAGAGGGTGTGGGTCTGCCGATTGCGAGCCCAAAGGTAGGTCTGGGTCCGCGCCTCGACGTAGGCCTGAGACGGCAGCCACTGCTCCACCCAGGGCTCGTCCGCCGGGCGGGCAGGCCCGATGCCCGAGTCGTGGTTGACGCAGAATGCCAGGTCCGTCCCCGGGACCAGCCGGTCCGTCCCTGTCCCGCGGATCACGAACGACGAGCCGTCTCGCTCGACGCGGAAATGAGTCGCTTCCACGGGCTCATCGTAAGCGAACCCGCCAGACCCGACCTGGTTTGCACTCGGGTTCACGTCGGGGTCGTCGTCCCAGAACGTCACGTCGGGATAGGTGCTCTGGAGATGCCGCGCGGAGAACCCGAGGGGTCGCACCTCGCCAGCGTTGGATAGCGCCGAATGGACCACGACGGCCTCGGTCATCCGGGAGGTTTTGACGATGTCCAGCGAGGTGATCCTGTCGGACCAGGCGCGACGCCGAACCACGCTGCTCCAGTCCGGCTGCGTCCCAGACGGAGCCGCCCAGATGTCCAGCGGATAGAACTCGAGGGTGCCGCCGGATGCTGCAGTGCAGCGGAACTCCTGGCAGGCGATGGCGCAGAGGCGCTCGACGTGGACCAGCATGTTGGTCCGCCCGGAGTCCTCCACTTCGCACACCGGGAATGACCATGAGGTGTAGTTGGACATCTTCCCGTACATGTCGATGTCGGAGGCGATGGCCTCCAGGATGGCTGCGCTGGTCGTCACCTGGATGCCCATCATCCGGTGGGAGCTCCGAGTCAGCCGGTACATCACCAGGTCGATGCCGGACAGCACCCCGCCCCCAGTCCCGTGGTCCTCCTCCCAGTCCTGCACCACCAGGGGCGGCAGGGTCAGCGTGTGCGCCCCGGCGGTGAGCGTCAGCGTGAAGGTCGCGTCCTCCAGGAACGCATCGAGCAGGGAGCGGTCCGTGTCCTCCAAGACGGTATAGCCGTGGGGCATGTATGACAGGACAGCGCTCCAGGTCCATCCCCGGTTGATGCTCTGGGTCACGGTCACGGACTCGACCGGCAGGGCGTTGCCATCCGGGTCCAGCAGGGTTACGTTGATGTCCATGATTACGCCTCGTCCGCCTGCGAGCGCAGGGTCAGGGTCGCGCGCCAGAGGTCGCTGCCCGGGGTCGCCTCCAGGCTCACGCCCACCACGCGGCCGGCCCAGGTGCGTCCTGCGTTGTCGACCACGCTGGCGGTTCCGTCCTGGGCCTCGATGAGAGCCTCCAGGGCTGCCGCCTCGGTGTCAGTCAGACCCTCATCGGTTTCCAGGGTATAGGTAACCTCTGGGGCATGGGCATCGTAGACGTAGCTGCCCCCGTAGGCGCCGCCCGTGCGGGACAGCGTCTTTCGAATCACCAGGTCCTTCTGGATCTGGTGCCGTCCGATATACTCCCAGGTTGCCATGCTACCTCCAGGGGCCAGCCATCAGGCGCTGCCGTTGTTGCTGCTGCTCGACCAGCTTGGCGGCCTCCCTGGCCACGACCTGGGCCTGCGGCTCGGTGTTGGCGGCACCGTTGACGACGACGGTCTGCCGGACGTCGGACCGGCTCATGCTGTTGGTCCTGACCGGCGCCTGCGTGACGATACGGGGCGACACTGCGCCCATCTCCACTGGGGTCGGCATCCGGCGCTCGAGGCCAGGATAGCCCGTCGTCGGATAGCCGCCATCCGCGACCGGCTTGCGACCTCCAGGAGCCGTGAAGGATGCTATCGCTTGGATCGCCGCGCCAAGAGAGTCCCCGAGTGAGCCTCCCACCCCGTTTTCTGGGTCGTTCCCCACCGGAGGAGGAGTTCCACCACCGCCGCCGCCAGCGATGGAACTGAGCGACGCCGCTGCCTGTGAGGCCGCGGCCGCCAGCTCACGCAGCGAGACCCCTCCGGCCGTCGCCGCAGCCCCGAACTCTGTCTGGGCAGGCGGCAACTCGGACAGGCTCTTGCCTGTCTGCTGGGCAGCCTCACCCAGCGTCTTGAGTTCGTCCTCGGCCTGCTGACGGGTGTTGTCTTCGGCCTTCTTGCCGCCCAAGATGCTGGGAGTGTTCCCGAGTTGAAGGCCTTTCATGCCCGGGAGGACGTCAGCAAAAGCCTCCTCTCCGGTCATGATGGGCGAGTTCTCCCCGCCGATGCGGTCCTCAGGCCTGAAACGCTTGCGCGCCCGGTCCTTCTGGGACTCGGCATCTTTGACGGCCGAGACCTCCTGGCGCAGGCCAGACAGCAGGCGCTGACGCTCTTGCTCCTGGAGCAGACGCCTGCGGGTCAGGCCGCGCTTGAGCGCCTCCTCGATGAGGACCTGGTTCCCCTCGGCCGCCTGAACCTCGGCATCCGTCTCCGCCTGGATGGCATCCAGGGCCGCCTGGAACCGCTCAGCGCGCTTCGCTTGCAGTTCGGCCTCGACGTCCTCACCAGCCCGCAAGCGGGCCTCCAGGGTAGCAATCTCGGCGTCCAGAAGCTGCTGCGACAGCCCGGCCGTCTGCTGCTTGGACTGTCGCTCGCGCTCGGCGAGTTGCTCGACCAGGTCCACCTCGCGCCGGCGCAGGTCGTTGATTTCGCCCTGCAGGGTCTTGCGGGACTGGGCGTCGTTGCGCAGGTCCTGGCTGCTGCGCAGGACCCGCTCGTAGAGGTCCAGCGAGTCCCTGGTGGCCTGCAACTGCTCCTGCTGTCCACGGGCCCCCGCCTGCAATTCCCTGGCTTGCTCCCGCAGGGTCGCGAGCTTCTCGGCGCGGGCGGTTCGCTCGGAGCTTGCGGCCTGGTCCTCGGCGCCCTGCCGCAGGCGGTCATACTCCTCGCGGAGTTCCGGCACCTGATCGAGGAGGACTTTGTGCGCCCGCGCCCAGTCGTCGAGGATGACCAGCACCCCACGGTAGCCTTCCGCCACCTGGGAAGCCGTCCCCTCGCCGCTGGATGCCAGGCGCTGGGTCTCCTCGGTGGCAGCCCGGATTGCATCCTGCAGGCCTGTCTTCTGGGACTGAATCTCCTCCTGGCGCTGCTGCTTGCGGGCCTGGTGGAGTTGGTTGAGGACCTGGGTCTCCTGCTCGGCATTGCCCCGCACGGCCTGGAGCTTGCGCTCGAGGTGTGCGATGGTCGCGTTCAGGTCCTGGTCTCGCCCCGCCTGGGAGCGCGCGAATTCCTGGTCCATCAGGCGGATGCGCTCAGAATTGGCCTTCTCGTTCGCCTGGTTGATGCGCTCGGCCTGGGACTCGACCTCGCCCATGAGGGTGAGAAGTCGCGTGATGGCCTCCGTCTCCGGCTCGGTCGTCTCAGGAGATAGCAGGCTCTGCCGCAGGGCGCCAGCGTCATAGGCGGGTAGCCCGCCTGCTTGCGCCGTCTGTTGCAGGCGGGACAGAGTCTCCCTGGTCTCCTCCAGGGCCTCGGTCATGGTGCGGATGTCACCGGCCTTGCCGGCGAACTTGAGGTAGCTGTCCAGGCGCTGGGTCGCGGCAACTGCCCTTTTTAGCGGGGTTTCCAGTTCCTCGAACAGGTCCTTCGCGAACGTCAGGCCGCCGAAGGTTCCGCGCAGATTCAGGAGCTTGGCATCGAGATTGCTGAGCGCATCATTGATTTGCTCGACCGTGACGAAATCGACGTCCGGGAATATCTTCTGCAGGTCGGCGCTCTCGCGGATGTCAACCTTCAGGCCGACGCCCATGTTCTGCAGATCCTCAAGAGACCTGCGCTGCTGCAGCAGGGATCCGATCTCTTCGCGCGCCTCGACGGCCCGTTCTTTGACATTCTCCAGGCTGCCATAGGCCTTGTGCAGGGCTTTCAGGAGCACGTCTGGGGATACTGTCTCCCGGAGATTTTGCAGCCCCTCGACCACCCCGGACTGACCCCCTTGCAGCGTGATCCCGGCCACTCCTCTGGATGATGCAGCGTCGTCGATGGCTGACTGTAGCGCGCGCCACTCCTGAGTGGCCCGGGCCAGTTGCCTCGACTGCTCGGAGAAGGCGTTGCCCAGAGCGACCTGCTGGTCGTTGTAGTGGTCGATGGATCCTTTCACAGATACGAATCCAGCGGCGAGAGCCGTCAGGGCGACGCCTAGCGGGGTCGTGCCCAGCGCGATGAACGCTTTCCTGGCCAGTCCAGCCGCGCCGGCCATGCCTGTCAGCAGACCACTGGTCACCTTCGCCGCCACGCCAGCCGCCGCAATGTTCGGGCCAGCGGCAAGCAGTTGCGAGTTCAGCGCGACCAGGCCCGCCACCGCGATGGTCGTTCCGCCCGCCATGACCAGCAGACCTGCCCCGGCAGCAGCGACTCCCACTGCGACCGCTCGCAGAGGTGCGGGCGCCGAAGTGGCAGCGTCGACCAGGCCAGAGAAGGCGCTAGCGGCACCCGTGACCAGCGGCACCAGGGCCTCGCCATAGGTGGCGGCCAAATTCTGCACCGAGTCGCCGGCGTTGCTCAGCGCGCCCTGCAGGGTCCTGGACTGGCGCTCGACTGCGCCACCGAACTCGGTCTGGATGATGCGCTGCAGGGCCGTCTTGGCCTTCTCCAGGTCGCCTGCCGTCGACGCTGCGATGCCGCCCGTCGCGGTCAGTGTGGCCCCATACTGCGCGAGCTTGGCATTGCTGACGCCATACTCGTTGCGCAGGGACTCCCAGCCCTCCAGGCTGCCAGACATGGCCTTGCCGACAACCAGACTGGTGTCCTCGATGCGCTTGCCCATGCCGGCGGCCAGGTCGGCCACCAGAGGGAGAACCTTCTGGGCCCGGGTGCCGTAGACCTCGAGCTGCACGGCAGCCGCAACCACGCCCTGCACGTCGAACGGGGTCTTGGCCGCCAGCTCGCGCGCGAAATCAAACGTCTCGCCGGCTTTGATGGCCGACTTCTGGACGGTCTCCAGCTTGGCGCGGAGCTGCTCGAATTGCCCGGCCACCTGGACCGCGTAGCCCAGGAGGGCAGCCACGCCGGCGCCAGCAGCCACCATGGCCATGCCGGACTTCTGCCCCAGCTCAACGGCCCGGCGGGCGGTCTCGTCGTAACGCCTCTCCACCTGCTCGAGGGTGCGGTTGAGGATCTCGGCCTGACGGACGAAATTCTCAGAGAATGAGAGAGGGGCCGCCAGAGAGCCCGACGGCAGGGCGCGCATGGATGCCCCGACGGCACCAGCCATGCCCTGTCTGGCGTAGCCGGCCATGGCGCCAGGCCTGGACGTCGACCCTGATGACCCGGCGATTGGCCCAGGGATTCCCGAGATAGCCCCAGACGCCCCCGGGATGGCGAGCCCTCCGCCCACTCCTCCAGCAGGCAGGGCCAGGTTGGCACCAGCCAGGCCAGCGGGCAGGGCTCGAGTAGACCCGACCTTGCGCACGGTGGCAAGGAGGCGCTGCGCCTGGGATTCAGCCTGACGCAGCCCCTCCGCCGCCGTGTTGGCCTGCTCCGCGATCCTGGCCGTCTCGCTGGACGCCTGCTTCTCCGCAGAGGCCATCTTGCGCACGGCCGATGTGGCACCATCGGCTGCGGAGGTAATCCTCCGCACCTGTTCCGCCGCGTCGGCGAAACCCTGGTCCATCCCTCCTGTGGATGCCATGGTCTGCTGGGCACGCTGCGACAACTCCGCCAGGGCGCGCTCGATCTGCTGAAGGGTGTCAGCCAGGCCAGGATCGCGCTCCGCCATGACACGGAGGATGACCGGGATGGTGCTATTTGCCACGTTTCCTCCGCTTCAGCGCCTCGAACTCGTCGTCAAAGGCCTTGCCACCGACGCGCTGTCCCAGGTCCCACTCGGGTTCCGGGCCCATCTCGGCGCCGTGGATGGTCGCCTGGAAGGCCCTATCCAGCCAGGCTTGACGCATGGCGAGGTTGTGCATGATGACAATCTGCCGCAGGCACCAGGTCGACCAGACATGCATCGGGTCCAGGCAGTAGCGCGCGGCGATGGCGTCAATCAGTTCGGCCCAGCCAAGGCCTTCGCAGCCCTCCTCGCCTGTGCCATCGCGAGGAGGTTGCGCACGTTTCCCAGGGCGGCCTCGGTGTCGTTAAGTTGATCCTGAATCTCCAGCAGGCGCCGGCGCTGGCGCGGGCTCATGGCATCCAGCAGGGCGTCGTCGGCAGGGGCCTTGCCGTCGGTCGGGACGGACAGGAGCCAACTGAAGAGCAGGTTCTCCGCCTTCTGGAGGCGCTGCAGGGCGTCCACCACGAGGGCCTCGCCGCCCTCAGCAATCTCCTGAACCACTGTGTTCAGGGGCTCGTTGACCAGGCGGATGTACTCCCGCAGGTCCGCCCCGGACATCTCGCGGAGGCGGAAGGTGCGACCCTCCACCTCCACCTCTTGGGTCGCGCGCTCCAACAAGAACTTCTCGGACATATCTACCTCCTGTAGGGGGAAGAGCCGCCCCCGCCCGCCCCTACACGGACGGGAGCGACTCAAGAGGGGTCAGGTCACTGCTGGTCGTCCCAGTAGCCCAGAGGGGCCTCAGGGTGGTTGGCCGTGTCGTCGATGGCCGAGCAGTTGAACTGCTGGATCACGAAGTCACTGGCCTCGGTGTCAAACGAGAGGTCCACGTTCCCGGCGGCCTGGGCTTTATGCATGCGCGCCACGAACAGCTTCCCGCTAGGGCGAGTGTGAGTGAACACGACGTCGTCCAGGTCCAGGATCTGCCAGGCGGCGCCGATGTTCAGGCGCTTGCTGGCGACGGGGGTGTATTTGTAGGCCACATGGACGGTCGCGGCCGACCCGATGGTCCCACCGGGATTGCGGTAGACGATGCCCGTAGTGGCGTCCAGGATGTAGTCGTCGTTGACCGTGTAGGTGGTCAGTTCGTCAGCCGACGTGACCACCAGGGCGGTGACGGCGGGTCCGTCCAGGATGATGCGCTGCAGGGCCCCGCCGAAAGTAGCGAAGGTTCTGGCCTGGTCGTCCCCGTCAGCCACGGTCACCTCGGCGGCGTCCACGATGGACACGGGGACAAAGCCCGAGGCGCGGGAGATGGATTCAGCCGACAGCTCGGCCAGGGGGGCCTCGATGCTGTGGATCATCTCGGTGACGATCGAGCCCTGCAGCTTGCGGGGGACGCCGGACTTCATTTCCAGCTTCTCGTGGCCCAGCGCCACCTTGACCGGACCTTTCAGGAATCCGACGTCGGTGCCGTTGACCGACAGCGTCCCAGACCCCACGGTCACTTTGTTGAAGTCTCCCATGTTGCTCCTCCTTAAATGCAGAAGGAGCGTCGCTGCGCCCCTTCTTGGGTTGTGGGCCTGGGGCCCGGGGTTACGTCGGTGTGTTGCGCATGGTCACGGCGCGGACCTCGACCCACGACATGCCGGTGCTGTGCGCCTTGTCCTTGACTGCGACGGTATGGACCTCGTCGCCGATTGCCAGCAGATAGGACTGTCCATCGATGACCAGGGCTGTCCTGGTGCATCGGCAGAGCGCCGGCAAAAGCCCGCGCGGAGTTCCGGTGGAATCGTCCCAGACCAGGCGGTCGGCCTCGCGCTCGGCCGCCTCCGGGCCATCCTGGCTGACCGTGTAGAGGTAGACCCGGAGCACGGCCGAGAACTCGACCCGCTGCCGGTCAGATCGGAATCCCCTGGCTCCGTCCCAGTCCACCACGAGGGCCGGGTGGTGCAATGTCGGGATGGGCTGGTGGTCGCCCACGCGCACCAGGCGGATGTCTTCCAGCGTGCTGCCGGGGGTCTGCTCGGCCTGCAGCCTGGCAGCCAGGGCGTCGGCAATCGCGAGAAACATCAGCCCTCCAGGTGCGTCTTCAGGTAGTGTTCCAGGGCGAAGGCGAGCTCGCCGCGCTCATCCTCAGTCATGGGCATGGGCAGGTAGGGGCGGGCGGGGATGACGGTCAGGATGCCCCCGCGAGCTTTCGCCTGTTCCTGGGCCAGCCCCAGGATCCGGTCGCTATACTTGCGCCCCTGCTTGGATCGCTCCAGCAGGCGCTCGGCGAGCCTGGCGATGCGGGTCTTGCGCCTGATGACCGCGCCGAACTGGTGGACTCTGGCGTAAATCAGGTTGCTGCCGACCTCGTAGGAGTGCGAGTCCGACTTGCCCACGGACACCGACTGCTGGAGGCGCCCGGTGTCTCGCAGGATGCGGTCGCTGTTGGAGGCCCTCTTGCCCTTGCGACGGCGGTCCAGGGTCTTGTCGGAGAGCTCGACCCAAGGCTCGCCGGGGCGCCCCTGATGCTGGAATGCGTCGGCCACCATGGTTTGGACGGCGTCAGCGATGTTTCCGGCCATCAACTCCGAGAAGTCGTCCGTCGCCTGCATCAGGCGCCCGACGGCGTCCCGCCACTCGCTGGAGTCAATCTCCACCACGAACCTGGGCATTACTCCAGCCCCGGGTGGACCCAGTCGCGCAGGGCCGGTGTCGTGCCCCGGGTGGAGGTCAACATGCCGGGTCTACTCCTGGAACCGGCCAGGACGCTGCGCGCCACCAGGGTGTCCGCGCCCCGCCAAGTGCCTTCGACCATTTGGCGGACCTGGTCCATGGCGCGGCTGCGCAGGTAGGCGGACAGGCGGGTCTCGCTCTCCTCGCCGCCGCCGGAGTAGGTCGTGTCCAGCGCCCACGCCGCCGCCAGGTCTGCGGTGATGTGCCGCACCACGTCGGGAACGGTCGCGAACGGGACGGTGTAGCGGGCGCCCAGGGCCATGTCCACCTCGGCCTGGGCCGCGCTGATGGCCTCGGTCACGATGGCATCATGGGCCACGTCAGAGGGAAACTCCGGCAGACGCAGGCGGACGTGCGCTGATGTGCAGTAGGCCATGGATCACCTCGCAGGGGTCACGGCCCCAGGGCAGGTTGCCCCACCCCGGAGCCGTGAGGAACTAGGCGTGGACGGTCAGAATGACCACCCAGTTGGGATGGAACAGGACCGGCAGTCCATAGATGCCAGAGAACACCTCGACATACGGGTTCGCGCGGTTGCCCGACTGGTCGTCGATGCCAGCGAACTTGCCTCCGGTGGCCCCGTCGATGCCGCCATTGTGCAGGCTGGGGACGGACGCCCACTCGCCGATGCGCTCAGCGCCGTAGCCGACCATGATGACCTTGTTGTCCGGGATGAACTTGGTGAACGTGCCGGCATCGGACACGTAGCCCTCGTCATACTGGACCATGCCCTCGATGCCGCCGACCAGGTCCATCATCAAGCCACCGATGTTGCTGGAGCCGAGCTGCAGCACGGGGGCCGACTGCTTGACCAGGTCGCGCACCACGGAGTTGTTGGCCATGAGTTTGGCCACAGAGCGGTTGTAGTAGCAGCGGACACGGCCAGCGCCGGTGCCGTCAAACTTGTCCAGAGCCGACTGGAGGTCGCCCACGGGGTTGCCGTCTGTGTGCGACCAGTATTCACCCGATCCGTCGGACACGTTGATCTTGTTGCCGCCCGGGACGGCGTAGTCGATGGTGCGCTTCACGCCGTTCTCGTTGATGACCAGGCTGCCCTGGAGGGCCTGCCAGATGGACCACTCAACGCGGGTGTCGACCCGCAGGCTCAGGTCCTCGATGGACTGGGTCACGAGGCGTCCAGCCATGCGGGATCCCTCGTCCACGCCGATGTTGCGGATGAGCAGCAGGTCGCGCTCGTTGATGCGCTGGGCCTCCTTCCAGTGTGCCGGCTTCTGGACCTTGGTTTGCAGCACGCGCTGGGAGACCAGGGCCGGGTCGGCGCCCAGGGTGTGGGCGGAAGTCATGCCCTTGGCGGCGCCCAGGACATCCCAGGAGATGTGGTCCGGGCTCAGGTTGTATTTGGTGGTCTCGACGGGCAGGATGCCCTGGCCGATGAACCGGGCGGGGTCGGCTTGGAACTCGCGGGCCACCCCGGTAATCGCCTCGGGAGAGGGCCAGTTGATAGGCATTTCTTGAACTCCTTTCGATTTCCCGGGTGGCCCGGGAGGTTGCCCCCGGAGGCCCATTCAGGCGCTCCGGAGGCAGGGGGACAGGTCTACGGCACGTCGACAGTGATGAGCTTCCAGGCGCTGCCATCCCAGACGGCCAGCTTGCCGGTCGCGGCCACGTAGCCGATGGCGGCCATGCCGGCCGGGATGCTGGCGGGGGACCCAGTCGGGTCGCCGGTGGCGATGATGGGGATGCACAGGAAGCCGGCAGCGGCATCCTGGGCCACACCCGCCTGGGGGCCAGCCAGGACGTTGCCGTCCCCGCGCACCTCCAGGGCCACCACGGGGGCGTTATCATCGATTCCGGTGCTGCCGGCGGGGGCTGCCTTGACCTGGACCTTCGCGGTTCCGGTGCCAGTCGAGGACCCCGTGGAGAGCACCAGGTCGCCGCCGTCCTGGTCGGTCTCGCCGACCCGGGGCGAGCCCGCGCTGAGGCTCAGATTGCCGCCAGGTTGCGCCGCGGTCGGGTTCCGCTGCATCGACACCCCGAAGTCCCCGTCGCCGGAGAACTGCAGGAAATCTCCCACGGTGGGGTCGCAGAGGATTCCAACCGCGTCGGACATGCTCTCGTCCACGACGATGCCGTGAGCACCAATGCGGACCCGGCCGAATCCGACCTGGTTGCTGGTAGAACGAAGCTCCAGGTCGTCGCCCTCCTCGGTGCCACCGATCAGGACCTGGCCGCCGGCGCGGCCCTCCAGGGCGGCATACTGCAGGTGATCATCGTCGCCGTTGCCCGTCAGGGCGCCATGGTCCTGCGCGGGAATGGCAGACCAGGTGCCGAGGCCGTCGGCGTTGGAGGTGAGCACGTGCCCGTCCGACTTGCCGTCGGTGAGGGTGATGCTCTCGGCCTTGATGTCGCCGGTGACCTCGAGCTCGACCGTCGGCGCGGCGTTGCCGATGCCGAGGCGGTTGTTCACCTCGTCGTAGGCTGAGGTGCCGAACAGGATGCTGCCTTTGACGGCTCCCGCGGTGCTGGCAAGTTCCAGGTCGTCGCCGTCCTCGGTGCCACCGGTCAGGAACTGCCCGCCGGCTCGCCCGTCACAGGCGGCATACTGGGCATGATCGTCGTCGGCCAGGCCAGTCAGGCCGCCGTGAGCCTGGACCGGGATGGCGGTCCAAGTAGCGCCTCCATCGGCGTCCGAGGTCAGGACGTGGCCAGTAGAGGCGCCGGTCGTCAGGGTGATGGCCTCGACCTGGATGCCATCGGCGACCACGTCCTCAGCCAGGATGTCTCCAACAACCTCCAGCGCCACGGACGGCTCGTCGGTGCCGATTCCCATCATGTTGTTGGCCTCGTCATAGGCCGAAGTTCCGAACTTGATAAGCCCCTTCACCGCTTCGCTGGTGCTGGTGAGGGTCATGTCGTTTCCGTCGTGAATTGCGGGCATGTCTGTTCCCCTCCTAGAACTTGAAGATTCCGTTGGTCATGCTGATGCCGTGCAGGTCGGCAGCGGCAGCGGCATCCAGGCCGGTCAGCCTGGACTCGACGAACTGCCCGCCGATGTACATGGGCACCGGGATGGCGCGCCCCTCGGTGGCGGGGTCGGCGTTGACGGCGAGGATACCCTTGGCAACCTCGGACCCATCGATGGCGTTGTCGTCATAGGCCGCGGCCAGGCCGGAAGCCTCAACGATGCCCAGGATGGTACCCGCCACGATGGCGGTCTGGGTGCTGGCCAGGGTGACGTTCGTGGTCGGGAAGCCGGCCTCGTCGCCCGAGGCGCGGATTTCGGCGGGGGTGTAGGTGGTGGTGCTGATTTCTCCCATGGCTCCTCCTTAAATGCTCAGGCCCGGCGTTACCGGGCCCGGTAGGTCTTGGGGTGGTCTCGGGCTATCGGGTCCAGCGCCCGTCCTCGCCCTTGCGGTAACCGGCTTCCGCCAGGAGGGCCTCGGTCTGGGCCTGCGCCTGCTGCGGCGTGGTGTGCCCGTCCTGCTGGATGTTGGGCAGGCTCTTGCGCCCCATGGTCGCGTAGCCCGGAGACGCCTGCTTCAGCGCCACGTAAGCGTCGCGCTGCTCAGGCTCCAGAACCTGCACGAACTTCAGCTCTGCCTCGCTCATGGCAGGCGTGGACTGGCCGTTGCGCACGAACTCCGCCACCAGGTCGGTGTCCTCGCGCAGGCGGGCCACCTGTTCCTGCTGCTCGAGCTGCGCGCGCAGGCGGGCGATTTCGGCTTCGTGGGCGGCCATGATGGCGTCGGCCTCGCTGGTATCGGCCAGGGCCTTCTCTGGCTCCTGGGCAGGCTCTTCGGTGGGGGCCTCCGCCGGTTCTGCGGGGGCCTCGGGGACCGTCTCCGGGGCGATATCCTCGACCGGAGCCGGTGTCTGCTCGTCCATGTCGTTTCCTCCTTGGGTGAGAACTCGGGCCGGCTCCGGGCCAGCCACGGCGGGGAAGGGGGTCACGCTGACCTCCTTCAGGCGTTTCTGGGGTCTCAGGTAGACCCCGGCGCTGAGCTTGCGCCACAGGCCATCGCTGACCCGGGTCACGGCCTCCTGGCCGCGGAACTCCAGCAGGGCGCGGAGCTTGTCGCCATCCATCCGCACGGCCCGCACGTAACCCTGGGTGTCTCGGGCGCTCAGGCTGTGGTCCAGTTGGATGGGCGGCGGGTCCGCCGGGTCGAAGTTGTCCACGACCTGCTGCAGGTCGGCGCGGCTGAACTGGTGGCCGTTAAAGGTCCCAGGGTGCAGCAGGTGTGCCTCGCGCAGGACACGGGGGCCGCTGGCCTCCGGGGCATCCTGCTCGGCGAAGGTGGCCAGGTCCTCAAGCCCACCGGCCTGCAAGCGCGCGACCTCTTCGGCCGCAGCCAGGGCCACGAACTCGCGGGCCCGGGTCGTCAGGTCCACGTCGGTCCCGGCGTCAGACTCGGGCATCCGCCCGGTCTCGGCCCAGTAGGCGACCACGGCCGCACGCCGGGCCACGTCCTCAGCCACGCCCTCGGCGGTCAGGGCCTGAGTGGCGGTGTCGATGCAATCAGACATGGGGTTCCTCCAGTCCGAGTCGGTCCAGCAGGCGATCCGGGTTCAGGTCCGCCTCCGCCATCCAAAGGTCCAGCAGGACCTCGCTCACCTTTTTCGGGTCCAGGCTCTGGGCGTCGTGCTGCATCAGCTTGAACCCCAGGGTTCCACAGGCGTAAGCCCGGCGCGCGTGCTTCTGGGCTTCCTCCTGGGTCAGGATGGCCAAGCCCCCGCCGGCGTTCGGGTCCTCGACCTCGACGGTCAGCCGGCGGGCTTTCAGGCGCTCCTTCAGGGCCTCGTTCTCGGACCTGATGGCGGCCAGCATGCCGTACTCGCGGCGCAGGGTCTCATAGGCGCCGAAGTCCCGAGGCGGCTCGAAGGTGATTTTGCCAACGACTGGCTCTCTCATGGTGGCCTCCTGGAAATGCAGAAGGCCCCGGGTGGTGGGGCCTTCTGTGGGCGGTGGGGTTGGCGTCCTCCTCGTCGAAGCCGGGCGTGCTACCAACCGAACCACGACGAGGAGGACGAAGACGTGAAGAATCCGGCCGAGAAGGTTCAGCAGTGGCTGAAACTGGATAGCTTGATGAAGAACGCCGATCCGGATATTGGACTGGCTCCACTTTTCCGGGTACCTGGGATAGACTCAAGAGACCTGGAGGAGACAGATCCAGATGAAGAAAGGCATGAAGCGCCCGGGCTATACCAAGGAGTTCAAGGAGAGGGCCGTTCAGCTCAGCGTGGAGGGGGACCAGACGCTGGAAGGACTCGCTGGCGAACTGGGGATCTCGCCCAACACACTCTCCAGGTGGAGGGAGAGGCAGGGAGTGTCGACGCCGCGTGGCGGTGACGCCCAGGCCCTTCGCGACGCCAGAGCGGAGATCGAGGAACTGAAGAAGCGCAATCGCCAGCTCGAGAAGGAGAAGAAGCTGGCGGAGATGGAGCGCGAGATATTAAAAAAAGCGGCGGCCTTCTTCGCGAGGGAACAGGCGTGAGGTTCCAGTTCATCCATGCGGAGAAGGCCGAGTTCCCAGTGGTGGTCATGTGCCGTTGTCTCGATGTTTCGTTGGCCGGCTACTACGAGTGGGTTGGGCGGGGGCCGTCGCAACGGGCGCAAGAGGATCAGAAGCTCACGGAGGCGCTCCGAGAATCGCACGCCGAGAACCGCGAGCGCTACGGTTCCCGGCGCCACAGGCAGGTCCTGAACCGCCGTGACATCGCCATTGGACGCAGGCGAGTCGGTCGGCTTATGCGAGAGGCCGAACTCCGAGCCAAGCGCCGCCGGCCCTACCGCTGCACGACACAGGCCGATCCGACGCATTCTGTTGCCCCAAACATCCTCGCCCGTGACTTCCGGCCCAGCCGACCCGATCAGGCCTGGGCCAGCGACATCACCTACCTGCCAACTTCGGAAGGCTGGCTCTACCTGGCCGTCGTCCTCGATCTGTTCAGCCGACGCGTGATCGGCTGGTCGATCGGGGTCAGGATGACGCAGCGCCTCGCCCTGGATGCCCTCCAAATGGCCCTGAGACGGCGCCGAGCCGCCCCGGGACTCATCCACCACTCCGACCGTGGCAGCCAGTATACGGCGGCGGCTCACAGGCGGCTATTGACGTCTCGCGGCATCGTATGCTCGATGAGCCGTCGGGGCAACTGCTGGGACAACGCCGTCGCCGAGAGCTTCTTCGCAACCCTCGAGACCGAACTGCTCGTGGACCTTCGGGGACGCGACCGCGAGGAGGTCCAGCAGGAGGTCTTCCGGTATGTCGAAGGCTACTACAACCGCCGGCGTCTCCACTCGACCCTGGGCTACCTGACCCCGGTCGAGTACGAGGCTCGGTTCCACCAGGCGGAGGTTACCCCGCCACCCACGAACACCTCAGAGGCCACAGCGGCCTAACCCAATCTTGGGTACCCGGGAAACCGGGACCAGTCCATATCCGTGAGGCCGCTACACGGTGCCAGACGTTTCTTGACGAATGGCAAGCAGTCCGAGAGCGGCTGCACAGCATGTCCATGCAAGAGCCGAACGCACCAGTCGCCACCGGTCTCGTCTGGGTGGCACTGGAGTCCCTGAACGCTTACCACCTATCTTTGCAGCAGCTTCAGTTCCTGATACTGACACGCTATCACTGAAGAAGCCTGCTCGAATCCTGTCCAGGTCGGCCTGCTGCTGCGGGTTCGGCAGGCCGGCCTGCAGGGATCCAAGAAACTTGTTCACAGCTACTCCATCTTCAGGCCGTCTGCGCCTCGGACTGCAGCAGGCGGAGCAGGGCGGCCCGGTCCTCAGGGGACAGGGCCAGGATGTTGGAGACCAGGGTGAAGAGGTTGGGGCGGTCTTGAGTTGGCGTCACCAGGTTCTGCAGGAAGGACTGCAGTCGGGGGGCATCCATCTCGCCGTCTGCGCCGCAGATCCACTCGGGGCGAACGTGCAGGTGTGCTGCCAGGATATCCAAGAGCGCGGCCTTCGGGGCGCCATCTCCCTGTTCATACCGCTGGAGGGTCCTGATGCTGACTCCAACCTCGTCCCCGAGTTCCTGCAGGGTGAGCCTCCGCTGTTCCCTGGCGTAGCGCAGGCGGGCCGGGTCGATGGCCGGGCGGGTCACGACATCACGTGGGGAGATGATGCTTCTCGCCCCTTCAGATAGGTGGCGAATTTCTCGGTTAGGAAGCCGTCGTTCAGAAGGACGGTATTGGCCAGAGACTCGAACATCGTCTCCGTCGGCAGCGTAACCCGGACGACTCCGGAGTAGATTCGGTCACCAACCTGGCTGTCACGCACGGCCTCAAACCCGCCTCTATTCTGTTGCACGAACTCCCGTAGTTCTGGAGTTCCCGAAAGAAATACGAGACGGCCGGTCTCGTCGTCGACCGAAATCTTCCCGACGAATTCCCAGGTCCCGTGCCTGTAGATGGACAAATTCACGGCAAGTTCGTCCTTCGCAGGATGGCCAAGAAGGCCTTTTCAAGTTCAGGATACAGCACGCCTAGGATGCGTGTAAACTCTCGGCGATCTCCAATGAACAATCCGAACTCACGGGCAAACTGTTCCCGCCTATCGCGAATGTCCAGAAGACCGAGGTCGGCGTCCCAGTGCGCTTTGATCCATGGCTCCAAGTCCTGTGCATCGAGAACCGAATCATAGGCGTGATGCGCCAACTCGTGGGCGATTGTCGTCCGTGCGCGCGTCCACTGGTCCTGACTCACAAATCTGGCAAAGTCCCTCGACGCATCTCGGCTCAGCTCAATTCGTTGTGCGCCCACGATATAGAGGGCGTTCGCGTGAGAGCCATCCTCACCGTAGAGCCGATCCGATGTGAACCGGACGTGCTCTAGTCGTCGGAGTAGCCGCTCGGGGAACTCGTGGAGAACGTCCCGCATGATCACGAGTTCGGTTGTTCCTTCCCAATGGTCGATAACTGGGAACGTGACATTGCCGACGGTCAACGGAGTAGTGAGTAACACGTCGCCGGAGCCTGGATCCGGAAGCCGATCGTATCGGTCATGGACCCGGTGGTCTGCCTGTGCTACTGGCAGGCCATGGCCGCTGACATTGCCAGGAGATGCCCTTTCGGGGGTCCGCACTGGACCCGCCTTTTTCGGTCCGATTTCCTTCGGCTCTGCCGGTTCGGAACGTGACGTCCGCTCTGGCGTTACCGCTTCGTCGCCTTCTAAAGTCTCCGTCGGCCTCTTCGAACTCCGGGCAGGCTCCGTCTCAACCCGCGGCTCAGGCTCGACCCGTCCGGCTTCCTTCGCCCTCGGTTCCGGCGCCCTCGCCTCGCCCTCATCCCCGCCCTTCGGCCCCCGCGGCGTGCTCTCCGACTTCGCTGCATCGCCCCCAGCAGGCCCCTTCGGCCCCACCGGCTTCGCTCTCGGCGCCGGCGCCGCACCGCCGCCGCCCTGCACGTCCGGCCAGGGCTCGTTGCCGAAGCGGCCGGTCTTGGTGACCTGGGGGCCGGGCGCGTCGTCCATCTTGGCGCGGTCGGCAGCCAGGCGCGCCTTGCCGCCCATCTTCTCCAGCTTGTAGCCGGAGATGGGCGTCAGGACGCTGCGGCACTGGTAGTGCAGGGGCGGCGTGTTCTGGCGCAGCCTGGGGTCGTCCAGGGCGAACAGCAGGCCGTTGCGGTGCTGGCAGATGTCCGTGACCCGACTGTCCAGGATGGCGTCGAACCGCACGGCCTGGATGAAGCCCTTCGACTGCAGGAAGCGATAGACGCGGCCCTGGTTGTAGGCCGCAGTGGCCTCGGTGCGGGCGATGTTCTCCAGGCGGGCCCGGCTGGCCCCAGGAAGCGCCGTCTGCAGGGCGTCCATCGTCTGCTTGACGGTGGCCCCCTCGCGCAGGGAGTTACCCAGGATGGTCCGCACCTTCTCAACCTGGTCGGCGTCGAAGAAGCGGTTCAGGTCGCGCCGGCTCTCGAGGAAGGCGATCGCCTCCTTCGGAATCACGGCCTCCCCGTCAACCTTCAGGTTGACACCAGCCGCCCGCGCCCGGCGCTCCTCGGCTCTCACGTCGGCGTCTCCCTGGACGATTCCCTCCACCAGGACCTGCCCGACGTAGGCCTCCACCAGGTCCAGGAAGTTGCCATCCAGGTTGATGGTGGCGGGCACCATGCCACGACGCAGGGTCTCCTCCACCACCGGGCGCAGGGCCTGCACGCGCTCAGCCTGCAGGCGCAGGCCGCCGCGCACGAAGCGGGCCTCGAAGGCGTCCAGGGTGCGCTTGATGCGGGACCAGGGGAACGGCAGGGGGGTGGCGTCCTGGTCGGCCAGGTTGACCAAAGCCAGGGTCACGCCGTCGCCTCCACGCCTCGCAGCAGGCGCATCCGCATCTCCGCGGGCTGCTCGGGTTCAGAACCGGGAGAGCCGTCGCCGTCCTCGTCGTCCCCGTCCGGCTCCTCAGTGGAAGCAGATGCTCGCGCGGGCAGCGCAGGGGCGGAATACGGGAGGCTCTCCACAATCTCCAGGCCGGCCGTCTCGCGCACGTGGTTCAAGTCGGCCGGGCATTCCGGGCTCATGTAGCCGGCTGTGGTCAACTGGACGATGCCGTTGATGAGGCCCGCCCTGTCTTCGGGCTGCAACTGAGGCCGGGTGAACTCGCCCAGCTCCCCCTCCCAGCCGAAGTTCCACCACAGCAGGGGGCGGACCAGTTGCTCCAGCAGGGTCTCAGTGACCTCCAAGAGGAGGTAGTCCAGGCCCATGATGTAGACGTCGTAGTGCTTCTCGCCCAGCGAGTAGCTGCCGGTGTCGGTGTTGTCGAAGACCAAGCTGGGCAGCAGGAGCGACCGCAGGATCATCTTGTTCAGGTGATTCTGGGCGGCCTCGTAGTTCTCGCCAACGGCCGTCGTCAAGCCCTGGAAGGCAATCTCCTCGCCTTCCTCGATGGCGACGCAGGCCCCAGAAATAAGTTCCTTCAGGCGCTCCACCATGTACTGCCCGCGGGTCGTGAGGACGCCCTCGTCCTCCATCTCCTGGGCCAGGTTGGTGGTCTTGCCCACCGTCAGGGGCGCGCCGTAGCGCTCCAGGGCCTGGCCCCAGGCCGGCAGGAGGCTCGTCTTCAAGAACCACGGAGCATAAGCCCGCTTCAGCCGGCTTTGTCCGTAGGGGTTGCCAAACCGCTGCTGGTGGACGTAGTGCACGACCTGCGGCGGGTCTAGGGGGGCTTCCCAGGCGGAGTAACGCCACTGCCAGATGTGCTCCAACTCGCCGTAGGTGCGGGACCCAGGCTGCAAGTCCAGGCCAAAGGTCACAGATGCCGGGTCCAGCGTCGCGAGCTGGTCCAGCATCCAGCGCCCGCCTTCGGGGCGAAGGCAGATTTCCGTGACCGAGAACCCTGCCCACAGGGCGGACAGAATGTCCCGCACGGCCATGGCCAGGCTGCCGCGCATGCCTTCGAAGCAGTCGTTGATGAACCGCTGGAAGCGACGCCTGGGGTGGGTGTACTGCCCCAGCTTCGCACAGGCGCTGACGGCCAGGAAGTCCAATCCGGCGCCCACGGTCTCGTCGGTATCGACCATGCGCTGGTATGTGTCGATGCCAAGGCAATCCTGGCGGACCAGGTTGCCGGCCCACTGGTGGACGCCCTCCAGATAGTTGCGGCCGGATCGGCGGATCTGCTGGGGCCGTTGATACGGTCTCCCGTCTGGTCCGAGCAGAGCCATCAGTTCACCTCGCCAAAGCCTGTCTGTAGTCTGTGCTGATGCGGGCTATCGGGATGCGCCCGGTTGATGCAGGGCGAGCCATCCGAATCAGCGCCTGCGTCATGGCGTCCACCTGGTCGTCGTTCACCCCGGTCGGGAAGGCGGCGGCCTCCTCCACCAGGTCACGCACCCAGGGGTCCAGGACCGGCGTCCCGTCGGGGGCGATGCTTCTGGCCGGCAGCCAGACGTTGCCGCCCTCCACCTGGTGGGAGACGGCGGCCGCCCTGGCCACCTTCCCGCCCTCGGGCTCGACGGCCACCAGGCCCTGCAGCTCTCGGCGCAGGGTGTCGATGACCGCGCTGCCGTTCGCCTTGTCCTCGACCAGCTTGACGCGGGCGTCGGGCCAGCGGAAGGACAGTTCCCGGATGGCGTCCAGGGTGCAGGGGAAGTCCCAGCGGCCGCGCACCTGGTCGATCAGGTAGCGGTCGGCGCCCTTCCGGCCCCAGACCTGGCCCACCACGTAGTCGCTGGAGGCCGTGCCCTTGAATGCGCAGTCCCAGGACTGCAGGGCCTCGTCGAAGCGCACAGGGGGCCGCGTGTAGTAGCGCCACCAGCCGCGCTGGAAGTAGCCGCCTTCGTCCACCACGGGGCGCTGCTGGTAGAGGGCCGACCAGGTTCGCTCTCCCACCTCGCGCCGGGTCTCTTGCAGGGCCTCCACGTCGTAGCGCTCTGGCCAGAGGGCCTCGCCGGGCTCCCGGCCCAGGGGGTCTCCCTCCTCGGCCAGGGCGGGCAGGTTCAGGACCTCCCAACCGTCGCCGCTCTCCTGGGCGTTGCGCAGGATGCGTCCGGCCAGGTCGTCGTCATGCCAGCGGGTCATGAGCACCACGACCGAGGCGCCGGGCTCCAGGCGGGTGCGGGCTGTCGTGGTCCACCAGTCCCAGACCCGCGCCGACGAGCGACAGGCGGAGATGGCGGAGGCCCTGGCCTCGATGCGGCGCGAGCTGGAGAGCCTACGCTGCGACCATCAAGCCTCGCGGCAGTTCATCCGCGAGCAGAACAAGCTGACAGACGCGAAATACCTGTTGCGCTTGCGGGGCCCTGAGTCGGGAGATGCTGCGACGCCAGGGCCCTGAGCCTCGAGGCGTCAGGGGGTGGTTCGGGGACTGGCTGGCCGCATGGGGCGAGGCGTAGGGGGGGGCGGGGGCATTGGGCGTTCGGCAGTGACAACGGGAGGACGAGGATGGAACGGCCAGTTGGAGACCTGCTCACACCCCAGCACAATGCGCTGATAGCCGCCAAGATGAAAGAGCACGCCAAGAATGGGTGCCCGCTGTGCCACGGGGAGTCGTGGACCATCGCCTCGGACAGGGTTCTGGTCTTGGCAGAGAGGCCAACCCCGGGGCTGATAACGTCGGCCCCCGTCGTGTTCATACCAGTGGTACCAGTGGTCTGCAACACTTGCAGCTTCCAGATGCACTTCAATGCCATCGCCCTCGGGGTCATGGACAAAGAAGGACAGATGACTCATGGTTGAGGTGAACCAGGAGGGCGGGCTCTGTGTCATGCAGGAATACAATGTTCTCCCGCCGCCGAAGGAGGACACCTACGTGGTCACCTGCCGCGAGTATCACCTCTACCTGGAAAAGCTGAACCGTCTCAGTCGTCAGAAATCTGGCGCAGGCGAGATATTCGCCATAGGCTGGAGCTTGCTCGGGATCATGTTGACCTGCGCAACCTTCGGAGTCGCGATGTGGTACACCCCGGCAGCCAGTTCTTGGGCAGTCTTTGCCGCTGCCGCTGCAGGTGGAGCCTTCATCGGAATGGCCGTCTGTTTCTGGGTAGCCCCGCAGGCCCGAAGAAACCACGCGGAGCGTATAGACGAGATCGTCGAGTCGATGCAAGAGGTTGTGCGCCGGCAACATCGCAACCGACCGGCTGCCGCACCAGATGATGCTGCGACGCCAGGGCCCTGAGCCTCGAGGCGTCAGGGGGTGGTTCGGGGACTGGCTCCTTCTACGATGCCTTCCGAGGGTGGAACGACACCTCGAGATCGTGTCCGAAGGCCTGGGCTATGCGGTCCAGCGTCTTCAGGGTGGCGTTGCATTTCTCCGGGTCCTCCCACTTTTGGTAAGTCCCCAGGGCGACGCCGCTGCGACGTGCCGCATCCTGCATGGTCAGGCCGGCCTTCTTCCTCTCCCATCGGATAGCGAGGGCGACCTCGATCCGGATGTCCGGGTAGACCCACTCCCATTCCTCGCCGAGAGGCAGATCTCCAACCGTGGGCGCGTCGGGCTCCTGGCCCAGGTCCATGGCGGCCAGGAGCATCCCGGTCACCGCGTCGCGAGCCATCCTTCGTGCCTCCTGCCGGGTATCACCACAGGTGAGGGTCCCGTCTTTTCCTCCAACGTGCGGGACGTGAGCATACCAAACCCCGTCCTCATGATAGAACCTGACATTGTAGCGCATCCTCACGTCAGTCCTCTCCCTTCTCGTTGGCTTCCCGATTGGCCGCTTCCCACTGCCGGGCGATACCGGGCTTCACCTCGTTGTGACGGGGAAGAGCGAACCGGACGCCGTTCTTCACCCAATATGCATGGGATCCACCCTCCCGGAGGAGGCTCCAGCCGGATTGCCGCATCTTCCGCTCAAACTCGCGCCGCTTCATAACAGCATTATAAGCCTATAAGCGTAAATGCGTCAACGCTTTTAGGCTTAGTTTGTCTGGGAGGACAAAGGGGGCGGATGGGAGTTGTGGCGAACTCCTCCTTAAAGACGAACGCCCGGGCCGGAGCCCAGGCGCCGCAGGTGGTGACTCCCTGCAGGTTCGCCGCTCCGGGCCTGGCCCCTGCAGGAGGTTCACATGGCGCGCGCCGGAGGGAAGGACCGGGGCCTCTTCGAGAGGCGTCCCGGCGAGTGGTGGATCCAGTATAACGACGAGACGGGCCGAAAACGCCGCGAGAAGGGCGGCACGAAGTCCCAGGCCCGGGAGCTCTACGCCTTCCGCAAGGCCGGCGTCCACCGCCGGCGCAAGGGGTTCGAGCCGGAGGCCCGTAAGCGGCGCCAGGTGCCCACCCTGCGCGAAGCCTGGGAGAGCTACCGTGAGGAACGCGACGCCTCATTGCGTCGGCCGGATCACGACCGGCTTTACCAGCGATACTGGACCGACCTCTACGGTCACCTGCGCCTGGACGAGCTGAAGGCAGATGAGCTGCACCGGTGGCGGTCTCGCCGCCTCAGGCAGGTGAAGGCCTCTACCGTCAACCGTTCCCTCACCTACCTGCAGGC
This sequence comes from Candidatus Xenobium occultum, assembly GCA_002423485.1. Taxonomy (GTDB): domain Bacteria; phylum Vulcanimicrobiota; class Xenobia; order Xenobiales; family Xenobiaceae; genus Xenobium; species Xenobium occultum. Next base: position 17,009 of record DIWH01000002.1, on the reverse strand, counting down.
CATCTACAGCCTGGCCATCCGCGACGAGCTGGTCGAGGTGAATCCCGTGTCACGGGTCGGAAAGCTGGACGAGGAGAAGCGGAACCGGGTGCTCTCAGAGGACGAGGAAGCCAGGCTGCGGCAGGCCCTCCCCTGGCCCCGCTTCCGGGCCATCGAGTTGGCGATCCACACGGGGCTGCGGAGGGCGGAACTCTTCGGAGGGCGCCGCTGCGAGATTGACCTGCGCAACGACGCCTGGCGCATCCCCCAGACGAAGGACGGCCCCGAGCGGTGGGTGCCCCTGAACGAGCGCTCCCACGCCATCCTCGAAGAGATGCTGGCGGAGCACTCCTCGCAGTGGCTCTTCCCCGCCCCCATCCGCAAGGCCGCGGACAACCGAGAGACCCATCACGACCCTGCGGCCTGGACCCGGCGCCATTTCGAGGACCCGTGTCGCCGGCTCGGCATCCTGGATATCAACTGGCACGACCTGCGGCATACCTGCGCCACGCGGATGCTGGAACGGGGGGTCCCCCTGGCCTTCGTCCAGGAAGGAGATCCTGGGGCACCGATCCAGCAAGACGACGGAGCGCTACAAGCACCTGGCTGCGCAGCACCTCAGGGCTGCTCTCCAACTGCTGGTTTCCACCCCGAATGGACACCAGAATGGACACCAATCGACCATGCTCACAGAAGAGACAAGACAACACGGATACTCATTATCAGACGGCTAGCCTTACAAGCAGGGGGTCGGCGGTTCGAGCCCGTCCTCGCCCACCAAGAGAAACCCGCGTTTGTGCGGGTTTCTTGCTTTCAGACGGATCCTGGGGACCAGGCTGCATCGTCAGGCCCAGGCCCACGAGACGCTGCGCCAGGGTGTGCTGAACCAGGAGTCCAGGAAGGTCCTGGAACGGAAACCGCCCGTCTGCTGCGGAGCCTCTGCGTCCACACGGGTTTCAGGACGCGGTCCCAGGCCTGAAAGAGACCTCAAGGTCGCAGCCCAGTGTTGATGGCGCGCAGGACGAGCCCCTTCTTCCGGTCCTTGCCAGGCTCCGTCCCGCCTGCTCGAACCGCCGCAACAATTCCCGCGCCTTCACCCATCCAGAAGACGCCACAAATGATGCACCATCAAGAAGATTGAGATCCCGCCCGCCCCCCGGAAATGCCGATGCCCCCGGACGGTATCCCCGCCGGGGGCATCGGTCTTTCGAGGGCTACAGCTTGCCCAGGGCCGCCAGGATCTTCTCGGGGGTGAAGGGCCAGGTGCGGATCCACACCCCCACCGCGTCGTGGATGGCCTCGGCGATGCAGGGGGCCGCCCCGTTGCAGGTGATCTCGGAGATCGACTTGGCGCCGAAGGGGCCATAGGGATCGTCGGTCTGGACCAGTTCGGCCACAAACTCCTCGGGCAGGTCCTGGATCATCGGGACCTTGTAGTCGATGAAGTTCGGGTTCAGGCAGCGCCCATCCGGCCCGTAGATCATCTGCTCGTACAGCGAGTGGCCGATGGTCTTGAGCACCCCGCCGTACATCTGGCCCAGGGCCAGTTCCGGATTGACCGGCGTGCCGCAGTCCTCCAGGGCAAAGTACTTCTGGACCTTCACCTCGCCGGTGCGCTGGTTCACCGCCACCTGGCAGAAGTGGGCCCCGTAAGGGAAGGAGGCCTTGTCCGCGATGAAGTGCCCGGCGGCACTCAACTGACCGCAGCCGGTTCCCGTCTCGGCGAAGTGGGCGATCTCCCGGTAGGTGATGGACTTCTCCTTGCCCTGGACCCGGGCCGGATAGACCAGTTGGAGGTCCTCGACCTTCTCGCCGGTCAGGCTGGCCGCCACCTCCAGGATGCGCTGACGCATGTTCAAGGCGGCGTTGCGGGCGGCGCCTCCAGAGAAGTAGGTCCCGCTGGAGGCGTAGGCCCCCACGTCGAAGGGGGTCACGTCGGTGTCCCCGGCCAGGATCGAGATCTTGGTCATGTCCACCGCCAGGACCTCGGCAGCGAACTTCACCGACACGGTGTCCAGGCCGGTGCCCAGGTCGGTGCCCCCGGAGAGCATGATGAAGGTGCCATCCGAGAGCATGCGCATCTCGGCGTTGGCCGAGTCCAGCCCGGGAAGACCCGAACCCTGCTGGATGATGGCGAAGCCCTTGCCGACCTTCCAGTCGGGATCCTCGCTCTCGACGCGCTGGCCCCACCGGCTCAGCTCGCGGCCGCGATCCAGGGCCGGACCCAGGCCACAGCTCATGACTTCCTCGGCCTGACCTTCGCGGCCCTCGCCCAGGCAGCGCAGGATCTCCAGCATGACGCCTTCGCGGACCCGGTTCTTCTCGACCAGGTCCAGGTGGTCGATGCCCAGTTGCCGGGCCAGTTCGGCCACGGCCAACTGCAGGGCGTAGGAGCCCTTCGGAGCCCCGTATCCCTGATAGGCCCCCGTCGGCGCGATGTTGGTGTAATAGGTGTGCACGTCGAAGCCCATGTTGGGGCACAGGAACAAGGGCAGGGACTTCGAGCAGGCGTTCATGGGCACGGTCAGGCAATGCGCCCCGTAGGGCCCCGTGTTCGCCTTGACCCCCATGTACACGGCCGTCAGGGTGCCGTCCTTCTTGGCGCCAAGCTTGACCCGAATCTTGATCACATGCCGCGTCCGCGAGGCGATGAACTCTTCCTCCCGCGTGAAGCGCTGGAAGATCGAGCGCCCGGTGATCCAGGTCAGATAGGCGGCCACCTCCTCCAGGACGATGTCCTGCTTGGCGCCGAAGCCGCCGCCGACGCGCTCTTTGATGACCCGGATGTTGTTCTCGTCGCTCTGGATCAAGCGGGCCACGATGCGCCGCATGTGCCAGGGCACCTGGGTGGAAGCATGGATGACCAGGCGGTCACCGTCCATCCTGGTGTAGACCACGTGGGGTTCCACAGGCGTGCACTGCACCTGGGCGCTCTCGTACTCGCGGTCCAGGATGACGTCGGCCTCGGCGAAGCCCTTCTCCAGATCCCCGATGCCTCCGTGCACGCTGGCCGCGAGGTTGCGCCGGGGATCGGCGTGAATGGGGAATTGATAGAGGATGCGACCGTCCCGGGGGTCAGCCAGGCGATTCTGCTCGTCCAGCCCCTCAGGCGCGCCCACCACATACTCCTGGACGCTGTTGTGCAGGATCGGGGCCCCGGGGGCCGAGGCCTGGTCGGCCGTCAGCACGTGGGGCAGGACCTCATACTCCACCCGAAGCAGCTTCTCGGCGTCGACGGCGGCCTGCCAGGTCTCGGCGACGATGGCCGCCACCCGGTCGCCGACGTGGCGGACCTTCTGGCCGAGCATCTTGCGGTCGTAGGGCGAAGGCTCGGGGAAGCCCTGACCGGCCTGGTTGTAGTAGATGTCGGGGCAGTTCTTGTGGGTCAGGATGTAGACCACCCCGGGCACCTTCTCGGCCTCGGAAGTGTCGATGGAGGTGATGTAGGCGTGGGCGTGGGGCGAGCGCACCATCTTCAGGACGCAGGAACCGGGTTCGACCATGTCCTCGACGAAGGCTTTCTCGCCCCGGGCCAGCTTCGGGCCGTCCACCTTGCGGGCCGGCTTGCCCACCACGCGCATCTCCTCGCGGAAGGACGGGGCCACCGGAGGACACTTGAAGTCGGGGTCAGCCAGTCTCTGTGCAGCCAGTTCGACCGCCTGGAAGAACTGCTCATAACCCGTGCAGCGACAGAAGATGCCCGAGAGGGCGTCGGTGACCTCGTCTCGCGTGGGGTGGGCCGAGCGCTGGAAGAGGCTCTCGATCGCCACCACCATGGCGGGCGTGCAGTAGCCGCACTGCACCACTCCGGTGTCCACCAGGGCGGACTGGATCACGCTGAGCGTGCGGTGCTTCGAGAAAGACTCCACCGTCTGGATCTGACGGCCATCCAACTGGGCCGCCACCAGCAGGCAGGAGTTGACCGTGCGCCCGTCCACCAGGATCGAACAGGCCCCACACATCCCCTCGCCGTTGCAGCCGTTGCGAATGGAGATCACGCCGATTCGCCGCAGCAGGGCATCGGCGTGCTCGCCGGGTTCGACCTGGAGCTCCCTCTTCAAGCCGTTGAGTTCAAACGAGATCTTCATGCCTTGTCTCCCCGGCCCGCGGCCGCGTGGTGAAGGGCCCAGCCGACCAGGGCCGCACCCACCTGTCGCTTGTAGGCGGCGCCGCCGCGCACATCGTCGATGGGGTGGATCATGTCCCTGACCCAGCTCTCGAGGGTGTCGCGATCCGGCAGGGCCTGGCCCTCCAGCCTCTCCTCCAGTTCGTGCAGGCGCACGGCGGTCGGGGCCACGCCTCCCAGGGCGACGGCCACGCGGCGGAGGGAGTCCCGGCTGCCCTCGTGTACCACCGCCACCGAGACGATCGAGAGGTCGTTGACGGTGCGGCTGTGTTTGCGGGTGGCCCAAGGGGCCTCCAGGCGCTGCCGGGGAACCCTCACAGACAGGATGAGCGAAGCGGGGTCGTGCCCGGCCACGTACTGCTCGAGGGGGAGCACCTTCTCGCCCTCGGGGCCCAACAAGGTGATCTCCGCCTCCAGGGCAAGAAGCGAGGGAATCAGGTTGGAGCAGGAGCGGTTGATGGCCAGGTTCCCGCCCAGGGTCGCCACGTTGCGGATGTTGCGGTTGGCGAACTGGGTGGCCGCCCGGGCCAGCAAGGGTGGAACCTCGGGGTTCACGATCAGGTCCTGGATCACCGTCCCGGCGCCCAGGAGGACCTCGCTCGCCGTGGAGCGGACTCCCCCCAGGGGCAGGTGGGCGATCTGGATGGCTCGATCCACCTCCACCCCAGGTGCACAACGGCCATGGCCGCCCCGAGAGTTCACCTCAGCCCCGCCGGCCAGGTACAGGCTGGTCGGGTATCGGCGCCTCAGTTCGACCGCTTCGGCCGCGGTCGCAGGCTTGTCAAATTCAAGAAACACTGTATCGACCTCCACCTGGTCAAGCGCTGGACCGAGCCGAAAAGTTCCCGTTCCATACCAGGGTCGCATGACCTGGGTTCCGGTGATTCCCGGGATCGGGCCTTTTTGAAATTACGGGCCAGACCGACTCCTGTCAACCTTGATCGCACCGCAGACGCCGCGCCTGGAATCACGAGCGCGAGCCTCTCCAGGTTCAACCATCACCTGGACCCGGGAGGTTCGCCAAGGACAGCGAAGGCAAGCGGGCCTGCTGCCTCGACCCGATGCGCCAGTCGGCCTCACCCTACGCGGAGCGACGAACAAGGTGCCCCTCGAATCCCTCGATCCGGCTGTCCATCCCTTCCAGCGCATGGCTCTGCTGGTTGGAGAACCGGGGATGCAGACCCTCCAGCGCTCCCACGTGATGGTCCTGGGTCTGGGCGGGGTGGGCTCGTGGGCTGCCGAGGCCCTGGCCCGCTGCGGGGTGGGCCGGCTGAGCCTGGTGGACTTCGACCGGGTCTGCCCCAGCAACACCAACCGCCAGTTGCCGGCCCTGCACAGCACCCTGGGGCGGGCCAAGTGCCAGGTCGTGGCCGAGAGATTGGCCCAGGTGAATCCCCAGGCTCGCGTGGATGGCCTGGAAATGGCCTACAGCGCGGGGAGCAGCGCCGAACTTCTGGCCGACCGTCCCGACTTCGTCCTGGATGCCATCGACCAGATCACCGCCAAGTGCCACCTGCTGGCCACCTGCCGCCGAGGCGGGATCCCCGTGGTAACCAGCACGGGCGCGGCTGGTCGGATGGATCCCACCCGGCTGCGGGTGGCCGATCTGGCCCGCACCCGCGTCGACCCCCTGGCCCTGGCCGTGCGCAAGATCCTGCGGGTGAAGTACGGTTTCCACCCCAAGAAGGCCTTCGGAATCCCGGCGGTCTTCTCGGAGGAGGAGCCCCTGATCCCCCGCCCCCCATCAGGGGGCGAGAGCCAAGGAGAAGAACCCGCCCCTCCCTCGGATCTGGAGGAGGAAGAGCGGGTCCGGGTCATCTACGGCACAGCCTGCTTTGTGACCGGAGCCTTCGGCCTGTTGGCGGCCAGCCTGGTGGTGAGGGGGCTCTTGGACGGCTCGGACCGAACGACGGCTGGGCAGGAATCCGGCCCCGAGCGGGCTGTCCGGATCGAGAGGTGAGCCCTCAGGATTCAGCCTCGGCCTCCATCATGGCCACCATCCTCTGGAGGGTCTCATCCATGGCCTGCTGTTCCTCCTGGCTCAGACGGGCCAGGCTGTGGGCAAAGCGCTCCTGAAGAGGCCTGGGGGCCTCCGCCAGGAGCTTGCGCCCCTGATCGGTCAACTCCACCACCAGGCGCCGACCGTCCTGGGGGTGCCTGGAGCGGACCACCAGGCCCCGGGCCTCCAGGCGGTCCAGGATTCCCGTGACCGTTGGCGGGCTCAGCGCCACCGCCGAGGCGATCATCCCCGGTGACGAGGGACCGCTGGCGATATGGCGCAGGCAGATCAGTTGCGGGGTGGTCAGGTTGCAGCGCGCGGCCAGATGCCGGCTGTACAGGTCGATGGCGCGGCTGATCCGTCGCAGGGAATGGAGAATCGACTCCTCGTGGACCGGATTTCCAGTATTCAACATGTCCCCCTCCGAGATTCACATGCCTCCAGGTTTCGGGAGATTCGTGAGATTTCTTGCTTGACAAGCCGGAATTCTCGCGGCGAAGACCTGGATTTCAAAACCTACCTGTTCTCATGATTCCCGTCAACGCCCCTTTTCTCCCTAGGGGGTGGCGGCCCCAGCACCTGGTGGAGCGTGCAGGGGATCATCCCGTTGTACAGCTTGCGCCGGCGGCTGACCGGTTGGCGGAAGTGCCGAGCGAAGTCCGGGTGGGACGACAGGACGTACACCGACCAGGTGGGAAGCCCGGCGACCACCCGACCCAGGGTGGCATACAACTCCTCGGCCTGTCGACGCTCCAACATCCGCTCGCCGTAGGGCGGGTTGGTCACCAGGACCCCGTACTCCCGATCCTCGCGGAAATCGGCGATGTCCTGACGCTGGAACCGGATGCCCCGCCCCTCCAGGCCGGACTGGCGCAGGTGGACCCGGGCCAGGGCCAGCACCTCGGGGTCGACATCCGAACCCAGAATCTGGAGGGTGGTGTGCCGATCAAAGGCCTCGTCCGCCTCCCGGCGCGCTTCCTGCCAGGCTTTGCTCCCCACCAGGGGCCAGTTCTCGGCGGCAAAGGCCCGCTGCAGCCCGGGAGCGCGCTGCAAGGCGATCATGGCCGCCTCGATGGGGATGGTCCCCGAGCCACAGAAGGGGTCCACCAGGGGACGCTCGGCCCGCCAGTAGGACAGAAGGACCAACGCGGCGGCCAGGGTCTCGCGCAGGGGAGCCGGGGCGTTCATGGTGTGGTAGCCGCGCCGGTGCAACCCCGAGCCGCTGGTGTCCAGCATCAAGGCGCAGCGATCGCGGACCAGGAAGGCCCGAATCGGAAAAGTCGGACCGGTCTCCTCCAACCACCCGGTCTGATAGCGCTGCTGCAGACACTCCACGACCGCCTTCTTGACCGTGCGCTGCACCGCCGGCAGGCTGGTCAGGAGCGACGCGTGGACGTGGGCGTCCACGGGGAAACAGGCCTCTCGAGGGAGGACCTCGGCCCAGGGCAGGGCCTTGGTCCCCTGGAAGAGCTCTTCGAAGGTGGCGGCCGGGAACTCGCCCAGCCTCAACCACACCCGATCGGCCGCACGCAGCCACATGTTGGCGCGACACAGTTCCTCGGGCCCTCCCTGGAAGTGGACCTGCCCGTTCTCGGCTCGGGCATCGGAAATCCCCAGGTTGGCCAGTTCTCGGGAAACAATGGCTTCCAGGCCCAGGGCACAGGTGGCGACAAGATGCAGGCTCACAGGAAGGGCATGACCTCCGCAGCAAAGCGTTCCAGGGAATTGCCTTCCACCGCGTCGGGGAAGTAGATGTGGACGTACTCGATCCGCCCCTCATCGCGGAAGCGGAGCAGCTTTTCGACCATGGGGCCGGCCTCTCCGATGAAGGCTGTCCTGAGCCAGCCCTCGACGTCCTGCTCAGCTCGACCCTGGCCCCTCATCAGGGCGTGGACCTCTTGACGCGAGCCGAACATCACGTTGATGCTGGCACTGCGGCGCAGGGTGGCGGGATCCCGGCCCAGGTCCCGGCAGTGCTGGTCCAGCACCTCATTCTTGTGCAGGATGACCTCCAATGGCCCTCCATAGTTGGACCAGTCGGCGTGCCGCGCCACCACCCGCAGGGTCAACTGCTCTCCCCCGCCTCCCACCCAGATGGGAGGATGGGGCTTCTGAACAGGCTTGGGGTGGTTGATGGCCCCGGCCACATCGACCTCCTGGCCCCGGAAGTCCCGGGCCCGCCCCTTGCCGATCGTGTAGAAGCGCCCCTCGAACTGAAAGTGGTCCTCGGTCCACATCCCCCGGATGACGCTCAGGGCCTCGTCGAGCTTGCGAATCCGCTGGGCCGGCCGCTCGAACTCAAAGCCGTAGGCCACCGACTCGTGCTCGTACCAACCGGCGCCCAGCCCGAATTCCAGGCGTCCATTGGAGATCACGTCCAGGGTGGTGGCCATCTTGGCCAGCACCGCGGGGTTGCGGTAGATGTTGCAGCCCACCATCTGGCCGATACGGATGGTTGAGGTGGCCTCGGCCAGGGCCGCGCATGAGGTCCAGCACTCGAAGGTGGGCTCAAGGCGGGCGTCGGGGATGGTGTGGAAGTGGTCATATAGCCACAGGCCCTCGTAGCCGGCCTTCTCCAGGCGCAAGGCCACCCCGCGCATGGCCTGGTACTGGGCCAGGCCGGGTTCGACCCGGGTCAGATCCAGCCGCCAGCCCTGCGGGACGAAAGCACCGAACTTCATGGCTCACCTCCGGTAGCCCGGGGACTTCGCAACGCCGTCCCCGGGCCCTTCCGCCCCCCCCCCCAGAGCCTTGCCCGGACGCCCCGGCGGCTGCGGGAGCGACCCCCCCCCTCGCTCGAGACGTCCTACATGCTTTCCTGGGACGGGACCAGCACCACGGCAGAAGACTATTCCACAACAGGACGGTGCACTGTGGCAAGAGGGGGACAGAGCGCCGAGCTCGTGGATCTGTCACGCCCGGCCTCAGGGCCTGGGCATGAACACCCGTGGGCGGATGCACGCCAAGTGCCCCCCTACCCCACCCCCAGCGCCTGGATGATCTCGTCGGAGTCCGTCATCACGACCAGGCGGTGCCTGGCGCGGGAGGCGGCCACGTAAAGGTCGCTGCGATCGAAGCGGCCCTCCTTGAAGCCCGTCAGGTCGATCAGGAGGAGCACATCCGCCTCCAGGCCTTTGAAGGACCGGATCGTCGAGAAGAGGACGCCCTTGCCGGCCTGCCACTCCTCGTGCTTCTCGGTGAGGCGGGGCTTGGCAAGGCCGGCCTTCAGGGACGAGTTGAGGCGGGCCAGCGGGCTCAAGATGGCGACGCGGGAGGGGTCGACCTTCTCGTTGTCCACGAGGTTGACCAGGATCGCGGCGCAGCCCTCGCGGATGGCCTTCTCGCCTGAGAGTCGGTGGAGGTTGGGTCTGGCTCCCTCGGGGCTGAAGGCGGAGACCTTCACCTCGGTCCCGAGGACGTTTCCGCAAGCCGTGGCGATCTTCCGGGTGTTGCGGCAGTTGAGGCGCAGGTCGAACCTGGCCTGGGTCTGGGGAAACTGCAGCTCGCCGCGGTACAGGTTCTGCGCCCGGTCGAAGAAGATGTAGAGCGGGCCCAAAGGCTCGCGCAGCAGGGCCTCCACGGGATCCCACCAGGAGTTGTGGAAGTCCTGGGCCTCGTCCACCACGATGGCGTCGAACTGCCGATCGGGCAGGTCGTCCACCGCCAGGAACATCTGCTGGGGGGCCTCCTCGATCCAGAACCTGGCCGCGGTCTCTCGGCCTGCGTCCGGCGAGGGCACCTTGAATTCGCCGTGGGCCGCCATGCACAGGTCGTAGCACAAGCCGTGGAAGTGCCGGATGGTCAGGTTTTCGTGCTGGACCAGGCGGTTCAGGTGCTCGGCCAGGTGGCGGTTGAAGCACACCAGAAGCGCCGACTGGCCCTCCTCGGCGAAAGCCAGGGCGCGCCGGACCGCCAGGATGGTCTTACCGGAGCCGGCCACGCCCTCCACGAGCACACGCCGGTTGCTGTACAGCCCGGTCAGGGCCTCGGCCTGCTGCTCGGTCAACTGGACCAACCTCTCTTCTTCCTGGGCCAGCCTGTAGGACAGGGACGGCGCCAGGCGGAAGGTGCCTTGGAGGGCCCGGTGCAGTTCGTGGACGTCCTTCGCGGGCAGAGGCGCGGACTTCCCGCCCGACCAGCTCTTCAGGGCTTCCACCATCCTGGCCCCAAGGGTCGGCAGGTCGGACGCATCGGCCAGGATGGCGGGATGGGCGCCTTGGGGCAGGGTGCCGTCGTGGATGCAGTCCGGGAACACCACCGCGTAGCCGACAGGGCAGGGAAGCTCGTCTGGTCCCGCTGCGGTGATGAACGTCGCCCGCTCTCGAACCTGCCCCACCAGGGCGTGCATGTTCCGCCTGGCCTGGTTGAAGGGGTCCCGAAGCAAACTGCCGTTCTGCTTCCACAGCCCTTCCTCGGGCAGGTACTGCACGTCTCCCCCCTTCACCTCGACGATGAGGAGGCCGTGCTGGGGGTGGATCAGCACGAAGTCCGCCTCGCCCTCGCGCAGGGGAGTGGACTTGTGGCTGCGGGTCGGGCGCAGCCAACTGTAGGAATGGAACACCGTCCACCCGTCACCCAGGCTGGCCAGGAGGGCCCTGGCGACGGCTCTCTCGGAGCCGTGGGCGATCTCGTTGACAGCGATGTGCGGAAGCAGTCTGGCAGCGGGCACGGTCGATCCTTTTCGAGGTCAGCGCCTGGGCGGGTCGAACAACCCGACGAAGCAGGCATACGGGCGCCACGCCTCCCACTCGGGAGCCGGGATCTCGAGGGTCTGCGTGGGGATGCGCAGGTCCGAACTGCGAGGCTTGAGCAGCACGCGGGTGAACCTGGGAGCGTTCTCTGCGTCCACGACCACCGACCAGTAGAGGCGGCGAACCGTGGCGGCGCCGAGGATGGGACCGTGCAGGCGCGGGTCGCGCACGATCACGAGGGCGTCCGGATCGGGCAGGGGGTCCCCGTCGGTCAGGCGTCGGAAGAGGCACCTCGTGCCCGGCGGGAAGAGCTTGTTGAGGTCCTCCCCCTCCACGCTGGCGATAAACACACCTTCGGCTGCCTCGACGCCCGCCAGACCCGGGTCCACGAACCCGACCGGCTGAGGGCCGGAGGCCGACCATTTCGCCAGGTCGACGACGGGAATGCCGGTGGCCTTCGAGATGTCGAGTGGGGCGACGTCCAGGTGGAAGGCGGCCTCGGCTGTGGGCGGAGCCTGGGCGGAGAGGGGTGCCCCACCGTCCTCCAGTCGGAAGAAGGCGGCCTGGTCTGTGGCGATGCTGGCCACCAGCATGTTGCGGTCCAGGTAGCGGTTGCCCCGCTCGCAGGAGGTCTCGGGGGCGAAGAGGCAGGCGTGGCAGCAGGCGCCGTGCAGGTCCAGGCCGTGGACGGCGGGCAGGTGCTCGGCGCACAGGGGGTCGGAGGCGCACAGGCGCATCCCCTCCAGCGCCAGGTCCAGATGGCGCCCGAGGACCTCCGGCATCCCCAGGCCCACCAGGCCACCGAGGGTCCCCTCGCTGTCCGGCGCGGCCGTGTAGATCAGCACGCCGGCCATCGGGCCGCCTTCGTCGTTGGGGTCGCGGGAGTAGATGCGCTCCCGCACGCTGGATCCCATATAGCCGCACTCCAGGCAGAGCTGGCGCATCAGGGCATGGGAGAAGGAGTGGAGCAAGGCGTAGCGGGAGCCGGGGAAGCCGCGGTCGGGGTAGTCGATGTTGCGCACCCGGCGCCAGGCCTGGTGGGCGGCGAAGAGGTCATTCTCGCGGTCCATCACGGCGGTCCCGGCCGCCCAGGCCAGGATGGCGTCCTCGCGGAACTGCAGGAAGAGGCCCTCGCCTCGGACCTCCGCTCCGGGCACCCAGGCGGGGGCGGTGCGGCACAGGGGCATCCAACGGTCCTTCGGGACGTCCGCCAGGCTGCCGAACTCCTCGGGAGACTCCAGGCGCGTGAAGCCCAGCAGGGCGTGCACCTCGCGCAGGCGCTCGGCCAGGACCACCCGCTCCAGGTAGGGCTGATAGGCCTGGGGAACCGGGACCTCCTTGAGCCGGAAGTCCTCGCTGTTCCTGGACGGGTCGGGTCGGCTGAACACCTCCCACTCGGGCAGCTTCAACTCCGGATCCGGCACCTCGTCGCTGTCCCCGGCGTCGCGGACGGCTGCCAGGGCCTGCCAGATCTCCTCGTCGGAGTAGGGCTCCAGGCCGGGGCAGCCCTTGCGGGCGAACTTCACGTCCCGAGCCGACTCGCATTCGCCCAGGTGGGTCCAGTACTTGGTGACCAGTTGCTCAATGGGATTCACCGAGGCCGGGATGGACAGGCCCGAGAGGCGCAGGGGGAACCAACTGTTCGAGGCGCCCAGCATGATGGGGCGCACGGGCTGCTTGCACCCGTTCTCCTGGAAGTCGCGCAGGTGGGGACGCCGGCCCCGGCAGGTGCCGAGCCGATCCTTCAGCTCGGGGTCGAAGGCCTGGGCCATGCTCTTGGTCTTGCCGCAATCGCACGTCAGCAACAGGGCTGACAGCGTGCCGGACGGGCCCAGCTCCTTCAGGCGCAACTGGCCGGAGCACGGACCGCCGTCGTGGAGGTATTCGTGCCAGGGGAAGTCGTCCAGGTGGCCGGAGGGGCAGGCCACGAGGAACCGGGCTGGGAGGACCGGGGGCGGCGCCTTCTGCACCTTCTGGCAGTTTGAGTGGACGTACTGCGCCCGGTCGGGCCGGTGAGGATTCGTCTTGAGCTGGAACAGGCCGCTGCGCAGCGGAGCCAGGGCCTCGCACCGGGGGCAGCGGGCCCAGCGCGGGAAGGCGGCCACCGGCACGCCGATGCGGTCGGCCGAGTCGAGGGTGCCGGGGAGCGTCCCGCTGTCGTCGGTGCGGGGCGGCGTCAGGATCCGGCGGACCCCGACGCCCAGCAGCTTCTGGACGGCCTGCAGGAGACGGGGCTCGTGAAGCTCCTCGCTGTAGGCGGGGTTCCAGTCGTCGGTGCCCATCACGAGGACCGAGAGGTAGGGAAGCTCGACCGTGGCTCCCACCCCGAAGGTGAAGAGAAGCTGGCTGGGCCGGAGCTCCCCCACCTTGTCGCGTTGGCTGCGCGTCTTCACGGCTGGGCCACCTCGCCTTCCGCCTCGTCCTCGTGGGTCACGCCCGGGCTGTCGTCCATGTCACCGGCCAGCACCAGGTTCACCGTGGGTTCCACCTCGCGCAGGGAGTGCAGGACGGTCATCTCCGTCCAGGGCCCCTCGCCGGCCGGCTCCAGCAGGTTCAAGGTCTGCCCGTCGGGGCGCTTCTTGTAGCCCAGGCGGGCGCCGCCGCTGAGCTGGTCGATCCGGCGGCGCCAGGCGCGCAGGCGGCTCTCGGACATGGTGCGCACCAGCGAGGCCACGTCCTGGTTCCCGGTGACCGAGCGGGCCCGGTCCACCAAGCGCTCGACGATGCGGGCCGCCCCCCCGTCGGTGGGGTCCATCGCTTGAGCGCCCGAATTCGGGTTGAGGCGGTCGTCGGTAAGCCGGAGGAGCGCCACCAGCACCCCAGACAGCCCGCGGTCCAGGGCCCGGGGAGCGAACGGCGTCACCGAGAGGGCTTCGACGTGCTGGTAGAACGTGGCGTGGTAGTGCTGGAAGGACTCGTAGTGGGACAGGTCCCGAGGGCGGGCCCAGTTGAAGACGGTGCAGACCAGCCCCGGGGACGCCGCCGACCGGCCGACGCGGCTGGTGGCCTGGATGTACTCAGCCGTGGTCTTCGGCTGACCGGCGGTCACCAGCAGGCCCAGCCGCTGCACGTCGACTCCGACGGACAGCATGTTCGTCGCCAGCACGAGGTCCAGGGGGTCCGGGCCCGGCAGGGGCCGGTTCTCCTTGCGCAGCTTGCGGCGCAGGTCCTGGTCGGCGGGATCGAAGGGCACCTCGAGCTGATCGAGCAGAGTGGGAATCTCGGACGAGGAGACCCGGGAGGTCAACTCCTCGAGGCGGAGGGCGAGGCGGTCCGCCAGGCCCCTGCGTCGCATCGAGCGGAGCTGGGCCCGGACCTGGTCGTCCGCCAGGCGCCGCATTCCCCCCAGCTCGCGCAGGGAATTGAAGTAGCCGACCAGGGTCATCCAGGGATCGGCGCGGCCTCCATAGCGTTCGAACTGGAGCTGGGCCGCGGCCATGAAGGCCACGTACACCCGGATAAGCGCGGTCTTCACCCGGATGCCCGGGGCGCAGACACCGAAGTAGCGACGGCCGGGCTGGTCGGGCGTGGCGGCGCGCTGGCGGGCGAAGAAGTTGTCCTCCACGTCCAGGCCCGAGGGCGGGAACACCTCGGCCCGGCGGCAGTAGAGGCCACGGATCTGGGTCTCCGCCCGGCGGATGGTGGCGGTGGAGGCGATCACCTTGGGCCGGACCGGCCGCCCGTCCACCTCCCAGGTGCACAGGGCGTCCACGGCCGTCTCGTAGAGGCCCACCAGGGTTCCCAGGGGACCGCTGATCAGGTGCAGCTCGTCCTGGATGATCAGGTCGGGCGGCCGGAGGGGGCCACGGTCCTCCACCCTCACGGCGTCGTGGCCGGCGCGCTTCGGGTGCGAGCCCGCGTCCTCCAGGTCGGGCGAGGTGAACCCGTGGCGGGGGCACACGCCGTCCACGCGGCCGAAGAGCATCGCGGTGGGGCCCTGCCAGGGCATCTGGGCGAACTTGTCCACCGTGGCGATCAGCAGCGCGGGCAGGCGGCGGTAGATCTCCTCGTCCACCACCAGCACCGGCAGGCCCTCGCCCTTCGCCTGGCGGCGGCTGAAGGGGCAGTGCCCCAGCCGATCTCCGCAATACACCAGGGTCCGGCAGCGCCCGCCCTCGTAGGTCTCGACCTCCACGTCCCGGCCGGCCTCGATGGCGTGGCCGCACCAGGGGCACGAGGCCAGTTGCAGGGGCGTCCCGGTGCGCAGCGCCTGGTAACTGTCGTTGCCGCGCAACTGCTTCACCGCGTGGTCCGAGTCCCGGGTCTTGTTGGGCGTGGTCCGCGCCCCCACCCAGAGGCCGATGCGGAAGGGCTCCCGGCCCCAGCGGCCGTCGCCGGCGGAGGTCGCCATCTGGCGCAGCCGCTCGCAGGCGCAGATCAGGGCCGTGGCGCGCTGGAACTGCTGGAGCGTCAGGAGCCGCAGGGTGTAGCGCATCAGCACGGCCACGCCCTCCTCTCCGGAGCGCCCGGCCACCACGCCTTGCAGCCGGCGCAGACCCAGCGTGAAGGCGGTGAGGCCCAGGTAGGCCTCGGTCTTGCCGCCGCCGGTGGGGAACCAGAGGAGGTCGGCCACCGCCTGGGTGGGATGGCTGCGCGAGTCGCCGTGGAGGTCCACCAGGTCGGGCAGGTTCAGCAGCAGGAAGGCCACCTGGAAGTGGCGCCACGAGCGGTTCGAGGGAATGTCCAACTCCGCCAGCTTCCCGAAGTCGGGCTGCTTCACCGCCTCGCGGCGATTCTTGATCGAGTAAAGGGAGTGAACCCGTTGCAGGGCCATGGCCCGGTTGGCGAACCGGAAGGCCTCGGCCGCCATCGCATCGGAGTCGAGGAGCGCGAGCCCCTGGCGAATCCGCTGCAGGGCCCGCTTCCCGGCGGCAAGCGACCTCGCGCCGCTCTCCTGGAACTCGGCCAGGCCGTCTTCGCCCGCGTCCAGGCGCGCCTGCTGATGCTTCAGCCACAGGGCGTAGGCCTCGGCGATCGGTCCCAGGCGGGCGCGGAAGCCTCCGTCAGGAGTCTCGGCCAGGAGCTTCATGTCCAACACGGCCTGCGCCAACAAAGGCGCCTCTCCGGGCGTTGGGGGCGTGGTGGGCGCGACCTCGTACACGGGGACCGAGCGCGTGGCGACCCGCGTCGCCCGGGGCGGGTTGGCCGCGACCGCATCGGCGTGGACCGACACCCCGTGGCCCACGGCGAACTCTGCGTGGTGACGATGGAGCATCCAGGAGTCCTGGAGCTCCATCCAGGTCTCGTGGTCCATGCGCCCCGGCTCGTCCCGGCGAGGCCGGCCACAGAAGACCGCCTCCCCTCGCGGCGACTCGACCGCCATCTCCACCTGGAAGAGCCAGGAGGCGTCGCGACTGCGCTCTGTGGCCGCCTGCTCGTTCACCAGGAAGAGGCTGACGACCCACAGGCCCGACCGCTTCCGGGCGAGACCCCGGAGGCGGACCTGAGGGAACTCCTCGCAGGGGACCATGGGGGCCAGGGGACCCTCCTTGAGGGCCACGGTGCGGACGCCCTCGACGGGAGTCCGCTTCCAGACCTTGGCCGCGGCTCCAGTGTTGGTCGTGGCCGTCTCGCTGTCCGTCCGTTCGTAGCGGCCCCAGCGGACCGTGACCTTTAGCTCCGTCACTGAGGACTCGAGGCAGACGGTCAGCCCGATCGAGGAAGGGAACAGCGTCCGCGCCTGCACGGCGGACTGCTCGGTCTTGCCGTCCTCGGCGACCGTGTCCGTCCCGTCCTCGGCCAGTTCGTCCGACTGCTCCTGGGGCACCACCTCGCCGGGCGCGGCCAGCATGCCCACCAGGTAGCGGTCCCGGGGGTTGTCGCCGGGGGCCAGCTCCTCCTCAGGTCCACCGGCCGGTCCCAGCAGGTCCCGGAGCACCAGCTCCTGCAGTTCCTCGCGGACCTGGAAGGGCGTGGGCAGGGCAAGAGCCGTCGCCGGCGTCGCGGTGGTCTCGGGCATAGATACCTTCTCCCTTGCTGGCGCGCGGCGGGTCTGCCGGCGCCGGGGGGCGATTCGACGCGGGGGGGCGCGGAGTCCTGGGAGAGCCGGGGGGGGTGCCTGGGCTGGGGGGTCCTCAGTCCTCCCGGAGAACTGTGAACTTCCGGGGATGGACAAGTTGGAATCCACGGCCGACGCGGCTCAGTTCGCCTTCGCACGACACCGGCAGTTGTTGCTGATGGGCGTCGACAGCCTGCTGGTAGGTCTGTGGGTCCA
>DIWH01000032.1 GCA_002423485.1 Candidatus Xenobium occultum | reverse complement strand
CCGCCCATGGTCGGCGTGCCGGCCTTGAGTTGGTGTTCCTGGGGGCCCTCCGCACGGATCACCTGACCCCAGCCGTGGTTCCGAGCCCATCCCAGATAGACGGGCATGCCCGCCACCGTCAAGCCAATCCCCAGAAGCCCGGCGCAGGCCGCCTCTCGCCAAGGAAGATCGGTCATCGCTCTTGCACTCCTCGCAGACGTTCGGCGATCACGTCCAGCCCGATTCCTCGGGACGCCTTGATCAGCACGGCGTCCCCCGCGCGCACCTCGGCCCGCACAACACTCCAGGCTTCCTCGCGCCCTGGGGTCCAGTGGACCGTGGGAACCCCGGCCAGGCGAGCGGCCCGCGCCAGAACCCGGCTGCGGGCCCCCACCGCCACCAGGACGGTGACTCCCGTCCGCGCCACGGCCTCCCCCACCTCGCGATGAAAGTCCTCCTCGGCCGACCCCAGTTCGAGCATGTCGCCGAGAACCGCAACCCGTCGGCCCTGGGCACCCGAGAGGACTTCCAGGGCCCCCTTCATCGAGGAAGGAGCCGCGTTGTAGGAATCATTGAGAAGCGTGGTCCCATCGGGCAGATGCAGAACCTCGGTTCGCAGTCCGGAAGGCCGGAAGCCGGCCAGGGGCTCCGACACCTCCTCACAGGTCAACCCGAGCTCGCGGGCAGCAGCCAGCGCCGCCAGGAGATTGGAAACGTTGTGTCGTCCCGGCAGACCGAACCGGACCTTTGAGATCCCCTCGGGATGGCGAACCTCGACGTCGCTGCCTTCCAGGCCCAAGGGGTGGACCCGGACGGCCGTCCAGTCCGCCGGGCCCTCGCCGGAGAAGGTCAGCACCCGCCCCCGGGCGTGAGCCGCCATCCGCTGGAAGAAGAGGCTGTGACGGGGAAGGATGGCCACGCCCGACTCCGGCATCTCATCGAGCAGTTCGGCCTTGGCGTCGGCGATGGCGTCGCGCGACCCCAGGAACTCCAGGTGGGATTCCCCGATATGGGTGATGATCCCCACTCGAGCCGGGGCCAGGCGGGCCAGCTCGCGGATCTGCCCGGGTCCCCGCATGGCCATCTCCAGGACGACCAGTTCGTGCTGCGGCTGCAGCTCCAGCAAGGTCCGGGGCACCCCGACCTCGTTGTTGAAATTCAGACGGGTGCAGTGGACCTGAAAGCGGACCCCCAGAAGGGAGGCCAGCAAATCCTTGGTCGTGGTCTTGCCCACCGAGCCTGTGACCGCCACCACCGGGATCCCCAGGCGCCGAAGGTTCTCGCGGCCCAGCGCCTGGTAGGCCTCCAGGCCGTCGCGCACCCGAATCAGACGGTCGGCCGACAGCCCCTCCGGGATCTCGTCGCGAGCCCACAGCGAGGCGGCTGCTCCGGAGGCCAGGGCCTGATGGACGAACTCGTGACCGTCGAAGCGCTCCCCGCGCAGGGGCACGAAGAGCGCCCCCGGCAGGACGTCGCGGGTGTCGGTGCAGATGGCAGAGAAGAGCGGAGTCCCCGACCAACCATGACCGGGGACCCCTCCGGTGGCCCGAAGGATCTCATCAGAAGTCCAGGCGCACACGAGGTTCAGCCTGGGAGGCCGACGGCGATCTCGGCTTCGCTTCGGACCCGATGCAGGTCCCAACGGACCACGGGACGCATCCCCGGGGGCCGGTCAGCCCGCCGGAAAGGGCGCGAGCGGAGGGCCTCGATGGCGCATTCGACGTCGTCGAAGCGAATCGTCCGGTCCCGGAAAATCTGCGAGGTCTCGTGCCCTTTGCCGGCCACCACCACGGTATCTCCGGAGCGCGCCCCGTGGATGGCCTCACGGATGGCCTCGGCCCGGTCTGCGAGGACCTCGACCTGGGCCTTTCCATGCCGGGCTCCCTCCAGGATCTGGGCCAGGATGGCCTGAGGATCCTCGGTTCGTGGATTGTCCGTCGTCAGGACCACGCGGTCGGCCAGGCTGGCTCCGATCTCGCCCATGAGGGGACGCTTGGTGCGATCCCGGTCCCCCCCGCAGCCGAAGACGGCGGTCAACTGCCCGGAGGTGATGTCCCGAGCTGACCTCAGGAGGCTGGCCAGCCCGTCGGGCGTGTGGGCGTAGTCCACCACGACCGTGAAGTCCTGACCCTCGCGGACCAGTTGGAAGCGACCAGGGACGCCCCACACCGATTCCACCGCCGCGACCACGCGCCCCAGATCCATCCGCAGAGCCAGACCCACCGAAATCGCCGCCAGCGAATTATGCAGGTTGAACAGGCCCGAGAGCTGGAGGTTCACCCGGGTCACTCCCAGCGGGCTGACCAACCGGTAGGACAGGCCGTCCGGTCCCGCCTCGATGTCTTCGGCGCGAACATGCGCGTCCGCCCGGGTGCCGTAGGTCACGAAAGGAACCCGCAGGTTGGCCCGGACGCGCTCACCGTAGGGGTCGTCCAGGTTCAGCACGGCGTAGGGGGTGCAGGGGCGCCGGTGGCAGGTCCCCAGCTTGTGGAACAAGCGCAGCTTGGCCTGGAAATAGTCCTCCATGGTCCCATGGAAATCGAGGTGGTCCTGGGTCAGATTGGTGAAGACCGCGATGTCATAGGGAATGCCGTAGGTTCGATCCAGGGCCAGGGCATGGGAGGAGACCTCCATGACCACGCTGTCCTGGCCGGAACGCTCGATCTCCGCAAAGAGCCGATGGAGATCCAGCGATTCCGGGGTCGTGTTGGCCAGGCGACGGACCGATCCCCCGACGCGTGCCTCGATGGTCCCCAACAGGCCCGGGACATTTCCCCGGGCCTTGAGGACAGCCTCGACGAGGTAGGACGTGGTGGTCTTGCCGTTCGTCCCGGTGATCCCGACGGTCAACAGCCGGTCGGCCGGACGCCCCATCATCTCTGCGGCCAGGACGGCCATGGCCTGTCGGCAGTCGGGAACGAGGATCCGGGGCACTCCCTCGACTCCCTCGGGGTCCCGCTCCACCATCAGCGCCACCGCGCCTCGCCGGACGGCGTCTGCGGCAAACCGGTGCCCGTCTGAGCGGAAGCCCTCGACGCACACGAAAAGGTCTCCCGGCCGGACCTCCCGGGAGTCATAGGCCAGATCCCGGACCGCCAGCCCGGGATCTCCTTGAAGCTGCGCCCCGTCCAGGACCCTCACCAGCTCGGCCAGACTCTTCATGAGCTCGTCCTCCAAAGTCCGGGGCTCCACCGGACCCGTCAAAGCAAGACTGGAAACCAGGGTTCCGCTCCCTGGCAGGACCGGCCCCGGACCTCTGGGCAGAGGCGGGGCCGGATCAAAAATCGACTATATCACAGGAATGCCTCTTGTAAAGCGACGAAAGTCCGGCCTGGGCGTCAAGGCCGTGACCCACCGGGTGCTGCCCCCGCGGGTCTTCTCCTGGCGGGTTCCCCGCGAGACCCTCTGGGGCACCACCATGATCTCGGCGGCGCGCCGGCGGGTGCCGGCAGCCTCCTCGAGATTCTTGTCCAATTCCTTGTGCTCTTCCATGAGGACCTCCTTGCGTTGCCGCGGCGGCCTGGGTCACCGCCGGCCCCGATCACTCATTCTCTGCCTTCTGCCTCAGGCCGGGGGTCGGCCGAACACCCATCTTCCAGAGAGCCTGCCCGGCCACGCGGCTGAAGACCGGCGCGGCGGCGACGCCGCCCCAATACACCGTTCCAGGCTCCTCGATCTTGACCAGCATGACCAATCTGGGATCCCTGGCCGGCGCGAATCCCAGGAAGGAGGCGATGAAGCGCCCCGAAGAGTAGACTCCGTTCTCAACCACCTGCGCCGTCCCGGTCTTCCCGGCCACCATATAGCCGGGGACCCGTGCGTTCTTGCCTGTTCCCCGAGTGCAGACGGTCTCCAGGATGTCCCGAAGGTGTTGGGCAGCCTTGGGAGTCAGGGGACGACCGAGCTCCTCCGGCGCGCTGCTTTGCAGGACGCGCCCCTGGTCGTCCATGATCTGCTTGACGATGCGGGGCCGCAATCGGATCCCTCCGTTGGCCACCGCCTGCATTCCCGACACCAGTTGCAGAGGGGTCACGGCCACGCCCTGGCCGAAGGAGATGGTGGCCGTGTTGATCGCGGCCCAGTCGTGATAATCGGACAGAAGCCCCGGCTCCTCCCCTTGCAGACCGATCCCGGTCGGATGCCCGAAGCCGAAAGCCTCCAGGCTCCGGCCCAGGTTCTCCCGACCGATGCTCAAAGCCACCGAGGCCGTGCCGGTGTTGAAGGAGTAGGCGATGATGTCGGTCAGGGACTCAGCCCCCCCGGAGACCAGTCCGTCGTTGGCGTTGTGGATCGTCCAGCCGTCGACCAGCAGGTTTCCCGGGCAATTGAACATGCTGGAGGGCTGGACACCGGCCTGGAGGGCTGCTCCGGCCAGGAAGACCTTGAAGGTGGAGCCGGGCTCATAGGGATCGGTGATCGCCCGGTTCCGCCGAAGCGCAGGCTCGACCTCGGCGAAGCGGTCCGCCGGAAAATCTGGTTGGATGGCCAGGGCCAGGACTTCGGCGGTCCGGGCATCCATGACCAGGCAGATGCCCCCCTTGGCCTTGAATTCCTTGACCTGGCGGGCCAGTTCCCGCTCTGCGATGTACTGGATGGTCTCATCCAGGGTCAGGACCAGGTGCTTGCCCGGCTTGACCCCCTGGACCACCGCGCTCTCGGTGGGAATCCGCCAGCCTTGGCTGTCCACCGCCGCCCGGACGCGTCCCGGAGTGCCGCCCAGGACCTCCTCATGGGCGGCCTCGATGCCATCCAGACCCTGGTCGTCGATCCCCGTCGCCCCCAGGAGGTGGGCCGCCAGACGCCCCTTGGGATAGAAGCGTCGGCCGGTCTCCTCCATCAGGAAGAAGACCCCTGGAAGCCGTCCCTTCTGCAACAGCGTGTCGATTTCCGCGACCGCCTTCTCCGGGGCCTTGCGCTGAATCCACTGAAAGGTTCCGCCCCGGCGCATGACCCCCGAGAGATGGGCCGGATCGGTCTTGAGAACGCGACCCAGAAGCCGCGCCGTGGCCCCGATGTCCCGGACCTGCGTCGGGTCGACGGCCACCGACTGGCGGGCCACGCTGGTGGCCAGGGCCAGGCCGTTGCGATCCCGGATCTCGCCGCGCAAGGCGTGCAGAATGATGTTGGACTGCTGCTGGTTGCGAGCCTTGGCATAGTACCAGTCCCGCTCCAGGTACTGCAGGTAGAACATCCGGCCGGAGAGGAACAGGAAGAGGAAGACCAGGCCCCAGAAAATGGACACAACCCGGCCTCGAAGCTCCGTGGTCCATCCGCTGGCCATTCTCTCCATCTCGAGCAGAACCTCACCGTTCGCATCGGGGCAGGATCACCCCGCAAGAAGAGCAGTCGGTGCCTCGTCTGTGGCAGGAGCCCGGAGCTCACTGCCGAGGGCTGTCAACCTACCTGGCGACCCGATGAGAGTGGACGGAGGCCATCTCTCCGTCCAGCCCCTGCCGGGCCAGTTGGGGCAGTTCCAACAGCAGCCAGGTCTCGGGCTGAACCATCCCCAGCCGCTTGGCCTGCTGCTCGACGCGATTCAAGGCGGAGAGCTGCTCGATCCCCAATTGGAGCTCCGAGTTCTCTCGCAGCAACTGGTCGCGCACCCCGGTCTTGGAAGCCAGGTCGTACTGGAGTTGGACGATCCGGGAGAACTGCAGCAGGAAGAGGACGGCACACACGCTCATTCCCAGGAAGGCCAGGAGGGGGAGGGACCAGAGGCGGCTTCGTGAGGCGGGAGCCGGCTCGGGGCGACGGCGTGGCGCCGGGTCAACCGGCTGTGGGCTGCGACGGGGGTGGCTCGCCTCGCTGACTTCCGGCACCAGGACCGGACACGCACTCTGCATCTCATCCTCCTTCCAGGTTTGAGCGGACCCGATTCACTATTCCTCGTTCTCGGCCAGGCGCTGGGCTGCCCGCAGCCGGGCCGACCGGGACCGTGGATTGGCAGCCACCTCGACCGGGTCCGGCTCCACCGGTCGCCGGGTCAGGACTTGGAGGAGCCGAAGCGGCTGACACTGACAGAAGGGCAGCCGGGCCGGACAGGTGCATTCGCCTGCCAGACGCCGGAACGTCGTCTTGACGATGCGGTCCTCCAGGGAGTGGAAGCTGATCACCACCAGCCTTCCACCCGGAGCCAGCCTGTTCACCGCAGCCTCCAGCCCTCGCTGGAGCACCCCCAGTTCGTCGTTGACCGCGATGCGCAAAGCCTGAAAGGTCCGAGTGGCGGGGTGGATGCGGCCGTGGCGGGCGGGGGGGGGGACCGCACGTTCGACCACCTGCGCCAGGCGCCCCGTGGTCCGGATCGGTTCCCGTTCCCTCTCCCACACGATCCGCCGGGCAATCCGGCGGGCGTACCGCTCCTCTCCATACTCCCGCAGAAGGCCCTCCAGCCCGCCTTCGTCCAGTTGCTCGACCAGATCGGCCGCGCTCGTGGTCGCCCGGAGGTCCATCCGCATGTCGAGGGGGGCGTCGTGGCGGAAGGAGAAGCCTCGCTCCGCCGAGTCTACGAAGTGGCTGGAGATTCCGAGGTCCAGAAGGACCCCGTCCACCAATCCAAGCCCGAGCTGGTCGAGGAGAACGTCCAGGTCCGCGAAGTTTCCCCGGACCCCGATGAACCCCGGATATCCCTCCAGCCGCTGCCCTGCCGCCTGCAAGGCCTCCGAGTCCTGGTCAATCCCGACCAGACGGCCCGTCGGCCCCATCCGCCGGAGCAACGCCTCGCTGTGTCCCCCCCCACCCAGGGTCCCGTCGACCAGCAGCCCCCCCGGGCTCGGCTGCAGGTAGTCCACCGCCACATCCAGCAGGACCGGAATGTGGCTGAAGTCCGTCAACTCCCGACGTCATTCTCGACCGGACGGTCGGGAACGAGCCGCAATGGTTGGGACCGCACCGCAGGGCCGGGGAGCTCCCGACTGCGCGGTGGGATCCGACGAAACGTGGGAGGCGGGTGGATCTGGAAACGGACCGGATAGGCCAGGCCCCGGATCTCAAAGGTTTCACTTCGAGCCGACATCATGGATGAAGTCCTCCGTCTCCCACTTCAACTTGGCTGCAGCCCAGGTCTCGGGCGACCAGACCTTGACCCGATCCATGGCCCCGGTCACGATGGCCTGCCCACCCTGAATCCCCGCCTTTTCCTTGAACTCGGTGGGAATCAGGACCCGCCCTTGCTTGTCGATGCTGACGTTGAACGCTTCCGAGCCGACCATGGCCCGGATGTACGACGCCCTGCTGTCCAAGAAGGGCAGCGACATGATATGGTTGAAGAAATTATCCCAACCTTCAGGCGAGAAGATTTCAACCGTCTGGTCAGCCTGGCTCCAGCGGACAACGATGTCCTCCCCGAGGATCTTGCGAAAGGAAGAAGGCACCGTCAGACGCCCCTTGTCGTCGATGCTCATCGTGAAGGCGCCCCAGAAGCCCGCTACCCCCACAGCGCCCCACTATCTACCACTTCGCTCCACATCGCCCCCTGATAGTAGCGCGGCACCCCCCGGGTGTCAACGAAAGACCCCGGTCTTCTGGGGGTTTCCAATCCAAAGCAAAGGCACATGTAGTAGGCCAAACTATTGTTCCCACTACACCTGGAAGCGCCAGGAGAAATGACCCCGAACCGGGGCCGGTGGGGCGAAGTGGGGGGTCAGGTGGGGGGATGGGCCACTCCCCCACCAGCAACAAACAGGGCCGACCCGGGAAGCCCCGGGCCGGCCCTTGTGATGTGGTGCGATCCGGTCCCGAAGACCGGGGGACGAACGGGTCAGTCGTCCAGTTTGAAGCCGACGGCCAGGCGGACCTGGTACTCACCCACCTGCCCTTCCTTGACGGTTCCCCGGATCTCCTTGACCTCGAACCAGTGGATGTCGCGCACGGTCTTGGAAGCGCGCCCCACGGCTTGCTGGATGGCCTGCTCCAGGCCAGCAGGCGAAGTCCCCACGATCTCGGTCATCTTGTAGACGCTCATGTCCATCCTCCATCCGAAGTTCGAAAGTCCTGCCCCAGGACCCGGAGTCCGTCCAACCGCCAGAATCGGCATCCGTCCCTCCCATAGGCTCCCGGGGAGGCAGAGCGAGCCCTCTTCGCTTCCCGGAGGAAGCCTCCTGGAAGCCGACCTTGCTCCCCCGTGCTCCAAGATCTGAAGGAGGCCGACCCGGCCTCCGGGAACCCGGAGGCAGTTCCACCCAGGAGGCCCGATGCGGCAGAGACGGCACCTGCAAGGCCCCGTCGAGCACCACCAACGGCTCGACTCGACGAATACCCAAGCTCTCCGACGCGCCTGCGAGGGCGCCCCCGCCGGCCTGGTCCTCCGCGCCGACCGCCAGGATGGCGGGCGCGGTCAACACCAGCGGTCATGGCACTCCCCCTCGGGAGGCCTGTGGTTCACCGTGGTCCTCCGGCCCGCCCGCGTCGACGGCCTGAGCCTGGCGGCAGGCCTGGCCTGTGCCAGGGCCGCCCGAGCCCTGGGCGTGCCGGCCAGCCTGCGCTGGCCCAACGATGTCCACGTGGGCGAACGCAAACTGGCTGGAGTCCTGACGGAAAGCCGCCTGTTGGGGAATCGGGTGGACTTCGTCCTCCTCGGCATCGGGCTCAACGTCAACCTCCAAAGAGAGGACTTCCCGAAGGACCTCCGCGACCAGGCCACCAGCCTGGCCCTCGAGGTTGGCAAGCCCCTGGACGTCGAGGAAGTCTTCGAGAGGGTACTTGACGAACTCGACGAGGTCCTGGAACGCCATCTCCAGGCCGGGCTGCCCGGCCTCCTGCCCGAGATCCGTCAGTCGTGCTCGACGCTGGGACGACGGGTCCGGATCCTGGCCGGGGGAGGAACCCTCCTGGCCCGGGCCCGGTCGGTGGCCGACGACGGCTCCCTGGAGCTGGAGGATGGAACCCGCCACTACTGCGTCGAGAGAGTCGAGGTCCTGCCGGAAGCCTGAACCTGTCGGCGCCGGATGCGGGGTTGCAGACCTCCCTGGCCGTCATAGCCAGGGTCCTCGGTGTTGATCACCTGGTGCGCCACCCGGGTCAGACGGTCCATGAGTTCGGCGGTCGGGCCCTCACGAGGGAGGCCCTGGACCAGGATCATCCGGACCGAATCCTGGGTTTCCAAGTGACGAATCCGTCCAAAGAGATGCCCCGAGAGGTCTTCCAGGCGCTCTGGGTCCGGCAGGACCTCCAACCCCGGCAGGTCCGCCAACAGGCCCCCGGCCAAGGCCGGAGTCACCAGCAAGGCGGAGTTCCGACCGCCCTGGGTCTCCAGTTGGAACTTCATGCGTCGGGCCACCCGGTCCGGCTCGCCCTCCACCACCACCAGGTGGACCTCAGGCGAGAATCGGGTGAACCGCTCGGGGGTCGGCACATCACTGGACAGGATCGGGAAACAACCCAGGACACGCTGGAGATCCTGGGGTCCCAGGAAACCCTGGCGAACCAGGCGAGGCGCCGCTCCACCCAGGTCCAGGACGGAGAGTTCCAGGTTCCCAGGAGGTTCGCGCCCCTCCAACACGGCTTCCAGCCCGAAGCCGAAAAACTCCAGGACCGCCTCTCGCTGCAGGCCGCCGGGGTGCTGAGGCGTCTGGGCCTGGACCGCGACCACGGGATAGCGGCACAACTCCAGAAGCGCCCGAGCCAGGCGATGGGCAGGGACGTGCACGGCCACCTTGACCAGACCGCGGTGGACAGCTTCAGGCAGACCTTCACCCCGGCGGCTCAGGAGGGTCAAGGGCCCCGGCCAGAAGACCGCCGCCACTCTTCGCACCATCTCGGAAGGCTCGTGCAGATAGCCCAGTGCCTGGTTGGACTCCGCCGCGTACAGGGTCCAAGGCCGCCTGGACGAACGAGAGGTGAGTTCGGCCAGACGCTCCAGGCTCTTGGGGTCGTCGGCCCGGGCCGCCAGGACGTAGCCGCAATCCCCAGGGAAGGCCACCAGGCCACCCCGACGCAGGAGATTTGCGGCTCGCCGCAGGAGGTCTCCGTTGCGGGACAGGCTCAAGACCGACAACAGCGCGGGTTTGTGAGCATTCCCAGTCATGGCCCTGCGCCTTCTCCGACCCGACCGGACCTTCCTCCGCCCGTGCCCGGGCGATCCTCGAGCGGACCGCCGCCCTCAGGGGTCCGGCAGGCAGGTCACGAGCGCTTCAAGCAACTCCTGCGGCGAGAAGGGCTTGATCAGATGGGCACAACCCGACTCAGCCAGGAAGCGTTCCACTTTGGGGTTCAGGGCGTCTCCGGTGACGAAGATGACACACCGCGCCAGGGATGGATCCCGCTCACGCAAGAGATGGAAGAAGCCTTCACCACCGATCCCGGGCATGCGCAGGTCGCAGATCACCGCGTGATAGGTCCCGGTTTCCAGGGCGCGCAAGCCCTCCTCTCCGCTCTTGCAGACCTGCGCCTGGACCCGGACGCGAGCCAGGTATCGAAAGAGCAGTTCACCCCCCAGGGGATCGTCCTCCAGGACCAGGACCCGGAGTCCCTTGGGCAGAGAGGCCTGGAAGTCGGGCCCCGATTCTTCTCCGTCTTCCCCTTCATGGTTGGGAGGCAGGATGGGGATGAAGAAGACCACCTCCAGGCCGCCCTCCGGGCGATTCCGGGCCGAAATGGCGCCGTTGTGGCCTTCGACGATGCTGGCGCAACTGGCCAGGCCCAGGCCCGTCCCCTCCTCGGGAAGGCGGGTCGAATAGAAGGGGCGGAAGATGCGACCCAAGTCTTCAGGAGGCACCCCAGGGCCCGAATCCTGCACCGAGACCTCGATCCGATCCCCCTGGATCCTGCGAATCCGAATCCCGATCTCACCCTGCGAGCCGATGGCCTGCTCGGCGTTCAGAAGGAGATTGATCATCACCTGGTGCAGTTGGTGTCGGTCGCACTCCACGGGAGGCAGGTCCGGATCCACCGCCAGGCTCACCTGGATTTCGTTGAGTTGGAGATGATGCAGTCTCCAGTCCAGAGCCGCCTGGGCCATCGCCCGCATGTCGACCATCTCCAACTGGGGCGGGCGAGACCTGGCGATGGCAAGAAGCTTTCGCACCGTGGCCGCCGCGCGATTTGCCGAATCCGAAAGGATCTGGGCCGCCTCAGCCACGGCCTGGCGGTCGTGCGGGGCCTCCATGACCAGGTCCGAAAACCCCAGAATCACGTTCAACGGATTGTTGAGCTCGTGGGCCACATCGGCCATCAGCAGGCCCAAGGTTGCCAGGCGGCCGGCTTGCAGGGCCTTCTCGCGGGTCTGCTGGAGGTCCTCGAGCCGAGCCGCCAGCGCGCTTCCCAGACGAGAGTTCTGAGCCAGGAGACGGCGCGAGTCCGTCCCGCGCTCCACCAGGTGTCCCAACATGTCCGGATCTGCGGGATGCACCAGCCAGGCGAAGAGTCCCTCACGCAGATCTCGAGGCGGAGGGGTCGAGTCCGTCGTGACCAGGATCACCGCCAGACGCGGTTCCATCGCAGCCAGTTCTCGCAGAAGATCGAGCAGGGCCGGATCGCCGCCTGGTCCGACCGTGATCACCACATCAAAGGATTGTGTCTCCAAATCCTTCAATCCAGCCAAGGCGTCAGGTGCAGCGGTCACCTTGTGTCCTCGAGCGGCGAGGGCTTCCAGAAGCCCGTCCCCGTCGCAACCGCCGCAGCCGACCCAGAGGATCCTGGCAATGCTCATGGTCTGGCTGTTCCCGATGAAACGGCGAGGTCCTCCGCCCCATTCCCGTGGACGGAGGACTCAGGTATGATGCTCTCATGGATCTGCCCATCCAACAGTCCGCCTCCCTCCTGGTGACCTTTCGGGTGGAAGGCCTCCTCATGGGTCTGGACCTCGGGGCTGTCGTGCGCATCGAACGGGCCGCCGCCGTGACCCCCCTGAGCGGAGGTCCTCCCTGCCTGATGGGGGCCCTGAACCATCATGGACGCATTCTTCCCGTCCTGGACCTGCGACGCCGCCTGGGCCTGCCAACCCGCCCACTGGACCCCGCCGACCAGTTCCTGCTGGTCCGCTGCGGCCTGCGCACCGTGGTGGTCCCGGTCGATCGGGTCGAGGGCCTGACGGCTCCGGGCCCCCTGACCTCCCCGGAAGAGGTCCTGGGAGCTTCCCTCAAAGGCCTGGGCTTGATGGCCTCCGAAAACGGCATCACGGTGATTCAGGACCCCGACCACCTGTTGAGCCCCGTCGAAGACGCCGCATTCGAGTCCGCGCTCGCAGGTTCCCAGCCCTCAGGCTCCGAACCTCCCGCCTGTACATGAACCCAGGCCTGGCTCGACGCTTCGAGAACCTGCTGCACCAGTGGGCAGGGCAATGGTTCCCCGGCAGCCGTCAGGGGGAGTTGATGCGCGCCCTCCAGCGCTCCGCCGAAAGGGCGGGCTTCGGCTCCAACCTGGAGGGTTTCCTGACCGAACTCGAAATCCGGCCCGACGAGCGCCTGCGCGACCTGGTGATCCACGAGATCCTGGTCAACGAGACCTACTTCTTCCGGGATGTAGGCCTGTGGGAAGGGCTCGAACAGGAGATCCTCCCGGAAATCCTGAGGCGTCAGGCGAAGACCCGGAACCTGAGGATCTGGAGCGCCGGGTGCTCGACCGGCGAAGAGCCCTACAGCCTGGCCATGCTGCTGTGCGCCCTGGTCCCCCGAATCCAGGACTGGACCCTCCACCTGCTGGCCACGGATCTCTCGGAGAAGGCCCTGGAACGGGCCCGGATGGCCGTCTATGGAAAGAGGGCGCTGCGCGAACTGGATCGGAAACGTTGGGGTTCCTGGTTCGAAACCTCGGGCTCGACGGTCCGCCTGACCGATTCGATCCGCCAGATGGTCCACTTCAAGAGGCAGAACCTCAGCCACGAAGACTTCCCGGATCCGTTGACCAACCGCATGGATCTGATCCTGTGCCGAAACGTGCTGATCTACCTGGACCGCGAACTGGTGGAACGGGTCATCACCCGTTTTGGCGAATGCCTCCGACCCCAAGGCTGGCTGGTCCTGGCCCCGACAGAGGTTCCCTTGGACCCCCCCGAAGGTCTGCGCCTGACCCGCCTGGCCAACGGAACCGTCCTGCTGAGGCGGCTTCCCTCCGGAACCTCAGCCGCGCCTTCGCTGACCACCCGCCGGGCCGCGCGGGCTCAAGCGAGCCGACCTCTCCCCCTTCCACTTCCCCCTCCGGTCCAGGCCCCCGTCCTCCCCGCCCCTGTTCCCCCGATCGCCCCCCTCCCGCCGGCGCCTCCGCCGCCTGCGCCCGACCCCACCGACCTTCTGGCCCAGGCCCGCCTGGCGGCGGACCGGGGAGACCTGGTCAGCGCCTTGGCGCGGGCCACCGAGTGCGTCGAGGCGGCCCCGGTCTCGGCCTCCGGTTGGTTGGTCCTGGCGCTGGTGCAGGAGGAGATGGAGCTCCTTCAAGACGCCTTGGATTCCCTCCGCCGGGCCCTGTATCTGGACTCGGGGCTGGCTGCAGGGCATCTTCAGATGGCCCGGATCCAGGGACGCCTCGGCGAAGCCGGAGTGATGCGTTCGCTGGCCAACTTCCACAAGTCCACCGAGGGCGTCCCCTCCCAGGCTCTCCTCCCTGAAGGGGCCGGGATGACGGTTGGCGAGGCCCGGCATCTGGCCGACATTCTCGAACGAACCTGGTCGCGGACCGGAGCCCTGTCATGACCGACCAGGCTCGAGCCATCCTCGAAAAGCGGGCCCGTGAACTGGCCCGGCCCGACACCACGACCCCGGAATCCGAGCGCCGGCTGAGCCTCCTGGAGTTCCGCCTGGGACCCGAGGCCTACGCCATCGAGGCTCGGCACGTCCGGGAAGTGGTCCCGACCAATTTCCTGGCTCCCCTGCCTGGGGTCCCTGCCTTCATCCTGGGGATCGTCTCGGTGCGCGGCCTGATCTGGTCGGTCATGGACCTGCGGACCTTCTTCAACATCCCCAAGCGGGGCATCTCGGACCATCCCCGGGCCATCCTGGTGGAGGCCGGCGGGCTGCGCTGGGGGATCCTGGCAGACTCGCGCCTGCGCATGGTCTACCTGGACTCGCTGCGCCCCCCCCCGGAGGTGACCGAACGCATTCCGCGGAATGCCGTGCGGGGGACAACCGAAGACCTGGCCGTGGTGCTGGATCTCGAGGTCCTGGCCAGGGACCCGAGGATGATCGTACAGGAGGATCTGGAATGAGCAAGCGAGGCCATTCGGGCGAACCGCAATCGGCGCCCCTGAATGCCAAGGCCCAGAATCGCACGGCGCGGCGCAAGTCCCTGGCAGGGATGATGTCCTTCATCGTGCTGGTCCTGCTGGTCCTGAGCGTGGCCGTGACGCTCTACATGAAGTTCGTCATGGACCCCAGGGTCCAAAGCTTCAACCAGGTCCGCCAACAGGCTTCCCAGGCCGAAAGCCGCCTGTGGCGCATCGGCTACCTCAGCAACCGCCTGGCCTGGATATCCGAAGCCCAGCCCCGAGGGGAGCTTCAGGGCGAGCTGATCCGGGACCTGGAGGTCTTCAGCCAGGATCTCAACAACCTGGCCAGCGCCATCCCCATGGATCTGATGGAGGTCAAGAACGAACTGGACCTCTCCTACGTCTTGTGGATCGGCTTCAAGAGCGACCTGGACCGCCTGGCGCGCATGGATTCTCCCGAAGAGGTCAAGAACGTGCTGGCCACCGCCGACGTCGAACGGCGATTCCGACGGATCCTCGAGGGGATCACCTCGGCAGCCAATGCCATGTCCATTCGCACCGAACAGACCTCCCGGAACGCCAGCGCCATCAGCACCAGCGGTTACATGGTCTTCATGAGCATCCTCTTGTGGGTGTTGATCCTCAGCCGGACGGTCACCAGCCGAATCAAGGCCCTTCATGAGGTGGCCCAGGAGGTCACCCGGGGTGAGTTCGAAGCTCGGGCGCCGGTGGTCGGCAATGACGAGATCACAGGCCTGGCCGAGGCCTTCAACGCCATGACCGAGCGCATCGAAGTCCAACTCGATGTCGAGCGCAAGGCCCGCCACCGGGTCGAGGAGGTCCTGCGGGCCCTGAACCAGACCGCCGACGGACTGGCCGGGGCCGCCTCGGAGATCCTGGCGGCAACTTCCGAGCAGGCCGCCGCCGCCGCCGAGGAAGCGGCCGCGGTCCAGGAGACCTCGGTCACCGTCGAGGAGCTCAAGCAGGTGGCCGCCCTGTCGGCCCAAAAGGCGGGGACGGTGGCCACCCTGGCCCAGCAATCCGAAGAGGTCACCCTCAGCGGCCGCGAAGCCGTCGATCGCTCGGTCGAGGGCATGGGCCGGGTCCGCGACCAGGTCCAGGCCCTGGCGGCCAGCATGCAGCGCCTCTCGGAGCAGACGCAGGCGGTGGGCGAGATCATCTCGACCGTCCAGGACCTGGCCGAACAGTCCAACATGCTGGCGGTCAACGCCGCCATCGAAGCGGCTCGCGCCGGCGAGCACGGTTTCGGATTCTCGGTCGTCGCCAACGAGGTGCGCAGCCTGGCCGAGCAGTCCCGTCAGGCGACCGTCCAGGTCCGTTCCATCCTCGGTGAGATCCAGAAGGCGGTCACGGCGGCCCTGGGCAACACCGACGCAGGAACCCGATCGGTCGAGGCCGGGATGGACCTGGTCAACCGCGCCGGCGAGGTGATCCGCAGCCTGACCGACACGATCAGCCATTCCTCGAACGCCGCCAGCCAGATCCGGGCCTCCTCCGACCAGCACGCGGCGGGCGTGGAGCAGATCGCCCAGGCCATCGCCGCCATCCACGACGCCAGCGTGCAGGCCCTGGAAAGCACCCGACAGACCGAGCGAGCGGCCCGGGTCCTCAACGAGATGTCCACAAGCCTCAAGTCGCTTCTTCTGACGGGCGATTTTGAAGGGGAGGCGAACGATCTGAATTGACCAGCCGGGAGGAACAATTCCGCCAGCGGCTGATGGCCACGTTCCGGGCCGAGGCCGAAGAGCACGTGATGGGGATCGTCCAGGGTCTGGCGTCGGTCGAGTCCTCCCTGGAGGAGGGTGCGCCGATCCAATCAGGCCAGCTCGAACCGGTCTATCGGCAGTTCCACAGCCTCAAGGGAGCCTCCCAGGCGGTCGGTTTCGACGACGTGGGCAGGATCTGCCAGGCCGCCGAGAGCGTGCTCTCCACCTGGAAGAACGACCCCGCCAAGGCCAACCGCGATGAGGTGGTCCACATCCTGGAGATGGCGGTCCAGGCCGCCAGCATGCTGGAGATCTCCATCCCGGTGGGCCTGGAGATTTCCGAGGCCCCCCCCTCTTCCGAGGGGCCGACTCCAGTCGGCCCGACGTCACGCCCCTCATCGCCTTCCGCAAAGCCCGCTGCGACTCCCCTCCGGCCAGCATCCCAGGACGCCCCTCCGGCCCTGCCCAACCCGCAGGAGATGCCTCCACCCCTGGCCGTCCAAGGCAAACCGACCCCCGAGCGCGAAGAGGTCCTGCGTGGGTCAGCCTCGCCCCCCTTGCTCGTGCGAGGGGCCAGCGAGACCCTGCGCATCGCCTCCGAAAAGCTGGACTCGCTGCTACGTCGCGGCGAGCAACTGGTCCTGGCCCGCCTGAACAGCCGCCAGCGGTGGAACGAAGCCCGAGAGATGGAGAACCAGCTCGAGCAGCTCCGCCGGCAATGGGACGACCCTGACTCCAGCCCGGACCAGCGCCCCCGGTTCGAGGCCGACCGCGAGGAGCTTCGGCGGATCACGGCCGGGCTGCAGCGTCACGTCCGCAGCCTGGCCGCCGACCACCACGAACTGGACGCCCAACTCGGGGCGCTGCTGGGGGAGGTCAAGAGTGCACGCCTGGCTCCGGTGCGCCCGCTCCTGGAGGAGTTGGAGATGGCGGCCCGCCGGATCGCCCGCCAGTTGGGCAAGAAGGTCCGCATCTCGACCCGCGGAGGCGAACTGGAGCTGGACCGCAACATCATGGAGGCCCTGAAGGATCCCCTGATCCACCTGGTCCGCAACGCCCTGGACCACGGGCTGGAGCGCTCTGAGGATCGGCGGGTCGCCAACAAGGCCGAGGAGGGGCGCCTGCAACTTGGAGTGACCTCGCGCGGGACGGGAGTCATGGAGTTCCGGGTCTCCGACGACGGACGCGGCATCCAGACCGCCGAGGTGGTCGAGGCCGCCCGGCAACAGGGGTTGATCGCCGAGGGCGTCAACGTGGACTCGCTGGACCTGATCTTCTCGTCGGGCCTGTCCACCCGCTCAGAGGTCTCGGACCTCTCGGGGCGCGGGCTGGGCATGGCCATCGTCCGCGAACGCGTCGAGTCGATGAAGGGGACCATCCGGGTCCAGACCCAGATCGGCGAGGGCACCACCTTCATCCTGTCGATGCCGACCAGCCTGGCCACCTTCGATGGGCTGCTGGTCCGAGAGCGAGGGCGCTTCCTGGTCTTCCCCCTGGCCGGGGTCGAAGCCGTGGCCCGTGTCTTCGCCCGGGACATCCGCTCGGTCGAGGGAAGCCAGGTGATGCTGTTCCGGGGGGCCCTGACCCCGATCTCGCGGTTGGGGCAGGTGCTGGAGATCCCGGTGGTGCCAGGCGAGACCCAGCCCGACCCGGCACCGGCCGTGGTGGTCGCGGCTGGCGGACGCAAGGCTTGTTTCCTGGTCGACGAAGTCTTCGGCTCGCAAGAGGTTCTCTCGCGCGATCTGGGCCCCCAGTTGCGTCGAGCCCGCTACACCAGCGGCGCCTGCATGATCGGCTACCGCCAGGTGGTCCCGGTCCTGAACGTCGCGGATCTTCTGACCTTCGTCCGCGGCGGCACACGCGCCGCACCCACTGCCGCGGCAGCTCGGATCCCCAGCCTGCTGGCCGTGGACGACTCGATCACCACCAGGACGCTGATGCGGGGCCTGCTGGAGGCTGGAGGATATCGCGTCCGCGCGGCAGCCGACGGCATGCAGGCCTGGGACCTGCTGCAGCACGAAGACTTCGACCTGGTTGTCTCGGATGTCGACATGCCGGGCATGACCGGCTTCGATTTGACCACGCGAATCCGCAACCACCCGCGCCTCGGACGGCTTCCCGTCATCCTGGTGACCGGGCAGGAGCGTCCCGAAGACCGCCAAAGAGGTTTGGAACTGGGCGCCAATGCCTACATCCTGAAGAGTCGCTTCGATGAGGGCATCCTCATGGACACGGTCGAGAAGTTGGTCGGCAGCGCTGGCACGGGGGCGACCCGATGATCCACCTGCTCTACGTCGATCCGGATGCGCCCCGGTCTGCCTGGCTGGGAGCCCTGCTGGAGGCCAGCGGCTTCCAGATCGTCGGGCGGGCGGCCTCTGGAGAGGAAGCCCTGGCCCAGGCCGGCCAGTGCCACCCCCAGGTCGCCCTGATCTGCCTGCGCCTCCCCGACGTGTCCGGAGCCGAGACCACCCGGCAGATCATGGAGAACCATCCCGTCCCCGTGGTGCTGCTGGTCGACCCCCCGGACCTGGTGGGACCCGGAGCCCGTGAGTCGGCTCGCTGCGGGGCCACCGCCATCATCGAGACGCCCCCCGCTCCGGAGGCTCCCGGGCACCTGCCCAAGGTGGCAGCCCTGGTCAAGACCCTGCGCCTGATGCACGAGATCCCGGTTGTCAAGCGCAAGACCCTTCGGCCTGCCCTGTGGCTCGCCCGCCCCGCCCCCTCGGGCCCTCCCCTCCTGATCGGGCTGGCCGCTTCGACCGGCGGCCCGGCGGCCGTCCAGTTCCTGCTGCAATCCCTCCCCCGGGACTTCCCGATCCCCCTGCTGCTGGTCCAACACATGAGCGATGGATTTTCCTCCACCCTGGTCGAGTGGCTCAGCCGCACGACGCCCCTGAAGGTCGAATCCGCCGAGGACGGAGTGGTCCCACAACCGGGGACCCTGTACGTGGCAGCCGGCCAGAAGCACGTGGTGGTCCACTCGGGCCCGCTCCTGAACCTGGAAGACGGCGAACCGGTCCAAGGTCACCGCCCCTCGGCCAACGTCATGATGGAGAGCCTGGCACGCACCCTGGGCCCACGGGCAGTCGGCATCGTCCTGACGGGGATGGGAGACGACGGCGCCGAGGGCCTTCTGGAACTCCGCCGGCGGGGAGGTCTGACCTACGCCCAGGACGAACAGAGCTGTGTCGTCTACGGCATGCCTCGTGAGGCAGTCCGCCGAGGGGCCGTCCAGAGTTCGATGTCCCTTGCGGATCTGGCAGAGGAGCTGCAGAAACTGGCGGGACCGAACGCCCGAGACAAGGAGAAATTGCCCTGACCCAGCGGATTCTAGTAGCCGAAGACAGTCGCACCCAGGCCGCCTACCTCCAGATGCTGCTCGAGAGCGAGGGGTATGAGGTTGAAGTCGCCACCGACGGCGAGGACGCCAGGGACAAGGTCGCAGAATTCCTGCCTGACTTGGTGATTTCGGACGTCGTGATGCCTCGCATGAGCGGCTTTGAGCTCTGCCGCCACCTGAAAGCGCAAACCCGGACCGCCTCGATCCCGGTGGTCCTCCTGACCGCCCTGGACAGCGCTCAGGACCTTCTGCGCGGCCTGGAGGCAGGGGCCGACAACTTCATCCGCAAGCCCTACGACGAGGATTATCTCCTCTCCCGGGTGCGCCGCATCCTGTCCAACCTGGACGGCGGTTCAGGCCTGGAACAATCCGACAACCCGCTGCACGCGGCCCTGACCGGGCACAAACTGGACCTGACCGCGGACAAGGCCCAGATCGTGGAGCTCCTGCTGTCGATGGTGGAAGACCTCTCACGCACCAACGAGGAGTTGGCTCGAGCCAACCGCGAGATCGACGAGTCCCGAGGCCAGGTGGCCGAATACACCGCCAACCTGGAGAAGATGGTCCAAGAGCGGACCGAAGCCCTCGTCCGCGCCGAGAAGGTGTCGATCACCGGAGAACTGGCCAGCGGGGTGGTGGCGGAACTGGCCACCCCGATCCGTTCGATGGTCCAGTTTGCCGAGCTTCTTGGGGCCCGCGACCTGGACGAGGACGCTCGCTCCTACGTCGAGGGCATCGCCCGGGCGGCCAGCCATTGCCTGACCATCACCGAAGAGATGCTGGCCTTCGGACACGGGTCCAACCCACGAAGGTCCAGCCTGGACCTCAACGAGATCGCGGAGACCACCGCCCGCTTCCATGCCTCGGAATGGAGGGACGACCGACTGGAACTCCGGCTGGACCTGACGCCTTCGCTGCCGCCCCTCCAGGCCGACCCTCGACAGATCCGCTCGATGGTCTCGAACCTGCTGGCCAATGCTCGCGAAGCCATCCTGGAATCCGGACACGGTGGCCTGATCACCGTCTCGACCAGTCAGGCGGGTGGCAAGGCCATCCTGACCATCGAGGATGACGGACCGGGGATGCCCCCCGAGGTGCTCCGCCAGGCCTTTGAGCCGTTCTACTCGACCCGACCACAAGGCAGCGGGATGGGGCTGTCCTTGTGTCAGGCCATCGTGCACCGCCACGGTGGGACCATCCGATTGGAGCCCCGTCCCGCCGGGGGAACCCGCGCCGTGGTGGAGCTGTCCTTCGTTCCCCGCTCGGAAAGCCCGGCCTGACCCGCTCACGGAGTCTCCCTGTCATGCTCTCCCTGTCCCGTAGTGCAGGCCTTCTGCCCGGCCTGCTCGGAGTTCTCTTCCTGTCCCTGGTCCTCGGTGCCACGGCGGGGCCAACGCGGCCCTGGGCCCAGGCGCGTTCCTGGGCCATCCAACTGGAGAGCCTCGACCTGGAGGCCCTGGCCCAAAGCCCCGCGGATCTCCTGGTGACCGAATATTCCCTGGACGGCACGGCCCGCTCGCGATTCACCCGCGAACAGGTCCAGGCCCTGCAGCGCAAACCCGACGGCGGCCGTCGGCTGCTGCTGGCCTGGGTCCCGGTGGGCCTGGCGGCGCGTCACCGCTTCTACTGGAGCCCGGACCACGTCGAAGGCAATCCCCCCTGGGTCGGACCGGAAGTCCCCGGGTGGGACGGACTGTATCGGGTGCGCTACTGGGATCCCGAGTGGATTGGAACCCTGGTCGGAAGCCCGGAATCCTGGGTGGATCAAATCATGGAGGCTGGCTTCGACGGGGTCGTGCTGGACCCGGCAGACGCCTGTGCCCACTTCGGAGATCAGGGTTGGAGGACGGCGGAGGAGGACATGGTGGCCCTGATCGGCGAGGTGGCCCGGCACACCCGAACAGGTCCGGGCGGCAGCGACTTCGGAGTCTTCGTCTGGCGGGCCGACACCCTGATCAACAGCCCGGACTTCCTTCGCGTCGCGACCGGCATCATCCAGGATGGAACCTGGTACGGCTTGGAGGAACCGGGGGCCCCGACGCCCCCTGGCGTCACCGAGACCCTGGAGGCCCAGGGACGCCTGGCCCGCCTGGCAGGCGTCCTGGTCCTGAGCCTGGACTATACCGAAGATCCCGACCAGATCCGCCAGGCCCGAACCCGAGCCCAGGCCTCCGGATTCCTGGAGTACGCCGCGCCGGAGGGCCTGGACCGCCTGCCTTCGACCCGATGATGGCCTCCCGGCAAGAAGGCTCCCAGCCAACTTCCGGCGAACGCGCCGGCCCATGAAACTCAGCGAGGCTTTCCGTTTCGTCTCGGGCGTGCACGACTTTTCCAAGACGGGAACGCTCCTGCCCACCTCGCGCTGGGGTTCCCGCGCGCTGCTGCGGGAGTGCCAGCGCCGCAAGGCTCCCCGCCGCATCCTGGAGGTGGGCTCCGGCACCGGCGCGGTCACCTCCGCCCTGGTGTCCTGCCTGGAGCCCGGAGACCGACTCGTCCTGTGCGAGATCAACCCCGACTACGTGAACTATCTGCGCCACCGCTTTGAGGTGGACCCCCACTTTGCCCGGGTTCGCGAACAGGTCGAGATCTTCCAGGGAAGCGTCCTGGACCTCCCGGGGGAACACCTCCATGACTGCATCCTGTCCTCGATTCCCCTCAATACGCTACCCCCGGGACTGGTCCGCCAGATCCTCGAGCGCTACCGCCAACTGCTGGCCCCTGGCGGCACCCTCAGCTACATCGAGTTGATGTGGCTACGCTGGCTGAGGCTGCTCTTCACGCCCGGGCTGTCCGGGCGCCCCTGGCGCGAGGCCCACAGGATCCTGGAAGACTTCATCGGCACCCATCAGGTCTACCGCGAGACCGTCTGGGCCAACCTGCCTCCGGGTTGGGTCCGCCACTTCCGCTTCACCCCCACCCGGACCCAGGATGTCGAGACGCTGCGCCCCGTCGAGGGCCGCAAGACCCTGGTCATGGGCCCGATCCGGGTGGCCTCGGACGCCCTGAAGTTCGCAGCGGGCCTGGGCGGCGTGGCCTGGATGCTGCGCCGGGCCGGCACGCTGGCCTGGTCGCTGCCGCTCCTGCTGGCGGCCGGAATCACGACCTTCCTGCGCGACCCCCACCGGAAGGTGGAGCCCGACCCGGACCTGGCCCTCTCGGCCTGCGACGGCCGGATCATGGCCGTCGAGAGGGTGAGGGATCCTCATCTGGGGGAGGGAGAATGGTTGCGGATCTCCGCTTTCCTCTCCCTGTTCGACGTGCACATCAACCGGATCCCGGTCTCAGGCCGCATCGTGGATCGCTTTGAGGTGAGCGGCGGAGCCGCACCGGCCTTCCAGAAGAAGGCCGAACACAACCACGCCTGCTATCTGGTCCTGGACACCCCCCGAGGACGGGTGGTCAGCGTGCAGCGCGTGGGCATCATCGCCCGACGCATCGTCACCTGGATGGGCCTGGGTGAACTGGCCGCCCAAGGCGAACGCTATGGCCTGATCCGCATGGGCTCCAGGACGGACGTCTATCTGCCCCCGGACTGCTATGAGCCCCTGGTCCGCCCAGGTCAGAAGGTGGTGGCCGGGATTACTCCGCTGGCTCGATACACCGGCGCTTCACCCAGATGATGGGGCCGCTGAGCATGTAGGCCGCAGCCAGGACCCAGGCGGTCCAGGACAGGTTCACCGCCGCCGCCAGGGCCACGCCTGCCCAAAACCACACGGGAAGCCGAAGCAGGCGGCACACCTTGGGATAGGGGAAGACGCTGACCATCAGAAGCCCCAACAGGATCACCAGGGGCACGCCCCAGGTCGAGGAGAGGTGCGGGCACGTGAGATAGACGATGGCCACCACCGCAGAGACCGAGGTGGTGGGCATGCCCTGGAAGTACTGGGGCGGGGACAGCGGATCCGCGGTCACGTTGAAACGGGCCAGACGGACCGCCCCGGTGAAGACGTAGAACGAACTGGCCCCCGCGATCAGATAGAAGGGGGCCTCGGGAGAGAACCAGTAGTAGGCCAGGGCCGCGCTCCCGATGCAGAAACTGGTGAAGTCCGCCAGCGAATCCAACTGGGCGCCAAAGGGGCTGCTGACCTCCCACTTGCGAGCCAGGCTCCCATCGCAGGCGTCCAGGATCACGCAGGCCAACAGGCACGCCGCCGCCAGGGGGAAGAGGTCCTGGGAGGCATAGAAGAGGGCCATGAGGCCCAAAAGAAGGTTGAGACCCGTGAAACCGGTCACAATCAGGAACCGGATCTGCGGGGCGACAAGACTGATTCTGTTCAAGGCGACTCCCAAGTCTCCGACTTGCGGAACGTTTTTGAAGATTTCGGCTGCCCGACCGGCAAACCTGCCGGGGTGCACACCTACTGGGTCAGGGGAACCCCGGCGATCAGGCGCTGCACATCCAGGAAGGTGACCAGCAGGACCACGGCCAGCAGGACGAAGAGCCCCACCTGGTGGACCAGCGCTTCCTTCTTGTAGTCCAGCTCCCGACCACGCAGCCCGCCGATGGCCAGGACCAGCAGACGGGCCCCGTCCAGAGCCGGGAAGGGGATGATGTTGAAGGCGCCCACGGCGGCGTTGATCAGGGCTACGATGTAGAGGAACTTGCCCAATCCCTGATCAGAGAGCTCGAAGATCATCTGCATGATCCCGATCGGTCCGGACATGGAGGCTTTGACCAGGTCCGGATTGAGAACCTTGGCGGCCAGTTGCTGGACGATGATCACCGGCGCCACGATCAACTTCCCGATCAGCCAGAATGAGTGCTTGACGACCAGACCGAAGGTCACCGGCTGGAGTTGCAGGCCCAGCTCCTGGGTGCTGGCGGGACGCGCGGCCAGTTCCAGACGCACGTGCTCTCCAGCCCGTGCCACGTCGAAGCGGAGCGGACCGTCCGAGGCGGCTCCGGCGGAGAGTTCGCCCAGCACGCCATTCAGGGCGTTGATGTCGGCGATGGAACGCCCATTGACCAAATACAGCACGTCCTGGGGCAGGAAGCCGGCCTGCTGGGCCGGGCTGCCCGGAACAACGCCCGTCACCACGTTGGTTGTCTGGTCGATGAACTGGAATTCGGTGACCTGCGCCGGCATGATGCCGATCTTGCCGACGGGCCAGGCATCCAAGGCCAGCATCGAGACCTGGGCGGGCTGGGGATTCCCCTGCCGGGTCAGCGAGACCTGCACCTCTTCCATGGCCCCGGAATGGGCCCGGCTGATCTTCCGGAAGGTCTCGACCAGCTCGGGCACCGAGTGGACAGGTTGCCCATCCACCGCCGTGATCACGTCCCCTGAGGCCAATCCCCCGGAGACCTCGTCCTTCCCGTAGGCTCCGACCGCCACCAGTCGAGGAAGCCCATCCTGGACGTTTTCGGGGTGGAAGGTCAACCCTCCCACCTGGATGTTGGGCACCACCGAGAGGGTGAGTGTCTGATTCCCCCGGGCGACGGTCAACTGGATCGGCTCGCCGGGATACTTCTCGATGGCATCCACCATCTCGCTCCCCGAGACCACGGGCGTCCCGTTCACGGCCTCGATGCGGTCCCCGTATTCCAGGCCCGCACTGGCCGCCGGAGAGCCCTCGTAGACCTTCATCACCTGGGGCAGGCTGTTGGGGGTCAGATCCACCAGGCCGTACAGAGCCCCGACGAACCAGAACAAGAGCAGGGCCGAGACGAAGTTCATGGTCACGCCGCCCACGACCACGAGCATGCGCTGCAGGATCGTCTTGTCGTTGAAGTTCCCCTCCAACTCCTTGACGGTCTCATAGCGCCGGTCGGGCAGGTAGCGGACGTGACCGCAGACCGCCTGGAAGTCGCGGGTTTCGGCTTCAGGAACCTGGCCGGCCTGGCTCTGCAAGGCCGCCAGGACCTCGTCGCGGGTCCCAGGCAGGGTCCCCTCCGGCAGGTAGTTGGAGACCGTCTTGAACTCCGACTGGCTCTCGTCGGCACCCGGGTCCTCCCCCAGCATCTGCACGAAGCCTCCGAAGGGCAAGGCGCACACGCTGAACTCGGTCCCCCGGAAATCGAAGGAGAAGAGGCGTGGCCCGAAGCCCAACGAGAAGCGGGGGCAACGGATGCCCACCTTTCGGGCCATCAGGAAGTGGCCCGACTCGTGGATGAAGATGATGAACCCGAAAGCCAGCAGTACAGCGATGAAGCCCGGCAGGTTGCCGAGCACCCATTCCAAGACGAACAAATCAGACCTCCCGAAGAGACTTCCGCACCCCATGGGCGCCGCGGAAGTCTGCCCTAGATTCTAACCCGCCGGGAGGGGCTTGCCAAGGCCGAGGATCAGGATGGAGATCAGCACCCCCCGATTCCAGCCGGCAGGCTGCCCGCATGCTCGCGGGCCTCCTGGTCCGCCGCCTCCAGGTCCGCC
Organism: Candidatus Xenobium occultum; assembly: GCA_002423485.1. Classification (GTDB taxonomy): domain Bacteria; phylum Vulcanimicrobiota; class Xenobia; order Xenobiales; family Xenobiaceae; genus Xenobium; species Xenobium occultum. The sequence goes on along the minus strand of DIWH01000032.1, from coordinate 6,304 downwards.
AGGGAGGGGTCGCTCATGGGTCGATGGGCGTCCATGCATGCCCGAATGGTGCCGGGGATGTCCAAGAACCCGATCTCGTGGCGCAGGAAGCGGGCCACCGCGACTTCATTGGCAGCGTTGAGCACCGCCGGCATGGTCCCTCGGACCCGTCCCGCCTCGAAGGCAAAAGAGAGGCAGGGGAAATCGGCCGTCCTGGGTTCCTCAAAGGTCAGGTTCCGACAGGCTTCCAGCCCCAGACGCGACCAGGACCGCGGCAGACGCTCGGGCCAGCCCAGGGCGTACTGGATGGGCGTGCGCATATCCGGAGGACCCATCTGGGCCAGGACCGAGCCGTCCACGAACTCGACCATGGAGTGGATCACGCTCTGGGGGTGGACCCAGACCTCGATCCGGTCGGCTGGCACGTCGAAGAGGTGGACCGCTTCCAGGACCTCGAAACCCTTGTTCATCAAGGTGGCCGAGTCGATCGTGATCTTGGCCCCCATGCTCCAGGTCGGGTGGCGCAGGGCCTGCTCGGCGGTGACGGCGCCCAGCTCCTCTCGGGGCAGAAGGCGGAACGGTCCCCCCGAGGCGGTCAAGAGAATCCGTTGCAGGGAACCTGCCGGCTGCCCTTGCAGGCACTGGAAGATCGCCGAATGCTCCGAGTCCACGGGAAGGAGCGGACAATTCTGCCGGCGAGCCAGACTGGTCACCAGCTCGCCTCCCACCACCAGGGTCTCCTTGTTGGCCAGCGCAATCGGCTTGCCAACCTGGAGGGCTGCCAGGGTCGGCTTCAGGCCCGCGACCCCGACCAGGGCCGAGACCACGATGTCGGGTTCGGGCCGCGAAGCCACGGCCAGGACGCCCTCCTCCCCCGCCTCGATGGGAATCCCCGAGCCGGTCAGGGCCTGACGCAGGTCCGCGAGGAAGCGGGTGTCTGCCAGGGCCACCACGTCGGGACGGAACTTCAGGGCCTGTCGGGCCAGCGCCTCCCAGGAACGGTTGGCGGCCAGGACCCCGACCCGGAAACGGTCGGGGAAGGCCTCCACCACGTCCAGGGTCTGGGTGCCGATGGACCCCGTGGATCCAAGCAGGGAGACAGTCTTCATCGTCATGACCTCGCCGGACCGATGGGCTACATGAACCAGGTCACGTAGAAGTAGAACACGGGGGCAGCCAGGAAGTAGGAATCAAACCGGTCCAGGACGCCACCGTGCCCCTCGATCAGGTTGCCGGAATCCTTCACGCCCACATCGCGCTTCAAAGCCGATTCCCAGAGGTCCCCAACCTGGGCCGTCAGGCTGCCCAGGATGGCCAGGGCCAGACAGTGGGCCGGGGCGATACCAAACCAGCGACCGAGATACCATCCGACCAGCGTGGCCAGGATCAGCCCGCCCAGGGCCCCCTCCACGGTCTTGCCGGGGCTGACCTGGGGGCAGAGCCGCGTCCGCCCCAGGGCCTTGCCGACGAAGTAGGCGCCCACGTCCGTGGCGGCACACAGGGTGACCAGCCAGGTCACCAGGCCGGCTCCGGTGACCAGCGAGGCCTCGGTGCCCGCCGGCAGGCTCTCCAGTTTGCGAAGGAGGATCAGGTGGGCGGGCAGCCAGCCGCAGTACAGGAAACCCATGATCGTCGTCGAGCCGTCTACCAGGGCCGACACCCTCTGGGGGCTGCGGAACACGAACAAGACCAGGGAGGTCACCACGCACAGCAGCACCACGTGGGCCAGGTAGCCATCGTCCAGGAAGTAGGCTCCCAGGACGATCAGGATGGTGGCCGCCGCGCCGGTGCGCCGGGCCGGCCGGAACCCCTTGAGCTCGGTCAGGTCGTAGACCTCCGAGACTCCGAACAGCGCGAAGAGAAGCACCAGCAGGGCAAAAGGAAACGGACCTGCCCAGATCAGGGCTGCGGCAGCCAGGGCCAGGGGAACGCCCGTGGCCACCCGCTGGGTCAGGCGGCGGAGCCGGGCCTCGGCAGAGCGATCCGGACCTTCATCCACGTATTCATCCATGGGTTGGGGTGTCTGCGTCAACTTCAAACTCCCTGTGGGCCCGGAGTGGACCCTCCGTATCTCCGATCCCGCTGCTGGTACTCCACCAGGGCCTGCAGGAGGACCTTGCGGGTGATATCGGGCCAGAACAATTCGGTGAACCAGAACTCGGTGTAGGCAATCTGCCAGAGCAGGAAATTCGAGACCCGAAGCTCGCCACTGGTGCGAATCAGCAGGTCCGGATCCGGTTGTCCCCCCGTCCACAGTGCCCCGGACAGGGTCTCCTCTCCGATCGCCTCCGGGGAAAGACGACCGGACTGCACCTCGCGGGCCAACTTGCGACAGGCCTCGGTCAACTCCTCGCGCCCGCCGTAGTTCAGCGCCAGATTCAAGACCATCTCGGAATTGTTCCGGGTGGCCTCTTCAGTGGCCTGCAACTCCCGGCGAACCCCTTCGGGGAGTGCGTCGATCCGGCCCACCGCTCGAAAACGGATTCCGGTGCGTTGCAGCTTCTGACGCTCGCTGCGGGTGTAGTGCTCGAAGAGCTGCATCAACACCCGGACCTCAGCCGGCGAGCGCCTCCAGTTCTCGGCCGAGAAGGCGTAGGCCGTCAAGACCTGGATTCCCAGCTCTCGACAGGTCTCCATCACGCGGCGGAAGGCCTTCACGCCCGCCCGATGACCCATCAGGACCGGCAGATGGCGCTGTTTGGCCCACCGCCGATTGCCGTCCATGATCACGGCCAGGTGTCGAGGCAGGCGCGTCGGGTCCAGGCGCGAGCGCAGTTCCTCCTCGCCGAGCTGGTCCAGGGGCGGACAGGGGTGAAGAGTCATGCTCTTGGCGGCAGGCGGCGGTAGGCTGGATAGGCCAGGACCCACTCCGCCCCCCCCTGCCCTTCCCGGACCGCGACCACCCGCAGGCGGCCCTCCCCCAAACAGGGGCGAGGCGGTGCCACGACCCGGACGCGCGCTGGTCCCTCCCCTGCCTGACGCTGGCCAGCAAGGGCTGACAAGAAGCACCGACCGAGCGGGTCTCCGCTCAAACCTCCATGATCTCCTTTTCCTTGGCCGCCAGGACCCTGCCCAGTTCTTCGATGATACGGTCGGTCAACTTCTGGATCTGCTCCTGGGTGCGCTTGACCTCGTCTTCCGGGGCGCCTTCCAGGCGCTTGAGGGCGTCCAGGGCATCGCGGCGGATGTTGCGCAGGGCCACCCGGGCCTCTTCGGTCATCTTGCGGGCCAGTTTGACCAGGTCTTTGCGACGGTCCTCGGTCAAGGGAGGGAAGGCCAGGCGAATCTGAACCCCGTCGTTGGTGGGGTTGATCCCCAGATCGGACTTCTGGATGGCTCGCTCGATGGCGTGCAGGTTGTGGCGGTCGAAAGGTTGGATGCTCAGCATGCGGGGCTCGGGCACCGCGATGTTGCCAACCTGGTTCAGCGGCATCTCCGAGCCGTAGGCTTCGACCACAATCCGGTCGAGGAGGGCAGGGGTGGCCCGTCCGGTGCGGATGGACGAGAAGTCCCGGGCCAGGGACTCCTGGGTCTTCTTCATCCGCTCTTCGGTCTGGTTGAGCAGGCTGGTGTCGATCACGGTCGTCACTCCTTCACGAGAGTCCCGATCTCTTCTCCCGACACGATCCTCTTGATGTTGCCGGGAGCGGCAATGTTGAATACCAGGATCGGAAGCTTGTTGTCCATGCACAGCGAGATGGCCGTGGCGTCCATGACCTTCAGGCCGCGCTTGAGGACATCGAGATAGTCCAGGGTCCGGAACATGCGTGCCTCGGCATTGTGGACCGGATCCGAATCGTAGACCCCGTCCACCTTGGTTCCCTTCAAGATGGCGTCAGCCCCGATCTCCAGGGCTCGAAGGGCGGCCGTGGTGTCCGTGGTGAAGTAGGGGTTCCCGGTCCCCCCGGCAAAGATCACCACGCGCCCCTTCTCCAGGTGGCGCATGGCCCGACGTCGGATGAAGCGCTCGGCCACCTCGGCCATCTGCATCGCCGTCTGGACCCGGGTATCGACTCCGACCTTCTCGAGGGCATCCTGAAGGGCCAGGGCGTTGAGCACCGTGGCCAGCATGCCCATGTGGTCGGCGGCTGCCCGGTCCATCTCCGGAGCCATCCGGCCCCGCCAGATGTTGCCCCCGCCCACCACGATGGCCACTTCCATCCCCATCCGCCGAATCTCACGGATCTCGTCGGCGTAACGGGCGACCGTCTCGGGATGGATCCCAAAACCTTCCCCTCCCGCGAAGACCTCGCCGGAGAGCTTGAGAAGAATTCTCTTGAAGACCCGTCCCGTTGAGGGAAGGGTCGAATCGGCTGCAGCCTGGTTGACCTGGGGGCTCACCTGTTCCTCCGGACACAGGCCACCGTGGGTCCGGGGCCAAGGGTCTGGCACCTATTCTGCCTGGGGGGATCCATTCCTGCCCAGGCCCCACGGCGAACCGGTCCGCGCGGCGTTCCCGACGACGGGTTCCCGAGAATGCCACGAGGCCGACGGCCAAAAGGGCCGACGGCCTCGTGGGGGGGATCCGGCAGAAGGACTACTCGCCCAGGGCGAAGCGCGCGAAGCGCTTGACCTGGATGTTCTCGCCCACCACACCGATGGTCTGCTTGATCAGGTCCTGGACCTTGATCGAGCCGTCGCGAATGTAGGCCTGTTCGAGCAGGCAGATGCCCTCGACGTACTTGTCGACCTTGCCGGAAGCGATCCGGTCGGCCATCTGCTCGGGCTTGCCATCCTCGATGGCGGCCTGGCGATAGCCGGCCTTCTCCTTCTCGATGAACTCGGCCGGGACTTCGTCCCTCGAGATGTACTTCGGAGCCATCGCGGCCACCTGCATGCACAGCTCGGTCAGAAGCTTCTGGAAGGCCTCGTTCTTGGCGACGAAGTCGGTCTCGCAGTTCAACTCGACCAGGACGCCCAGGCGGCCTGCCCCGTGGATGTAGGAGCCCACGCGGCCCTCGCTGGTAACCCGGCTGGCCTTCTTCTCGGCTTTGGCCATGCCCTTCTGGCGCAGCCAGTCCATCGCCTTCTGGACATCCCCTTCGGTGGCCTGGAGAGCCTCTCGGCAATCCATGATCCCGGCGCTGGTGGCTTCGCGAAGTTCCTTCACCTGCGTCGCGCTGATGGTGGTAGTGGTCATGGAAACGTTCACCTCTTGAAAACTTGGCCCGGAGACGATCCGGACAAACCGGCCAGCGGGCCGGCAAACTGCAATCCGGTGGGACCCGGACTATTCCTCGGCCCGCCAGACCCCGACGGTCACCTCTTCCAGGCCACCCTCTTCGGTCGTGTAGGTGAAGGTCTCGGTCTCCACCTCCAGGGCGGTCTCCTCGACCTCGGCCTCGGCGGCGGCGGCGGCATCGGCGGCCTGCTCGGCGATCTCGGTCTCCATCTCGGCCTTGGCCTCGATGATGGCGTCCGCAATCTTGCCGGTGATCAGGCGCACGGCGCGGATGGCGTCGTCGTTGCCCGGGATCGGGTAGTCGATCTCGTCGGGATCACAGTTGGTGTCCACGATGGCCACCACGGGGATGCCGATCTTGCGGGCTTCGGTCACGGCGATGTATTCCTTGCGCGGGTCCACCACGTAGATGGCTCCCGGCAGCTTCTTCATGTCCTTGATGCCGCCCAGGAACTTCTCCAGCTTCATCCGCTGGTCTTCCAGGCGCAGGACCTCCTTCTTGGGAAGACGCTCGAAGACGCCGGTCTCCTTCATCTCCTCGAGGTCCTTCAGGCGCTGGATGCGAGTCTGGATGGTCTTCCAGTTGGTCAGCATCCCGCCCAGCCAGCGCTGGGTCACGAAATACTCACCGCAGCGACGCGCATCCTCGGCGATGGTGTCCTGGGCCTGCTTCTTGGTGCCCACGAACAGGACCGGCCTGGGGTTGTCCACCTGGTTCTCGCAGACGCGGCGGTTCTCGAAGTCGTACTGCCCCTTCACGACGGACTTGATGAAGTTGTAGGCTTCCTTCAGCCGGATGACCGTCTTCTGAAGGTCGATGATATAGATGCCGTTGCGCTCGGTGAAGATATAGCGCGACATCTTGGGGTTCCAGCGCCGGGTCTGGTGTCCGAAGTGGACACCGGCCTCCAGGAGCTGCTTCATGCTGATCAGGGCCATGGATTCTTCCTCCTACCGGGTTTTCCGATCCCCTCCGGGGACCGCCTCACGGCCTTTCCGTCCGCACCGACCCCGAGGGGCACCCGGGCGGAAGCGCAGCCGCTGTGGAATACGCCCCTTTGGAGCGTTGAAGGCCAACTATAACAGCGCCGGAGGACCGCCGTCAACCGACCCCGTAGGCCCTGAATCCGCCGCCTGTCTCCG
>DIWH01000051.1 GCA_002423485.1 Candidatus Xenobium occultum | reverse complement strand
CGCCGGTGAGGATGGCGATGTCCTCGAGCATGCGCTTGCGACGGTCGCCGAACCCCGGCGCCTTGACGGCGACGACGGTGAAGGTGCCGCGCAGCTTGTTGACGACGATGGTCGCGAGGGCCTCGCCCTCGACATCCTCGGCGACGATGAGCAGCGGACGGCCGGTCTGGACGACCTTCTCGAGCACGGGGAGCAGGTCCTGGACCGCGCCGACCTTCTGGTTGGCGATCAGGATGTACGGATCCTCGAGGACGGCCTCCATGCGGTCCTGGTCGGTAACCATGTAGGGCGAGATGTAGCCCTTGTCGAACTGCATGCCCTCGACGTGCTCGAGCTCGGTGTGCAGGGTCTTGGACTCCTCCACCGTGATGACGCCGTCCTTGCCGACCTTCTCCATCGCGTCGGCGATCAGGTTGCCGATCACCTCGTCGTTGTTGGCCGCGATCATGGCGACCTGGGCGGTGGCTTCGCGGGTCTCGACGGGGACGGCCAGCTTGTGGATCTCCTCGACCACCAGGATCACGGCCTGCTCGATGCCCTTCTTGACGAACATCGGGTTGGCGCCGGCGGTCACGTTCTTCAGGCCTTCGCGGATCATGGCCTGGGCCAGCACGGTGGCGGTGGTGGTGCCATCACCAGACACGTCGTTGGTCTTGGAGGCCACTTCGCGAAGAAGCTGGGCACCCATGTTCTCGAAGGGGTTCTCGACCTCGATCTCCTTGGCGATGGTCACGCCGTCGTTGGTGATCGTGGGGGAGCCGAACTTCTTGTCCAGCACCACGTTGCGACCACGCGGTCCGAGGGTGATCTTCACCGCGTTGGCCACGGCGTTGGCGCCGGCCTCGAGGGCCTGGCGGGCTTCCTGGGAATAAAGGATCTGCTTTGCAGCCACTGGTCTTTCCTCCAGATTGAACTTCCGGGGTCACCGTCGGTCGGCGACCCTCATTCTGCGTCGAGGGATGCGGGGGACCACCCTACACGAGGATGGCCAGGACCTCGCTCTCCTTGACGATCAGGTATTCCTGACCGTCGATCTTGACCTCGGTGCCGGAATACTTGCCATAGAGGACCCGGTCTCCGACGCGGACCTCCATCTCGACCTTCACGCCCTTGTCGGTGATCCGGCCCGGGCCCGCGGCCACGACCTCACCCTGCTGGGGCTTCTCCTTGGCGGTGTCCGGAAGGATGACCCCACCACGGGTCTTCTCCTCCTGGGGCAGAGCCTTCACGATGACCCGGTCGCCGAGCGGCTTGATGTTGAGAGCCTTGTCCGTCATTTCAGTACCTCCGCGGGAATCTGAGGCGCCAGAGGCGCCAGGATGAACCGAATCCGGGAGCCGGTCCCGCCGGGTGGCGGGTTCGACCTGCTAGCACTCTACCCCCCAGGAGTGCTAACCAGGGGTCACAATAGCCTGGGGGGCGCTCCCCCTGCAAGGCCCAAGCGCCCCAGTGATCTCAATCAAACTCAACCAGGCTCCACATAACTCGCAAAATCTCGACTTTTGGCACTCCAACCCTGAGAGTGCTTCAGGGTCCCGCTCCGGGAAACACAAGACACCCGGGACATGCCGGAAGGCGAGCGGCTCTCGACGCAGAAAGGATGCTGCAACCCGACCACTGAAGGTCGCTTCCCGCCCCACCAGGCCAGGGCTCAGGCGATCTCGGAACGGCCGGCCAAGGGGGCTCAGGCGAGGGAATCCTCACCTGTCAACGGAGGGAGTCGACCGTGTTCAGGACCAGGGCCCATGTCGGGCTGGATATCGGACATCACAGCGTCAAGGCGGCCATTCTCGGTCCCAACAAGAAGATGATCCTGAACCTCATGGAGACCGAGTTCCTCCCGGAACGGGCCTTCCTGGAGGATCAGTGGGACGAGAGGCGGGCCATCGAGACCGTCCGGACCACCCTGGCCCCGATCCTGGATCCCGGCTCGAAGTTCAAGGCCACGCTGCGGGTCGGCTTCCAGAGCGACGCCGGGGTGGGCCGATACCTCGAGCTGCCCACTTTGAAGAAGGATCAGGTCGAGACGGCCCTGCAGTCGGCGGCGGCCCGGATCCTGACCTTCCCCGTCCAGGAGGCCGTGCTCACCTCCCTGCCAGTCCCGATCCCCGGGAAGGCGGGGCGAAGCGGAGGCATCTTCCTGCTGGCGAGCCCCCGGAAGGAGGCTGAGGCGCGGGGCGCCTTCCTGAACCGTTGCGGACTCCAGGTGGAACGTCTGGAGGTCGCCCCCCTCCCGCTCCTCCGGGCCCTGACCGCCAATCGAGGGGAGTTTCCCGGCGAGCCCGTGGCCCTGGTCCGCGTGGGAAGCCGCCTGACCACGGTCCTGGTGAGCATGGAGGGACACCTCTACTTCGCTCGGGACTTCGTCCTGGCGGGCAGCCACTTCACCTATGCCCTCCAGATGGGCGCCCAGTCGAGTTGGCAGGAGGCCGAGCAGGCCAAGCAGCGCTACGACGCCACGACCCGCGAGGTGGCCCTGGAACCCGTGCTGACCCGCTGGCTCGACCAGGTCCGCCGGAACCTGGAAGCCTGCACCCGCAGCCTTCCCGAGTTGCGTCCCCCGGTCCAGAAGGTCTTCCTTTCGGGGGGTTCCGCGGCTTTGAAGGGCCTGGACTCCCGCCTCGAAGAAGCCCTGAAGATCCCTGTAGTCAGGGAGGACTGGGTCAACCTGGCCCCTCCCAAGGCCCAGCCCCATGCCCCGATGGCGCGATTCACCACCGCCCTGGGCCTGGCCCTGGCAGAGTAGCCGGTCTCCAAGAGCGCAAAGGAGCACGCGGATGAGCGAATGGCTCGACAGCCTGGTCGGACAGATCCCTGAGGAGCTCCTGGACCAGGCCCGCGCCCTGGCCGACCAGGGAGGGGACCCAGCCGATTTCCTCCTGGGGCGCAACGACGTGCCCACAGGTCGGCTGCTGGCCTCGCTTTCCCGCCACCACGGTCTTCCCGCCCTCCTGCTGGCGACCTACCACCCGGAGCAGGAGGCCCTGGAGCAGGTCCCGGAAGAGCTCTCCCGGCGCTTCACGGTGCTGCCGCTTTTCATCCACAAAGATCGGATCTTCATCGCCACCGCCGAGCCGACGGATCTGACGGTCGAGGACTTCGTGCGCCGCAAGACCGGCCTGACCATGGAGCCGGTGGTCGCCTTGCGAGCGGACATCGAGCGGGCCATCAACCGGTTCTACCTGACGGGGCAGCACACCGCCGAGACGGTCAAGACCCTCTCGACCCGCAAGACCACGGAAGCCGCCCGGCCGGCCCCCTCCGAGCCGACCCGGGGGCCTGCGGAAGATCCCGATGCGCCCTCCATCAAACTGGCCGGCCACATCCTGTCCACGGGAATCCGGCTGGGAGCCAGCGACATCCACCTGGAGCCCTTCGAAGACCGGGCCTCGCTGCGCTACCGCCTGGACGGAATCCTGCGTGAGCACCCGGCTCCGCCCCTGGACCTGCTGCGGGCCGTCACCTCCCGCCTGAAGATCCTGGCCAACCTGGACGTCTCAGAGCGACGCCTGCCCCAGGACGGCCGGATCACCACCACGGTGGACGGCAAGGAGTATGACCTGCGGGTCTCGATCATCCCCAACCTCTTCGGCGAGTCCGTCGTGATCCGCATCCTGGCCTCCCGCGCCGAGATCCAGGACCTCCAGGCCCTGGGTTTCACGCCCGCCATGCTGGAACGATACGTCCGGATGATCTCACGCCCCCATGGAGTGGTCCTGGTGACCGGCCCCACCGGCTCGGGGAAGAGCACCACCTTGTATGCCAGCCTGCAACACATCTACACCCCCGAGAAGAAGATCCTGACCCTGGAGGACCCGGTAGAGTCCCGGATGCCTGGCATCACCCAGTTCCAGATGAACTCGGCGATCGGCTTCACCTTCGCGCGGGCCCTGCGCTCGGTGCTGCGCCACGACCCGGAGATCGTCCTGGTGGGCGAGATCCGGGACCAGGAGACCGCCGAAATCGCCATCCGGGCCTCGCTGACGGGGCACCTCCTGCTTTCCACCCTGCACACCAACGACGCCGCCTCGGCCCCCACCCGGTTGATCGACATGGGGGTCCCCGGGTATCTGGTGATGACCTCGCTGCTGGGAGTCCTGGCCCAGCGCCTGATCCGACGGCTCTGCCCACGCTGCCGTCGGCCCTTCCAGGTCGAGCCCGGACACCTCCGGGCTTTGGGCCTGGAGAGCCTGCCGCCCGAGGCCACGCCCTTCCAACCCGTGGGATGCACCGAATGCCAGAACCTGGGCTATCGGGGCCGGGTGGCCATCTACGAGCTGCTGGAGGTCACCCCCGAGATGCGCCGCGTCCCCGAAGCCGAGCTGACCTCGGAGAGGCTGCTGGAGCTGGCTCGTCGCCCAGGCTTCGTCTCGCTGCGCCAGAGCGCGGTGATCCGCTGGCTGGAAGGCCTGACCAGCTTCGAAGAGGTGATGAAGATCACGGTGGAATAGCGGCCCGACCGACAGCGGGAGAGGTTTCCGAGGATTCCCCCGGCGGGTTTCGATTCCCCGACAAGAGGAGATCATGACAAAACGGATCTACGTGGCCGACGACGACCCCCAGATCACCGACATCATCCGGATCAGCCTGACCCGACTGGAGGGTCTGGAGTCGACCTTCTTCGACAACGGGCTGGAGCTGCTGCAGGCCGTGCAGGAGTCCCCACCCGACGCCATCCTCTCCGACATCATCCTTCCCCGGCTGGATGGTCTGGCCGTGGCCCGTCTGCTGAAATACGACGAACGGTATCGGGACATTCCCCTGATGGTGGTCTCTTCGGTGATCGACACCGACATCGAGGAACAGGTCCGCAAGGCCGGAGCCGACGGGTTCCTCCGCAAGCCCTTCCGCCCCCAGGATCTTCGGGACCAGGTCCGCGAGCTGGTGGGGCTGCCCGCCAGCGCACCAGACTGAACCAGGCCGGGCAGGAGGCCCCATTGAGCACCGACCCCCACTTCACCGAGTTCGCACCCCCGGAACGTTCCTGTGGCGAGGAGATCTCCTCGGATGCCCGGCTCGTGGCCGAGTCCCCCGGGCTGACCCAGACGTTGGACATGACTCCGGGCCAGGCCCTGATCCTCAACGAGAACCGCCAGATCGTGTATGCCAACCGGGCCTTCCAGGCAATGGCTGAGAACGAGCCACTCGAGAACCTCCTGGGCCAAAGACCCGGCGAGGTCCTGGGCTGCGCCTACTCCGTTCGCAACGCCGCGGGCTGCGGCACGACCCGCTTCTGCAGCGAGTGCGGTGCCATGAAGGCCATGCTGGCCAGCCAGAAGGGCGAGGCCGCCCAGCAAGGGTGCGAAATCCTGAAGAAGAACGGGGACGCCCTGGACCTGAAGGTCTGGACCACTCCACTGGACCTCCGGGGCCGCCGCTTCACCCTCTTCACCCTGGCCGACCAGGGGGCCGACAAGAGGCGTCGGGCCCTGGAGAGGCTCTTCTATCACGACGTCCTGAACACCGCAGGCGGCCTGTACGGCTACGCCGACCTGCTGAGCGAGCTGATCCCCGCAGAGCAGGAATCGGGTCGTTACGCCCGCTCGATCTTCCAGCTCTCCGAGGCGATCATCGAGGAGATCCAGGCCCAGAAAGAACTCTCGGCGGCCGAAAACCAGGAACTGGTCCCCCGATTCGTCCCGGTGCAGGCGCGAGCCCTGCTCGAGGAGGTGGCCAGAAGCTACCAGGCCCATCAGGTCTCCAAGGGGAAGACGGTCCAGGTCGCCCCCGATTCGGTGGAGGTCACCCTGACCACCGACCGCACCCTGCTCAAGAGGGTGCTGGGCAACATGACCAAGAACGCCCTGGAAGCCTCCAACCCCGGTCAGTCCGTGACCCTGCGCTGCCATGACCAGGACGGCGGGCTGGCCTTCTCGGTGCACAACCCCAAGGCCATGCCCGAAAAGATCCAGCTCCAGGTCTTCAAACGCTCCTTCTCGACCAAGGGCAGCGGCCGGGGCCTGGGCACCTACAGCATCAAGCTGCTCACCGAGCGCTACCTGGGGGGCCGGGCCTGGTTCACCAGTTCCCCGGCGGAGGGGACGACCTTCACCGCCTTGCTGCCCCCGGAGCCTCCCTCCCCCGAGAGCCTCCGGGAAACCCCCTGAATCCCAGCCCGAAAGGCGAAATTCCGTGCGCAAAGCCCGCTGCCTGCCTCGAGGGATGACCCTGGTCGAGGTCCTGGTCACCTTGTCGGTCCTGGCCATCCTGACCAGCCTGGTGGTGGTCATGCTCGTGCGGGCCAAGACCACCTGGCAGGCCTCGACGACCCGCGCCGCCGCCCGACAGGAACTCCAGGAGATCTCCTGGAGGGTCTCCCGAGAGGTCCAGGCCAGCAGCCAGGCCTTCCTGACCGACGGCGGGGCCTCGGGCCTGCAGGCCTTCAGCTTCGTCTCGGCGGTGGGCCCCGAGGGCCTCTTCCTGACCGACGACCAGGGTAGCCCGGCCTGGAACCAGCAGGTGGTCTACTACCTGATCCCGGGCACGACGCGACTTCTTCGCAAGGAGCTGCCCCGGGACTTCACCACCAACCCCGCGCAGCTTCGCGCCCTGACCCCGGCCGAACTGGCCACGGCCTGTGATGGGCAGGGCAAACTGCTCTCCACCGGGGTGAGCCTCTTGCGGCTGACGCCCCAGGCCGACAGCGTCACCGCCGTCCTGGAGGTGCAAGCCCAGGGAACCAGCGCCCACGGCGGGCAGGAACGCCTGGGCCGCCGCCAGACGATCCTGCTGTACAACGAGTAGGAGAGGAGAGCCTGATGCTTCCCGACCGATCCCGCGCCGGCTTCGCCCTGATCCTGACGCTCCTGATCCTGGCCGCCCTCTTCTTCTTCGCCTTCGCCCTGGTCCGCCTGCAGGTGGCCGAGAAGACCCTGGCCCAAACCCGTCAGCACAGCCTCATCGCCGAGCAGGCAGCCAAGGCTGGGATCGACGAGGCCCTGCTGCGGCTCTCCGCAGAGACCTCCTGGAAGGCGGGGCTGAAGGAGGTCCGACTCCCCCACTCGGGAGCGAGCTACACGGTCACCTTCGACAGCGCTCAGGGCGCCAGTCCCTTCTCGACCCACAACGGCGAATCGTCCTCCGAAACCACTGGCTGGAATGGCAGGATCGTGCCCGCCGGGTTCGTCCATCTGGTCTCCCAAGGGTCCTTCCAGCAAAGCCAGGTCCTGGAAGAGGCGATGGTCCAGACCACGAGAAGCCCATTCGTCTCGGCCCTGGTCGGCGCCGACAAGATCGTGCTGGGCGGCAAGATCCTGATCGACGCCTGGAACTCGGCGAAGGGGACCTATGCCCAGACGGTCAGGCAGTCCGGAGCGGATCTGTTGACCAATTCGTCGGCCCCCCAGGCGATCGAGATGAGCAACGTCACCCTGTACGGCACCATCACCGTGGGGCCCGGAGGCTCCCAGGCCACCAGCCTGCGGATCTCGGGGAACCCGACCTACCTGGGCTTCAAGGTGGCCAGCAAGGTCCGGGAGTTGCCCGTCGAACCCCCTCCGGATCTGGGCCCCAGCCGCGGCGTGGTAGCCCCCTCCTCGGGCACCCAGGTGCTTTCGCCGGGCACCTACGCCGCCTTTTCCCCGGGCAAGGCCACCATCCAGTTGACCCCGGGAGACTACGTCGTGACGGGGGGGATCACGATGGGCAACGGGGCCTCGATCCTGGTCCCTCAAGGCCCGGTCCGGATCTTCGTCCTGGGGAACGTCTCGATCACCTCGGGGGGAAGCCTTCGCAACTCCACCCTCAAGCCGCCGAACTTCGTCCTCTATGGAGGGGCAAACCCGACCACCTGGAACTTCCAGAGCCTCTCCGGCGCCGACCTCCACTTCGGGATCAACGCCCCGAGCACGATCCTGAACTTCAGTGGGGGCAACGAGTACTACGGCTCCTTCATCGCCAAAGAGGTCTACGTGAACGGCAACGCCCGCTTCCACTACGATGTCTCGACGGGCAGTTCAGACACCGATCCGGGCGGAAGTTCGGCCCTGATTCTCAAAGCCCGCTGGTGAACCCGACCCGATCGAGGAGTCAAGATGGCACGCTTCAGTTACAAAGCCCTGGACGAGAAGAAGAACGAAGTCTCAGGAATCCTGGAGGCTCCGGATCGTCTCTCCGCCCTGAACAGTCTCTCCAAGTCCTACGAGTTGGTCCTGGATGTCCATGAAATCAAGACGCGCCTGGGCCTCCTGAGCCGTGGGGTCTCCGACGAGACGGTCATGGTCGCCACCCAGCAGTTGGCGGTCATGCTCAACTCCGGCCTGAGCCTGCGCAAGGCCCTGAACCTGGTGGACTCCGAGGCCCCCAGATTCGAGGACATCCTGGCCGAGGTCTCGGCGGGGGTCAGCGAAGGGAAGCCTCTCTCGGAACTGTTTGCAAACTATCCGTCGGTCTTCACCAAGATGTACTGTTCCATGGTCCAGGCGGGAGAGACCTCGGGCAAGCTTCCCGGCATCCTGATGAAACTGGCCGAGTATCTCGAGAACGCCGAGAACCTGCGGCGTAAGATCAAAGCCGCCCTGGTCTATCCCGCCGCGGTCATCGGGGTCTCCTTGGCCACAGGCGCCTTTATCTTCACCTTCGGGGTCCAGCAGTTCCAGGAGATCTACGCCGGGCTGAATGCCGAACTGCCGGCCTCGACCAGGCTGGTCATGGGGTTGGCAGACTTCATGGGAGCCTGGTGGCCCGCCCTGGCCGTGTTGGGAGTGGCCCTGCTCTGGTTGCTGCGCCTCCTGGTCTCCAGCGGGCCCGGCGAGCTTTTCAAAGACCGCCTGCTCCTGCGCCTTCCACTGATCGGCCCGATCACCCAGCGCCTGGCCATCGCCCGCTTCGCCCGGACCCTGAGCACTCTCTACTCTGGCGGGGTCCCCATCGTGCAATCCCTGGATCTGGTGGCCTCCAGCATGGGAAACCGGGTGATGGAGGGGGTGGTCCGGAATGCCGTCCGGGATGTCCAGGAAGGCGAACCCCTGGTGGCTGCCCTGCGGGAGAGCGGGGTCTTCACGAGGATGGCCCTGAGCATGATCGCCACCGGCGAAGAATCGGGCACCCTGGACACCATGCTCGACAAAGTGGCGAGCTTCTACGAAATCCAGACCGAGAGCCGGATCCGCAGTGCGATTTCCTTGTTGGAACCAGCCGTCATCGTCGGCGTCGGGGTCTTCGTGGCCTTCCTCATCGTGGCGCTGGGACTGCCGATGATGAACCTGGTCGAGCATCTGGGCTGAACTTCCCTGGAGGCACAATGCGACTGAAAATCCTTGCCCGCGCGGGCCACCTGAATCCCCCGCCAGCGACGGTCTGCCAGGCCCGGAAGCCCCGGCGGCGGCGTCCCCCGGGAATCAGCCTGGTGGAGGCCCTGGTCAGCCTGGGCCTGATCGCCCTCTCGGCGACGGTCCTGGTCCGAATCCTGCCCTCGGCCCGCCAGGGCATGACCTTGTCCGAGCACCACCTCGACGCCGCCTTCCTGGGCCGAAGCCTGCTGGAGCAAGCGCGCTCCCAGGGGTTCGACGGGGTCTCTCCCGGACAAGGTCGCCTGACACAGGCGGAGACGCGGGACCAGGTCGAGTCCGTCCAGGAATTCCTGTACGCCCTGGAGGTGGCCGCGCCGGCCCCCGACCGCAAATACGTGTGGGTCACCGTGAACTGGCGCGAGCCGGGAGGCCCGAAGTCCCTGGTGATGGAGACGATCCTGACCGAGAGATGAGGCCGGCTCGGGCCCGCGACGGAGCGCCCGACTGCAGGTCACCTTGCCATGAGCCGGGTCGCGTGATATAGTCACCTCGCTCGAACTTCGCTCGAAAAAAGAGTGGGCTCACCCACTCTTTTTTGATGCACCGGGACGCACGCGAACCGGGGCAAAGGCGAGGTTGGGCGCGTTTTTGTCCAAGAGGCGCGACAGGCCCGGCCCGGGGTCCAGGGACTCCCCGGACGGCTCCCCTGCTGCAACAGGGCCGAGCTTTCGGCCCTCGCCCAAGGACCAAAGCGGCCCGCAGGGCAGACCAGGAGGAGAACCATTGGCCAGGGTCACCCCACAAACCCTCGAGAGGATCCGGACGGCAGCCGAAGAGTTGGCGGCCGCCCACGGGCTTTCCGTCGAGCGGGTGGAGTATGTCCGCGAGGCCGGGGCATGGTATCTTCGGGTGACGGTCAACCGACCCGAGGGGATCACCATGAGCGATTGTGAGGCCCTGCACCGGCCCCTCTCCAAGCACCTGGACCAGATGGACCCCATCGCCGACCCCTATTTCCTGGAGGTCAGCTCGCCCGGCACCGGCGCCGCCCACATCGTGGACGCAGACAACCAGCCCGGAGGAGGAACGGAATGAATCCCGAGATCCTGTCCGCCCTCAAGCAGATCGAGAAAGAGCGCAACGTGCCGCTCGACATGATCCTGCAGGCCATCGAGGATGCGCTGGTCAAGGCCTACGAGAAGAACTTCGGGGCCAACCAGAACGTGATCATCGAGATCGACCGGAACACCGGCGAACTGCACGTCTGGCAGCGCAAGCTGGTCGTCCTGGAGGTCGAAGACCCGGGGACCGAGATGTCCCTGGAGGAGGCCAAGGCACTGGCCGAGGAAGCCGAACTGGGGATGGAACTGGACCTGGAGGTCCCCAACGACGTCTTCGGCCGAATCGCCGCACAGACGGCCAAGCAGGTGATCGTCCAGCGCATTCGGGAGTTCGAGCAGAACGTCATCCGGGAGGAGTACCTCAAACGCCAGTTCGACCTGATGGTCGGAACGGTGCAGAGGCACGAGCGCCGCGAGGTCCTGCTGGACCTGGGCCGGGCCGAGGGAGTCATCCCGGTGGCCGAGCAGGCCCACAACGAATGGTTCCGCCACGGCGACCGGGTCAAGGCCTTGGTCCTGGACGTGCGCACCAGCCTTCGCGGGCCCCAGGTGGTCCTTTCGCGCTCCAATCCAGGGCTTCTCAAGCGGCTCTTCGAGCAGGAGGTCCCCGAGATCCGTCAGGGGATCGTCCAGGTCAAGGCCGTCGTGCGCGAGGCCGGCCTGCGCTCGAAGATCGCCGTCAAGTCACTGGACTCGTCGGTGGACCCGGTGGGCGCCTGCGTCGGCCCCAAAGGCAGCCGCGTCCAGGCCGTGGTAGACGAACTGCGCAACGAGAAGATCGACGTCATTCCCTGGTCGGACGACCCGATCACCTACGTGGCCAACTCGCTGCAGCCCGCCAAGGTGCTGCGGGTGACCCTCTTCGAGGACAAGGAGACCCGCAATGCGGTCGTGGTTGTCCCCGACAACCAATTGTCGCTGGCCATCGGGCGTGAAGGGCAGAACGCCCGCCTGGCTGCCAAGCTGACCGGTTGGCACATCGACATCAAGAGCGAGTCCAGCGCGCGCGAGTCCCAGGACCCCGCCCCCGCTCGACCCGCGACCGAAGCCCCCAAGAAGGCTCCTGAGGCATCCGCCGCATCCGAGCCCCAGACTGACTTGACCGAACAACCGGCCCGGGAGGACCTGGCGGTCCTTCCCCAGGCCAAGGAATAGGCGCGGACGGCTCCGGCCATGCCTCACCCCTCCCGAATCCCGGAACGGATGTGCATCGTGTGCCGGAACCTCCGCCCCCGAACAGAACTCCTCCGCCTGGTGCGACCCACGGGGCGGAACGACCTCGTGCCGGATCCAACCGGCCGAAAAACCGGCAAGGGATTCTATCTCTGCCGGAATCAAGATTGCCTCGCCAGGCTCCAGAAGGAGAAGAAGCTCCGGCGGCTCTTTGCCGGCCGGATCGCTCCCGAAGTCTTCTCCTGGATGGAGCTTGAACTGGGGGCCGCGGGTGATGGCGATGCGTTGACCTGAGGGAAGACGAACGCCGACGGCTCGCCGGCTGGAAGAGAGAGTGGTGGTTCGATGGGTAGCAACAGCAACACCGGCGCGAAGGTGCGGGTCTATGAACTCGCCCGCGAGCTGGGCATGGATGACAGCAAACCCCTGATGCGAATCCTCAAGGATATGGGCTACCCCGTCAAGACGGCCTCCAGCAGCATCCCGGATGACGCCGTCAAGAAGGTGCGCGAGATCGTGGCCCCCCACATCGAGCAGATGCGCCGCGAGGCCGAGGCCCGTCAGGCCCGCGAAGAGGCCGAGCAGAAGGCCCGCGAGGCGGCGGCAGCCCAGCCCAAGCGGGTGATCCGCATCGCCAAGCGCGCCACCGATGAAGAGAAGCAGGCTCTCGTTGAGCGCCAGGTGCGCAAGGAGCGAGGCGAGGACGTCGACCCGGCTGCCGACGTCCTCAAAGCCGCCAAGGAATCGGCGTCGGCACCCGTGCCCCCACCCGAGGAAGAGGCCCCGCCCATCGAGGTTCCGCCCGTCCAGGTGGAGGAGCCCGGATCTCCCGAGCAGGCTCCCCCGCCGGCAGAAACCCCAGGCTCCGTCGTTCCCGAGATCGGCAAGTTCTCGGAGGAGGACGGCGAGGAGGAGATTGTGGACCTCCCAGAGATCTCTCCCGAAGAGATGGGGATCAACCTGGAGGAGGAGGCCCAACTCTCGATCAAGCCGGTTCCCCCCGAGCAGGCCTTCCGCATCGAGACTCCCATCCCGCCCTCCCAGGCCTTCGCGGTTCCGACACCCCGGCCCGCCCCTGCGGGTCGCCCTCCGATGGGGCGACCCGCACCCGGTGCGCCGCGTCCTGGAGCGCCGGCCGGACCTCCAGGTCGGCCTGGAGCGCCGGGCCCTGGCATACGCCCTGGCGCCCCCGGTCCAGGTGGACGACCCGGGATGTTCGGACGTCCCGGCATGGCTCGACCAGGGATGCACCAGAGGTCCTCGCAAGGCCAGAAGGGGCGGCGCAAGCACCGCCCTCGGGGTGACAGGGGGCACACCATGCAGACATCGATTGCCAAGAACATCGAGATTCCGGAGGCCATCGCCCTCTCTGAGTTGGCCAGCCGCCTGGGGCAGCCGGCCAGCGAGCTGATCAAGTACCTGATCAGCCAGGGTCGCATGGTCACAATCAATCAGGCCCTCTCCTACGAGGAGGCCTGCGAGATCGCCGTTGCCTACGGCTTCAAGGTGGGCGAGATGGCCGACGAGAACATCCCCTTGGAGATCTTCGAGGAGGAGGACGACTCCCTCATGGAGATCCGCCCGCCCGTGGTCACCGTTCTGGGACACGTCGACCACGGCAAGACCTCCCTTCTGGACGCCATCCGCAAGACCGCGGTGACCGCGGGCGAAGCCGGTGGCATCACCCAGAAGATCGGGGCCTACACGGTCCAGCGCAACGACCGTCTGATCACCTTCATCGACACCCCCGGCCACGAGGCGTTCACCCACATGCGGGCCCGCGGCGCCTCGATCACCGACCTGGCCATCCTGGTGGTGGCAGCCGATGACGGCGTGATGCCCCAGACCATCGAAGCCATCAACCACGCCAAGGCAGCCCAGGTCCCGATCATCGTGGCCATCAACAAGACCGACCTGCCGCAGGCCAACGCTGAGAAGGTCATGCAGCAACTGACCGAGTACGGCCTGGTGGCTGAAGCCTGGGGCGGGGACACGATCATGGTTCCGGTCTCGGCCAAGGCCAAGCTCGGCCTGGACGAGCTGCTGGAGATGGTCTTGCTGGTGGCCGACATCCGCGAGTTGAAGGCCAACCCCAATCGCCTGGCCCAGGGCACCATCATCGAGGCCTGGCTGGACAAGGGCATGGGCCCGGTGGCCACCGTCCTGGTCCAGAACGGCACCCTGCGCCCCGGCGACACGGTCGTGGTGGGCAGCACCTGGGGTCGCGTCCGCGGCCTGATCAACGAGAACGGCGAGCGGATCCGCCGCGCTGGACCGTCGATCCCGGCCGAGATCGTCGGCTTGTCCGATGTCCCCAACGCTGGAGACTACATGCAGGCCGTCGAGGACGAGAAGATGGCCAGGCAGGTCTCCGAGGCGCGGACCTTCAAGGACCGTCAGACCCGCATCACCGCGGGCAGCAAGCAGACCCTGGCGGGCCTGTTCGCCGAGATGAAGACGGGCCAGGCGGTGGATCTGAACCTGCTGGTCAAGGCCGACGGGCACGGCAGCGTGGAGGCCCTCAACCAGTCGCTGAACAAGCTGTCCACCTCCGAGGTGGCGGTGAAGATCATCCACTCGGGCGTGGGCGCCATCTCCGAGACCGACATCATGCTGGCCAGCGCCTCGGGCGCCCTGGTCATCGGCTACAACGTCCGCCCTGACTCGGTGGTCAAGCGGCTGGCCGACCAGGAACAGGTGGACATCCGGATGTATCGGGTGATCTACCACGTCATCGAGGACATCAGGAAGGCCATGTCGGGTCTGTTGACTCCGGATATCGAAGAGGTCGAAATCGGCCGGGTCGAAATCCGCCAGGTCTTCAAGATCACCAAGGCCGGCAAGGTGGCAGGCTGCTACGTGGCGGAGGGCAAGGTCACCCGCGACGCCCTGGCCCGCCTGGTCCGCGACGGCAAGGTGGTCTACGAAGGCTCGATCGACACCCTGAAGCGCTTCAAGGACGACGCGCGCGAAGTGGCCGAAGGCTACGAGTGCGGCCTGACCCTGACCAACTATCAGGACATGCAGGAAGGCGACATCGTCGAGGTCTACCGCAAGGAAGAGCACGTCCGCGAACTCGCCTGACCAACCGACGCCCCTCGCGCTCCAGCGGTCCTTTCCGCCGGGGCCGCGAGGGGCGCCTTTCATTTCAAGGAGGCCTTCCATGAGCCATCGAGCCGAGCGAGTGCGCGATCTGCTGATCGAGGTCGGCAGCGAGATCCTGCGCCGGGTCAAGGACCCGGCCCTGGGCGATGAATTGATCAGCATCACGGACGTCAAGGTGGCCGCCGACCTGGGCACCGCACGCTTCTACATCAGCGTCATGGCCGATCCTCTGCGCCAGCAGGAGATCCTCAAGGCCCTGGAGAGAGCGGCAGGATTCTTCCGCCACGAGCTGCGCCCCGAGGTCCGCCTGAAGAGGATCCCTGAGGTGCGCTTCGAGCTGGACCACACCCTGGAGCACGCCGCCCACATGATGAGGGTCCTGCAGAGTGCCCGGGTCCAAACCGAAACGGCCTCCCCGCCTGAGCCGCCACCCGAATGATGCCGACTCCCCCTCCCGCGTGCAGGGAACTGGCCCGTATCCTGCGAGACGGGTCGCGGTTCCTCATGCTTCCGCACGTCCACATCGACGGCGACGACCTGGGCTCGATGGTCGGCCTGGCCGCAGCCCTGGACCGGTTGGGGAAGGAGAGCTACCTCTATTCTCCCGACCAGGTCCCTGAAGTCTTCCGCTGGCTGCCCGGCTCCGAACGGCTCCAGGACCAGATGCCGCGAGGCCCCTTCGACGCGGTCATCCTGATGGAGTGTCCCTCGGAGGGCCGGCTGCCCCCGGGAATCCGGCCCCGTGAACTGGGACGCCTGGTGGTCAACTTCGATCACCACCTGGGGAACACGATGTCGGCCGACGTGCACTGGGTCGAACCGGAACGCGCCGCCCTGGGCGAGATGGCCGTCTTGCTGGTGGACAGCCTGGGGGTCCCCCTGGATCGGGAGATCGCCACAGCCCTGTACGTGGCGCTGGTGACCGACTCCGGGAACTTCCAGTATCGCCAGGTCTCGGCCGAGACCCACCGGATTGCGGCCCGCCTGGTCGAGCAGATCGGGGATGTCTCGGAGATCTGCCGACTCTTGTTCCGGGATCGGCCCGTCGCAGAGCTGGCCTTGACGGGGCGGGTCATGCAGACCCTGCGCACCTCGGCCGATGGCCGGGTGGCCTGGGCCGAGCTGGACTCTGGGATGCTTCAGGCCACCGGAGCGCGTGAGGAGGATGCCCAGAACCTGGTGGCCGACGTCAACCGGGTCCGCGGCACCCAGGTCTTTGCCCTGTTCAAGCACCTGACCTCTGACCAGGTGCGCGTCTCATTGCGTTCGACCGGACCAGACGTGAACCGCGTCGCGGCCCTCTTCGGGGGAGGTGGACACCGCCTGGCGGCCGGGCTCACCCTGGCGGGCCCCGATCTGGAGGAGGCCCGGCATCGGGTCCTGGAAGCCCTGAAGCGCCAGATGGCCGAGGAAGAGGCTGCGTCCGGCACCTGACCCAAGCGCTTCCGGCTCCACGCTGTCGAACCAGGCCGCCGGGTTCAGGCGAAGAGTCCGACCCCAGCCCCGACGGCTCCGCCGACGGCGGCCCCTGCCACCAGCCCGGCGAAACCTCCAGCCGTCGCCCCCACGTGGGCGACCTTCTCCTCGGCGACTCCGGCCGCCAGGCCCAGGGCCAGACCGGTCACCAGGCCCGGCAGCCCGGCCAGGGAAGCCCCCAGGCGTGCTCCGGCATAGCCCAGTCCGCCGACAGCGGCGGCGGTCCCCAGGACGGCCCCTGCCACCGTTCCGTAGGAGGTTCCCACGACCATCCCAGCCAACGCTCCCCGCTTCACGCCCAGACTGGCCCGGTCGACGGGCTCCCCGAGGCCTGCCGCCTCGGCCAGTCCGGAGACCGGGGCCTGAAGGCGAACGGGCGGCAGGGTGAAGGTGGGGCGGGTGACGGAACCGAGTTGCATCAGCTTCCTCCTGAAGGACGGTCAGGGCGCGGAAGCGCGCACCCTTATGGACCAGTCTAGAACAGATCCCGGGACGCCGCCTCGTTGAGGATGTGAACATCCCGTCCGGCGCCCTCCCCCTGGAACCCCGGGTTCCCAGGAGGGGCCGGGTCTCGGGCCGAATCAACTCGTCCGGAGGGCTTTTGAGCGACCACGCTTTGAACCATTCGCTGATCCCGGGTGCCCGCAACGCCGTCGAGGTCTGCCTGGCGGTCCAACCCCGGCAGAAGGTCTTCATCCTGACGGATCGTCGAACCCGAACCGTGGGGATGGCGCTGCACGAAGAGGTCGTCCGTGTGGGCGCGACCTGCCAGATGGCGGTCCTGGAAGACCATGTGGACCGGCCCGCCGTCCACCTGCCGGAAAGCCTGATGGTCCCGCTCTCACAGGCCGAGGTGGCGCTGTATTGCGTCTATCCCCAGGCCGGGGAGCTGCCCTCACGGATCCAGATGGTCCGGTGCGTCGAAGGGCACGGCATCAAATACGCGCACATGGTGGGCATCACCGAGGACATCATGTGCCAGGGGATGCGGGCCGACTTCCACAAGGTGGACGAGGTCAGTCGACGCCTGCTTCGAAGAGCCGACACCTGCTCGACCATCCAGGTGCGCAGCCGGGCGGGAACGGATCTGGTGGCCCACTTCGACCCCCGCTACACCTGGCGCAAGACCAGCGGGATCATCGAGGAGGTCTGGTCCAACCTGCCCGGAGGCGAGATCTTCACCTTCCCCGCCCGGGTCGACGGCATCTTCGTGGTGGACGGCACGGTCGGCGACCACTTCGGCGAGAAGTATGGGGTCCTGGACCGGTCCCCCATGACCCTTGAGATCGAAGACAGCCGGCTGCGCAGCGCCCACTGTCCGAATCGGAACCTGGAGCGGGAATTCTGGGAGTACTGCCACCAGGTGGAGGGTTCCGACCGGGTCGGCGAGTTCGCGATCGGGACCAACCTGGCGGTCTTCGAATTCACCGGCAACCTCCTGCAGGACGAGAAGATGCCCGGGATCCACATCGCTTTCGGGGACCCCTACGGCACCCAGACCGGCGCCGACTGGTCCTGCACGACCCACGTGGACGTGATCACCCGCTCGTGCGACATCTGGATCGACTCCGAGCAGGTCATGCAGCACGGAATCTTCGTCTCGGACAAACTGGGCATCGATTACGCCTATCTCAGCGAAGACCCCTCGGTCATGCCGATGTACGCCGCGGACCCCGAATGGAAGCGGCGCGGAGAAGACGCCAAGGAGCCTGTGTGAGTCTCCGGACCGAGCATCGCCGTGGTCTTCACACAGGCTCCCAGGCACAGGGAGGGCAAGATGGCTGTTCGTGAAGGTGCGTGGGACTGTCCCTTCTGCGGGGCCACGCGAAACCGCGGTCCCGAGAAGTTCTGCGGCGGCTGCGGCTCGCCTCGGGGTCCCGAGGTGAAGTTCTACCTTCCCGAGGATGCGCGGGTGGTGGACGACGCCCACGAACTGGAGAAGGCCACCTCCGGCCCCAACTGGACCTGCGAGTTCTGCTCGGGCGACAACGCCGGCTGGAACAAGTTCTGCACGGGATGCGGCTCGGGGCGGGAGGCCGGAGTCGCCCGAGACGTCGTCACCCACCGCGGGCAGGCTCCCTCCAGCGCCGAGGAGGCCGCGCGCTCGTCGGCCGCCGGGCGCTCCCCGTTGCCGGAGACCTCCCCCCAGACCGATCCGCCCCGCCCGGCCCGGCGCAAGGCCTGCGGACTCTGCCTGGGGGGATGCGGACTCCTGCTCGTCCTGCTGGCGCTGCTGGCCGGATTCCTCTCCTGCTCGCACTCCGAAAAGCTCGACCTGGTGAGTGCCCACTGGGACCGCGCCATCTCGATCGAGAAACAGGTCACGGTCCGCGAACAGGCCTGGTCCGACCAGGTCCCCTCCGGTGCCCGCGAACTCTCCCGGAATCGGGAGGTGCGCTCCCACCGCCAGGTCCAGATCGGAAGCGAAACGCGCACGCGGACCGTCCAACGCGAGGTCCAGGACGGAACCGAACAGGTCAAGGTCGGCAGCCGAGACCTTGGAAACGGCTACTTCGAGGACGTCTACGAGGATCGCCCGATCTTCCGCACGGTGCAGGAGGAAGAGACCTGGCAGGAACCCGTCTACCGCCAGGAGCCGGTCTACGCCACCCGCGTCACCTACGAGGTCGAGCGCTGGAAGGAGGTGCGCCAGGCCCGGGCTTCGGGCGAGGACAACCGACCCGAGTGGCCCGAGACGAACCTGGCCCGCGGCGAGCGCGAAGGCCCCCGAACCGAAAAGTACGTCCTCAAACTGCGTGGCCGGGACGGGAAACTCCGCCAGCACGAGGTCCAGGACGCCGCCACCTTCCAAGCCTTCCAGGTCGGGCAGACCTGCCCCGCCCGACTGAACCGCCTGGGAGTGATCACCGAACTCAAGCCCTGAGGCCGCCTGCGCCAGACCGATGGCACATTGAAGGAAAGCCCCCAGGTTGGGGAGAACTTTCTTCAACATGTCCTCTCGAGGTGACGAATGAAACGCAGCGCGGCCGCTCAGGCAACCCACGACGTGGCTCCACGCCCGCGGAAGCCTCCCCAGGAAGAACTGGCCTACACGGATCTGGACCTGCGCTGCTGGAAGGACGAGCAGTCCGACATCCTGCTGGAGAGCCTGTGGCTCTTCCCCAACCGGGACCGACGAGGTCCCCACGCAGGCGACTATCACGGAAACTTCGTCCCTCAGATCCCCTATCAGGTCTTGCGCCGCTTCACGCGCCCTGGAGAGGTGGTGGTCGACCTCTTCAGCGGCAGCGGCACCACCTTGATCGAGAGCTGCCACCTGGGCCGCCACGGCATCGGCGTCGAATTGCAGGAGGACGTCAACCGGATCGCCCGCGAGCGGGTCTCTCAGGCTCTAAACCCCCTGGGCGTGAACTGGAAGCTCCTGACCGGGGACTCCACCGGAACCGGAATCCGGCGCCGGGTGCTGGCCTGCCTGGAAGAGTGGGGCTTCCCCCGGGCCCACCACGTGATCCTCCACCCCCCCTACTGGGACATCATCCTCTTCTCCGATGGCGAAGGAGGCACGGACCTGTCCACCGCCAGCACCGAGCAGGCCTTCTATGACCAGTTCCAGGCCGTGGTGGACAATGCGGTGGAGATCCTGATGCCGGGACGCTTCCTGACCCTGGTGATCGGTGACAAGTACCACAAAGGGGATTGGATTCCCCTGGGCTTTGGCTGCATGGAAGTGTGCCGACGAGC
Source organism: Candidatus Xenobium occultum (assembly GCA_002423485.1). GTDB lineage: Bacteria > Vulcanimicrobiota > Xenobia > Xenobiales > Xenobiaceae > Xenobium > Xenobium occultum. The sequence goes on along the minus strand of DIWH01000051.1, from coordinate 46,420 downwards.
CGGCCTGCGGCTGAAGTCCCTCAACGTCAAGGACATCCAGGGCAACGAGCGAGGTAAGGGCCTGACCACCAACCTCTGGAAGTATCGCGCCTTGAAGGGTGGGTTCTACCTCTTCAAACACGAGTACGTCATGATCTTCCAGAAGCCCCTGGCAGCCCCGCACAAGCCGACCCGCTGAACCGGAACGGGCGGCCGGCGACAGGGGCCCGGACTCAATCCATGTTCTCCCGCGCCACCTCTTCGACGTAGCGGGCCACCTGGTCGAGCGCCTCGTCGTCCAACCCAACGCCCGGAACGAAGCGGGACCGGTCTACCTGAATCACCAGATCCCCCCTCTCGGCGGGATCCGCCGACTTCTGCTGACGGCGCTTCTCCAGGGCCTGCGCCAGGCGCATGACCAGCCGGGACGCCCGCTCCGGGTCCGAGCGGGCCAACTCGCGCGAGCGGGGGTCTCCCTCGACCCAGGCTCGAGCCAGGGCCTCGAAATCAATGTCCATGATGCCTCCTTGATGGGATCTCCCGAAACAGGGCCAGGGGGGGAATCTTCCGTTCAGAACCTCGCCACCAGGACCGAAAGGTCGTCGGAGAGCTGGCTCTGGGTAAACTGCCGCACCTGGGTGTAGAGACGGTCTGCCAGCGACTGGGGCGAGAGGGCCCGCTCGCCCAGTCCATAGCGCAGGACGGTCTGCTGCACCCGCTCCGGTCCGAAGAACTGGCCTTGGGGGTTCCGGGCCTCGGTGATGCCATCGGTGCACATCAGCAGGGTGGAACCTTCGGGGATGGAGGCCGAGCGCTCTTCGAATCGGGCATCCGAAACCACCCCCAGCAAGACCCCGTCCGCCTCCAGGAGATCGAGCTGTCCGTCAGGGCGCCACAGGATGGCCGGCTCGTGACCACCGCAACTATAATACAACCGGCGGGTTTCCAGGTCGGCCTCGGCGTAGAACAAGGTGATCTGGCGATCGTCGCCCGCGTCGTCCCGGGTCAAGTGCGAGTTCAGCCGCCGCAGGACCTCCCGCGGGGGATGACCCGACATGGCGAAGCTGCGCAGAAGATGCTTGGCCCGGATGGTCTGGATGGCGGCTTCGGGCCCCTTGCCCGAGACGTCCCCGATCACCAACCCGCAGCGTCGCGGCCCCAAGGGAATCAGGTCGTAGTAGTCGCCCGACAGATCCCGGGAGGGCAGGAAGCGATGCCCCAACACCAGCCCCGGGAAGCCCAGGCTCCTGCGGGGGATCAGCGCATCGTGCAGAAGGGCGGAGACCTTCTCCTTCTCGGCGTAGATCCGGGCATTCTCGATCGCCACCCCGGCGTGGCTGGCCAAGGCCGCCAGCAGGCCGATCTCGCTTGGAGTGTGCAGGAGCTGGGCGCGGTGGAAAACCGTGATGACCCCGACCGTGACGTCCCGATGGTCGACGGGCACGCTCAGGACCGTCCGCATCCCCAGGTGACTGGCGGCGCGGGGGAACTCCAGGCCCTCGAACTCCTGCCCTGCCAGCATGGTGATGGGCTGGCGCCTCTGCGCCGCCTGACCCATCACCTGCTCGCCCAGCGGAACGCGACGGACCAGGTTGGAGGGATTGAGGCCCTCGGAAGCCTTCAGGATCAAGACGCTGCCCTCCAGCAGGCGCAAGGTGCAGGCATCGGCCCGCAGGATCCGCACCACATGCCGGACCACCTCGCTGAGGACCTTCTCGAGCTGCAAGGTGGAAGCCACCGCGCGGCTGACCTCGAAAAGCGTCTGCAGTTCTCCCATCTTCAGACGCAGCTTGCCGTGCAGGCGGGCGTGGTCCACGGCCACGGCGGCGTGGTTGGCGAAGCCCCGCAAGAGCCGGATCTCCAGCCGATGGAAGGGCCGACCCGCCGGCGCAAAGCAGTTGAGGACCCCGACGGTCCTCTTGCGAGCCACCAGGGGCACCGCCAAGACACCTCCGAAACCAGAGGAATGCAGGGCACGCCCCAGATCAGACTCGGCCAGCTCGGGACATCGGTCCAAGTACAGGACGCTGGCCTTGCGCCGTCCCTTGGGCAACCGGGCCAACCCGGCCTGGGCCGAATGGTCCAGAAGCTGCTGGGGAAGGCCCGCCGAGGTGTGGACGTAATGATCCTCGCCGGTCTCGTTCAGGACCAGGACCGCGCAGGCCGACTCCTTGACCAGGCTGAGGGCCTGGGCCACGATCAACTGCAGGAGCCGGGGGAGCGAGAGCGTGCCGGTGACGACCGTCGAGACCTGGTACAGGGCCCGAAAGCGCGCCAGGTTCTCTTGGAGTTCCTCGAAGAGGGTGGCCCTTCGCAGGGCGATGCCCACCTGGACGGCCAGGGCCATGGCCAGCCAGACCACCGAATCGGCAAAGGGGAGGGCCCCTTCGGAGTGGTCCAGCAGGACCAGACCGGCCAGGCCATCCTCGCCCAGGATGGGCACCACCAGGCAGGACGAGGAAGGCAACAAGGTCAGAAGCCGGGCCAGGGAGGGGCTGTCCTCGGGAGGAGCCGAGAGCTTCAGGGGCTCGCCGGCCTGAAGGCTGGCCAGGACTTCGGAAGTGACCTGGCCCAGGTTCAGGCGAAAGGCCGAGAAGAACTCGCGCTGGTCGGCCGTCAAACCGACCGAGGTGGCCAGGCTCATCACCGGTCTGTGACGGTCGGCCAGGAAGACCAGGGCGCGGTCCACCTCGGCAGTGCGCGACAGGGCGCGGGCCGAGGCCTCCAGGACTTCAGAACGGGTCTGCCCGCTCTCGATGGAACGGGCAGCCTGGTACAGGGCGGTGGACTCGCGGGCACGGCGCTGCTCGGCCTCGAAGACGTGGGCGTTCTCCAAGGCCAGTGCCGCCTGCACGGCCAGGGCATCCAGGAACTGGATCTCCCTGGAGGTCAAGCGCCGGGGGCGGCAGGAGTAGAGGCTGAGCAGGGCGCGAGTCCGGTCGTGCAGGATCAGGGGAACGAAAAGGGCGGACGCATAGTCCTGGGAGCGCAGTGGAGAGTTGGTGGAATAGCGGGTCTCAGCGGACTGCCTGGCCGAGCGCTCGCGAAGCCAGCCGACCAGACTGGGCCGCAACCGGTGGCGTCCGCGCGCGGGCGTGGCCCGCAAGACCAGGGTGGCGCGGCGGGTCAGGCGCTGGTTCTCGACCAGATCCAGGCAACCTGCGTCGGCACCGGACCAACGGACAGCCAGGTTGAGGATGTCGGTCATCAACGGGTCCAGGTCCAAAGCCGAGGAGAGCAGGAGCCCCCCACGGCCGGGTCCGACCAGGGGACCCTCACCCTGCAGCAGGACGTGAAGGGCCCGGGCCACGCGGTCCAGTTCGTCCTGACAGCGCACGGGAAGAGAGGACCAGAAGCGCTCCAGGTCGCCCGCGTCCCCGCCTCCCGGCGGAAGGGTCTCTGCCCCTGTGCGGACGTAACCTCCCAGGACCTGGCGACCCGCCGAGGTCAGCGCAAAACAGGTCAACCCGGCGGGACAGACCCCCAGGACCGGCTCGCCGGCTCGGTCTCGAGACTGCCGGGCCATCTGCTCGCGAAATTCCTGGCACTCCTGCCCTCGGAGCGGTCCCAGGAAGCGCTCGCAGTCCTCGCCTGCCCGAGGACAGGCCTGCTGGGAATCGTGCAGCGGCAACCCGGCCAGCAACGAGGCCGCAGCCAAGCGCTCAGGCCAGGTTGGGGGAGGGGAGCTGCCTGCCTGCCCAACCTCGAAAAGACTCAGGAGAGACCTCCCAGCCTTGCGTTCCTCCCCCATCGGCCCTCTTCAGAAGGAAGTGCTCAGTTGTTGACCCCTCGGTAGCGCAGGAAGATGTCGATGAACTCGGTGTTGGCCATGACCAGAATCTCACGCTTCATGGACAGTCTTCAGCTCCCGGGATGATCGTCGTCGTCCCTTCATGGTATCGTCCCGGACTGCCCATGTCAATCGAAACCAGAACCTCGTGGATGACCGGGCGTCCCGGCTGGACCGGACCCCTCCCACCGGGCTCTGGACGCCGGCCCGCGACGGGCCACCTCGCGCATCCTTCGGCGAGGCCCGAGCTCAACGGTCGTACTGGCGCTGGATGGGAACCAGGGGCTGAGGTGGGGGGGTCTGCTTGCTCCGGGGAAAGACCTCGGCGTGGACCAGGGCCCGCCCCAAGAGCAGGGCCGAGCCGACCCGCCCGCTGCCTTCCAGCGAGAACAGGGTGCCCCCTCCGGGGGTCGCCCGGGTGGTGGTCTCCAAACTGGCCGCCTCCCGCAGGAAACGGGCGGCAGCCTCCCGGCTCACGTCGGCCTTCTGGGATTCAGCCTGCGCGGCCTCCAGCGCATAGGAGGGCAGCAGCTTGGGCCAGAGGGCCACCGCGTCCGAGCGTCCCCCAAACAGATCGGCGGCCAGGATCCGTGAGCCCACGGCCACGACAAAGCCGTTGGCCTGGGGGTGGCGCTTGGGCAGTTCGCCCAGGGCCTGGATGTAGCCCTCGATCCGACGCTTCACGGCCGGGGCCTCGAAGGTCTCGCCCAAGGCCGTGGAATCACCGAAGCCCACGCGGGCCTGGGTCTCGGCCACCGCACTCCAGACCGCAACCTGGCTGTTGTTGGTCCGTGCGCTCTGGCGGACCGCCAGATTCCCGGCAACCGGCCGAGACTTGAACTCGCGGTCCCCGGTGTAGGACCAGCGACCTCGCTCGACGCAGTAGCAGGCCACCTCCACCGGCCCGCTCAGGGCCGGAAGCCACAAGTCGTCCTGCAGAACCCGATCCTGCTTGGCTCCGGCCAGGATCTCCCCGGCCATGATGAACACGGGGACCTTTCCGGTGTTCTCGACCAGCACCCGGTTGACCGAACCCGACTCGCTGACTTCGGTCAGCTTCAAGGCCTGCCTGTGGAGGGCGGCATCCAGATTCAGGTGATCGGCAAGGGCTGACGGCGTCGGCACGGTGACCGGAAAGACCGCCAGGTTGCCGTGGGTCTCGGGTGGACCGACCCGAGCCCCAGCCAGGAGCGTCTCCAGCGTCAGGTGGGGGGATGTCGTGCGCTCGGCCCGAGCCGGCAGGGTCACGCACATCAACAACATCAAAGCCAGGATCAGCCGATTCCGCATCGGGACCTCCCTGTTGCGTCGGTCCCTCTTGGGGACCCGTCTTGAAACCGTCGCAGGACGCGGTGGAATCTTCCACCCCGTCCAGGGCAGACGGAGCCTCGAAGGGAGGATTCGCCCCCCCCGTTCACAAAACCCAGCACTCCCGACGCGCTTCGCAGAACCCGTGGCGAGGCTCTGGCCCGCTCTCCAGGCCAACGGGACCGACCAGGAGCAGATTCCAGGAGCCTGTGTGAGTTTCCAGACCGGGCATCGGCGAGGGCCCTGGATGCCGCGCGCGATGCGCGGGGCAAGTGTGCTCTCCGCAAGGAGCGAAGAATCGTGGTTGGAGGCGAATGAGATTTTTTGCGACACAACGGGGCCCTGACACCCACGCCCCGCTTGGGTGTCCCAGGCTGTCCAGCCAGGCAACCGACGCGATCCTCACCCAGATTCCCAGTCCTGGCCAGACCTCATGATCCATCGTTCCCTGAACGCCCTGCCGTGGGCCGGCGCCGCCCCGGGTGAACCAGCGGATCTCCCTGAGACCTACGGGGTGGATGTCCTCATGCTTGCTCCCGTGGACCCCGCCCGCCTCTTCGCCACCTTCCAGATCGCCTGGTCCACCCGCAACCGCCTGGTCGAGGAATTGGGCGACGACAAGCTCTCCCAATGCCGGATGATCCTGCGCCTGCACGCGGACGATCAATCCGGGGCCTGCCAGGAAGTCGACGTCTCAGGGCCCTCGCGTTCCTGGTACGTGGATCTGGAGACCACCAGCCGCTCACTGTGGGGAGAGATCGGCTGCCTGGATCCCGAAGGCACCTTCTACGCCGTGGCTCGCTCGAGCCGGGTCGACCTGCCCTGGGAACGCCCCTGCCCCCGCTTTGACCCCGAATGGGTCCCCGTCGAGGAAGCCTACGAGCGCATCGCGCGCAGCGTGGGCATGCACCCTGAGACGCTGTACTGCGCCCGAGGCTGCGTGGCCCTGGCCGAGGGCCGTGACCAGCGCCTGGGCCGCAAGAGCCTGCCGGGTGCCGCCCGATGACTCCTGCCTCCGGCTATCTCTGCCTGGTCCTGCACGCCCACCTGCCCTACGTCCGACACCCCGAGTTCGGCGAGTCGTACGAGGAGCGCTGGCTGTATGAAGCGATCCTGGAGAGCTACCTGCCCCTGCTGGACACCTTCGAGCGCCTGGCTGAGGAAGGCGTCCGCTTCCGGGTCGCCCTGTCGTTTTCGGCCACCTTGCTGGAGATGCTGAAGGACGAACTGCATCGGCAGCGTTTCCTGCGCTACGTCGACAGCCGAATCAGCCTGGCTGAACAGGAACTGCAGCGCACCTCGCACCAGAATCAAGAACTGCAGCCCTCCGTCCAGATGTACCACGAGCGCTTCCAGCGCTTCCGCCGGCTGTACCTGGACCGCCACCAGGGTGACCTGGCCTCGGCCTTCGGCCGCCTGGCGGACCAGGGCTACCTCGAGCTCCTGACCACGGCGGCCACCCACGGCTACCTGCCGCTTCTGGAGCCCAACGAACAGATGGTCCGGGGGCAGGTCCAGGTCGGCCTGGAGGCCTTCCAGCGCCTGACCGGCCGCTCTGCGCGAGGTTTCTGGCTTCCCGAGTGCGGCTATCGGCGGGGCATGGACGCGATCCTGACCGAGGCGGGTCTGGACTACTGCATCCTGGACACCCCCTCCCTGGTCGGGGCCCGCCCCCGCCCGCGCTTCGCCGGCTTCGCTCCCATCCGAACCGAGCAGGGGCTGACCTGCTTCGGACGTGACCTGGAGGGAGGGCTGGAGGTCTGGAGTTCGCTGGGCGGGTATCCGGCCGACCCCGAGTATCGGGACTTCTACCGGGACATCGGGTGGGATCTTCCTCTGGACTACGTCGGAAGCTACGTGCACGAATCCGGCAAGCGGCTGAACACGGGACTGAAATACTACCGGATCACGGGCCCGACCGACCACAAGGAGGCCTACCGCCCCGCCGAAGCCGCGCACGTGGCTGAGCGCCACGCCCTGGCCTTCCTCTCAGCCCGCCAGCGCCAGGTCGAATGGCTGCGCGAGCGCATGGGCCAGCCTCCGGTGGTGGTGGCGGCCTTCGACGCCGAGCTCTTCGGACACTGGTGGCTGGAGGGGCCTCTCTGGCTCGAGCACCTGCTGCGGAAGCTGGACTCGGAAGGCCAGGGCCTGCAATCCATCACCCCCGCGTCCTATCTCCAGGAAGCCCCGCTCCCGCAGGTCTCCGAACCGAACCCCGGATCCTGGGGCGACGGAGGCTTCAATGCCAGGTGGCTCAACCCATCCAACGACTGGGTCTACCGCCACCTCTCGGCGGCAGGACAGCGCATGGTCGAAATGGCGCGACGAGGCGACGAAGAGGATTCTGACCGCGAACGGCTGCTCAACCAGGCAGCTCGGGAGCTCTTGTTGTCCCAGTCCTCGGACTGGGCCTACCTGATGTCCACCGGACAGTTCGCCGAGTATGCCCGCAAGCGGACCCGAGACCACCTGGTGGCCTTCAACCTGCTCTATCACGAATTCCAGGAGGGGAAGGTTGACCCCGAAGTCCTGCGGAATCTGGAGGAGCGGAATCCCCTCTTCCGCAACCTGGACTACCGGGCCTGGCGCTGACCCGAAGGTCCCCACGAAAGGACGAAGCCTTTGAGCACCGAGACCAAGGGGGCCACCCCTCCCAACCGTGAGAAGATCCTGGCCGACCTGGTCCGCCTGCAGGCCCTCAGCCGTGAACTCGGCGAGCTCTGCCAGGCGGCCATGGAGGGCCCTTCCCAGGGCTCCGCCCAGGGACTCTCCGAAAAGGCCCAGGAATCGATCCGGCTGGTCGAGAGCCTGGTGGACCAGGCCTCCGGGCAGGAGTCCCTGGACCGCTACCGGGCGGCCACCTCGCAACTGGAGGCCCTCACCGAAGAGATCGCCTCGGCAGCCGACCAGGAAGGCCTCGACGCTCTGCGCCTGCGGGCTGCTGAGGTCGTGGACGAGTGGGCCTCGGCCGTGGGGCAGGTCCTGGAGGGAGTCCTCAGCCGAGCCCGCCCATGAGACGTCCCGCCGGCCGTGCCCTGCTGTTCCTGGCCCTCCTGGCGGTCGTCGGATTCCTGTTCGTGGCCTTCGTCCGCAACCCCAGGCGCTCCGAGCGGCCGACGCCTCCACCGACTCCCGCCCCGCGCAACCTGATCCGGATCGGCGCGCTGAACAGACCGGCCACGCTGCCGGTGTGGGCCCTGGGCCGCCTTCTTCAGGGCCGGGGCCTGCGGCTGGAAGTCCAGGGTTTCGAGGACCCGGGCCGGATGTGGGAGATGCTGGCTGCAGGAGAGCTCGATCTGGTCCTGAGCACCCTGGATGAGTTCGCCCTGGCGGTGCCCCGGCACGATCCCGGTGTCCTGCTCTTCCCCTCAGCCAGAAGCCTGGGGTCGGATGCCGTCCTGGCCCGCCCTGGCCTGGACGGCGCCACGGACCTCCAAGGCCGGTCCGTGGCCTACGTCGAGGGCAGCCCGGGGGGTTACCTGGTCCTGACCTTGATGGCCACCCACCCAGGCCTGCACTTCCAGACGGTGCCCGCCCGGAACCCCAAGCAGGCCGTCGACTGGCTGCGCAGCGGCGACGTCGCGGCTGCCGCCCTGTGGGAGCCCTGGACCAGCGCGCTCCAGGCCGAGGGGTTCCAGACCATGTGGTCTTCCAGGGACCAGGGGATCATGGAGGTCTGGATCGCCTCGAGGCAGGTCCTGAAGGGCCGTGGAGCCGGAATGGAGGGCCTCGAGACCCTGGCTGGCGCCTGGTTCGGCCTGATCGATCGCCTGCGCACCAATCCAGGCCTGGCCACCAACGCCATCGCCGAAGAAGCCCACCAGGATCCGGCGGTGATCCACGCGGTCCTGCAGAGCGGACTGGAATTCCTGAGCCTGGACGAAGCCCGCCGGGTGGCCCCCGAAGCCCTGGTCCAGGCCATGCAGGCCATGCGCAACGACTGGTCCCTTCACGGCGCCTTCCTGCCCCCCGCGGCCCCTCGAAACGTCGATCTCTCGACGACGGTGGACACCACCCTGCTGGAGACCCTGGTCCTGCCGGAAAAGGATCCTCTCACGGGTCCGCCCGAACCCGCCCCTTCTCCAGCCGTGGAGCCGATGGAACCCGGCCCGATCCTGGTCCCTCCGGCCACGCTCCAGAGCCCGGACGGCCTCCAGGCCTCGCCGGCGAGTCCGGCTGAAGCGTTGCCCCCCCCTTCTCCCGAAGAACCGTCGAGCGAGGGTGGGCCCTCCCCGACCGCTCCCTCCCCCGAGGGCCCTGCGGAAGGTGCTCCCCCAGCCGCGGAGAGCGGCCAGGAGGCTGTCGAGCCACCCCCTGGACCTCCAGGCCTCGGGCCGGATTGAAGCGCCGCGAGGCGGCCTGCCAGGGCACCCAATCCTGCGCTCGGTCCGGAAGCGAGGAAGGCTTCACCTGCCCGCTCAGGGTCAACCTCAAGCGACCCCTCGGCTCGCCCCAGGCCTCAAACCAGGTCGTCCCCAGGCCAGAAAGACCTTATAGCCTGGCGCCCGCCGGCTTCTGGCGCCTCGACCATGACCCACCTCCAGACCCGGATGGAGTTCGACAAGGCGACCCACCCGCCCCTATCGCGAACCCGTTGGAAGACCGAAGGCCCGCCTCCGAGGAAGCGGGCCTTCAGACTTCCCTGGAACGGGAAGGGCGGGGTCAGGGCTGCGTGGGTTCCGAGGTCTGCTCGGAGGTCACCGGAGCCGGGGCGGTCTCCGAGCCGGCGGCAGGCTCCGTCGGAGCCTGTGCCGGGTCGGCGGGCGGCGCCTCCACAGAAGCTGCGTCGGTGGGTTCGGTGGGCGGTGTCTCCGCCGATTCAGCGGGGGCCGGCGCGGGTTCCACCCCGGCGGGCCCATCCGGAAGGCCCTGGACCGGCACCGGGGGCGCCGGCTCATCCATCCTGTAGAGGAGTTGGGTCACCAACATCACGGCCTGCGCGTTCCCGGTATTCTGGGCCACGGTTCGGGCCTTCTCCATCTCCTGGCGCGCGGCCGCCTGGTCCCCGGTCTGCTGGAGAATCCGGGACTTCTCCAGCCGGGCTCCCAGCATCATTCCGGCGTTGTTCATGACCTCGGCCACCCGAGCCAGCTCATCCAGAGCCTTCAGGGCCTCATCCGGGCGCCCCTGCTCCTGGTAGATGTGTGCCCTCATGGCAAGGACGTCGGTGTTGCCGGAGTGGTTGGCCTCAAGCTGGGCCAGGATCTGCAGAGCCTGGTCGTAGTTCTTCTCGAAGGTCTCCAGGCGGGCCAGGGTCATCCAGGCCCGGGCGCTCTGGCTCTCGCGGGTGGCCCGGATGGTCTCCGGATCCTCCTCGGGGCCGATCGGCTCGTCGGCCAGGGCCAGGATCCGGCTCAGGAACTCGCGCGCCTCGGCCGGCTTCTTCTGTGCGATCTTCAACTCGGCAAGCTGCTGCAGGGCGAAGGCATACGAAGGTTCCTTCTCGACGGCCCGGTTCAGGTAGTCCTCGGCGCGAGCCAGAGCGTCCTCCCGCGTCATCTCCGGCGTGGCGGCCGGCGAGGGCGAACCGGTCTGGGGAGCCGGTGAGGAAGCCGCGCTGTCGGGAGCAGCCTCTCCAGGCTGCTGGGAGCGCAGCGTCTCGGCCCTGCGCATCCAACTGGCCCCCAGATTGGCCAGGACCACCGGATCATTGGGGTTCGACTGCAACTCCCGGGTCCAGCGATCGATCTCGATCTGGTTCGGGTCCTGGCTGGCCTGCTGGGCGTCGGGCCCGGACTGGGCGGTCTCCGGCCCCTCGATGTTGTAGCACATGACTCCGGAGGTCATGGCGAAGACCAGGACCAGGAACCAGACGCCCAGGTTGATCATGATCTGGCGACGGCGTTCCTGAGGAGAAATCCGGCGTTCTTCCTGTTCGCCCTCCGCACCGGAGTTGGCTGCGAGACGGCGGCGAGAGTAATCAGTGGACTTGCGTCGGGGAGGCATGAGGTCGGCTCCTGGAAGGAGATGGCTGGAACGCATGGGGCGCGCCAATTCAAGCCCCGACCAATCCGGCCGAGGCGTGGCCGCCTGCCTTCTGCGAGGGCCCTTCAGTTCCTTCCCGCTCAGCCTTCGATCAGGAAGTCGTTCATGGCCTCGGACTCGATCACCTCGTCGCCGAGGTGTTCACGCAGGCGCCGGATGGCCCGACTGTGCATCTGCGAGACGCGCTGCTTGGAGACTCCCAGGATCCGGGAGATCTTCTCAAACGTGACGCCCTCGAAGTAGTGCATCCGCACCAGCAACTGCTCGCGTTCGTTCAGGCAATCGATGGCCAGCCGAAGCCGATCACGCTGCTCGGAGAACTCCAGCTCCTGGGAGGGGTCGAAGGGGTTCTGGTCCTCGACCATGTCCAGGATGGTCGCGTCGGAATCCTCTCCGGGCGTCAGGGGCTGATCCAGCGAGAGCAGATAGATACAGCCCAGGCTGGCGATCAGGTCATAGACTTCATTGGCGCTGATCTTGAGCTCGTCGGCCAGCTCGGTCTCGGTGGGCTGACGCCCGCTGAGCAGGGTGAACTTGTCGATCGCCTTCTGCAAGGCCCGAGCCTTGCCCCGGGTTCGCTCGGGCAGCCAGTCCATCCGTCGCAAGCCATTGTAGATGGCCCCCCGCACCACCGGAGTGGCGTAGGTCTCGAACTTGAAACCGCGCGAGAGGTCGAAGCCCTCCACCGCACGCAACAGACCGAACAGCCCATCAGCCACCAGGTCCTCCAGGTCGGTACCGGGACGCAGCTTGCGCAGGATCCGGACGGCCAGATGGCGGACCAGCGGAATATAATGCTCAACCAGCCGGGACTGGAGTTCCGGATCCTTGGTCGACTTGTAGCTTGCCCAGAGGGCCTTCAGTTGCTCCGCTTTTTCCACTCAAGGCCCCTCCTGGGGCTTGGTGCTGCGGGGAGGCAGACAGTACAAACGCGCCGGGACTTCCGGCGCGCCCTTCCAGGCCGACCTCCCACACAGAGCGTGGGTCGGAAGGTCAGAGGTTCTGCTGTTTCATCTGCTGGAAGAGCAGGTTGGCCAGGCCGACGCCGCCTTCCTGGGCCCAGTTCTTGGCCCTTTCCTCGTCCAGCATGCCCTGGAACATCTCTTCGCCCTTGCCGCCCCCCATGATCCCGCTCGAACCCGCCGACTTGCGCATCTGGGCAAACAACTGGGTCAGGAACAGGGTCTCGAACTGCTTGCAGGCTTCCTGAAGCTTGGCCTCATCCTGGGCCTGGGAGGGCGCCGAGGACGTCGCGGCCTTCGGGAGCGGTTCCGGGGTAAATCCTTCGATCTGCATACCATCCTCCAAGGGGAGCGGGCTCCCGGGCGAGCAGGCCTCTCAGGACCCGCCCGCCCGGGAATGACAGCGGGACTAGCCGCGCTGCAGCTGGTTGGTCATCCTCATCATCTCATCCGCGGCCTGGACGCCCTTCTGGTTCATCTCGAAGGCGCGCTGGGCCTGGACGATGGAGATCATCTCCTCGACCACGTTGATGTTGGACTTCTCCAGGTGACCCTGGGCCAGGGAGCCCATGCCGTTCTGGCCCGGGATGTCCTCGGTCCGGGCACCGGCCACGGGGGTCTCGACGTAGAGGTTTCCGCCGATGGCCTGAAGGCCCGCGGGGTTCAGGAAGCGGGTCAGGTGGAGCTGCCCGACCTTCTCGGCCTGTCCGTCCCCGTTGATGCGCACTCCGAAGACCTCGCCGTTGGGGCGGACTTCGATGTTGGTCACGTCCTTGGGAATCGACACGCCGATGGGCTGGCCCGAGCCGGTGACGATCTGCTGGGTCTCCCCGTCGTACTTGAAGGCGCCGTCGCGGGTGTAGGCCGCCGTGCCGTCCGGCAAGGTCACGCGGAAGAAGCCTTCACCCTGCACGGCCACGTCGTAAGGGTTGTTGGTCTTCTGCAGCGAGCCCTGCGAGAACTGCCGCTGGGTGGAGGCTGCCCGCACGCCCATGCCGATCTGGGTTCCCGAAGTGGCCTCGGTCCCCGGGTCCTGCATCGTCGCGTACAGCAGGTCCTGGAAGTCGACCCGGGACTTCTTGAAGCCCGTCGACTGGTAGTTGGCCAGGTTGTTGGAGATGTTGTCGATGTTGAGCTGCTGGGCCATCATCCCCGAGGCCGCAGTGTACAGAGCACGCATCATGGCGGTTTGATTTCCTCCTATGGATTGGATTTATGGAACCTAACGAACCCGGCCGAGATCGTTGACGGTCTTCTGGAGGCGCTGGTCGTGCGCCTGGAGGACCTTCTGGTTGGCCTCGTAGTTGCGCATGACCATCATCATGTCCACCATCTCGTTGATGGCATTCACGTTGGCCTGCTCGAGGTAGCCCTGCTTGAGCTGGAAGTTGGTCGTAGCGCGAACCCCACCCTGGGCCACGAACTGGGAGTCACCCGAGCGCTTCAGTTGCCGGGTGTCGTCGAACACGGTGACCAGCAGCCGATCCACGGGCTTGCCCTCGCAGGAGATCACCCCGTCGTTGCTGACCTGGAAGTTGCTGCCCGCCAGCTTGACGGGACCGCGGTGCCCCAGGACGAACGAGCCGTCGGGGGTGACCATGTGGCCGCTGGTGGACAGACGGAAGCTGCCTGCCCGGGTGAACTTGATCCCTTCCGGGGTCTGGATGGTGAAGAAGCCCCGTCCGTTGTCGTCCAAGGCCATGTCGAAGGGGTTCCCGGTCTCTTTGAGCGAGCCCTGGGCACCGTGGGTCACCGAGCCGGTGCTGAGCGTCCCACGGGTCTCCATCCCCGGAGCGGTGGCGATCTCGTACGAGGACTGCTGCATCCCGTCCATCCCGCCGACCTCACGGTTGAGGATCTCGGTGAACGAGGAGATCGTGATGCTCTCCTTGCGATAGCCCGTCGTTCCCACGTTGGCCAGGTTGTTCGTGATGATGTCCTGCTTGGCCGACATGGTCATCATTCCCTGCGCGGCCATCTTCATCCCATCCAGCATCGGTGCACCTCCATCGGTCTGATCCGCAGCGGCCTGCGAACCCGACATTCCCTTCTAGATTTGGACCTTCCAACCTTTCCTGCTACAGCGGATCGCCGCCTTCCGCTGCCTGCGCCCCCCGCTCCAGCTCTTCCCGGAAGGGGAGCCCCTCGCTTGCCGACCGGGCCTCGTTCAACTCCTGAGCGAAGTTGATCACCGTGGCCATCAACTCATAGACTTCCAACGGGATGTTCGAGCCCTTGCTCTCCTCCCGCAACAACTCCTCGACGCGGCGGGCATCCTGCTGCACCTCCACGCCCGCCCCGCGCGCCCGTTCGATCAGCTCCTCCGCCTGTCGTCCCTGCGCCGAAGCCAAGACCCGGATCTGGCCATCCCCCCCTGTTCCCAGGGCCACGGCCAACCTCCCGGATTCCGACTCAGGCCTGGACATTGACGGTCTCCAGACTTTCAAACTCCTGGCGATCGACCAGCGGACGGCCGGTGAAGGGGCGCAAGGTCGCTCCGAGGCGTCCGGGCCGCCATCCCGACTCGAGGATCCGCTCGGCCAGCACTTCCAGATAGCGCTCGACGAAGAGGCGGACCTCCTCAGAGTCCGACCCCAGGTCCACGTGCACGGTCCGGCGGGCGACCTCCAGCGTGCACGTCAGGTTGCCCAGATTCTCGGTCGAGACCAGGAACTCGATTCGCAAGTCCTCAGGGTCCACCAGGCGGCTGCCATCCTCGGCGATGCGGTAACGAATCCAGATCTCGGCCGATTCACCCCGATCCAGACGGAGCGGGACCTGCAGGTAGTAGAAGGCCAGACCGGCATCTGGCCGGGCCTGGTTGATCAACTGCAACGCCCGCAGGTTCTCCTCCAGTCCCGCCATCAATCCCAGAACTGCTTCCAGACCGGCATCCTGACCCGCCAGGGCAGCGCGCAGATCCCGCATCACCTGCAGCAGATCCCAGTCCTGCTCGGAGCCCGACTGCAGCGCCACATGCGTCTCGATTCCAGCCTGTCGGGCCAGATCGAAAAGCCGACGACCCGCCTTTCCCGACTTCTTGCCGCCTCCGGGTTCCAACAAGAACTCGCCCAGCAGCCCCGGCACCTCGGCCAGCATCTCCAGGGTTCGTCCGGCACGCCGCTGGGGATTCTCGACCATGCGCCGAAGCTCACCCTGCAAGAGGAACAACTGCTGACCGAGCTGCGGATTGGCGGCGATGAAATGCCCCAATGTGGAGATGTTCTGAGGGGTCAGGGGAAGCTGGCTGGACTGCAGGAACCAGGCCGCACCCACTCGAGCCGGTTGAGGCAACCCCGCAGCCGACTCGGGAGGCAACTGCGCCAAGGCCGACTTCAGGCTGGCCAGATTCTCACGGGTCAAGGGAATCCCATGCTCGACCATCGAGGTGGCCAGACCCACGTTGGCCTCGGTGAGAGGCTGCTTCAACCCGGACAAGGCCTGCCCGACGTCCTGACCCGACATCGGAGCGAAAAGACTCTTCATCAACTGCAGACGAAGCTGACCTTGCTGCTGCCCCTGGACCTGCACCTGAAGAGGCTGCCCCACGTCCAGGGCCACGCGGGAACTGGCCGTCAAGGTCTGGGCCCCGAAGCGCAACAGGAACGTGCCGTCCTTCTGGCGGCCGGCCACTGCCCCGAACAGGACCTGCCCAGGACGGAACTGGACCCCGGAATCGACCTTGGCCAGAAGCGTCCCGGGAGAGGGTGCCAGGGGCGAAGCCGGCCTGGACGCGGCGCCGCCGACCCCGGGAAGTCCCGAGAGTCCCGAAAGCCCCCCTTGCAGACCGAAGAGCTGCATCCCCTGGCTCACCTCCCTTCACAACCGACCTCGAAAGACTGGAGTCCCGCGTTACTGAGTATAGGTGAAGTTCGTTAACGGGATGTAAACCGACCGTAAACGGCATGTTAACACCCGCTGCCGAAGAATCGCCCGAAGCCCGTATTTCCAGGGATTCCAGCGATCATCCCCGAGAGGGTCAGAATTGACATCTTTTCAAGAATCACCCGGCCTGCGAATTGGGGCCGAAACTGCTACAATGAGGATGCCGGGCGCGCGGGAGGTGACCAGGAGAGGGGGATTCCCGACGCGTCGCCAGGCCAACAGCGGAGGTGAGGCAGCCCATGGCCCGCTGCCAGTGGTGTGGTGCCGTTTCTCGCGACGTCGAGCGGATGACGAACGGCAAGAGCGAACTGATCCTGTGCCGAATGTGCGCCGCCCAGAAGGAGGTCCTGGCGCGTTCCACCCTCCGGCCCCAGGAGCTGGGTCATCCCACCCTGTGGAACCGGATCCGCCGGATTCTGGACGAGTCCTGAACCAGGGAGACGTTCCCCCCCGCGCGAACGCTCCCAGCCATGAGCAGCAACGACTCTTCCTTGTTGTCCTCCGCCCTGCGCACCTGCCGTGACGTCGAGCTGACCAGGGAGGAGCGGACCGAATTCGACCTGATCAGCCCGGAACGCCCACGGACCACCCGAGGGTTGGCCCTTCGCGTCAACCACGGGGGACGCTCGGGTTTTGCCTGGGGCGAGGGGACCCCCCGCGGGGAGGACCTCCTGGAGCAGGCCATTGAAGACTCCGGGGACGGGCCGGAGGCCATCCTCTTCGCCCACGGAATCCTGCCCCCGGTTCGCAGCGAAGCCGAGCCGGATATCGAGCAGGGCCTGGAACGCCTGCGGGCCCTGATCAAGGGCCTGGACTTCATGCTCCCGCCCCTGCTTCCCGAACGGGAGTTTCGCGTTCAGGCCCGATTGCTTCGCCAGCGACTGACCATCTTGACCCGTGCTGGCGAACGCTCGGCCTGCCGACTCCTCTACTTCCTGACGTTGAGGTCCGCCGAGGACCCGCCGCTCACCGCCGGAATGTACACAGCCCGCCCTGACGACACGCCCGCGGAGATCCTGTGCCGCCTGGCCTGGCGAACCGTCCACTCCCGGGAGGTGGCCTGGCCAGAATCCGACCATCTGCCCGCCGTCTTCACCTCGACGGGAACCGGACGCCTGCTGCAGGACCTGGCCCGAGACCGGTTGGACGTGCGGGCGGGCCCGGAAGCCCCGGTCCCCGGCGAAGCCTGGCTCCATCCGGCCATCCGAATCCAGGACGACGGAACCGTCCCGGGCGCCCTCGGCACCACCCCCTTCGATGGAGAAGGGCTGCCCAGGGGATGCGTCCCTCTGGTCGAGAAAGGGCGCCTGGTCCGCGCCCTGGCCGATCGTTCCCGGGGCCCGCGCACCCGCCCTGGCGAGGCGGGCCTGGCGGTGCGGGACTGGGGTCAGGCCCCCCGTCCCGGTTACTCCAATCTGGTCATGGGAGCCGGAGACTCCTCCCTGGGCGAGCTGTGCTCCGAAATCCAGGAGGGCCTGCTGCTGGATCGCCTGACCCCCGTCCCCGGACGGGCCGAGCCGGGCCAGTTCTGTCGGCGCGCCGAGACCGCCTTCCTGATCCTGGACGGGCAGCCCGTCTGCCGGATCCCCCCCGTGCTGGTCCGGGCCCGCTACGAAGAGTTGCTGGGCAGCCGGCTTCAGGCCCTGGGGTTCGAGCGTTCCTGGCATGGGCGGACCTTTGCTCCGCCCGTGTCGGTCTCCGGAATCACCCTGGAAGAAGCCGACCCCGACACCGAGGAAGACTTCAGTGACCTGCCGGGTTGCTGGTGGTAGAAAGCAGGCCGGGTTCGTCCGGGCGGACCTGCGCCAGATACTCCTCGAAGGTCTGTCCCAGGGGAACCACGTCCCCGTCGGGGCCGAACCGGTTCACCAGGAACCGGACCTCCTGACGGGTGTCGTTGGCCACGCCGAAGACCTCTCCGGGCTCACTCTCGAAGACCTGTCCCGGCAGGGGGCGGAAGACCCGCGATCCCAGGTGCAACCTGGCTCCCGCGGTGTGCTGACAGGCCAGGAAATGACGGGTTGAAGGCCCCTGGAAGGGGCCGTAGGAGGAACCCGGAGGCACCCGCAGGATCCACACCCGCGCGGAACCGTCCGCCGCCTTGTGGAGCTCCGCCTCCTCGTGTCCGCCCACCTCGACCCAGTCTGCCTTCCCGACCTCGAAAATCTTCATGTTCGCGCTCCTTGCCCTCCCGGGGTTCCAGCCTGAGCCGGCAGGCGCTCAGATTCGCACGCACCCGGACGCGGTCCTGCCCCCAGGAAAGGGCTCTTTGCTTCTGGTCTCGAAAGGCGGGCCGGCCTGGCGCTCTGCAGGAGCCCGGGCGGATCCGGGCCTGCCGCCCGAGCGGAACGGGCCTTTTTGAGGGATGGCCCTGCCGTGAACATCAAGGGAAGCACAGTCCTGATCCTGGGGGGCGGGGGAATGGTCGGGCGCGCCGCGTGCCGGGAACTCCTGGATGAGGAGCCGGCCCGAATCGTGGTGGCCTCGATCGCTCAGGCCGAGGCACAGGCCGCCATCGCCGAGATGCAGGAAGAGCACCGCCGCAAGTCCAGCCTCCGCCAGCAACCCCTGGCGCCGGTCGAATTCATCCCGGAATGGGGCAACATCTTCGTCCGCGCCTCCCTCAGCCACCTGAGCTTCAATCAAATCCTGGACGACTCGGAGTCCCGACGCACCCTGGTCCAGGACACCTTTGCCGGGCTGGACGACGAGCACGTCGGAAGCTACTTCCTCTACCAGATGGTGACCCGACACCGTCCGGACATCGTCCTGGACGCGATCAACACCGCGACCGGCGTGGCCTACTCCGACGTCTTCGGCCACGCCCGCGAGGTGATCGACGAGCTGTACACCGGCCCCGGCCAGCCCACCACCGAGAAGGTGGAGCGCCTGCTGTGCAGCATCTACGTGCCCCAACTGCTGCGCCACATGGACGTCCTCTTCCGCGCCATGCGCGTGTGTGGAACCCGGGCCTACGTGAAGGTGGGGACCTCGGGGACCGGTGGCATGGGCTGGAACATCCCCTACACCCACGGCGAGGATCGCCCCTCCCAGAAGCTCCTCTCCAAGGCCGCCGTGGCTGGTGCCCAGTCCCTGCTGCTCTTCCTCCAGGCCCGCACGCCCCTGCAGCCTCCCGCCGTCCAGGAAGACAACACCGCCGCCGCGGCCCGGCAGCTTCCGCTGATCAAGGAGATCAAGCCCACCGCCACCATCGCCTGGCGGGAGATCGGCTTCGGCGACATCCGCTACCGCGGCCAGCCGCTGCACCTCGAGGAGGTCTCCCTGGCCGAGGCCGAACCCCTGACGGCCGGCAAACCGCTGCAGATCGTGCGCCCTGGTCAGCCTCGGACCACCGACGAGACCTTCCGCTCCGCCTACGTCAACACCGGGGAGAACGGGCTCTTCTCGGCAGAGGAGTTCGTGACCATCACCTCCCTGGGGCAAATGGAGTTCGTGACCCCTGAGGAGATCGCCCGGAACATCGTGGACGAGTTGCAAGGAGTCAATACGGGCAAGGACGTGATCGGCGCCCTGAACGTCACGACCATGAACGCCACCTACCGCGCCGGAATCCTGCGCGACCGGGTCCTGCGCCACCTGCGAGCGCTGGAGGCCGAGCACGGGACCGATTCGGTGGCCTTCGAGCTGCTGGGCCCGCCCCGGCTCTCCAAGCTGCTGTACGAGGCCTACCTGCTGAAACGCTGCTTCGGAAACATGGAGGCCATCCTTCAGAGCACTCCCGAAGAGATGGCCAGCCGCTGCCGCGACCTGCTGGGCCGCGAAGAGCGCCTGCTGCGAACCATGCTGAGCATCGGAATCCCGGTCCTGCTGGAGGAGGCCGGCGAGTTGCGCCTGGCCCGCGGACACCGGCTGAAGTCACCTCCACACCGGGGGCAGGACGAGGTCCCCTGCGACCCGGCCCGGCTTGAACAGTGGGCCGCCGCCGGGTGGGTGGACCTGCGCCCCTCCAACATGGAGGCCTGGTGTGGGCGGTTGGGGACCCTCCTGGCAGAGGTTCAGGCCATCCCGGAAGACGAGACCTCCTCGCGCTACACCCGGGATCGGCAGTTCTGGTCGGGGGCCCGTGAAGGGCAGGGGCAGATGAGTCCTGGCGAGATCGTGGCCTGGATCTTCTGCCGCGAGGACAAGGGCGAGCGGGGGCGCTGAAACCCGGAGCCTGGCCCCTGCTGGAGGAAGGCTTCCAGGCCTTCGCCGGCAGGGGCCTCCACGCTGTGGTTCAGGGGACCAGCAGGACCGGCCGACGCGAGAACCACGAGACCCGCTGGCTGGTGGTGCCCCGAGGCCTGTCTCCCTCATCCACGGGATGGGTGCCCAGCACCAGGTAATCCGCCTCCTCCTGGTCCGCCACGCGCAGGATGGCCTGGGGACGATGCCCCAGGACCACCGAGAAGCTGACCGAGAGCCCGGCGAACTGGACCACCCGCTGCTGCAGCCGCTGGCTGGCCTGCTCCTGCAGGGAGAGGTGGAACTCCCGGGTCTCCTCGTCAGAATCTTCCGGGTCGTCGATCGGCTCCACCACATGCAGCAGATGGAGCCGCGCGTTCAGGCTCCTGGCCAGTTCCCTGGCCCGGTCCTCGGCCCGCTCCGACACCTCGGTGAAATCCGTTGCCACCAGAACCACGCGCATGGAACGCTTCCTCCCAGCCCTCCAAGGGTCTGTCTGGTCGTCTTCTGCGAACAGGCAAGGCCTCCCTTCCATCTCTCGGGAAGGACCCCCCGGGGTCCCGGTCGAACGGCGGGGCTCGTGCCAGATCGACCTGAAACCTGCCTGACCCTGGAGGACGTGGCCCGCCTGGTCGGGGGTGAAGTCCACGGGGACCCGGCCTTTCCAGTCCCTGCGGTCTGCGGCCTGGACGGGATGCTGGCCGGAGCCATGACCTTTGCCGAGAACCCCCGTGGGGTCCGAGCCGCCGAGGAGAGCCCGGCCGGCTCGCTTCTGGCGCCTCCTGGAACCGAATCGCACCTGCCCACGGTGCAGGTCGGCAATCCCCGCTTGGCCTTCGCCCTCCTGCTGGACCACTTCCACCCGCCTCGTCGGGCTCCCCGGGGCGTGCACCCGACCGCCACGGTCCACCCGACGGCCGTGGTGGACCCCGATTCCCACGTGGGGCCCTGCGCAATCCTCGGGCCCGAAGTCCGGGTGGGCCCCGGCTGCGAGGTTCAGGCCCGGGCCGTGCTGGAAGCCCGCAGTCAGATCGGCCCCGGAACGCGCGTCCTTCCCGGAGCCTTCCTGGGCGCGGGCTGCCAGGTGGGCCGCGACGGGATGATCGGCCCTTTGACCTCGCTTGCCGGCGGGACCGTGGTCGGCGACGACGTCGAGATCGGGGCGAGGTGCCGCCTGGACCGGTGCACGATCGAGGCGGGCTGCCGCCTGGACAACCTGGTGCGGGTCGGTGAAGGTGCCCACGTGGGGCCCTGCGCCATCCTGGTCTCGCAGTCATTCCTGGGGCCCGGAGCCCGTCTGGGGCGCTACGCGATTCTGGCGGCGCAGGCCATGGTCTGCGCCGGCGTGACGGTGGGCGAGGGGGCCCAGGTCGCTGGCCGGGCCCGAGCCACGACCGACCTCCCCCCAGGCCAGGCGGCCTGGGCTGGGGACCCGGCGGTTCCGCACCGCGAGGAGTTGCGCCGTGAAGCCCGCCGGGGCCAGGCCCTAGCCCTCTTCGAAACCCGGCGCCGGGACCTCTAGCGGTTGGGCGGGGGACCCAGGGGCGCGTGCTTCGGCCGTCCCAGGATTCCAAGGCCCACCCACAGGCACACCAGCAAGGCCCAACCCAGCCCCCCGGCCGCCGGGTCGCCCCCCAGGCCAGAGAGCCAACCGGGATGAATCCGGTCCGGCGGGTCCAGGACTCCCATGAGGATCCAGGCCGAATGCAGGCCGATCCCGGCCCAAAGCGACCCGCTGGATTCGGCAAGACGACACAGGACCGCCCCGGCCAGGAAGAGCCCCAGCCCGTAGCCCATCTTGAAGAGCGGATCCCCGGGGCGCAGGAGGTGGACCACGGCAAACAGGGCGTTGGCCACGAGATAGGCCCGGGGCCGTCCGAGCTCTTCACGCAGGACGCCGAAGAGGTAGCCCCGGAAAAGGACCTCCTCCCCGAAAGCCAGGGCCAGGGCCACCCCCACGGCCTGGATCCCGGTTTCCCAGGAGAGAACGGGGGGGGACCACCAGCCCCCCCAGGCCAGGAGGAGCCTGTGCGTCCCGACGCCCAGAAGGCCCAACCCCAGGCCCCCGAACAAGCCGGACAGACGCGGGCTCCCCAGGCCAGGGGCACCGTGGCCCGGGCCACACTGCCTCCAAGCCCGGAAGGTGGAAGCCAGGATCACCAGATACAGAAGGGCCACGTAGGCCACCTTCCAGGCCTCGGGCGCGCTCCCATCCAGCAACGCGGCGGGCCGACCCAGGAGGAAGCCGGGAATCACCCAGCAGGCCAGCCAGCCTGCCGTGAGAGGGCCAAGCAGGGCCACCAGACGCCGGGCCAGCCTCACCCGGTTGGCCCCAGATCCCCGGCCTGGAGAACCTCGCCTCGCGCCAGGCGCTCCAGGATGCGGGCCATGGCCCTCGCTCCGCCCGGCGGGCCCAGGCGCTCGCGGCCCACCTGGCCGCGCCGGGCCCTCTCGGCAGGGTCCTCCAGCAGGCGCCGCAATTCGGCCGCCACCTCGACCGGATCGTCCTCGACCACCCGCAAGGCCTCCCCCAGCAGGCCCTTCTGGCGGCCGCGATACCACCCCAGGCGAGTCTCGCCCCCGGGTTCGAAGGCCACGACCGGAAGGCCCAGGCCCGCCGCCTGCTCGTGGGCGGTCCCGGCCAGTCCGAAAGCCACGGTGCTGCGCTGGAGCACGTCGGGGAACGCCTGCTGCACCAGCATCACCGGGGGGGCGGGCCCGCGCAGTTCGGCCACGGCTCCCCGCTCGCGCCCGGTGGAGACCATCGTCCAGCCAGGACACCCCCCGCCCAGCCTCTCCAGATCGATCGAGGGCGCCAGGCCGACCAGGGCCCGAGGCGCCGGATCCATCTGCTCGGCCAGCAGGACATAGGCCTCCAGCATCCGGGGCAGGGCCGAATAGGTCCCCTCCCGGCTGCCCGGAAACAAGGCCAGGCAGGTCTCCCCCGGGGCCACTCCGAGTTCGGCTCCGGTGACGTCCAGTCCATCCATCATGGCATTGCCGACCCAGGCTGCCTGGACCCCCCGCCTGCGCAGACTCGCCGCCGTCGGCTCGTCGCGGACCAGGGCCAGGATCGTGAAGAGCCGCAGGACCAGGGCCTCCAGCGCGGAGTAGCGATGGTGGTGGTCGGACTTGGCGGTTCCGATGAAGACCAGCGGTCGCGCTCCACCCAGGCCCGCCACCACCACGGGCCAGAGGTCGCCCACCGCCACGAAGAGTTGATGGTTCCGACGCTGCCCGCGAAGCCAGGCCACCTGCCTCAGCACCAGTCCCGCCAGGCCGCCGGCCAGGTCGCGCACAAGGTTGCCCAGCGCCTCGGGAATCAAGCCCCCGCTGGGCATGGAGCGACGGGGACCGACACGCCGGGCCACGCCCTCATAGGCCACGCCCTGGCCGACCAGGGGCAGGGCCTCCAGGTCCAGCCCCTGGGCCCGGCAAGCCACCTCCCGGGCGATGGCGTCCTCGCCAGCACCGTTGGAGACCAACAGCACGCGCGGCGGGCTCAACAGGCCCCCTCGGCGACCAGGGGCGGGCTCCCATCGGTCGGCAACAGGCGAGACCGGATCCGGCCGGGTCGGGAGCCGACCTCCAGGCAGAGCTCCCCCAGGAAACGGGCGTGGCTTCCGGTCTGGACAATCCAGGCCTCCCCGCAGCGCTCGGGTTGAGTGAAGAGGGTGTGGCTGTGTCCCCCGACGATCAGGCGGACACCTGGCAGATGGTGGGCCAGCTCGCGGTCCATCCGGGCCCCCAAATGCGACAGGAGGATCACCACGTCGTTCCGCGAGGCCAGCTCTTCGGCCAGGGGAGGCAACGCCTGGAAGGGGTCCAGGAAGCGGAATCCGGAAAGCCTCTCCCAGATCGCCAGGGGGGGGTACTGGACCGGGGTCGCCCCCAGGATTCCGACGCGAATCCCCTCGACTTCAAGCTCCAATGTGCGGTCCCAGAAGGCCGTGCCGGCTCGCAGGTCCTGCAGGTTGGCGGCCAGGACCGGAAACGAGCGCTGGGCCTTGCGGCGCTGGTGGACGCTCCGCAGGTAGTGGAACTCGCGATTGCCCATGGCCATGGCGGTGTAGCCCACCCGACTCATGCGCTCGAGAATCGGTTCGGCCAGATGGAAGACCGTGTTGGACCCGGAAATCGCATCTCCGGCGTCCAGAAGGATCGAGGGGGCTGGACGGTCCTGCGACTCCAGCAGGTCCAGCACCTCATGCCGACCGTGCATGTCGTTGGAGTGGTAGAGGGTCAGTTGCGACACGGCGGCCCGGTCCGGGCTTTCAGAGGTCGCCCGCCCGGGCCTTGAAGGCCGCCAGCATGACGGCCAGGAAGCCGCCGGCCCAGCCCACGCCCCCGACCAGGGTGATCCCGGTGGCCAGCCCCATCGCCAGGCCGGCTCCCCCACCCAACCAACTCAAGAACATCAAGCCGGGGCTGAGGAACAACGAGTAGCCGAAGCTGGCCCCGACCACCAGGCCCATCACGCCGGTCCCGACCCCGCGCCCCAATTCGGCGGCCTGCACCGCAACCGCCGAGCCGATCCGGGTGGCCTGGACCAGGGCCGAGGCCGACTCGGCCACCGACACAGGTTGGTTGGCTCCGGCCAGGAAGGCCATCAACATGCCCGTCAAAGCGAAGCCGATCACGGACATGCGCCGCTGGGCGCGGCGCTCTTCGGCCGGATTCGCCGGCGTGGAAGGCGGTGGGGCCGGCGCCACGGCTTTGGGAGCCGCAGCCTCGGGGACCGGCTGAGATTCGTCGCGGGCAGCTTTGCGGCGCTGTTTCCGGGTGCTCATGGTTCCTCCTGAAGGCCCCGGGGGGCCGAAAGACCATTATACCCGCGAGGCTCCACGTGTCCAGAGACCCCCGACCGAATGCTCCCCCACCTATGTGGCGGACCCCTCGAAAAGCGAGCGGACGTATTCGAAGAGGGCCGGATTGCGCTGTTGGAGGTCCTCGCGGCTGTTCTCGGGTTTGTAGAAGTCATGCTCGTCCCCGACGCGCCGGGTCATGTACGCTTCCACGGCTTCCGCCAGGTACTCCCGTGGATTGTCGGCCGAACGCGGGGTGAGGAAACGCGCCTCCCCTTGACGCGCGGCCTCGAGGTCCGCTGCGAAGAGCGCGTCCACCGTCGAGCGGTGCTCGGGAAGGAAACCTTCGGCCAGATAATCCATGGCGTGGCCCAGCTCGTGGACCAGCACCCGATAGTTGCCGACCTCGTCGGCGGGCTCCTTGACGAAGGCCTCATGGACCATGATCAAGCGGTTGGGCCAGGAATGGATGCCACGGTGCTGACGCACCTTCATGGAATCGAAGGTGGCATAGTTGTCCCGGCTGACCTCGGAAACAGGGCGGCCGCGATGGGAGGCGTAGGGCACCATCAGGATTTCCTGGGCCGCCTGGCCCCGGTCTCCCGAGACCGTCAAGAGCGGCCCGTTCAACTCCACCAGCAGATCCCTCCAGGTCTGGAACTCCTCGTCGGGGATCTGCTTGGAGCGGGCCAGGGCCTTCAGGTCCACGGCCTCCCGGCAGACCTCCACCGAGAAGCCGATTCCCGCCTGGTCCAACTTGGGAAGGAGGTTCTCGCGGATCCGGTCGGGCAGCCAACGGCGGGCCATGGCGGAGGCGAAATCATCCGCCGGCGCCTCGGGGTCCAGCGAGAGGGCCCGGTTCTCCTCGTCGATGGCTGTTCGGGCCAGGGCCTGGGCCTGGGCAAAATGCTTTCGGCAGCGCTCGGGCGTCATGGTCGGCAGGACATCGGTGTCGGCCAGGCTCTGCCCGTCCTGCAGGACGGCGACCGTCAGGCCCTCGGAATCCAAGCGCTGCAACCACGCCAGAGGCAGGCATGCCAGATCCCGTGCGGCTCCGACCTTCAAAGAGGAGGGAAGGTTCCAACCGCTGACCATCCGACTGGCCAGCGCCAGACCCTCGGCGGTGGAGGCCTCCTCGTGCCGTGGCGAGCCTGCCCTGGGCTGCGAGGCTCCTCGCGCCGGGCCACTGGCAGGGGGGCGAACCAGGGCCGGGTCGGATTCCTGCGGGCCTCCGGGACGGAAGACATCCTGGGGGACTGCTCCGGGTGCAGCCTGCAGGGTTCGGATGGGGCGGGCCCCTGAGGCTGAAAGGGCAGGTCGAATCTGCACGGGCCGGGTCTCCCTTCGGTGCGCCCGGCGAGCGGGCCCAGGTCCTGGATGAAGGATTCCACGTCGAGCTGAAAAGTCCCCGAAGAAGCGGAGGGTGGCTGCTATCGCAGGCGCATCGCCAGGGAAGCCCACACCAGGACCAGCCAGCCGAATGTGCTGAATTCGAAGCGCCAGGAGGGGAACAGGAAGGCCCCGTGCCCCGGAGAGAGCCTCAACCGGCGGGGGACCAGGGTGGGGACCCGCGAGCGGTAGTCTTCATACTCGGGGCCGAAACGCGCCGCCAGGAAGTCCTCTTCCACCGCGATGCAGGCCCCATACACGGCCACCAGCGACAGGATGGCGCCCAGGAAGATCAGCAGACCGTCTCGCGGACCGTGTCCTCCCATGGCGGCCACGGTCACCCCCAGGGCGTTGAGAACGTTGCCCAGGTACAGCGGGTTGCGGACCACGCTGTAGGGGCCGGCGGTGATGAGCTCCGGGGCCACCAGATCCTGGCTGCGGGTCGGTTGTCCCGTGTAGCCCAGGGCCCACAAGCGCAGGCTCTCGCCCACCAGGGTCAGGACGAGGCCGGCCAGGAAGGATTCCAGGGTCGGCCGCGCCAGGACCAGCAGCACGAGCGTCAACGGAGCGATGATCGCTCCCCTCCAACGAAAGAAAAAAGCCTTCAGGCGCTTCAAGATGGGGCCACCTCCAGAATCAACTCCGCCATGCGTTCAGACGCCCCCCGCCCTCCCCCCATGACGCCTTGGAGTTCCATGCCGAGCCGTCGCCTCCCTTCGGGATCCTCCAGCAATTCGACCAGAGGCCGGACCAGGACGTCGAGATCCCGCTGGACCACCACCTCCGGAACCAGGGCTCGGCCAGCCAGACGATTGGGCTGGGCAACGTAGACCAGACGCCGATAGGTCTTGCGACGCAGGAAGCGCTTCAGCAGCGGCAGGGTGGGCAGCATGTCCAGCACTCCACCCAAGCCCCCTCGGGGAATCGGGGCCGAGGCCGACAGCCCCACCACCATGGGGCGACCCACGCAAGCCATCTCACCGGTATTGGTCCCTGGAATCGTCAAAGCCACGTCCATCCGGGCCATGACCTCATAGGGCTTCCCCCAGAGGACTTCCACCTCCAGGCCTGCTTCGGTCAGCAGCCGGTCGCCCTCCAGACGTCCCCGGGCGGCGGGAATCCCCAGTCGCAGGGGGTGGTCAAGGGCCCGGGTGACGTCCTCACGGCGGACGAAGGGAGAGACCGCCAGGAGACACTCGAGTTCGGGAATCTGCTGGCGGACCAGCTCCGCCGTGCGCAGGAAGACGGCCAGCGCCGCCCTGAGGTGAAGTCCCCGGGAGCCAGGGAAGAGGCCCAGGGCAGGCCGATGGGGGGCCGGATGAAGGTCCGGGGGAACCTCCACTCCGTCCAGCACCAGGTTGCCGACCGTCCGGACGCAGGTGACCCCCCGGCGTCGCAGGGCCTGCTCAATCCCGGGGTCCAGGGTTCCCACCCGGGCAAAGAACCGGGCCAGGCCCACCGCCCGCACCGCGTAGGCCACGGCCGGCCAGCGCAGGGCCCGGGCCAGAAGCAGGGCGTGCCAGGGTTCGCCTCCCATGAAGACCACCACGCCCCGCCCCTCCAGCCGTGACGCGCCGTCGGGAATCCCCAGGGCCAGGCGCACGGTCTGAATCGGGCGCAGGACCTGGTCCACCCCGGGGATGCGAGCCGCCACGCGAGCCTCTGCGCCAGAGGCGTAGGGGCAGGGAACCAGGGCCACCACGACGCGCAGGTCCGGCCGCTGGCGCTTGAGTTCCTTGACGGTTCCGCGGACCCAGGAATGCAACTCTCCGGGAGAGTTCGTGGTCAGGACGACCTGGTTCAAGGCTCCGCTCTCGCCAGGGCTTGAGACATCGAGTCCCCGGCCGCCAGGAAATCCACCACCCGGGCCAGACGATCCACCACTCCCGGGCCGCCCAGGGCCTCCTGCACCCGGGCCAGGTCGGCCAGCATCCGGTCTCTTGCCGGCCCCTCCTCCCAGAATTGCCGTGCCTCAGCCTCCAGGCGATCGGGTTCGACCTGGTCCTGCAGCAGTTCAGGGACCACGTCCTGGTCCAGGACCAGGTTGGGCAAACCGAAGCGATCCACCCGCAGCAATCCCAGGGCCTTCAGCGTCCGCCCCAGGGCCGCGTCCAGCGCGCCGAAACGATAGCACAACAGCATCGGCACGCCCAACAGAACCGCCTCCAGGCTGGCCGAACCCGAAGCCATCAGCGCCAGGCGGCTGGCGGCCAGGGCCAGGCGAGCCTGCCCCGAGAGAATTCGCAGGCCCTCGGGAGGATCCGGGCCCAGCATGGCGCGGATTCGCTTCTCCAGAGGCGGCGTGGCGCAGGGCAGGAGGATCTGCAGACCGGGGTTGTCCTGACGCAATCGGGCCGCGACCTCCAGGAAGGTGGGGAGCAGGTGGCGGACCTCCTGGGTCCGGCTGCCTGGAAGCACGGCCAGGGCTGGCCCCTCCAACCCCAGGATGCGACGTGCCTCCTCCGGCCCCGGGGAATCGTGAACCACGTCGCTCAGGGGGTGCCCGAAGAAGGCCACCGGCAGGCCCAGCGAGTCATAGAAGTGGGCGTTGGCGCGAAAGGCGCACAGGACTCCATCGACCCGCGAATGGATCTCGTGCATGCGCTGAGGGTTCCGGCTCCACGCAGAAGGCGGAAAGAAGTAGGCGGTCCTCAACCCGCGGCGCTTGAGGAATCCCACCAACCGCATGTGCAGGGCCGGGGCGTCAATCACCACAGTCAGTTGCGGGCGCTCCCGCAGCAGGTGTCCGCGCATACGCCGGTAGGCCAGGTACAGGCCGGGAATCCGGGCCAGCGCCTCCCCCGGACCGATGGTGCTCCAGGTGTGGCTCTCCATCCACAGATGAACCCCTGCCGCAGCCATGGCCGCCCCCCCCACGCCCACCAGGCGCAGGGCGGGGTCCCGACGCCGCAAGGCGCGAGCCAGGGCTCCAGCCTGGAGGTCGCCCGAGGGCTCGGCGGCCATCAAGGCGATCGTGCGTGGCGCGTCACCGCGACGCCTTTGGGCGCAGGCTTCAGAACCCGTCAAGAGGAAGGCCGGCAGACGAGGACTTGGAAGGCAGACTTCCTGAGCACACGGGCGGACAACCCCTCAACGGCCACCGCGCTCGGAATCGCGAGGGTCGGGGTCCAGGACCTCAGCCCCTCTCTGGCGTCGGTCTCCGCACAAGCGGGTCAAGACCCCCATCCGGGTCGGTGCTTCCAGGAAGCCGACCAGGTGGGCCACCTCCGGACAATCGACCAGGGTCGAGCGGATGGCGGCCAGGGCCTGCTCCAGGTTCAGACCCGCCGAGGTCAGCAGGCGGAAGGAGCGCTTGAGAGCCAGGCGGGCCTCTTCGCCGATCCCGCGACGGCGCAGTCCGCGACTGTTCAGTCCGTAGATCCGCGCGGGGTTGCCGTCCACAATGGCAAAGGGCGGAAGATCCTTGGTGATCTTCGCCAGTCCTCCCACCATGCACAGCCGACCGACGCGGACGAACTGATGGACCCCGCTGAGCCCCCCCAGGACCGCCTGGTCCTCGACCACGGCGTGGCCAGCCAACCCGGCATAGTTGGCCATCACCACCTGACTGCCGACGTGACAGTTGTGGGCCACGTGCGCATAGGCCATGAGGAGGTTGTCGTCGCCGACCGAGGTGACCCCATCCTCATCCGCGGCCCGGTGCACGGTGATGCTTTCGCGCAACTCGTTGCGGTCCCCAATCCGCACGTACGAGCGCTGGCCGCGGTAGGAAAGGTCTTGAGGCGCCGTGCCGAGGACTGCGTTCGGGAAGATCACGTTCTCCGCCCCCACGGTCGTCCATCCGTCCACGACGACCGAGGACATGATCACCGTGTTGCGGCCGATGCGGACGTTCGGTCCGATGATCGAAAAGGGCCCGATCTCAACGCCCTCGTCGATCTCGGCCCCGGGATGCACGATGGCCGTTGGATGGATCTTCACCGACTGGTCTGCTCCTCTCGAATTCTGCCCCCCGGCCAGGCCAGCCTCTGCAAGGCCTCCCACCTGACAAGCCCGCTCCTGGTCCAGCCGCGAGCGCCCTATCCCGCCAGCGCGATGAGTTCCATCCCCTGCGAAGAGCGAGCCTTCACCATCTTCATCCTGGCCAGCACCTGCATGGCCAGTTCCAGGGCGCGCTTCCCGTCCTCGCCGGTCACCATGGGGGTCTTGTGCATGGCCACGCACTCGGCGAAGTGGTTGAGTTCAAGGCGGAGGAGTTCCTCCTTCTCGACATGCACGTTCTCGGGGGGGATGGGTCGACCATCCAGACCTGGACGCAAGATGGCCAGGGTCTGGTCGATGAAGTCCAGCGACAAGGTGCGCCCGGTCTTCTCGGTCACCTGAAGGCTGCGCACCCGGTTTCCCGAGTTCCGGCTGGCCACCAGGCTGGCCATGACGCCATTCTGGAAGCGCAACTGAACCTGGGCGATATCCTCGTAATCCGAGTACACCGAGACCCCATTCGCGCTGATGTCCTGAACAGGCGAGTTGACCAGGTGGATCAGGATGTCCAGATCATGAATCATCAGGTCCCACACGACGCCGACGTCGAGATTGCGGTTGGTGGGACACGAGCGCCGACTGCACTCCATCATGATGGGCTGGCCCATGATGTCGCGCAGCTTCATGACCGCCGGGTTGAAGCGCTCGAGGTGCCCGACCTGAAGGACCAGGTTGTGCCGCTTGGAGTAGTCGACCAGTCGCTTGGCCTGAACCAGGTCGACCGCGATCGGCTTCTCGACCAGGACGTGAACGCCCCGCTTGAGGAACTCCATGGCGACAGGGTAGTGCAGGCTGGTCGGGACCACGATGTTGACCGCATCCACCTTGTCAAAGAGGCCCTGATAGGACTCGAAATACGTGGTATTGAAACGCGCGGAGCACTGACGGCCCCGCGCTTCCTGGATGTCGACCACGCCGACCAGCTCGGTCTGGGGAAGTTCCGAATAGATCCGGGCGTGGTTGAGCCCCATGCTGCCGATACCGACGACCCCGACTCGTACCGGTTCCACGATCAAGCCTCCCTTCCGCAGACCACACCCGCCCGGAACGACGCGTCCCGGAAGAGCGAGCGCAGGGTCTGAAGGGCCGTGATTCCTGCCGCCGGAGCGGCTGATTGAAGATTCTCTGCCATTCTTGTTCGTCCGTCGCACTGAGGGTCGAGGCCAGCAAGCGCCAGTCCCTGCCAGGTAGAACCCCGACGACGGCGTGACGTTTCCGAACCGGAGGGGGAATCCTTCCCGTCAAGGCCAGGCGGGGTCCACCTTCCGGAGACGGCCGGACTCCTGAAGATCCAAGATGATCCCGCGGGCCTTCGGCGCTTGAAAGGGGACTCCTGTCAGGTCATTCCGAAGTGGCGCCAGGCGCCGGGCTACCCCCCAAAGGGGCCTCCAGGCACACGGTCAGGACGCCCTCGCTGGCGACCTGACCGTCCACCTGGGCCCGGGCGCGTACCCGGCGGCGCTCCCCATCGGCCTCGATTTCCTGCACCTCCAGATCCAGACGGTCGCCGGGCTTGACCTGGCGGCGGAACTTCAGACGATCGATCCCGACCAGGCGCGGGCTTCCCTGACCGGAGTACAGGACCCACGTCAACTGCAGGAGGGACTCGATGGTCAACACGCCGGGCAGGACGGGATTTCCTGGGAAATGACCGCGGAACTGCGGCTCATTCATCGTGATGTTCTTGTAGCCCCAGGCCCGGCCTTCCTCCACCCCCAGGACCCGATCCAGCAACAGGAACGGCGGGCGGTGGGGCAGTCGCTCCAGAATCTCAGACCATCCGAACATAGGAACCCTCCTTGAGGATCTTCCTCGCCAGCTCCAGATGCAGGCGATGCCCGGCGCGAACAGCCAGCACACGGGCCTGGAGCGGCCGCTCCAGAAGCGCCAGGTCGCCGACCAGGTCCAGGACCTTGTGACGAACCGGCTCCTCGGGAAACCGCGGAGCCGACGAGAACCCACCCGGTCCCCCGATGACCAGCGCGTTGGAGAAATCCGCCCCCCGGGCCAGGCCTCGCTCCAGCAAGGCCTGGACCTCGTCCCAGAACCCGAAGGTCCGAGCCGGGGCCAGAAATGATTCGAACTCGTGCTGGTCAGGTCGGTAACAGAAATGCTGAGAGCCGACCAGCGGATGCGCGAAGTGGATCGCCGCCTCGAAGGCCGCCTCGTCGGCCGGAAGGGCCAGGACCAGCGATTCTCCCTGGGTGACGAAGACCGGCTGCCCCAGACGCAGGGGCTGGATGGGTGTCGCCTGCTCGACCACTCCCGCCTGGAGGAATCCTTCGACGAAGGGCAGGGCCGACCCGTCCATGACCGGCACCTCTTCCCCCTGAGTCTCCAGGACCAGGTTGTCCAGGCCCAGGCCCGCGGCGGCCGCCAGGACGTGCTCGACCGTGGTCACCCGAACCTCGCCATCCCCCAGGGTCGTGCAGCGCTCAGTCCCCACCACCGACTCCAATCGGCAGGGCAGGCTGCGGCCGCGGACCCGGAAGACCCGGCCGTGGTCCACCGGCGCCGGAAGGACCCTCAGGGTCGAGTCCCCGCCGCAGTGGAGGCCCACTCCCCGGAAGAGGGCCGGACCCGCCAGGGTGCGCTGCAGGCGGCTCAATTCCGGCCCCCGCCCCGGAGAACACTGCCAGCGGTCCGGGCGGGCGCACCCGAGACCGGCTCCTGATCCCGGAATTCAAACTGGGCCGGATAGTTGGAGCTGGCTTCGGGGAACGTCACCACCTCGACCATCCGAGACTCGCCGGGGCTCAGCTCGATCTCGGTCAGCAGGGCCTCGTTGTCAACCCGGCGGAAGGGAGCCTGAACGACCTTCCCATCCACCAGGAAGGTCCCTCCTGCAGGACCCGCCACGGGACTGAAGTACAGCCCCACGCGCCGGGGGATCGAATCGGGATTGCGCAGCTCGACCAGCGACTTGTAGAGGACACCGAAGTTCCCATTGTTGGGCAGGCCCGTCTCGAAGTCGATCAACCAGGGGCTCTCTCCGTAGCGCTGGACCAGCGAGTCCCCTCCCACCACGAACTCTCCATCGAGCTCGAAGAAGGGCTGGGCGAAGACCCCGTGGGGATGGATCTTGAAAGGATTGAAGGGCGCCCCCAGGTGCGGCAGGGGCGAGCCGTCATTCTGGCTGGGCTGCGCGGCAGTGCGCACCTCGACTGTCACGCGGTCGCCTTCCAGGATGCGGAAGTTCATGAATCCGGTGACCAGCGCCTTGGGCTGCATGTCGTGGGCGACCAGCTCCAGGGCCGAGCGCGGGGGTAGGGTCACCACGTAGCCCGCCTGGACCGACACGGCTTCCAGGAAGCGACGGGCCGAGGTCTGGCCGACGTGGACCTCGTTGCGCTCGGGGCCCGCCCAGGTCGAACTCACCAGCAGTCGGACCGCCTCGTCTCCGGGATTGGCCACGTTCACCCACAGGTTGCGGCGTTGGCGCAGGTCATTGAGGTGGGAGTACATCAGCCGGGTGGGTTCCTTCCGGGTGAAGGTATACCCCATCAGGATCCCATCCTGGGTCAGACGCTCGGGCCGATTGCTGACCAGGAGCAGGTTGGACTCCACCGGCTCGAGGGGCAGATTCCGGACCAGGACGGGGACGTTCGCACGCACCGGATAGTAGTCCTCACCCCCGAGGATGGCCATCGGGAGTTCAAGTCGCATCGCCTGCTCGGCGGGAACAGGGGGCAATTCCAGGGACTCGGATTCCAGCAGCAGGCGACACCCGGGCTGAACCGACGAAAGCGTGGCCGTGCCGGACAGAGCCGCCTGGGCCACCATCCGCCCCGGGGCCGGGCGGCCCGTCACCTCGATCTCGACCTGCCTGGGCAGGCTTCCGGCCCAGTCCTTGACGTGGACCCAGACCACCTCCCGTCCGTTCCCGCGGCGCAGGTCGACGCGGGTGCGTCCGACGGCCAAACCGACCACCGAGACGGACCCCGATTCCTGGTCGACCGTCACCTGAAGCCCGGGTGAGGCCGGCAAGGCCTCCAGAGGGCCTTTGGCCAACCCGGTGACGCGGACCACCTGCTCGCCCCCGACGGGAAGCTCCAGACGGTTGCGGTCGACCCGCAGCAGGCCGCTGCGGACCACCTTGCGGAGGTTCTCGGCCCACACCCCGGCCAGGGCTGGAGGAGTGCTGGAATTCGCCTTGCCCATCTCGGCGGTCACCACCAGAAGCGCCTCCTCGCCCCAGAACAAGGCCGTCTGCCCCTCGGACTTGCCGACGCGGATGGCCTCCGCCGCGGCGCCGGACTGCAGAAGAGCCTCCAGTCGGGCGGTCAAGGCGGCCGCCTGGGCCTCGTCGGGCAGGCGGAACACCACCCTCTCGCCCAGCACCACGTCGGCGGCCTGGCAGGGATTCCAGGGGAGGAAGGCGAGCAGCAGAATCCAGGCTGCCGCCGCGATGCGCGATCTCATGGGTTCGCCTCCTCGAAGGCTCAGGTTCGCCGCCCCTCCAGGCTCTGCAAGAGCGCGGGAAGACGGTGGAGCGCTGCCTCCATCCTGGAGACCTCCGCTCGTGGGCGTGCCGGGAATCCGGCCAGGTCCTGATCTGGAGGGAAGCGGCGAAGGGCCCCGGCCCGATCCGCCAGTCGACAACGGTCCCCCAACTCGGCGCGCATGGCCATACCGGTCTGGATCCCGAGGTGGCAGTCGTCCCCGATCACCGAAGAACCCGCCACCCCGCTCTGGTCACCCATCCGGGTCCGGGCCCCCACGCGGCAGTTGTGCCCGACCATGACCATGGATCCCAGGACCGCGTCCTGGCCGATCCGGGTCGCCCCGGTGGTGGCCCGATCCACGCAAGCCCCCGGGCCGATCACCGCCCGGTCTCCCACCTCGACGCGCCCCACCTGGGGAATCTTGCGATGTCGCCCCTGCTCGAGCACGTAGCCGAAGCCATCGGTTCCCAGGACGGCCCCGGCCTGGACCCGGACCTCCTGGCCCAGGACCGTGCCAGGCAGCAAAATGACCCCGGGCTCAAGGATGCAGCCGGGGCCGACCAGGACCCCCGGACCGACGTAGGCGCAGGCCCCCACCCGTGCCCCGGAGCCGATCCGGGCCCCTTCCTCGACCACGGCCCCCGGCCCCACCACGACCCCGGACTCCAATGTGGCCCCGGGCATGAGGACGGCGGACGGATGGACCCTTACGGGAAGAAACTCCTCGGTCATGCCCTCTCCCCCCGCCGGCGGAAGATCACTGGTTCCTCATCTTCAGGAGGATGTCGGTGGTGATGTTCTCGCCCGAATTGTAAAGGACAGTCGGGTGATAGGGGGTGTCGATGATGACCATGTCGATCCCCTTGGCGCGAGCCACCTCGCCAGCGGACTCCTGGATGTCGGACTGAAGCTTCTGCATGAACTCGCGGACCAGGTTGTCGAAGCGGCCCGAGCGCTCGCTGGCTTCCTTGGCCAGCTTCTCCTGCAACTGCCTCTTCTCGGCGTCTGAAAGCTGCTGGACGTTGGCCGGGATCTGCGAGTAGACCGCGTCGCGCTCCTGCATGAGCAGCACGTTGAGGTCCAGGTACTTCGGATTCTCCTGGACAATACGCGCGGTGTTGACGACGCCGACCGTCATGTGGGGAGCGCGGTTGGTGCAGCCGACCAACCCGGTCAACAGGAGAATAGAGAACACGACTACGCGCTTCATCGCGAGGCCTCCGGGGACGGGGCACTGCCCGTCGGTTCTGGGCTGCTTCCGGCAAATCCGGGCATCTCAGCCAGGATGTCACCGGTGACGTCCACGGCCCCGAACTCGACGGTGGCGTAGTCCTTGGCATCGATCAGGACCAGGTGCAGGCCCTTCTTCTGAGCCACCACCTGCGCGGCCGCCGAGATCCGATCCATCCGGGACCGGGTGAACTCGTTCGTGCGATCCTGCCACTTCTTGAGCAGCTCGGCCTCGATGGCCCGCAGCTTCTCGAGGGTGGCCTGGTCCCGGACCTCGCCCCCCTGGGCAGCCACGATCTTCCGGACCTTCTCGGCCGAAGCCACGCGCTCGACCAGGTATTCCTGCGCGAACTCCTGATATTCGTCGTCTGCCTGCAGCAGCACGGTCGTGTCGACGGTTCCGGTCTTCAAGACCGGCGATTGGGTCTGGCAACCTGCGCACAGGATTCCTGCGAGCAGGCTTGCCGCCACCCACCTGGGGAAACTCCCGAGGGTGATCATCCCGATATCCTCCTACCGATCCGCCTGCTTGACTGCAACCATGGCCAGGTCGGTCAAGTCGGTGCAATCGAGGTTCACGATGAACCTTCCGATCACGGACGGCACGTTTTGTTTCCGGGCGACCTCCCCGACGGTCTCGGAGAGCTCGGCCAGCATCTTCTCATACAGGGTCTTGCGTTCGGTCTGCAAGGCCTCCAGCCTGGACTTGACGTCGTCCATCTTGCGCTGGGTGTCTTCCGAGACCTCGTCGGCCGACTTCTCGACCAGGTCCTTGAGCTGAGCCTGCAGATCCGCCAGGCGCTTCTCGACCTCTGCCTGTTTGCGCTCGAGGCGCTTGCGAGCCTCGGCCGAGCGCGCCTGCATGGCCGCCTGCATCTCGGCCTTGCGGGACTCCATCTCTGCGGTGATGGTGGCCCGAACCTCGTCGATCTGGCGCTGCACATCCGGCGGCGCGGCCGGCGCCTGGGTCGGCAGACCGGCCAGGCGGTTGCGCTCGGCTGCCGCCTTCTGCTGGACCTCCGCATTCAGCGTGACCTCGAAGGAGTCCAGATTGGCCTCCATCTCCGCCTGCTCCCGGTTGCGGACTTCCTCCAGCCCCGCAAAGAGCTCTGCGCGGCGGGCGTCCTTCAGCGACTGTTCCTGGTCTCCCATGGTCGCAATCTGCTGCTGGATCTCAGCCTCGTGCTCGGCGTCCGTGACCGTCTGCAGTTGCAACTGAAGGTTCAGCTTCTTCTCCTGGTTCTGGCGCATGATCTGGTCTTCGTAGGCTGCCAGCTCCGACTCGACCCGGGCTCGCTCGCCCTCCAGACGCTGCTGAACCTGCTTTTCCAGTTCCAGCCGTCGGGCCATCACCCGTTGGGTGCGGACCGAGGACAGATCGTCCAGGAATGCCTGCATCCGCGCCTTGCTGTCGCCGCGAAGCTCGACATCCTGGGGCCGAAGGTGGCGGGTCCGCTGCTCGAGCACTCCCTGATAATGAGCCTGAAGCTGCCTGCCCTCGCTGACGAGCTGCCCTTGCATGGCCTCGCTCAGACCGCGCATCTCGCGATTGATCCGGCCATACTCGGCCTCGAGTTCCTTCCGGGCCTTCTCGACCGCCGCCTGCATGCGCTTCTGACTCTGGTCGACGACACGCCTCTGGTCACTCAAGGGAAGGAAGGTCAACTCCTGCTGCAAGACCTCGATCTGCTCGTCCAACTGCTTGAGCCTCTCGTGGTCCCGGTGGGCCCGGAGCAGGCTGTCGAAATCGACCACTCCCAGGTGCAGGTCCTCCGCCTTGGAGGCCTCACCCGCCCAGGCGACCTCCGGGTCAATCCCACGCAGGAAGACCACGGAGGTCAGCAGCAGGGTCGCGGTCAGAAGCGCGGCGGCCCCCCACCCGGCCGCCCGGGTCCTCGGAGAGATGCTCATACTGAAACCTCCCTTGCCCAGGGCCTAGTTCCCCCCGCCGGCGGGTGACGGTGCCGCCGCGGGACTGGCGGCCGGGGTCTGAGGGGTAGCCTCCTCGGGCTGGCCGACCTTCTGGAGGAAGGTCTCGACCACCGAGTCGGTGATGTTGCGCCCGCCGTACATGACGTTCTGCTTGTCCAGAACCAGCGAGACGCCCTGAGCCTTGGAGACCTCGTTCACCGAGGCCGTGACCTTCTGGTAGAGCGGGGCCATGATCTGCTCGCGGTAGGCCTCCAGTTGAGCCGTCAGCTTGTTCTGCAAAGCTTCCCGCTCGGCGGGTGAGAGGTTTCCAGCCTTGCCCTCGTAGTCGCGCATGAGATCATTGCGATGCTGGAAGAGACGCAGGTCGGCTTCCTGGAAGACCTTCAGACTGCGAACCACGTCCTGGTCGAAGTAGGCCACCGGCGAGTTGGAGGTGTCCTGCGCGGCAGGCAGGTTCAGCTCGCCCTGCTG
The DNA here is from genome assembly GCA_002423485.1 of Candidatus Xenobium occultum. GTDB lineage: Bacteria > Vulcanimicrobiota > Xenobia > Xenobiales > Xenobiaceae > Xenobium > Xenobium occultum. Next base: position 8,052 of record DIWH01000051.1, on the reverse strand, counting down.
CTGGAACATCTTCTTGACGTCTTCGGTGATGTCGGGCACCCCGTAGACGACGATCCGCTTGTCCAGCACGACGGTCAGGCCCTTGCTGCGGGCCACCGTGGCCACCGCGGCCTCGGCCTTGGTCTGCAGCGGATTGAGGATCTGGTTGCGCTTCTGCTGGACCTCCAACTGAAGCTTGCGGTACAGGTTGGACAGCTCGGCCTCCGCGCCGGTTTTCCCCTGCTGGGCCTTGACGGCCGCTTCGAACTCGGTCTTCTTCTGGTCGCCGAATTCTTCGATCTGCTTCTCGGCGTTCTTGAACTCATCCAGGGTGAAGATGACCTCCCGGTCAATCGCACCGACCTTCTTGGCCGGCGAACCGAAAAGCCCGGGGTCCATGACCGCCCAGGTTCCGACCGCGAGGGCCACCAGCAGGACCACGCCGCCGAGGATCAGGGGCAGCTTGCTCTTGCCGCCACCCTCGTTGGGACCAATCTCGTTCTCGGACATGTGAAACCGAACCTCCTCGTGGTTCAGACGCCGTGAGTCGGCGCCTGGAACGCTGCCAGGACCAGAGCCTCGCGCTTCGCGACGGCCTGGGATTGCCCCTGACCGGCCCTGGCCCTAAACCCGCCCGGCCGCGGCGCAGGCCGAGGCTCAGGAGTCAGCGTCCATTGTGTCTTGATGTAGCGAACCAGTTGTATCCGACGGGTTAACTTCTTCTTCGCGGCGCGGCAGGACTGCCTTCTCGCGCCGGCTCAGAAGGACTGGCCGATGCCGATGCTGGAGCGCGAACCGTCCTGTCCGAAGGCGTAGTCAATCCGGATGACGCCCAGGCCCAGGGTGGGGAAGACGATGCGCAGGCCGATGCCGGCGTCGGTGTAGAGCTTGTTGGTGGTGTACCCCGGAAACCATGCGTTGCCAGCATCCGCAAACACCGCGCCGCTCAGCATCTTGATGTTGGCGATGGGGAAGCGATACTCGGCGTTGAGCAGGATCAGGTGGGTCCCGAAGTAGGAGTTGTCGCGGTAGGCCCGCATGGTGTCGGTGCCGCCCGCGTAGAAGTACTCCGAAGCTGGAGCATTGTTGCCGACCGCCCCGTACATGGCGCGCATGGCCAGCGTCGAGCGCTCCGACAAGGGCAGGTAGTAGCGCCCTTCCAAGAGCAGCTTGGTGTAATCGTAGTTGCCACCCAGAACTCCGCCCGCGAAAGCCAGCGAGGCGTTCCCGAAGGCCCCAGCGTGGGGATTGAAGACGTCGTCCCGGGTGTCATACAGACTGGCCAGACCGACGCTGTTCAGGTCACCCTTCCCCATGCCGATCGGCATGTACTGGGAGTCGGAGTCCATCGACAGATCGATGGTCTCGCGGCGCAGGTTGACGAACCCCCTGAAGTCGTCGGTGAAGGGGTGCCCGTAGGTGAGGGTGCCGCCGTAGACCTTCTGTTCATACAGCGAGAAGGTGCCCGAGGGCGCACCCAGGACCGCCTGCTCAAGGTTGTCGACCTTGCTGTAGTACAGCGAGACTCCGATGGAATCCTGGGCCTGGTTGATGGCCGGGTCGTAGTAGGAGATGCCGTAGGTGCCCAGGTCGGCGCCCTGCTGGAGGTTGATCGAGGCGGACTTGCCCTCTCCGAAGAGGTTGCGGTCCGAATAGGACAGAGTCCCCGTGACTCCGGCCCGCACGGCTCCCGAGCCTCCTCCGGCGTAGCCGACACCGATGGTGGCCAGGCCGGTCTTCTGCTCTTCCACCTTCAGGACCAGGACCACCTTGCCAGGCTCCGAGCCGGGCTCGATCTCGGGCTCTACCTTCTTGAAGTAGCCCAGGTTGTTCAGGCGCTCGAGGTCACGCTGCAGCTTCTTGCGCTGCAAGACCTCGCCCGGGCGGGTCCGGACGTTCCGGGTGACGGTCTCGGTCTTGGTGCGGGTGTTGCCCTCGACCCGGATTTCTTCCAGCTCGGCCTCCACCACGTTCAGGGTCACCAGGCCGGTCTCGGCGTCCAGGCTGGGACGGATGGTGTCCAGGATATAGTCGTTCTTCTCATACAACGCCGAGATCCGCTCGGAGTCCTCGCGCAGGACGTTGCGGTTGAAAAGGTCGCCAGGGGCGGTCCTGACCAGCTCGCGGACCTTCTCTTCGGGGAAGACCGAGACGCCCTTGATCTCGATCCCCTTGACGGCCATTCCGTCGGTGAGGCGGATCAGGAGCCGGCCCTCGGTGAAGTCCAGCTCGGTGATGTGGGTTGGCGTCAGAAGGTAGCCGAGGTCCTCGTTATAGTACTTGTTGATGTTCTGCAAATCCGCATGCAGAACCCGGGTGTTGAGGATCTGTCCGACCTCGGTGTCCATCAACTCGACGATCTTCTCGGTCGGAACGACCTGGTTGCCGGTGATCTCCAGGCTGGAGACCACGGGATTCTCCAGCACACGGAAGACCAGGCGCACGCCACCCGGGGCATAGCGAGTGTCCAGACGCACGTCGGTGAAGTAGCCGATGTCGAAGATGGCCTGCATGTCGCGGCGGATCCGCGGCTCGAGCAACGGATCGCCGATCCGCGTCGAGACCACCTGCAGGACTTCCTCGGCCGGAACCTTCTGGTTGCCCTCGATCTCGATGCTGACCACCCGAGGGAGCTGCTCTTCCGCCGGAGCGGCCGGCGCAGGGGCCGAGGTGGCCGGAGCCGTGGCCGTGGCCGGAGCGCCGCCCTGGGCCGGGAATCGGTTGGCAGGCAGTTCGCCCTCGGCAAAGCGGGCCGAAACCACGACGTAGCCGCCCTCGACCACTTCGTACAGCACCGACACCCGGTCAGTGGCCTTCAGGCCATCCACCACCTGACTGTGCTCGTCGGTGGCGAACTCCAGGGTCAGGTCCTCCCCGTCGGGCCCCTGGCCGCGCACGCGCAGGCGGCCTTCCTCGTAGGACTCCAGGGTCCCCGCGAACAGATAGGGAGAGGTGGTCGCCGAGGGTTCGCGGGAGGCGGGATCCGCGGCCGGGGTCGTCTCGGCGGCGGGCGTCGATTCAGCCGGGGCAGCCGGGGTCGTCTCGGCGGCGGGCGTCGATTCAGCCGGGGCGGCCGGGGTCGTCTCGGCCACGGGGGCCGTCTCGGCCTGGCCGGTGGCTGCGTCCGAGGCGGTGGCGGGCGGGGAGGCTTCCCCCTGAACGCCTTCTGAGGGCTCGCGGGATTCCGAAGCAGCCAAAGCCGCCTCCTCCCGGGTCGCGGGCGGATCGGACGCTTCCTGCGACCACGCCGGTTGGGGAATCACAAGATTCCCCAGCAGCATCGTCACCACGAGCATCAAGGACAGTGCCTTCCTCATTCAGCCCTCCAAGAGCAGCACGCCACGGGAAAATTCTTCAAGCCTGCAAAATCCGATGCCATTTCGTCGGCCAGCAGGGGGGTCCTGCCGGAGCCTCCCTGGCTCAGGGTCTCCCATTCTAGGACACCCCCGAAGGACCGGCAAGCCCGAACAGCGTTCGAGCGTGCGTCAGGGGTCTCCACCTGAATGCGCCACCGACCGTGGCCTTCGGTTCTCACGCCAGGCGGCGGATTCAGTCTCCAGGACCGGCGCCCGCCAGAGGCGAAGATCCTTCAGGTGCAACGACTGCCGCTCGCAATCCTGCTGATCCTCCTGTTCTTTCCGAGCCCGGGTGCCCGGGCGGACCTCTCCTCCCCCGTCCTGAAGTGGGAGGCGCGCTTCCTGTGGCCGATCCATTGGATCACGACCAGCGAAGGGGGGGTCACCCTGATCGGCTCGGATCACGGATCCACCATGCAAGCCTACGACGCGGTTCGCGGCACCCGACTCTGGCAGCGGAGCCTGCGGGCCGGCCTGTGGAGTGCCCCCGCGCTGCGGGGCAACCGCCTCTTCCTCTCGCCCCACGACCAGTCGCTCTGGAGCATGCGCGTCGAGACGGGCGAGTACCTGTGGCGACTGGGCCCCCGCTTCCCGGAGGGCTCGCCCCTCCTGCCTGGGGTCTCACCCCCCTTGAACCGCGCCGCCCCGGTCCTGCTGACCGAGGAGATCGCCACCATCTCGCTGGACGGCCAGGTCTCGGTCCTGAGCTCGTCGGGGACGATCCTGCGGCAGGCCGACCTTCAGCCGGGCCGCTTCCACCCCGACGGATTCTGGGCCACACCGGTGGCCCTGGACGGAATCCTGTATACCGGGACCACTCGCGGCAATCTGTGGAGGGTTCCCCTTCAGGCCCTGGATCGGGCCACGCGGATCCTCCTGGAGGCCCCGTCCGAGCGTGGTCTGGGCCTGGCCAGCCGGGAGGTCCGGGCCCCCCTGCTGGTCGCCAGCAACCGGATCCTGGTGGCCACCATGGACGGAACCCTGCGGGGCTTTGAACCCCGCCCGATCCGGTTGGTACCCTCCTGGACCACCACGCTGGGACCGCCTGGAGTCTATCAGATGTCCTCCCAGGGTCGAGCCCTGGCCGGGCCCGTCCTGGCCCCAGAAGAGACCCAGGTCTACCTGGCCCTGCGGGACCGCGTCGTGGCGCTGAGCCCGGACGACGGCCAGGTGGTCTGGGAACGCCCCCTGGACGAGAAGGCCGAGACCCCCCCGGCCTGCTGGCGCGACACCCTGCTGGTGGGGCTCCAGACCTCGCGCCTGCTGGTCCTGGACCGCTCCAGCGGGGAACCTCTTTCGGCCTTGGATCTCCCGGGCCCGCCCACGGCCGGGCCCGAGGTCTGGGGCGACCTGGTCACCCTGGGCTTCGCCGACGGGACGATCCGCTGCTATGACCTGTCGGCTTCGGCCAAGGCCTCCAGCAGTCCGACCGCCATCCGGATGCCCCGATAGAAATTGACCAGCTCGAACTTCTCGTTGGGGGCATGGATTGCGTCATCGGGGCTTCCCAGCCCCAGCAGCAGGGTCGGGGCGCCCAGGATCCTCTGGAACTCCGCGGTGATCGGGATGGCCCCTCCGTGCCGGCAGAACAGGGGTTCCTCTCCGAAACCCTGCAAGACGGCCCGGCGAGCCGCCTCGAAGAGCTTCTCCTGAGCCCCCTCGCGCTCCAGGAGATAGGGCCGCCCCGAGTCGCCGGGCACGAACTCCAGTTGAACCCAGGGGGGGGCCTGCGCCTCGAACCAGGTCTTCAGGCAGGCCATGACCTCCTGGGGCTCCTGGTCCGCCACCAGGCGGGCGCTGAACTTGGCCGTGGCCAAGCAGGGCACGATGGTCTTGCTGCCTGCCCCGGTATAACCGCCGAAAATGCCATTGCACTCCAGGGTCGGGCGGAACCAGCGCCGCTCGTTGGTCGAGAAGCCGGCCTCGCCGTGCATCGAGGCGCCCATCCAGCCCGCATACTCGGACTCGTCGAAGGGAATCCTCTGCAGGGCCTCCTTCTCCCAGGCCTGAATCGCTCGGACCCGATCATAGAATCCCGGCACCACCACGCGCCCTTCCGAATCGTGCACTCGCGCCAGGATCGCCGCCAGTTCGCGCACGGCATTGGGCAGGACCCCGCCGTGGACACCCGAGTGGACGTCCATCCGCGCCGTACGCAGCCGGACCTCGAAGACCACCAGGCCCCGCAGGGAATAGTGCAGGGTCGGCCGGAACTTCACGGCCGTGCTGGTGTCCGAGACGATCACGACGTCCGGGGTGATCTCCGGGCGTAACCGGGTCAGGAGATCAGGCAGGTGAGGGCTGCCGATCTCCTCCTCTCCCTCGATCAGCACGTTCAGGTTCACGGGAAGCCCGCCCCGAACCGCCTTCAGGGTCTTCAAGGCGCAAAGCCAGGCCCAGATCTGCCCTTTGTTGTCGCTGGCCCCGCGCCCGTACAGTCGCTCCCCCTCGACATGGGGTTCGAAGGGCGGATGGGTCCAGAGAGTCTCGTCCTCGGCCGGCTGGACATCATAGTGCCCGTAGACCAGCACCTTGGGGGCTCCGGGAATCTCCGGGCCGCGCAGGAGCACACAGGGATGGCCGGGGGTCTCTTCAATCCGGGCCTCCAGGCCCAGCTCCCGCCCCACCGAGGCCAGCCACCCGGCACAATCGACCAGGTTGCCGGCGAAGGCCGGGTCGGTCGAGACGGTGCGGCGACGGACCAGCGCACACAGGCCATCCAGGAAGTCCTGACGATGTCCTTCGAGATATTCGAGGAAAGGGTCGGAGGGATTGCTCATGATTCAAGCCGCTTCCACGCCCGACGGGGCAACCCTGTCCAGACCTCCAAAGGACTGTCAGCACGCGGTCCGCGCCGATTCCAGGGAGCCCTGCGGGTCAGGCCCTCCTCAAGTATTTTCGAAATCCTGTTCTGCGCGGGAGGAATTGACATTCCCACGCAGTAGAGGCGCGCGATCGGAGGAAGAAACCTTGATCAACTGGACCGAGACGGACCGGCGCCCCACCCGGAAGATCTGGTTCGGCAGCCTGGAGGACACCGTCGGGGGCTTGGAACTGCGGGGGTTGGTGCACCTCAAACCCTTCCTCCTGCGCACAGGCCCGGAACGATGGTCTCGCGTGGATGTCGAAGAGGTCCTGTACCTGGAGCAGCGCGGAGACCAGGTGGATTGGTTCACCATCCGCGGTTGCTTCCCGGATCTGGACAGCTCCGACCTCGATTCCACCCTGGCGCGCGCCCAGCGCCGTGGGGTCTTCCTGAAGCTCTCGCCCCGCCACGCCGTGGCCGCGGCCCGGATCCGGGGCCTGTGCCCGGACGGGCGGGGGAACTTCCTGCTGGAAACCGAGGGCCCCTCGGGAGAGACGGTCCTGCTTCCGCTGCAGCGAACCTGCCTGCCGACGGTGGAGGAATGCCTGGAAGCCCTCTCCCTGGGAGGCGGGTTCCTGATGCAGGAACCCGAGGAGACCGAGACCGGAGACATCTAGACCGGAAGCCCGCCCCGCCAGGCGGGCTTTTTCGTCTGTGCCGACGACCGGAACGGAGGACTCGATCCCGAGCCCCCGAAATCCGCTCGCCCAGACGGAGGTTCCTATGCTTCTAGAAAACAAGAAGGGCCTGGTCTTCGGCCTGGCCAACAACTATTCGATTGCCTGGGCCATCGCCCAGGAAGCCCGGGCCCAGGGTGCCGAGCTGGGCTTCACCTACCTCAACGAGGCCATCGAGAAGAGGATGCGCCCCCTGGCCGAGAGCCTGCAGGCCTCACTCATCCTGCCCTGCGACGTGGCCTCGGACGAACAGATCGCCCAGGTCTTCCAGGAAGTGGAGAGGACCTGGGGCAAGGTGGACTTCCTGGTCCACTCCATCGCCTTCGCTCGCGAGGAGGACCTGGAGGGCCGCTACGTCGACACCTCCCGCGAGGGATTCCGAATCGCCCTGGACACCAGCACCTTCTCGCTGGTGGCCCTGGCCCGGGCCGCTGCCCCCCTCATGAAAGATGGGGGCAGCATCCTGACCCTGAGCTACTACGGCGCCGAGAAGGCCGTGAAGAACTACAACGTCATGGGCGTGGCCAAGGCCGCCCTGGAGGCCTCGGTGCGCTACCTGGCGGCCGACCTGGGCCCGGAGGGGATCCGCGTGAACGCGATCTCGGCCGGGGCCATCAAGACCCTCTCGGCCAAGGGAATCCGCGGTTTCAGCGAGATGCTGGGCACCTACGCCGAGCGCACGCCCCTGCGCCGCAACGTCGAACCGGCGGAGGTCGGGCGCGCCGCCAGCTTCCTGCTCTCGGAGTCCGCCAGCGGGATCACGGGCGAGACCTTGCACGTCGACACGGGCTACAACATCCTGGGGATGTAGGGGTCCCTGGGGGCGGATTCAGGCTCAAAGAACATATTGACCCGCGCCGGGTGAACCCCTATAATCGGTTGGCCAGCGGGGGCCTATAGCTCAGCGGTCAGAGCAGTCGGCTCATAACCGATTGGTCCCTGGTTCAAATCCAGGTGGGCCCACCAGGCACCGCCCCTGGGGGGGCAGCAGACAAGAAACACGGCCCTGTAGTCTAGCGGTGAGGACGTCGGCCTTTCAAGCCGAAGATCGCGGGTTCGAATCCCGTCGGGGCTACCAACAGGGCTGCTCAGCGATGAGCGGCCCTTCTTCATGGCCGCCCGATGCCAGCGCGCCGGGCGGCCCGGACGGGCGAGTAGCTCAGTTGGTCAGAGC
>DIWH01000028.1 GCA_002423485.1 Candidatus Xenobium occultum | reverse complement strand
GCGCCCGGCGGGGAGGCTCGCGGCCAGGAAGCGCGAATCCGGCCGGGGCCACCCGGCTGAAGGGATTCCTCGTCATGTCCGCTCCATGCATCGCCCCGGACCAGGAGACCCGAGACCTGGCCCTGGACCCGACCGGCTCCTTCCTGGTGCAGGCCCCGGCGGGTTCGGGAAAGACGGGCCTTTTGACCCAGCGCTACCTGACGCTTCTGGCCACGGTCTGCGAACCCGAAGAGATCCTGGCCATCACCTTCACCCGCAAGGCGGCTGGAGAGATGCGCGATCGTCTGGTCCGGGGCCTGGCCCGAGCCCAAGGCCCCCCGCCCGAGGAAGCCTTTGCCCGACGCACCTGGTCGCTGGCCCGAGAGGTGCTGCGGCAGGATCAGCGGCGGGGCTGGGGGCTGACCGACAACCCCTCGCGGCTGCGGATCCAGACCATCGACTCGCTGTGTCGCAGTCTGGCCCGTCAGATGCCGGTCCTCTCGCAATTCGGGTCTCCCCTGGAGGCGATGGAGGACTCCCAGGACCTCTACCTGAAGGCGGCCCGCGAAGCCCTGAAACACCTGGACTCCCAGACCCGCTGGGCTCCTGCGGTCGAGCGGCTGCTGCGCCACCTCGACAACGACCTGATCCGGGTCGAGCGCCTGGTGGCCGAGATGCTGTCGCGTCGGGACCAGTGGCTGCGTCACGTGGCGCCCCCCGAGCGAAGCCACCTGCGCCCCCTCCTGGAGGCGGGGCTGGTCCGCGCCCTGAGTGAGGAGCTTGGGGCACTCCGGGTCCTCTTCCCTCAGTCGGCCGTCGGGGAGCTTCTGGATCTGGTCCACGACGCCCTGAGACAGGGAAATCTGGAGTTGGCCCCCCTGGACGGACGGAGGGCCCTGCCCGGGGACCGCCCCGAGGATCTGCCGGCCTGGTCGGCCCTGGCCGGGCTCCTCCTGACCGCCGACGGCGAGTTCCGCCGCCGGGTGGACAAGCGCCAGGGCTTCCCGGCGGCGGGCAAGGGCCCGGGAAGCCTGGAGCGCAAGCTGCGCAAGGAACGCTTTGCGGCCCTCTGTCTGGACCTGGCGGAAATCGAGGACCTGCCGCGCCGCCTGGCCGGCGTCCGGCGACTTCCCCCACCGGCCTACGAGGACCGGCAGTGGGAGGTCCTGGAGGCCTTCTTCGAAGTCCTGATGCTGGCCACCGCACAACTGACACTGGTCTTCCGCGAAGCCGGCCGTTGTGACTTCACGGAGTTCTCGCTGAAGGCCGTCGAGGCCCTGGGCCCCGAAGACGCCCCCACCGACCTGGCCCTGGCCCTGGACTATCGGATCCGCCACCTGCTGGTGGATGAGTATCAGGACACCTCCACCTCCCAGGACCGGTTGCTGCGCTGCCTGACGGCCGGCTGGGAGCCTGGGGATGGCCGGACGCTCTTCCTGGTGGGCGACCCCATGCAGTCGATCTACCGCTTCCGGGATGCCGAGGTGGGGCTCTTCCTGCGGGCCCGGGACGAGGGGCTGGGCGCCCTGCCCCTGCGCGCCCTCTCCCTGACCAGCAACTTCCGCTCGCAGGCCGCCCTGGTCGACTGGTTCAACCAGTGCTTCAGCCGGGTCTTTCCCCACACCGAAGACCGCAACACCGGCGCCATCTGCTACTCAGAGGCCACGGCTTCGCGCCCCGCCCTTCCGGGTCCCGGGGTCCTGGTGCACCCCCTGTATCAGGAGGACCCCCGACTCGAGGCGGCCCAGGTGGTCCAGGTCATCCAGGAGGAGAGGCGCGCGGACCCCCAGGCCCGCCTGGTGGTGCTGGTCCGCAGCCGCGAGCACCTGCGCGAGATCCTGCCCGCACTCCGCCAGGCCGACCAGCCTTTCCAGGCGGTGGAGTTGGAGAAGCTGGACACCCGCCCGGTGGTCCAGGACCTGCTGGCCCTGACCCGGACCCTTCTGCACGCCGGCGACCGGGTGGCCTGGCTGGCCGTGCTGCGAGCCCCGTGGTGTGGCCTGACGCTTCACGATCTGACGCTGCTGGCCTCGGGGTCGGAGGCCGCCCTCCCCGACCTGCTGGCCGACCCCGTCGCCCTGGACCGTCTCTCCCCCGACGCGCGGACACGCGCTCGACGGGTGCACGAGGTCCTGCAGGAAGCCTGGAGCTCGCGTCGCCGCCAGCCCCTGCGGCGCTGGGTGGAGGGAACCTGGATGGCCCTGGGCGGACCGGCCTGCCTGGCTCAACCCGGGGATCTGGAGGATGCCCTGGCCTATCTGGCCATCCTGGATGGCTTCGACGAGCGCTCGGAGTGGCCCGACGTGGCGGATCTGGACTCGAAGCTGCGCCGCCTCTTCGCCCGCCCGGACCCCTCGGCGGGCCCCCACCTGCAGGTCATGACCATCCACCGGGCCAAGGGCCTGGAGTTCGACGTCGTCCTTCTTCCGGGATTGGGGCGACGGACCCGCCCTCCGGGTCAGCCCTTGATGCTCTGGGCCGAGCGGCTCAACCAGGTCGGCACCACCGACCTGCTGCTGGGCCCGATCACCGAGATTGGCCGGGATCGGGACCCCGTCTACTCCTGGCTTGCCGACGTGGAGGCCCGTCGGGAGCTCAACGAGACGTCCCGACTTCTGTATGTGGCGGCCACGCGGGCCATCCGGCGGCTGCACCTTTTCGGTCAGGTGGACCGCGATCCCGAGACCGGCGAGGTGGCCGACCCGCCCGAAGGCACCATGCTGGGGTTGCTCTGGCCGGTGGTCGCACCCGAATTCCCCCCGGGGGAAGCCCTGCTGGGAGATCCTCCCCTGCCCCCCGAAGAGACGCCGTCTCCACTCCAGGACGCGCCCTTCGACCAGGAGGATCCCCTGGCCGAACCCCTTCCCCCCCTGCGACGCCTGGAAGCCGAGCCGCGACTTCCCGACCCTCCCCCCGCCGTGGCCCTGCGCCCGCAGCGGGACGAGACCATCGAGGAGGCCCTCGAGTTCCGCTGGGCCAGCGAGACGGTGCGCCACGTGGGCACCCTGGTCCATCGGGTCCTGCGCTCCATCTCCCAGGAAGGTCTGGTGGGTTGGGATGCCTCGCGCCTGGAGGCGATGCAGGGGGCCCTGCGCTCGGCCCTGGTCCGACTGGGCGTCCCCCAGGACGAACTCCAGGTCGGGACCCGGGCCGCGGTGCAGGCCCTGTCGGGTCTTCTGGATTGCCCACGGGGCCGCTGGATCCTGGACCCGGGCCACCGCGAGGCACGCAGCGAATATGCCCTGGCCGGCCGCCTTCACGGGCGGGTGGTGCGCGTCAAGGTGGACCGCACCTTCGTCGACGAGCAAGGGGTCCGCTGGATCGTGGACTACAAGACGGGCACCCACGAGGGGGGAGATCTGGAAGCCTTCCTGGACTCCGAGCAGCAGCGCTATCGGCCGCAGATGGAGCGCTATGCCAGGTTGATGCAGCGCCTGGACGCGCGTCCCCTGCGCCTGGGTCTGTACTTCCCCCTGCTGAGAGGATGGCGAGAGTGGAGCCCGGGGACTTGAGAGCGCCCGGTCCTCAGGCGCCGGGCGGAGGCACCGGGCGCCCCCGGATCACCAGACCCAGCATCCCGGCCAGCACGCCCGCCATTCCCACCCGGCCCAACCCCTGGAAGAACTCCCCGATCTCCACGCTGCGGTGCAGCAACCTCATCTGGCCGAAAAGGTAGTTCCAGTCGTGGCCCTCCAGGGGATCGGCCCCGAAGAGCGGCAGCAGCAGGAAGCGGGCATCCTTCATGTAGATGCCCATGTTCTGCATCGAGGCGCACAACCACAACAAGGCCACGCAGGCCGAGAATGGCTCGCGTCGCTTCCAGTAGAAGTAGATGGCGAACCCCAGCGGCAGACCCAACTGGGCCAGGGTGCCTCCAGCCGCCACCAGGAACTTGGGCGCAAAAGGCATCAGCACCAGGTGGCCGGCCTCGTGGAAGGGCAGGATCGCATAGTCCAGCAGACCGAAGTGGGCGGCGCGGGTGAAGTAGGGATACGCCAGCCACCCGGCCAGCATCAGGACCCCCACGTGGAAGCGCCAGCGCCAGGTGTCCTGCAGGTACTGCATCTCCAAGGCCACTCCCTGGGCCGCCAGGCAGGCTTGGGAGGTTGGCGCCGCGAGCGCGCCCTGGCACTGGAAGCAGGCCGGTTCCCCCGTGCGGTTGCTGGCCCCACACTGCGGGCAGCGCACGTACCCGGCCGGCCTCAAGCAGGCTCCTCGCCGGAAGCGGCCCCAACCAGCACACCGACCAGCCCCCGGGATCGTCGCAGCCGCAAGCGGACCGACCAGACCAGCCAGCCCAGGCCCAGCACCAGGATCATCCCCAGCCACGCGGTGTACCACTCGGGAAGATTCCTTCCGAAGACCCACACGTAGGTCCAGGGGGACAGAGTGCTGGAGAGGTTCAACAGAGCCAGCGCAGGGATCGGCTGGAAGCAGCGCCGGCGGACCAGGGCCACGATCCGCGCCAGGGTCCAGCAGAAGACCACGCTCTTGAGCGCGTACAGAGCCGCAAAGACCAGGGGGTCGACCTGGTAGTAGAGCGTCAGGTGGTTCCAGCAGGAGGCCCACCAGGCGGACGGATCAGTCGGCACGACAGCATTCTACCACGGATGGCGCAAAGACAACCGGCTCCCCGGGCACAAGCCGTGAGGAGCCGGTTCGCTGAGGACGCAGGGCGCCCGAGCAGCCTTCAGTCTTTCGGGGTCAACGTCCCCGGGGAATCGCCGCGTAGTACAGGCCGTCCGGGTTGCGGAAGACCAGGTGGCTTCCCTGGGCCGCCAGCCGCAGCACGCCAGGCTTCTTGTTCTGCAGGCCGGGCAGGGGCTTCAGGTCATAGCCCGACTCCTGTCGGCCATAGAGCAGGTTGATCAGTTGGCCCGCCTTGCGTCCCTCGGTCAAGACCAGGGCGCCGGCATCGTCGGAGATGAAGGGATAGTTGTACTCCCGGTCGGGCGGAAGGATGGGGGCCTCCCAGCGGGATCCGGTCGAAGCATCGAAGAGCAGGGCCAGCGAGCGCCCCTCGTTGGAGACGCCCGTCAAGGCCAGGTGGCCTCCCATGCCCAACATGCTTGTGACGCGCTCCAGGGTGGCAATCTCGTGGAATCCCGAGTCCTTCTTCCAGCAGGTCATCTTGTAGGAGCCTTGGAGGGTCCCCCCGATGAAGGCCAGGGAGGGGTCCAGCCAACGCGCGTTGCGGACCTCGTCGAAGTGCCCGTAGACCGCCGCCACATCCAGGTCCGTGGAGGCGATGGCCTGGTCGTCGGTCCGGTCGGGAGCCAGGGTCACCAGGGTCAGGCCCTGACGGGTTCCCTGGGAATCCAGCGGATAGCCCAGGGTGTAGAGCCGGCCCTGATAGGGCCACAGGACGTGGGGCTCGGCGACGAACCGGGTCACCCCCATCCCCGAGTGGATGAATTCCCGCAGCTCTCCCGTCTGCAAGTCCAGGTACCAGAAGGAGGCTCCCTCGCGGGCCAGCAGGACCACTCCCCTCTCGTCGGGGGTCATGGTGAGCTGCTGATAGCGCGGCATCTTCAGGGGGAGCTTGCGGGCGTCGCGCACCGAGCCATCCGAGTTGAAGCGGATCACCCAGAGCCGGGAGAGGGCCCCTGATCGGGTAGCCTCTCCCTCCAGATCCTCTGCAGCCAGAAGGGTCTGACCGTCGCGGCTCAACTGGACGGGCCAGAAGAGATCCGGGCGGTCCACCCCCAGCCGGGACAGATCCCGGTTGGCCAGGAAGGCCAACGAGGAGTCTGCCCGAGCAGGGTGGACCGTCCAGAGGACCGCCACGGCCAGGACCAGCAGGCTGAAACCCGCCAGGGGCTTGACCGTCCTTGCGTTCATCACGTTCGAAGTGTCCTCACACTCGGAGTCAGGAGACGCGCTGAAGCTGCTTGACCACGGGGTGCCAGTCCCACATCTTCAAGCGCTGTCCGTTGCGCACGAAGTAGGACACGTAGTTCTGGTGGTCCAGGCCCAGCTCGGTGATCCCCAGGTCGGCCAGGGACTTCACCTCAGAGATTCCGGCGATGGCGTTTCCGTTGACGTCCTGCCACACGAAGAGACCATCCAACTCGTTCCCGGACAGCCGACCGTCGCGGTTCCGGTCCAAGGTGGCCAGCTCTTCAAAGCCATCGTCAAAGCCGTTGCCGGACCCGAAGAGGCAGGTTCCGTCCACAGGGCCGCGGTCCTTGAGGCGGACCAGCAGGCCATCCTGGGGCTTGACCCACTCCATCAGCACCGGCTCGCCGCTGCCGAAGAAGTCGAAGACGGCCAGAGGACCGGACATGGTGTCCTGGGGAGCGTTCCAGCGACCCGCGGAGGCCCCCAGAAGGCCGGTCCCGTCCATGTTCAGGACGATGGGGGTCACCCCATACTTCGTCTTGGTGGTCGTATAGGTCACGTGGACGTTCTTCTGGTATTCCTTCCAGCGCTCCAGGACCTTCTGCCGGGTGGTGTCCTTGTGCATGTCCTCCCAGATGTAGTCCACGATGTCCACCGTCTTGACTCGGGTCCCCTGGGCTGCGTAACCACCCTCGGCAGAGTCGACATCGCCGATCAGGATCAGGTCCGGGCTGTCCTGGACCGTCACGCTGGACTCGGTGCGATCGAAGGTCTCGCCGGTCTTGGTATAGGTGTCGTACAGGTAGCGGTCGGCCACCTCACGCTCGGCAGCCCGAAGGAAGGAGAGCCAGGTCTTCGTGCTGGCCGAAGTGCTGCTCTCGGTGCGGAACCGGCCGTTGTACTGCAGGGACATGCTGGTCCGCCAGGTACTGGCGTAGCGGGTCACGGTCTTGTGTGATTCGGTGCGCACGGTCTTGGTGATGATGTTGCCCAGGTCCCGGATGATGGGGGCCAGGTAGGTGGTCGAGGTCGAGGTCACACGTTGGGTCTTCACGGTGTTCCGGTTGGTGATGGTGGTGTTGCTGCCGCCTGGATTGTCGGCCCCACCCTCCGCCCCGGCGACGCCAGCCGATGCGGGAAGGGCCAACAGGCCCGCGACGAGGAGGGTTCCAAATGTTCGTGCCAGGACCTGATTCATTTCCGTGGCTCCTCCGGAGTGGTCGGGCACCTTCTGGGAAAGGCCCCATCATGGTTCATGGATCCTCCTCCCACCTGGACGCCGAGAATCTAGGACTGAAACAATAAGTTAACGTTCTCCCATCTCGCCAGCCGGAGTCCCTGAGCGCCCGAAGCCGCCAGGGACTCCGGGCGGGCTCTGCGCGATGGGCTCGCCCAGACCGCCTGCAGCGTTCAGGCGCCCAACCTCGTCAGGAAAGCCTCGAGTTCACCCTGCAAGGCCTCGGGCAGAACTCGGGAGGCAGACAACTCGCGCAGAAGGTACTCGGTGACCCGGTTCTCGCCCAGGGCCTGGGCTGCCAGGCTCATCAAAGTGCGCAGCAGGACCCGCGCCAGGTCGACCCGCGTCCCGCGCACGACGGTCGCCTCCTCGGCATCGCAGGCCAGAAGGGTCAACAGGAAGCGCTGGGTGTTCTCGCGGCGACCCAGGGCCAGCGCCTCCGGCCGCTGATTGTGGACCTCCAGGAGGCGCACGGCGGCCTCGCGGGCCAGGGTGAAACCCACCTCTCCGGGCCGGACCTTCAGCACCCGCCCCAGGATCTCCCAGAGGGGGGTCTCGCGATGGGCGTAGAGGTCCCGTCCCTGCTCCACGGCCGTCAGCCAGTCCTCCAGGAACGAGAAGAGCCGCACCACGACCATGCGCTGGAGGCGCTCGGGGGTGTCCCGATGACAGGCCAGGGCACCCAGGATCCGCAGGGCCTGGTCCCGGTCCTGCTTGCTCCAGGACGCGGGGACCCGGACCCCGTCCCCCACAGCGGCCTCAGAGAGGGTCTCGCGCAGCAGGGACTCCAAGCTCTCCGGCTGCCCCCGGCGCAAGACCGTGCGGCAAAGCTCGGCCACCAGGGACTCGGGCTCCAGCAGAAGGGGCCCCTCGGCGAAGAGCCTCTCCAGCCCTTCCAGACAGGCCCCCAGCACCTTGCGGTCCGGCTCAGCCGCCCCCAGGACCTCTCGAAGGACCTCCTCGATCCGACGTCGGACCACCAGGTCCCCCGAGGGATATATCTCCAGAAGCGCATCCACCCTGGCCTTGGGGAAGCGCTCCAGAGGGTCGGCCAGGCGCTCGACCAGGGCCAATTGCATGCCGGCGTCCAGCCCGGGGATGCCGCCCACCTCCCCCAGGGCCGCCCAGGCCACGGGCAGGGCCTCCCGATCCAGGAAGGGCTCGTCCAGAAGATCCTCCAGCGCCTCCCGGAGCCGCCCGAGCTCGGCGGGACCGGGCTGCATCCGTCGAGCCAGCCGCCCCAGCAGGGCCAGACGGCCAGCCTCCCCTCCCGACCCCAAGGCCACTTCCTCTCGGAGGCCCGCCAGAGCCCGGTCCAGGACCTCCGCGCCCAAGGCGGCCAGGGCTTCCAGGACCGAGGCGTCGTCGGGCTCCTCCATCCTCCAGGCTTCGTCCAGCAGGAAGGACAAAAGCGGCCCCCGAGGAGGAGGACTGGTCCTCAATCCCTCCAACAGGGCCGGACGGGTCAACTGACCGGTCCGGACCATGGCCAGCAGGGCTGCGCGGTTGCGCGAGAGGATCTCGGCGCAGGCAAAGCCCACGAAGGAGGCCTCCGGGGGCATCAACGCCTGACTGGAGCGATAATCCTGCCAGAGGTGAACCAGCCAGGTCCGTTGCTCCAGGCTCAACGTGCGGGCCTGCCCCGGGTCGGAGAGCCGCGCCAGGGGCTCGGGCCCCAGGGTCCGGAAGGTGACCCGGAGGCGGCGGCGGATGGCCTCATCCTTTCCATGCTCCCGAAACAGGGCCACCAGGCGGGTCACCACCCGCTCGTGCTGCTCGGAGCTCAGGCGCACCCGCGCCAGGACGCTGCCGAGCCAGGCCAGTTGATGCGGGTCCGCCGAGGCATCCCAGCGGCGAAGGAGATAGGCCGCCAACCCCAGGTCTCGCGCTCCCAGATCGACCAGGAAGGCGGAAATGGCGAAGCGTTCGTGCAGCTCCAGTTCGTCCGTCTGGGCCAGGAGGGCATCCAGGAAAGCCTCCAGGGGTCCTGGCTCGAGACCGACCAGGGGCACCATCCGGGTCAATCGAGGCAGAAGGTGGGCCCGGAACTCGGGACGTCCCAGCAGGGGCGTCAGGGCCGGAAGCAGGACCGCTTCCAGGATGGAGGCATAGCGGTCCGCGGCGCGCTCGGCGAAGAAGTGGAGGGCATCCCGAATCCCGGAAGGCTCTTCGCTGAGAAGGTCGCCCAAGGCCCGGCCGAAGTCCCGATCCAGGCCGTCCCGAACCAGGATGGCGACTTCCCGGGAAAGCTCCGGGCGTCCCCGTCGCAGGGCCGT
Organism: Candidatus Xenobium occultum; assembly: GCA_002423485.1. GTDB lineage: Bacteria > Vulcanimicrobiota > Xenobia > Xenobiales > Xenobiaceae > Xenobium > Xenobium occultum. The sequence continues at coordinate 67,430 of DIWH01000028.1, read as the reverse complement.
CACCATCAGGCTGGTGGGGTCCTGCCCGCAGACGGTGGTGGCCCGGAACAGATAGCGGAAGGCTTCCAGCAGTTCGGCGGGGTCCTCGGCATCCAGCAGGGTCAGGGCCGCCTCCTCCATGCGCCGGCGGTCCCACAACAGGCCCTGGAAGGTGGAAGGGTCGCTGGCCCCCAGGACGGCTGGGAGCAGCGACCCGGAAGAGCGGGCCAGCGAGCCTTCGGGCAGGGCTTCGTCACGCGTGAGCACGTGACAGGTGCCCCCCTCGACCACCAGCACCAACTCGTGCCCCCGAAGAAACTCACGCACCTGCCCGGGCTGAAGGGCACCCGACCCGCTCCAGGCCGAGGACATCAGCAGGTCCTGAGCCCAGCCTGGATGCGCCGCCTCGTCCAGGAAGGCCAGCGAGAAGCGCACCCCGCGCCCGCCCAGACCGAAGACCCGGGCTCCCAACCGATGTCCCAGCGCGACCCCGAGGTCCTTCAGGCCCTGCACGCATCCTGCGGCGGAAGTGAACTGCGTGGGGTCGAAGCTGTCCGGGCTCATGCGGCCCCCTTCCCCGTGGCCCGGCCCGGTTCCCTGCCCCGCGGAAATCGAATGGAAGAGAAAGATGAGCGGCCCAGCCGAAGCCGGAAGAGCAACAAAGAATCGGCCCAGCCGAAGCCGGGCCGATTCATGGGGNNGGGGGGGGGGGGTGGAGTCCCAGAAGTCCTAGGAGATGATCGGAACCCTCTCGATGTTCATCTGGCCGTTCTCCCAGGTCACGACGCCCACGTAGGGACGGCCCTGGGCATCAAAGAGGTCCTTGGTCTCGACCCGCTGACCCGGGTCGGTCATCAGGATCCGACCGGCGTCGATCAGGCGCTTGATGTCGTCACGGGTCCGCTTCTCGGTCTCGACGTCCTTGCCGAGAGGGAAGGCCTCGTCCACGGGAGTCTTGACCACGGCGCCCTCGAACTGCCCGAATCCGCTCCCACGCAGGGTGGTCTGGACCATCCGGAAGTTCTCGGAAGCCGGCACGGCGTCCTCCGCATCGGCGTAGAGGCTGGGCGAAAGGATCTCGCGGTTGGTGAAGACCTCGCGGATCCGGCCGGCCTGCTGGCCTCCGTTGTGCTTCTCGTCGGACTTGACGAAGGCTTCAGCCATCTGGCGATAGGTGAACTGACCCTTGGGGGCCTCGCGCACCAGGTTGGCCAGCATCTTGATGCCCTCCTGGCCGGTCTGCCTGATGGCCTCCTGCGGCGGCATCCCGGCGTCCATCTTCTCCTGGTTGATCTGCGTCAGGACTTCGTAGAAGGCGCCGGTCCACAGACGCGAGAAATCGTGGGCCTCGTGGCCGAGCCGGTCGGGTCCGCCCCGCTCGGGAAGGGTCCGGGGATCGGCCCACTTGAAGTTGTTCACGGCCTGGCGCAGGTAGTCGCCCCCGGTGCGGTTGGTGCCGGAGGTGTTGTTGATGCCGCGCCCGAGCTCTTCGGCCACGCCGGAGAGAATGCTGGGCTTGCGCAGGTCCCCGCCGTTCTGGTCCACCACCCGGGAGACCACGCCCTCGTCCTGCGTCCCCATCAGGATGGCCATGGAGTCGGCAAAGGACTCGTGGAAGCCGCCCGTGTCCGAGTTCCAGGATGCCAGGTAGCCGGGCCGCAGGCCGTCCAGGATGGCGTGACCCACCTCGTGCGAGACCACCTCGCCGGAGCTGCCGCTCTGGATCAAGGTGCCGGTGACCGGATCCGTGTCGTGGAAGAAGTTCACGCTGCCGTCGTTGCGCGAGTAGTAGGCGTTGAGCATCGGGCGGTCCTGGTGATCCGGATAGACGCCCATCTGAGGGCGACGGAAGGCCCAGTCCACCTTGCCCCCAAAGGCCGACTCGAAGGTCTCGAGGGTCTTCTGGGCAGCCGAGAAGGCCACCGCCGAGGTCGAGCGCGGATCCTTCGCCTCGAAGACGTAGTCTCCATCCGCGTTGGGCTTGAGTGAGGTGCCCTTCATGGCGAAGCGCTCGGTCCGAGGACCGGCTTCCACGTCCTTCAGGACCGTGGTGCCTGGACTCATGACCAGGCGATCCTGGGAGTTGTAGCTGAACTCGGCATCCTGGGCGACTTCAGGCTTGGAGGCTGGGGGCGCAGGTGAAGCGGCGTTGAAGGACCGGATGGACGACAACTGCATGCTGGCAGACTTCCTTTCGCAAGCGGCAAGGGTTGGAGACCCGCCGCGTAGACTCTCACCTTCAGGTTAATCATTGCGCACTCAAAGATCATTTCCATAGGATGAACATGCTGCCCAGCCTGCTACAATGAAGCTGCTTGAGCCGCGAGACCCCTCCCCCAATCCCCCGGACCCAGATCCTGGCGGGCGCCGCCTTGGCTCTGCTGGCGGCCGTCCTGGGCTTGTGGTTGACCTGGGACCGGCTCGAAATCCGACCCGGGACGGGCTCGTGGATGCAGCCTGATCGACGCTTGGCCGAGAGCGGTCGCGTGGCCCGCCCGGACTCGACGCGGCCACAACTGGGCCAGGGTCCCGAGTCGAAGCGGTTCTACATCCCCCACGCCCGCACCCGGACCCTCCCCGCCACCCCGCCGCCGGACCCGGCCAGGCAACCCAAGGTCGACCGGGACGACACCAGCCCTCCGGAACCCACACGCTCCCCGAAGACAGTCCCTGCCTCCCCGCCTCTGCCTCCCTCCCCGTCCGCAACCTCCCCGCGGGCCAGGCCTTCTCCCTCCGTCCTCCCCAGGAAGAAGCCTCCGGCGCCGGGCCCACAGGCAGCCCGCCCGACGCTCCCTCGGAACCCGCCCCCCGAGAGACCCGAGATGCCCTTGCCGGTGGCCTGGGCCCACGCCGACGGCTGCTGGGGCTTGCTCTCAGACTGGCGCGGCCAGCCCCTGGGATCACTGACGGCCCTCCCCGGAGGTCTGGCGGTGGCGCCCCTGCACCTCCTGGAACAGATGGGAACAGACCAGATCCGCTGGCCCTTCGGTCCGCTGCAGTTCGTCTCGCACGACCCGGGCCTGGGCCTGGCCCTGTTGGAGATGGGTGGAGCCCGAGCCCTTCCCCTGGCCAGCACACCTCCCCGCGCCGGCACCGAGCTGGCCGCGGCGCCGGGGTTTGGTTCCCCGGGCGTCTTCCAGGCCTGCGTGGTGACCGAGCGACTCCCGGGCGGCCTGTTCCTGTTCCGAGGGAACAGCCTGGAGACCTCGGTGGGGGGGCCCCTGGTCAACCGACGCCGGGAGCTGGCCGGGGTGGTCCTGGGCCGGCATCCGGGCTATCCCGGCCACGACTACACGCTGGCAGCCGACGCTTCGCAGTTGCTGGAGCTGGCCCAGGCCGACCCCGAGCGCCCCGGCCGCGAAGGGCCCGCCCTGGAGGAAGTGACCCGGATCCTGCTGCGGGACGTGCGAGTCGTGCCGATGGAGCCTCACGCCCGCCCCAGGAACCGGATCCTGCCCGGAACCGCCATGGGCCGCTTCCGACTGGGAGTCACCCGGGAGGACCTGCTGGCCGCCATGGGCCCAGGCCACTCGCAAGTCTTCGAAGGGGGGTTCGAGCTCCTCTCCTATCCGGTCTACCGCCTGGAATTCACCCTGCTGCAGCAGCGGGTGGTCTCCATCGCCACCACCGACCCGTTCTTCGGGACCTCGACGGGGATGGGGGTCGAGACCCCGTGGGAGCAGGCCAGGCCGGGACGTGAACTGGCCGGGGCGGCCCGAGGCCACCTGCCCGGAGGAGGTCAGCGCGTGATTGCGCCAGGATTGGAGGTGGAGATCGGTCCCGACGGGAGGATTCACAGGATGAGGGTGACGCCCCGATGAGGCGAGCTCGGGGCAGCATCCTGGTGATGGGCCTCTTCGTCTCGGTCTTCCTCTACTTCCTGTCCGTGGCCCTGGTGGCCCAGAACCGTCAGGACGTCTTGTTGTCCGTAACCCGCGAGCATCGGGCTCGGGCCGACGCGGCGGCTCGGGCGGGCCTGGAGTTGGCCCTCCACGTCATGCGCACCGACCCCTTCTGGCCCCAACGCCTGGAAGGAGCCCACGGCGAGCTGGAGACCGGAGGGGAGTGGAGCGTCCAGCCTCCCTCCCCGGTTCCAGGCCATCCGAACCTCTTGGAGATCCACTCGGAAGGGGTCTCGGGCATCGCCCGGGTGACCCGCCGGCGGATCGTCGAGGAGATCGCCCTGGCCTCGCCCGATTTCCCCGGGGCCCACCTCTTCGCCCTGACCGGGGAAGGGGAACTGGCCATGCTGGCCCCCGACTTCCGTTGGAGCCTGCTGGGCCCGGCTCCCGACCCGGAATCGTGGCTGGTCGCCTCCGGGGGCCCGCTCTTCAGCCACGTCGGCGGGCCGGACACCTCTTCCATGCCCCGGGTCTTCGACCTGACCCCCCGAGGCATGGAAGAGGTGCCTCTGACCGGCCAGCCTTCGCGGACAGTGGCCTGGTTGGAACTGGGCCCGGAGACCGCCAGTTGGAAGGAGATCCCCTCGCCCGACCAGGCCGGGGGGAACCTCTTCCGGCACGTGGACTCAGAAGTCGAGGGCACCCACTACCAGGGGCCCGGCGTGGAGTGGTACGCCCTGACCGGTCGCGCCTTGCTGGCCCGGGGAACCGTGGTCTACTCCCACGCCCGGCACGAGTTCTACCGGGGAGCTCGGGCGACCCTGACCGCGGCGGGTTACGTCCTGGATGAACCCGGCCGGCAGTTCAGTTCGTCGGCCCTTCTGGCCCATGACCTGGCCACCGGGGAGTGGAGCGTCCTGGTCGACCTGATGCAGGTGGCAGACCTTCAGGCCGACCCCGAGATCCGCACCGGTTCGCGAAGCGCGGATGTCGACACCCTGGGCCTGGTGGACTCCCAACCCTACGCTCTGGAGGCGGGGAATCCTCGGGCCGTGCTGCGAGGCACCTCTTCCGAGTGGACGCTGGACCGCCAGTCCAGTGGCCTGTCGCGAGGGCTCTACACCTACGCGGGGCGGCTGCGGACGCACACCTCCGAGGGAAGCAGCGACGGCCTGCCCCGGATCTGCCTCTCGGAAGGCCTGGACCCTGGCCGGGACCTGGTCGTGGATCGACCCGGGGTGCGAGGAGCCCTGTGGGACGCTTCGACCCAGAGCTTTCAGGAGCGGGATCTGGTCCCGCCCAAGCGGCTTCGCGTCAACCTGCTGGGCGATCTGACCTGCACGGAGTCCTTCCAGGGTGCGGGCGGAAACGACGGGGCCAACTGCGTGGCCGTCCAAGGTCGCGACCTCTACGCCTTCGTGCGGCTGCGAACCGAGTGTCTGGGCGAACCCGACGTGGAGTATCTGCCGCCCTACACCGAGGAGTTCCTGAAGGACTCCGCCCGGACCGAGACGGTCGTGCTGGCCCGCTTCGACGGCCAGCGCTGGCAGGTCTGGCCCGGCGGCCTGGCGGAATTCTCGGTGTTGCCGACTCCCCCGCACTCCACCCTGGTGACGGTGGGAGACCTGCAACTCTCGCCCCGCAGCCTGGCAGCCGCCTCCTATCCCAAGGGGGCCACTCAACCCAGGAAACGCTACGCGCCGGTGGTGGACCGATGAGACGGACCTCGGGATTCAGCCTGGCCGAAGTCCTGCTGGCCACGCTCTTCCTGTGCATCGCGCTTTTCGGCTACCTGGCCCTGCACCAGAGGCTGATCTACAGCAACTGGAAGATCGAGCAACGCCAGGCCCCTCGGGAGGAGGCCCGGTCGGCCCTGGCACAGCGCCTGGCCCAGGCCCGCAGAGGAGACACCTCAGGGCTCGAGCCCGTCGAGGGGGTGGCCGCAGGCCTGTGGAGGGTCCGCGCGTTCAAGACCTGGACCGAGACGGTCAAGGGACGGTCCGAACCGGTCGAGAAGAGCGTGCACCTGGACACCTTCATCGGCGTGCGCAGGCCCGGATGGTGAGGCGGAGCCCAGGCACGACCCTGGCCGAGATGCTGGTCGTCCTGGCGGTGTTCTCGACCCTGATGGTCCTGATCCTGGGCTTCTACATCGAGGGGTCCCGGGTCACCGCCCGGCAGGAGCACTCCTCCGCCAGCTACCGGCGGGTCCTGCAGGTCCTGGACCGGGTGGAGACCCTCCTGGCCTTCTCCCGGGTCTACCATGTCCAGGCCGACCAGGTCGTCTTCTCCCTCCTTCCAACCACCTCCCCGCTGGCCCTGGGGGTTCCCGACTGGGGTGGTCAGGCCCGGACCCTGGTGGTGAAGCGGGATCCGGCCGCCCTGCTGGTGCGCGAGGACGGGACCAGCCGGGTCTTCCTGGAGTTGAATCCGGAAGACGAGGTGCGCTTCGGGTGGCCCTCGGCAGGGGTGTTGGAAGTCACGGCCTCCAGTCGCCCTCCGCTGCGGCCCGGTGAGGGAATCCCCCGCACGGTCCAGGCCGCCCGGCAGATCCTGCTGGAGAACGACGAGGACCGCTGATGCCCGAGTTCTCGTTCGTTGCCCGGAACCGCAAGGGCCTCACCATCCGCGGCGAGATCGAGGCCCGAGACCAGCCCACGGCGGTGCGCCGGCTGCACGCCGACGACCTGACCGTCCTGCGGCTGGAGCAGGTGCGCGAGCTTCCCTGGATCCGGCGCTTGCTGCAGCCGATCCGGTCGGAGCTGGTGGTTCTGTGGTTGGGCCAGTTGGCGGTGATGCTGGCGGCCGGAATCCCCATGCTGCGCTGCCTGGATGCCCTGGCCAGTGGTGCCGCCGGTCCCATGCGCTTCCGGAAGCCCCTGCGCCGGCTGGCCGTGGATGTCCAATCCGGCTACTCGCTGTCCCAGGCCATGCGGCTGGCCCCCGAAATCTTTCCCCCCTTCGTGGTGGGGTCGGTCCGCATCGGCGAAGTCAGCGGGCGTCTGACCGAGACCTTGTCCAACTGTGCGGCGCACCTGGACAAGGAGCACCTGTATTCATTGAAGCTGCGAGGGGCCCTGATCTATCCTGCCACGCTCCTGACCAGCGCCGGAGCCTTGATGGCCCTGTGCTTCACCTTCATGATCCCGCGCTTCCTGGAACTCTTCGGCGACGTGCAGGTGGAACTGCCCTGGCCGACCCGGGTCCTGCTGGAGACTTCGCAGTTCCTCGAGGTCTACGGCCCCGTCGCCCTGGCCACACTGGCAGGTCCACTCTTGTTCGCAGGCTGGCTCTTCAACCGCTGGGCCCGGACCGGTCCAGGCCGCTGGCACCTGGAAGGGTGGGTCATGCGGATTCCCTGGTATGGAGGCCAGGTCCGCCGGCGCATGCTGGCCGGCTACTTCAGGTCGTTGGCCACGCTGCTGCGCTCGTCGGTGCCCCTGATGGTCTCACTGGACGTCCTGGTCCAGAGCCTCGACGGCGAGATCCCGCGCGCCACCGCCCGTTTCCAGCAGGCGGCGGTCCGGGAGGGCGCGACGCTCTCGTCGGGGATGCGTCGCAGCGGCCTGTTCCCGCCTCTGGCCCTGGAGATGATGCGCATCGGGGAGGAGACCGGAAACCCCGTCCCCATGCTCGAGAGGCTGGCGGACTTCTTCGACGAGGAGATGACCCGCGGCCTGGAGCTTCTGAGCCGCCTGCTGGAACCCGTCGTCCTGCTGGTCCTGGGGGTGGGCGTGGCCTTCCTGCTTCTGGCCGCCTTCCTGCCCATCTACCGGCTGGCCGAGGCCTTCTGAACCTGGCCCTTCCAGATGGCCCGGGGGGCTTTCAGGGCCTTTTCAGACAGCCCCGAAACCCTGGCAGAAAGCCTCTGGAAGAGCCGATCGGGCCCCTGCCAGGCCCTTCCGACGAGGCGTTCCACACCCCCGACTTTGCCACGATGTAAACTGCCGGCCCGCCCCCCGAATCCCCCTTCGCAGACGGTTGGCTTTGCCCCCTGCGAGGGGCTAGGATGGACTTGGAACCAGGGTCCGGCCTTTCTGGCCGTGACCACGGAGGAGAGAGATGAACGAGATCCACGGATTCGGGCCCGTCCAGCCCCTGCGCCCGGGAACGACCCGCCCCCAGCCCCCTGCTGGAGACGCAGAGACTTCGCTTCCCGTCGCCAGGGACATGGTTCACCTGCGCGTCGACCTGCCCGCACCCAAGCCCCTGATCGATCCCGGGACCTCACCCGCGGAGCTTCCGATCGGTTTCCCGGCCCTTCCCAAGAGTGATCTGCCCAGCGGGTTGCCCACGCTGCCCGAGACCAGGCTTCCCAGTGGACCGCCGACACTTCCTTCCGCCCAGTTCCAGCCGACCTGGTCCGAAGGCGGCAACGTGGTCTTCTCTCGCGAGGCCCCACGTCGCGACGTGCAGAGCTTCGACGGCTTCCTGGTGGCTGGCGATCCGGGCTCGGCCAACGCCACGTCCCTGACTCCGCAGATGCTCGTCTCGGGCCTGGGGCCGATCGCCATGATCGACGAACCGACCCGCTCCGCACCGGGCGTCCAATTCCCCGAACTCTCGCTGAACGGCCCCTCGACCATCCAGGAAGGCCTCTTCGGATTGAGCGGGCAGCGCCTGGCCTGATCCCGCCCTCCCCCATCCAGGAGCCCTCCCCCGGCAACACCGGCGGCAGGGCTCCTGTTCATTTCCAGCCCTTCAGCGATAGATCTCCACCTTGAGGTAGTCCGCCTCGGCGAAGCGAGGCGCGTGATCCTCCTCGGGCAGCAAGGTGTGCCGATGGCGCAGGGGGACAGCCTTCTTGAGCATCTGCTGGAAACGGGTCCGCGGGATCCTCGAGGTGCAGTCGCAGGCCACCAGGGTTCCCCCTGGCGCCAGGTGGGCCGCCGCCCGGGACAGGAGTCGGGCCTGACGAGCCAGCACGCGCTCGACCTGGTCGGCCCGCGTGGTCAGGGCCGGCGGGTCCACCACCACCAGGTCGAAGAGTTCGTCCTCCGAGAGTTCCTTGATCCATTCGAAGACGTCCGCCTCCAGCAGGCGATGCCGGGTGGGGTCCTGGACATGGTGGTGACCTGCGAAGGCCAGGGCCTGAGCCGAGGCATCCACCTGCCAGATTTCGCGGGCTCCGGCGAGCTCGGCCGCCAGCCCCAGGGTGCCCGTGTAGCTGAACAGGTTGAGCACCCTGCGCCCCTTCAACTCGCAGTTGCGGATCCAGCGGCGAAGGCCTCGCAGATCCAAGAAGAGCCCGGTCTTCTGGCCGCCCTCGAGATCCGCCACCAGTTGCATGCCCTCCTCATCGAAGGCCACGCAGCGCGGCACCTGCCCATACAGCACCCGTTGCACCGGGGCCGCCGGACCGGAGCGACGCTGCGGGGGCTTCCAGAGCAGACCCACCAGGTCCAGCGAGCGGCAGGCCAGAGAGGCGGCGTAGCGACCCAGGGAATCGACCCCGGCGCAGTAGGTCTGCAAGACCCCGATCCGGCCATAGACATCCAGGACGACCCCCGGGAATCCGTCACTCTCACCGTTCAGGGCCCGGAAGCCCTGCACCCGACGGCGCAGGTCGGCGCGGCGCTCCAAAGCCCGGTTCAGCTTTCGCTGCAACCACTCCGAATCGGGGGGGGTGGCGCCCGGGCGCAGGACCCGGATCCCCACGGCCCCCTCGGCCTGGTAGATGCCAAAGCCCACGGGCCGATTCTGGCCATCCACCAGGGCCAGCCACTGACCATCCGGGAAGACCTCCGCCGCCGAGGACAAGGCGCCTCGAAAGATCCAAGGATGGCCCTCGGTCAAGGCGCGCAGGGAGTCCTTCTTGAGCTGATAGCGGCGGAAACGGAACCGGCGACAGAGCATGCCGGCCCCGTTCGCGCCTGGTATGCCCGGAACCTACCCCCCGCCGGACCGCTCTTGTAGGAGCCATCCCGCCAGACGAGAAACACCCGCGCATGCAGGAACAAGAAATCCGCCGCCTGATCCGCGAAGAGACCCGTTTCCGCACGGGCCTGGGCTTCGACGTGCACCGCCTGGTGGAAGGACGCCGCCTGATCCTGGGAGGGGTCGAGCTCCCCTTTGAACGGGGCTTGGAGGGGCACTCCGACGCGGACGTGCTGACCCACGCCGTCATGGACGCCCTGCTGGGGGCGGCCGCCCTGCCCGACATCGGCGTGCACTTCCCCGACACCGACCTGCGCTGGAAGGACGCCGACTCGCTGAAACTGGCCGGCGCCGTGGGAGATCTCGTGCGCCAGGCAGGTTACGAAATCGAGGGTGTGGACGCAATGGTCCTGGCCCAGCGTCCGAAGATCTCTCCCCACTTCCCGGCGATGCAGGCCAACCTGGCTCGAGCCCTGAAGGTGCGCCCGGACCAGGTTGGGGTCAAGGCCACCACGACCGAAAGGTTGGGGTTCCCCGGCCGGGGTGAGGGCATGGCCGCGATGGCCAGTGCCCTGCTCCGAGCCCGGACTTCGTGAAGCTCAACCCCTTTGGAGTCCTGGCCGCCAGCGCGCTGGCCTGCGCCACCTGGGCCGTGGCCATCGAGCCCCTGTGGTTGCAGAAGCGGGAGGTCGAAGTCCCCTTCCCCGGCCTGCCCCCGGCCCTGGACGGAATCCGACTGGGCCTCTTGAGCGATCTCCACGCTGGCGCCTGGGCGCCCCAGGAGCACTACCGCCGGGCCGTTCGGATCCTGGCCAAAGCCCGTGTGGATGTCCTGCTGCTGGCGGGGGACATCGCGGGGCACCGCGCCGGCCAGACCTGGAAACAGGTCCTGGCCCCCTTGGCCGGACTTGAACCGCCGCTGGGCCGCCTGGCCGTGCTGGGCGGGCACGACTACCGCTTCGACGCCCGCGCCGTGGCGCACCATCTCGGCGGCCTGGGCTTCACTGTGCTGCGCAACCAGGCCGTGCCGCTGCACCGAGGCGGTCAGACCCTCTGGGTGGTCGGCCTGGATGACAACTCCGACCTGCCCGACCGGCACGATTTCGAAGAGGCCTGCCGGGGGCTTCCTCCGGGGGCGCCGGCGCTGGTCCTGGCCCACTCCCCCGACGCCGTCACGGAGGCCCGCCGCCGTGGGCTGGGCCTGGTGCTGAGCGGGCACACCCACGGCGGGCAGGTCCGCTTGCCGTTCTGGGGCTCGATCCTGCGGGTCACCGAGTTGCCCCGCCGCTATGACCAGGGTCTGTCGCGACACGGCGACACCCATCTCTTCGTCTCGCGCGGCCTGGCCAGCACCCATCGCTTGCGCTTCTTCTGCCGACCCGACGTGGCCGTGCTGACCCTCAGGTCAGCCCCGAAAGCTTGAGGAAGTCCGCCATCCGGCGGGCCACCGACCGGCGCCGGAACTCCTCCCATTGCCGCTGTTCCTTGAAGCGCCGTTCCAGGGCCAGGTTCAGATCGCGGTAGGGGTTGGGAGAGGCCAGGACCGCCTGGAGGCGCTTCTTGAGGACCGGGTCGGCCACCGAGGCGATGAACTCCGAGAGCTCCGCGTACTTCTCGCGGCCCGAGGGGCGGGGGACCTGGACGAAGCGCCGGGGCTCGGCCGTCAGATCCGCCTTGAAGCGCGCCAGGCCCTGAGGGTCCTTCAATGTGATCCGAAGGACCTTTCCCGTGCGGGAATCGACGAAGAACTGGGTCTCTGGATCCGGATCCAGCATGGCTTCCTGAAGCCGGGCGCGGTCGACGGGCATGGCGTCCTCCTTCCGGGTGAAGGTCCCCCTTTCGGTCCCGGCGGGCCTGGTTCCCTCCCGACCGGCCCCCTCCGGTAGGCTCTGGGGCCCGCTGCGGCGAATATGGACCGCAACATCGACGGGAGGTGCACAGTATGCAGGTCCAGTTCCTCGGGCACTCTGCCCTGGCGGTCCACCACGAGGGCCACACCGTCCTGGTGGATCCGTTCCTGAGCGGAAACCCGGCTTTGCAGGGGCAGGCCATTCCCGCCCTGAAGCCGACGACGATCCTCTTGACCCATGCCCATGCCGACCACCTGGGCGACACCGAGGCCCTCTCGAAGCAACACCAGGCCCCGGTGATCGCGACCTACGAACTGGGAGTCTGGCTGGAGAAGAGGGGCTGTGTGGCCATCCCGGCCAACATGGGCGGACGGATCCAGCAGCCCTGGGGCTGGGCCAAGCTGGTCCCGGCCTTCCACTCCTCCTCTTACGAGGGGGAATCCATGGGCATGCCCTGCGGGGTGGTCTTCGAGGTGGGCGGCGTCACCTTCTATCACGCCGGGGACACCTGCGTCTTCTCGGACATGGCGCTCATCGCCGAACTGCACCGCCCGCAGGTGGCCTTCCTGCCGATCGGCGGCCACTTCACGATGGACCTTCAGGAGGCGATCAAGGCCGTCGAGCTGATCCGGCCGGACGTGGTGGTCCCCATCCACTACGACACCTTCCCGCCCATCCGCACGGACGCCGAGGAGTTCCGCCGTCAGGTCGAGGCCCACACCTTCACCCGGGTCCAGATCATGAAGGCCCTGGACACCTGGGAGGTGGAGCTGCCGGCCCGCCAGGTGTGAGCCCACCGCCTGAAGGGACCGCCGGGCAGGCGATGGAAGAGACCAGCGCCCCGGAACCCGGACGCGGCTTCCGGTGTGACTCCCCAGACTCCCCTTCCCGGCGGTCCCTTGTCATGCCCCTGAAAGTCCGAAACGTCCTGCGCCCCTTCCTCCTGCTGGCCCTGCTGGCCTGGGCCCTGCCTGCCCAGGCCAACGAGGTGACGGCCCTGCGCCATTCCTCGGGCCCGGGCAAGGTCCGGATGGTGATCGACCTGAGCGCTCCCCCGGTCTACCAGGTCTACACGCGATCCTCACCGGACCGGTTGGTGGTCGAACTCCTGGACACCGAGGCCACGAATCTGCGCCCCGGCACCCCTCCCACCGCGGGGGTGATCGCGCGTTGGCGGGTGGAACAGCCCACCCTGCGGCGCTTTCGCTGGGTCGTGGATCTGGATGCCCCGTTGCCGCCCGACCGGGTCAAGAGCATGGTCCTGCAGGATCCCCATCGCCTGGTGGTGGATCTGCAGACCACCTGGGAAGAGGAGAGAAGCCTGCCCTTGACCGAGGGCGTGACCTGGCTTCGCCGCGAGGTGGTAGGCGGCTTCCGGGGTTACCTGCTGTGGAACGAGCTGGCTTTTGACCCTCAGGACCCCCACCTGCGGCTGGACCTGGGCCTGGCCAAGGACCGCCTGGACGCCCGCGAGACGGTGACCGCCATGGCCCGTCGGACGGGTGCCCTGGCCGCCCTCAACGCGGGCTACTTCGCCAGCGCCGGAGGCCCCCTGGGCGTGGTGGTCCGGGAAGGCCGGGTCCTGGCTCCCCATGTCTCGCGACGGCCTCCCCGGACGGTCCTGGGGCTGACGCGCGAGCGCGGGGTCCTGTTCGATCAGGTGGCCGTCCACGGCGAGCGCCTGGCCAGCCTGGGCGGCCAGGACTGGAGCGAGGTCGTGATGGCCTGCGGAGGTGGCCCCCGACTTCTGCGCGCGGGCCGGGTGGCCCTGACCACGAACGAAGAGCAACTGGGCCCCAACGGCAACAACATCACCCGCGTGGCCGGGCGCACCGCCGTCGCCACCACGGCCGATGGGCGGATGCTGCTGGCCACGGCTTCGGGGTATCGCGACAACCACTCCCAAGGGATGAAGCTGGAAGAGCTGGCCACCACCCTGCTGCGCCGGGGAGCCCGCGAGGCGATGAACATGGACGGCGGGGGGAGCGTCAGCATGGTCCTCGGCGGGCGCAAGATCTCCGACGGCGTGGGCTGTCGGCTGGCCGAGAGGCCGGTGGCCACCGCGCTTCTGCTGTTCGACGAGCGCCCCACCCTGCATCCCGAGCAGGTCTCGCTGAAACTCAGCACGGCCCGACTTCCCGCCGACGGACGCTCGGAAGCCAGGGCGGTGGTCCATGTGCGTACGGCCTCGGGAGCCCCCGTGGCCGACGGCACCCCGGTCGAGTTCCAGACCGAAGGTCTGGCAGCTCCAGCGCGCGCCAGCACCCGCGAGGGGAAGGTGGAGGTCCCCCTCACCGCCCTGCGCCTGCCCGGGAAGGCCCGACTCCGGGTCCGCAGCGGCTATGCCGAGGCCTCCGGCGAAATCGTGCTCCAGGCCGGGCCGCTCCAACGCCTGGTCACCCGCCTGGGCCCGGGAGCCTTGATCCTCCCGGCGCCACCGACTCCCCAGACCGGCTCGGAACCGTGCCAGCCCGAGGTCCAGCGCGTCCTTCCCGCCCCGACCTCCCGGACCCAGACCCTGGAGGTCCTGGCCGAAGACGGCTGGCACAACGGCCTTCCCGGAGTGCCGGTGGCCGTGACCGTGGACGGGACCGGGGTGGGAACGTTCCCCACTCCCTCCGAGGGGAACCTGCAACTGAGGCTGGAGTTGCCCCTGGAGGCCTGTCAGGTCACCTTGCAGGCGGGGGATCTGGATCCTGTCACCGTGCCGGTCCCCGCCCTCGTCCCTCCCCAGCCGTAGGAACAACGCCCCCGATCGGGAAGGGAGGGGTCTCATCCCCATTGGAGCCCCGAGAGGATCGCCCAAGTGAAGATCAGCATCATCGGTTGCGGCTACGTCGGTCTGGTGACCGGAGCCTGCCTGGCTGAACTCGGCCACGAAGTCCTGGGAGTCGACAACGACCTGGAGAAGGTCCGCATCCTGCAGTCCGGGGGCGTCCCGATCTACGAACCGGGACTGGAAACCCTGGTGGGCACCCATCGCCAGGAGGGTCGGCTGAAGTTCTCTTCGGAGATTCGGGAGGCCGTCCAGCACGGCCAGATCATCTTCATCTGCGTCAACACGCCCCCCAAGCCGGACGGCGGAGTGGACCTCTCCTTCGTCGAGGCCGTCTCGCGAGAGATCGCCCGGCACATGACCGAGTACCGACTGGTGGTCGAGAAGAGCACCGTGCCGGTGCAGACCGGGGACTGGGTCCGTCGCACGATCTCCGAGAACATCCGGCCTGGGGTGGAGTTCGACGTGGCCTCCAACCCCGAATTCCTGCGCGAGGGCACGGGAATCCGGGACTTCCTGCACCCCGACCGGGTGGTGATCGGAGCCTCGTCCGAGCGGGCCACCTCGCTGCTGGTCTCTCTGTACGAGCCCCTGAATGCGCCCTTGCTGCTGACGGACATCAAGTCCGCCGAGCTGATCAAGCACTCCGCCAACGCCTTCCTGGCCGTCAAGATCTCGTTCATCAACGCCGTGGCCCGGGTCTGCAGCCTGTCCGGAGCCGACATCAAGAAGGTGGCCAAGGGAATCGGCCTGGACCACCGGATCGGCATGGCCTCGATGGAGGCCGGCATCGGCTACGGAGGGATGTGCCTTCCCAAGGACGTCAAGGCCTTCATCCAGATCGCCCGCGAGGTGGGCTACGACTTCGAGCTTCTGGAGGCCACCGAGCGCATCAACGCCTCCCAGCGGCTGTGGCCCGTGCAGGTTCTGCACCGGACCCTGGGCGAGCCCTTGCGGACCCGGAAGGTCGCGATCCTGGGCCTGTCCTTCAAGCCCAACACCGACGACCTCCGCTCGGCGGCCTCGCTGGACATCATCGCGGCCCTGCAGGCCGAAGGGGCGCGGGTGAGGGCCTACGACCCGATCTCGATGGAGCGGGCCTTGAAGAAGGTGCCCGACACCACGATGTGCCAGGACCCCTACCAGGCCGCCCGCGACGCCGAGGCCCTGGTGATCTGCACCGAGTGGCAGGAGTTCCGCCACCTGGATCTGCCCCGACTGCGCGAGGAGATGGCCCGCCCCCTGGTGGTGGACGGGCGAAACCTCTTCGAGCCGGCCCGCATGGCCGAATTGGGCTTCGAGTATCACTGCGTGGGAAGGCCCTTCCTGCCAGCCTCACCCCGAAACCGGACCACCAGCGCAACCTGAAGGGTGCCGAGAGAGTCTCAATCAGGGATGAGGCCCCCCCCGATGCGGGCCACTCCGAGGAGGTCAAAGGATGAAGCGGTTGGCGCTGGGATTCATGGCGTTGGCCATCCTGGGTCTGGTCCTGGCGGTCCAGGTCCCCGCCCGGGCGGACGCCCAGGTCGAAGGAATCTTCGCCCGGGTCCGGCAGATCAACCCGGGCCTGAACGACTACCAGGCAGACATCGACATCGCCCTGAAAGCCCGGGTCGCCTTCCTGCCCTACAACCCCACGATGAGCGGGACCTACTACCACAAGCGCCCGGACAAGCACAAGCTGGTCCTGGAGAAGGCCCCCTCCTACGTCAAGAAATACCCCAACATCTTCGGCTGGAACCTGCCCGAGATCGAGAAGTTCAACAGCCGCGTGGCCGAGCAGATCGACCTTGCGGGCCAGCCCACCTGGCGGATCACCATGACCCCCAAGCAGGGCATGGGCGACATCCAGATGGTGGAGGTGTGGGTCAATCGCAACGACTACAGCATCCCCCGCCAGATCACCCACTACAAGAACAACGGGCGCCTGGGCGTGGACGTCGTATACCGCCAGACCGACGGTTTCCTGGTCTTCGACCGGATGACCGCCGAGTTCCAGTTCCCGTCGGTCTCGGTCTCGGCCACCGCCACGGCCACCTACGCCAACTACCGCTTCAACCAGGGCCTCTCTGACGAGTTCTTCGAGAAGAAGTAGTCCATCACGCTGGCGCATCGCTGCCACGAAGGCTCGGAGGAGACTCCGGGCCTTCGGTCTTTCCAGGGAAATGGTGCTGCTCTTCAGTCCCCCGAAACCAGGAACTGAATCCTCCAGCTCCCGTCCTGGCGCACGAATCCGATCCGAGGGCCCATCGGCGAGTGGATGAAGTCGGCGTGAACCCAGCCGCTGCGCAAGGAACCTTCCGGGCCGCGGATGTGCACCCAGGCTCCTTCCCGTCCCAGAACCTCCACGATGTCCCAGGACAGACGCTCCTGGACCGGGGTCTGGGCCCCGGGGCCGGCGCGCACGTCGACGTCAACCCCCAGGATCACCGCCCTGGACTCCCCCTCGCTTGTGGGCAGGCGCCGGTAGAGCCAGGGGAAGCAGACCATCCCCTCCTCCGGGTGATACGAGCCGGCGGTGCCCATGATCTTCTGCAGCGTGCGCCACAACGAGCTCTCGGGATCCTCCGGGTGGTAACGGGAACGGAAGCCGGCCACTCCCTGCTCGTTCGGGCCGAAGCCGAAGTGACTCTGGGAGGTGATCCGGCTCTCCAACCAGCCAACATCATGCACTTTGACGGCCTGCATGAAGCGGGTCTTGAAGGCTTCAAAACCAGGGGCTCGGGCGGTCTCATCCTGGGGGCGGAACTTCTCGGCGCCGGCGGGCAGCCCCACCACCAGCACGATCACGGTTGCGATCCACAGCCCCAGGCCACGTCGAATGAGACTCTTCATGGGCTCCTCCCCGTCAAACAGATCGGCGCATGTGCTCTCTCAGTCCAGCCTAGCAGATTCACGCAGGTGGACGGAGTCCTCCGTGGGCCAGACCCGTGGCATGGCGGGGGGTGTCGGGCATGGAGCCAGGGCGGCCGGGAGTTCAACCCGGTGCAGGCGGACCTGAACCGTTGCCGGACATGGCGGTGGAGGTCAGGACCGGAGGACGGAGTCTGAAGTGTCGAAATATTTACCTCGTTTTCTCCAATTTCCGACCTGAATCACCCCAAAATGAAATCATGGATGTCTCTCGCCTTCATCCGAGCGTTGCCCCCTGCCGGCCGGCCGCCGTCCCCGGGACGAGTGCCCGGCTGGAGTCGCCCGAGGCCCTGCCTCCTGAGGTAGAAGATGCCTTGACCGTCGGCCAGTTCGTGGCCACCGGCTTGATCTACAAGCTGGAGGGCGTCCGAGCCGAGCGCCGGCTGGACCAGGAGCGCCCTCTTGAAGACCAGCCCCGGGTTCAATTGGAGCGCCCCTTCGTGATGGTCCCGGGATGGACGACCCGCCGGGAAGCCTTCAACGACCTGGGATCCAAGCTGACCGAGGGGGGGCTCAACGGCGGCCGGATCGTCTTCGTGCGCGACGGCGAGTTCTTCACCGACCCGGAGGCCCAGATCCAGGCCGCCCCCGAGAGCGTGCCCGCCGGCGCCCGGGTCTTCCAGGTGGTCCTGAAGGATGGTCATGCCCCTCCAGATGTCGTGGCCGACGAGCTGGACCGGAACTTTGAGGCGATCCGCCAGTTGACCGGAGCCCCCCGACTGGACGTGGAAGCCTACAGCATGGGCGGATTGAGCACCCGAGTCTACCTGGATCGAGGCGGAGAGGCCGTGGGGCGCCTGATGATGCTGGGCACGCCCAACCGCGGCACCCGCTTTGCCGAACTGGCCCGCCACGTCGTCCAACGCGACGTCCGCTGGGCCATGAGCCTGGGCGGGCTGACCGTCGGGGATCTTCCAGCTCTGGACTGGATGGCTCCGCTCCAGGGCGACGGTTCCTCCAACCCTCGCCTGAGCGATCTGAACTCGCGCTGGGAAGAGCAGGCCAGTCGCATCGAGGACTTCCATGCGGTGGCCGCCCGCGGGCTTCTGACTCCGGCCGAGAAGGGCGGTCCCCTCTTCACCCAGGGGGATGGCCTGGTTCCAGTGGCCAACGTCCCCCCACCGGGGGCCAAGGTCACGCTCCTTTCCGGAGACAAGCACCACCGTCTGCTGAATCGGGAGGCCGAGACCTATCAGGAGATGGTCCGCTTCTTCCAGTGGACCCCACTGAGCGAGCCCACCGCTCCCCCCCCGGTGACCTGAACCGCCGTGGGCAGAGCCGCCAGGGCCCAAGCCCAGGGGCCAGCGCTCAGTCCGGGAGTTGGACTTCCCGCACGAAATCCCGGACCCGCCGATTGAAGAGGCTGGAGCCTTCAGCCATGCAGGCATGAGCCAGATCCGGCATCTCGACGAAACGGCCTCTGGCCAGGCCTGCAGCCAGGTCCCGGCCCTGTGCTGGCGGCGTCAGCAGATCCTCTGCGCCGGTCAAGACCAGCGCGGGGGCCTGGATCTTCGGCAGAAGCCCTGTGGTCTGCAGGCCACGACAGGCCGCCAGTTGGCTGGCGAAGGCCTGGGCGGGCTGAGGCCAGGGAGACTCGACATACAGCCGGGTGGCCTCGGCCAGCGCCAGGCGGTTCTCGAAGAAGCGACGCGAGAGGATCCAGGGGAGAAAGCCCCGGGCAAAGGCTTCCCGGGAGAGCCCTTCCTGCATCCATGCCAACCAGCTCTCCAGCACCTCCAGGGTCCGAGGCTGCAAAGACGAGGCCGTCCCGACCAGAACCAGGCCCGCGACCCGCTCTGGAGACTGCGCCGCCAGGCACTGGGCCACCCCCCCACCCAGCGAGTGCCCGACCACGAACGCCGAGGGGATTCCCAGATCCTGCATGGTCTCCGCGACGTCTCCGGCCATCTCGACGCAGGAGCAGGGACCGGACGGATCCGGGCTTCGACCCGCCCCGGGCAGGTCCAGGCGCACCAGACGGAACTCGCCAGAGAGTTCGGGGACCTGGAAGTCCCAACACAGATGGTCCGCCCCCAGACCGGGAATGAAGAGGAGGACGGGGCCTTGCCCACAAGACTCGGCGTGCAGGATCATGGTCCGGTCTTCGATCAGAAACGGACGGATCCTGGCAGGCATTCCAGGGGGGGGTGTGATGGAATGCTGAACCCGGTTTCCTGCATGATTCTGTGGCATTTCCTCAAATTCATGGCGGAAACGCGGAAACCGGCCGGCGTCGCCCCCCTACTCCACCTCGAACCCCTGGCTCGTGAACTTCAGCGTCCGCCCATTCTCGGTCACGGTCCGGATCACGTGGTCGGGCACGCCGTCGGCGAACTCGGCCTCGATCTCCAGGGTCACCCGCACCGACGAGCCCACCAGGCCCTGCAGGTGGGCGATGACCTCGTCGGCCACCTTGCTGGCGTCCCGGCCCGCCCGGGAGGAGTCGAGCGTCACGGTCCCGTGGTAGCGTCGGGTCCGCCGGGTTGGCGGTGGCGGGACGACGGGAGGCAGGACACCACCGCCACCACCGTTCCCTCCAGGCCCGACCACGGGCTGCACGGAGCCCCCGCCCGGAACCGAAACAGGCACTGGCACAACCGGCACCGGCACCTCGGCCTCGCGCTGCCGCAGGGCGGCCTCGGGGCGCACCAGCAGGCCCGGATCGTTCTCGCTGACCGACAGGGTCTCGCCGCAGCGGAGGCCCCGATAGCGCCCGGCCTGTTCGTCGTAGGAATCGGCGTAGGCAAAGGAGTCCTGTTCCCAGGTCAGGAGGCTGAAGCCCTTCCGGATCGCCTCGGCCAGGACCGAGGAGTCCCGGAGCCGGGACAGGTAAAGGTAGGACGCGAAGTCCTGCATGAGCTGACCGATGGGCACGTGGTCCCCCCGCCACAGGGGCACCCGGTCGAGTTCCCGGCGCAGCGGGGAGGGCCCGAACTCCCGGATCAAGAGCTCTTCGTTCTGCAGCCTCTTGCTGGCCCGGGCCGCCAGCATCGGCTGGGGTGCTCCGCCGGTCCGGCCGGACAAAGCCTCCTGGCCGGTCAGTCGCAGGGCCTGCCAGACCACGGGCGCCTGGGGCGTCGCCTGCCCCGGCACCAGGAGCCACTGGTAGGTCTCGGGGAGGCGCGCCGTGGCGGCCCCGTCCGCACTGGCCCTCTGGGCCTCGGCCTGCTTGACCTGGTGGGGGTCCAGGACCAGGGTCTCCTTTTCCGCCACGATCGAGTCCCAGGCGAGGTAGCGCCGGAGCGCCTCGTCCAGGTCCTGCATCCGGGTCCGGTCCGCAGCCAGGAAGACCAGGGTGTTCCGCAAGATCCGGGGGCTGGGACCTTGGGTCTGGAGGATGTTTCGGGCCGCGACCTCGGCGGGGCTGTTCGGCTCTTTGCCGTAGGTGTGCTCGCCCCTCAGCACCACCAGGGCCACCCCCGTCTGCTGGACCACCTCGACGCTGGAGGCGGGCAGAGGGTGGACGGTGCGGAACTCCCCCTTGTGGGCCGCCAGGTCCAGGCGCAGCCGGCGCTCCAGCTCTGCAGCCACCTTGTCGGGCTCCCGGGTCAACTGCTCGGCCCGGTCTTCGGCCAGCTTGGTCACCGTCGGCTGGGTGGAATACCAGAACCGCGGCCCGTCCTGGTACAGGTAGGTGGCGGCGGCAGCCAGCCTCCGCAGGGCGTCGCCGAAGACGGCCGGGCTCTCGCCGGGGATGACGCACCCCAGCTTCACCCGCCGGTCCTCGACGCCCCGGTTGGCGGCGGTGGCGGTGGGCGCAGAGCCCAGGTAGATGGTCCGGGCCACCCGCCGGCAGGCCGCGAACTTGCCCAGGTTCGGCACCTCGGCGTCCAGCCGCAGGGGCAGCGAGCCCGGCCCGTCGATGTCCTTCCCCAAGATGGGCACCCAGTCGTCCGAGAGGTACCGGGTGAGCTCGAACTGCACGCGAGGGTCGTCGATGGGGATGTTGGCCGGCTGGATGAGGGGGTTGCGGTCGCCCTTCTCCCACAGGCTGTGGATCACCGCCGCCATCAGGCGCAGCACGCCGCGGGTGCGCTGGAACTTCACCAGGGTCGACCAGTCGGTGTAAAGCCGGTCAAAAATCTCGGGGTGGATCGGGTAGGCGGCCCGGATGCGCTTCTCGTACTCGGCGTCGCGGCACTCGGGAGGGAACTCCTGGTGCTGGGTCCGGTACATGTCGGCAAAGGCCCGGGCCACCACATCCCGATCCCGGAACAGGGCCGGGTCGGTGATCGGCTCGAAGAGCCGGCGGCGCACGATCTCGAAGCCCTCCTCGGCGCTGGCGGGCCGCCACGAGGACTCGACCCGGCCGACGACGTTGCGCAGCCGGTCCAGGGCCTCGCGACCCCGCTGGCCGCCCACCTCGACGTCGTCCGCGCCAGACGAGGGCGACCCCGCCGTGTCGGAAGCCGGCAGGCTGAGGACCAGCAGGCAGTTGCGAGCCAGCTTGGCCGACTCGGTGAGGGCCTGGGCGAAGCTGAACTGGGTCTCGAAGCCGCCCCCGGGCAGGTCGCCCGAGTCGTGGAGCTGCCGCGCGTAGGCCACCCACTCGTCGATGAGCACCACGCACGGGCCATACTCGTTGAAGAGCTTCCTCAGCGCGTCGCCGGGACTGGTGGCCCGCTCGTCGTCCGCGCGGATCCGGTCATAGGCGGGCCGGCCCCCGAGCTGCCAGGCGAGTTCCCCCCAGAGGGTGCGCACCACCGTGCCGTCCGGCTTGGTGACCGGGTTTCCCGGCGAGATCTTGTTGCCCACCAGGACCACCGTCCGGGCCCGCGGGAGGGTCGAGACCTCGGCCTCGCGCAGGATCTCGTCGAGGCCCACCAGGTCCGTGGCCGGCGTGCCCGACACCAGGTGGTACAGGGCCAGCATGGAGTGCGTCTTGCCGCCCCCGAAGTTGGTCTGGAGCTGCACCACCGGGTCGCCGCCGCCCCCGGAGAGCCGCTGCACGGCCCCCACCAGCAGGCGCTTGAGGCTGTCGGTCAGGTAGGTGCGGCGGAAGAACTCGACCGGGTCGCGGTACTCGTCGGTCCCCTCCCCCAGGTGAACCTGCCACAGGTCGGCCGCGAACTCGGCCTGTTGGTAGCGGCCGGAGGCCACGTCCCGGTGGGGGGTCACGATCTCGCGCCAGGGCTTCAGGGTCCCGGTCACGGCGCTTTCGATGGCGGTGCCGGCGCTCTTGCGCTTCTCGCTGCGCGCCTGCTCTTCGAAGCGCAGGCGCAGGACCTCCATCTTCATCTTCTCGATCTCCTCGGCTTGCGGCGCCGAGATGGCGGAGAGGAGTCGCCCGGCCGAATCCAGCGCGCGGTAGACGTCGTCGGACGAGAAGACCTGCTGGTGAGCCCAGGCGTTGCGGTGCCCGCGCAACTCGGCCACGTAACTGCGCTCGGCGGGCCCCAGGGTCCGGGCGAAGACCTCGTTCCAGGCAAGCCACATGAGCTTCAGGAGCGGAGCGACGTCCCATTCCGGGATGGGCCGCTTCACGAGGGCCGGGTCCTGGGCCAGTTCCTGGGAGACGTGGGTTGGCAGCTTTCCGGTGAGATGGACCTCCCGGTCGACGAAGGGAGCCAGCCCCGACTTGAGCAGTTCCATCACCCGGCCGAGTCGTTCGTGGTTCGTGACTGCCATGTCTTCAGATTCCTCTCATTGACGGATCCGCGCCGAGGCGGACCGACTGCCCATATCCTGGGGGCATAGAAACTCGATGCGAACCCCGTTCCGCTCCAGGGCCTTCTGATGGTTCCACCAGTCGGTGTCCACCGCGTTCAGGATGGGAGGCCCCACTCCGCTGGCCCGGGCGACTGCCACGAACTTGCGGTCTGAGGGGTCGAATCGGGCCAGATCCGGATCGTCGGGGAATTCCGCGAAACTCTCTCCTTCGGGCGTGATGTCCACCTGCCAGCAAACATCCTGCCCCTGGTGGTCCAAGAGCCAACGATAGAACTCGTTGCCGACCCGGGGAGGCCGGTAGTAGGCGACTTTCTTACCGTATTCTTGGAGGATCAGGCCCCTGGAGTCGATGAGGACAGGCCCCTCACGCGCCGCCAGGAGCGCCTCGACGCAGGCCAGTTGGCACTCCTCAGAGGCCCGCTCGTGCCCGCCGTTGGCCACGACCAGGACGTTGGTGTCGACGACCCGCGGCGTCAAGGCTGTGGCCTCGCGGCGATCTTCCGCTCCAGGATCTTCTTCTGGGTCTCCGCCATCTCGCCGAAGGGATCGCCGAAGAAGTCCTGGGGCCAGTTCTGGACCTGCCCGAAGAGGTCCAACTGGAGTTCGGTGAGCCGGGATCTTCCATCCTCCGTGGAGCAGAAGTAGAGTGCGAGATCCTCGGGCCGGGCCGTCTCCTCCGCCATCCGTCGCTGCAGCCTCTTCAAGAGGTGCTCGCTATGGCTTTCCAGGAGGATCTGGACCCCTCGGGTCCGGACAGCGTCCAGCAGGACGTCGGCCAGTCCCGACTGGACTGCGGGGTGCAGGTGGATTTCGGGCTGTTCCAGGATCAGGGTCGAGCCTTCCGGAGCATAGTAGCAGAGGGTGATCACAGGCAGCACCTGGGAGACTCCGAACCCGACGTCGGGAAGCAGGACCTCGGCCCCCGCCTGGTTCCGGCGCACCCACACCTGGAAGAGCTTTCCGCCCTCGGTAACGGGCCGGACCTGGAAACTCTGGATGAGCCCCAATTCCTGCAGCCACCGGGCCACCCTTTCCTCGAGGGTCAGGCGCCGGCGACCCCTCCCCGCGGAGAGCTTCAAGCCGGACTCCCGCGAGGCCAGCAAGGCGTCGACCACCTTCTCTCCACGGCGTCCCATGTCGGCAGGCTGCGCGCCGGCCCACAGGTAGTGGCGCCGAGGGTAATCCCGAAGGGGCCCCAGGTAGAAGACCCGGCCCAGGCAATTCTCGAAGCCCAACTCGAGATCCGACAAGAAGCCCGCATTCTGGTGGTAGGCCCGCGCCTGGTCGGGGAATCCGTAGCACCGCGCAGGAGGCGGCAGGGGCCAGGAGCGTCCCAGCGTGCGTACGAAGCGGAACCTCCCATCCTGCGGCGCTAATTCATACTGGCCGTTGGCCGGGGCCTTCTGGCGCATGCCGAAGGACATGTCGCCGAGCCGATAGGACATCTCGGTCACCACCGGTCCGGCCGTGGCCTCCTTGCGGGCCTGCCAGGCGATGCGGTTGGCGAAGGCCAGGGTGTCGCCCTCGACGAGAATACTGTTCTTGCTGGCGGGGTCCCGGATCTGGAGGGTCTCGGGCAGGGTCCACTCCAGTTCGAGATCCAGGGAGCGGCTCAGGTCGTGGCCGCAGAGCACGTCCTGGAAGGTCCCAAGTTCCACGAGGCTGCGCTCGTCGCCGAGGTTCAAGACCTGGCTGCGGTCGGGCGAGTCCGCGGTCTGCTTGAGCATCAGAAGGACCTGCAGCAGACTGGTCTTGCCCGAGCTGTTGGCTCCGAACAGAGCCGTCAGGGGTGCGAGGCGCATTTCGCCCGTGTCTTCCCAGGACTTGAAATTCCTCACGTGCAGACGGGTGAGCATCAGACCGGCTCCTCCTCGTTGTCGAACAGGTCTTGCTGGACCGGCCCCGTGCGGACGCCCTCCCGGGCCAGGTTGACCAGCTCGGGCCAGCTCTGGACCAGGCCGTTGTAGGCCAGCGCCTCGGTGGCGCGCTTCTTGCGCTCGCACACGGAGTAGAGGCGGTAGGCCAGCTCGCGAGCCGTCTCGGCCTGAGAGCCGAGCTTCGCCACCAGTGCCGCGGCCGCGAGTTCGCCCCCCTGGTCCAAGGCGCGGACCAGGTGGTGCACCATCTCCCAGACGGTCAGGCGGGTGTCCGTGGTGGGGTCCCAGTCGGTGGGCAACTCGGCGGGTTTCAACAGGCGCACCTTGCCGGCCCCCGAGGCGGCCACCCCGGCCTCCACCATGCCGGTGACGCTGGTGTTCTTGGCCTTGGAGAGGGTCTCGGCCACGCCGAACTCGCCCTCGGCAAAGCCATACTGGTCGAACCAGGCCAGCGCCCAGCGGGTGTCGGAGTCAAAGTCGCCCTCCTGCTCGGCCAGGACCTCGTCCAGGGTCTGGTTGATGAGCGTCAGGGCTTCGCGGACGGAAAGCGTCTTGCCAGTGGCGTCCTCGACCTTGGAGTAGCGGGTGAAGATGGACATCCCGGGCCCGATGGCCGCCTGTTGCAGGTCCACCGGCGCGATGTTTCCCTTCTGCAGGAGTCTCAATGCCACGGGGAGTTCGGTCTTGAGCGCGGCGAGGAACTCCCGGCGGGTGGCCGTGGGGGCGTCGGCCGGGCGGGGGCGGCAGACCAGGACGATGCTGGAGGCGAGGGCGTTGGAGCCGATGCCGATCGAGCGGGCTCCACGCTCGGTCCGGATGGGCCAGGTGCCGCTGAGGCTGAAGCCCGCCTGGGCCACGGCTTCCAGGAAGGTCTCCCAACCGGTGCTGGCCGTGCCGTCGGCGGCGTCGCTCTCGGATTGCTTGAAGGCGTAGTAGATCGTGGTGGGGCAGGCGGGGTGGGAATGAGCGGCCAGCGTGGCCATGGCCCGGGTCATTCCCTTCAGGAAGAAGGCCTCGGCCGCTTCCCGGCCGCCGTGTCGGTAGGGGGTGGCCACCAGTTCCTCGGCCTTGGGGACCGCCAGGGTGGCGAAGAGGTCGGGGAAGACCGCCTGTTGGGAGCGCCGCAACCAGACGTAGAAGTAATCCGAGAGGTCCGCGTAGCCGATGTTGTCGTAGTAGGGAGGGTCGGTGGAGAAGATTCGCGGCGGGCCTGGCCGAGTGGCGGCGGCATCCTCCTGGACGACAAATCCTGCGATGCGATTGCTGGACGCCTCGAGCCCTCGAGAGATGTTGAGCAAAGAGACGGTGAGGTCTCCCGCGGCGCCGGCCAGAGGGTTGACCTCTGCGAAGTCCCAGACCATGGGCAAGGCTTGCCGCGTAAATACATGTGCTGCTTGATCTCTCGAACCACTCCAGGAGACCAGAGAACTGTTGTAATCTGCCAGCTTGCTGAGCCCCAGGCCCAGATACACGCCCACTCCCTCGGCATAGGCCCGGGACCCCACCCCATCCGCATCCAGGCCCCGGCCCTCGCAGGCCATGCCGGCCGTCACCGCGTCGCGCTGGATCCGCTCTCGGGCCTCGCCCACCAGATCGGCCAGGGTGGTCAGGGCTGCGAGCTGGCGGGGGGTGAAGAGATCGCAGAACTTCGTTAATCCATATGGGATGGTCCACAAGTTGCGGGGGTCATCAGCCAGTAGTGTCTCCGGTTTCCACGCCGGCCGCGCCTGCCGCGCCGCCTCCTCATGCGCCGCAGTCGGCGCCAGGTACACCCGCCCGTGAGCCCCCTCCGCCACGATGGCCATCATCCGGGCCCCCATGCGTCCGGCCTGGCCCTCGGCCTTGATGTCGTCCCCTGTGATCGGCGCCCCCGACATCACGCATCGAAAGTTGGCCCCTCGGCCCAATTTCGTCCCCGCCCTGGCCGCCTCCAGGTCCTTGGGCTTGCCCACCCGCACCTCGAACCGGTAGGAATCCCCCTCCACCACCGGCTCGAGATAGGCCTCCTTGCCCGGCTTGGTGGCCAGCATGAACGTCGACACCAGTGGCACATCCACATGCGCAAACGCCGGGTTCGGGCTCTTCACCGTCCGGGCCCACAGCCAGGCGATGACGGTCAGTTTCTGCCCCAGGTACTGAGTCAGGTCCGGGCGACCCTGTGGTGCCCCCCCCGGCCCCCCCGGAGGGGGGGAAATCATCTCGGCGGTGATCTCGACCTTGGGATACAGATGCCCGATCCGCTTCTCGGCCTCGTCGCGCATCCACTTGCCGTAGTAGCGCACGTCCTCGGCCAAGCCTTCAGCGCCCTTCCACTGCCGGGCGAAGAGGCTCCGATCCGCTTGAGCCTCGGGGTTCACCGGAGGCCGGCCGGCGAACCTGGGCGGGATCTCGATCATGGCCTTGTTGATCAGCACGGCCACGGGGTTCAGGTCGGAGGCGTAGGCCTCCAGGCCTAAGCGCTGGGCCTCGAGCGGCAGGGAGCCGCCCCCCGCGAAGGGGTCGTGGAACGCCGGCAGCTTGTCCGGATTGAACAGCTCGGCCGCCCGCGGGTGGTCCTGGTTGTCCGCGCAGGTGCGGCGCCAGCTCTTGCGGATCTCCTCCCGGGCCTGCTCCAGCAGCCCCTCGTTGGTGGTGTTCTCCCAGGCCACCAGCCCCTCGACCACTTCCTCCATCTTGCCCGTCTTCGGGTTCCTGCGCAGCACCACCCGGCCAATCATGTCCATCAGGCGCTGCCGCTCGGCCGTCTGCAACTCTTCGGTGGGGAACTCTTCGGGCCAGGACGACGGGTCGTCCACCATCTGCGCGAAGATCACCGCCCGCGCCGCCGCCAGGGGCCGGCGCGCCCACCACAGGTGCAAGGTGCTGGGATGCCCGTGCCGGATCGACTTCTCCCGGGCACTCGCCCGGTTGATGGCCTCCAGCGGCAGGGCCACCTCGATCAACTTCTTCCTCTGGGTCACGCTATGGCTCACGAACAAACACCTCGTCCTTTGTCCCGAAACCCGGGCAGACCACGTAATCGCGAACTTCCCGAGACGTCCACATGGGCTTGTACGGCTCGTCTATGTTGAATCTATGCGCGGCCTATGTAGCGAACACACTTTCGAGAGCCAAAGACGAACCCCGTTTGCATCGGCGATCGCCGAGGGTCTGGAACGGTCGCTATGTACCAGTCATGGTGAATCTATGCGCGGTTATGGTGACTTCTGGCGACTGGGAGCCCGGCCCTCCAAGCGACGTCGGTTCCCTCTGAGGGGATGCCCGGCTGGGTGAACTTCTCACGGACACTGGTTAACGGCCTCCTCGTCCGGCGTCGGAAACGCTCCATCGGCCGGGCCGCCTCACGCGTGAAGGAGCCACATGAGAAGTTGCCCCACCTTATCGGGAAGGCCGGCAAGCTCTCCGAATTTCCGGGTCCCCTCCGCATCCGTCTGGTAGAGATCCACGGTGCTGCCGTCCGGCCAGGACAGATCCAGGGACAGGCGACGGGCCGTGGAAACCGAGTGGAACACGACGTTCACGCAGTCGCCTTCCAGGAAGAACGCCGGCCGAAGGAGCGTGCAAGATTCTCCTAGCAACTCACTCGCGGCCTGGGAAGCTTGGACGCCCAGGTCGCCCAGTCGGAGCAGGGTGCCTTTCAGTCTACCGTCCATGGGAGGGTAGCCCTCCCTCTCCGCCACCGACCCAAGTTCCTCGACCTCCCGGCGAAGTGCATTCTTAAGGAAGACCCGTTCAGTCCCGGCCGAGAAGCCCGTATCGGCCGCGCTCGGGTAGGAGTCGTGTCCAGGCTGCCAAGGCCGGCTCGCTCCACCCTCCAACGCCGCAGATTGGCTCAACTCGGTTCCTCCCCACTGGCCAAGAGTTCGGCAAAGTCGTAGTTCACGCTGGTGACGCCGAAGTCCGGCTCGCGTTGGAAGGGGCTGCGCACATAGCGGACGCGGCGCTCCGTCTCGGAGGCGAACTCTACCAGGGCCAGGATGACGGGTCGTCCACCATCTACCGCCCGCGCCGCCGCCAACGGCCGCCGCGCCCACCACAGCTGCAGCGTGCTCGGATGCCCGTGCCGGATCGACTTCTCCCGGGCACTCGCCCGGTTGATGGCCTCCAGCGGCAGGGCCACCTCGATCAGCTTCTTCCTCTGGGTCACGTTATGGCTCACGAACAAACACCTCGTCCTTTATCCCGAAACCCAGGCAGAGCACGTGCTCGCGGACATTCCAGGACATCCCTATGGGCCCTTATGCCTCGTATTTGGCTCTTCATTGGCTCACTGTGGCTCATCGGAGTCGTAGTGGGCCAAAGGACCCAGGCGCGATTCCGTGGACGACCCCGATCCAGTACGCGCCCTCCTATGGCGCACTTATGGACGTTCTATGCGCGGTGTATGCGCGCTTCGTGCAGCGCCCAGGCGCCGTCCATACGGGTTTCTATGGGCCTCCTATGCGCGGTCTATGCAGTGTCTATGCGCGGCTTGGCGTGAAAAGCCACCTCCGGCTGCCTGCCCCACCGTCCTAGCGGACAGGCGTCGGAGGTCACGGGCCTGGTCCATTCGGTGGTGCGGAGTCGAGGCTCGGATGCGGCCGGGGACCGACAGGATACCAGCGCGCCCATCGCCGGGAACCCTCCAAGCGCACTCGGTCTTGCTCACGCATCTCGTCAAGCAACCTGAAGATCTGGTCTCTGGACAAGCCTGGCAGCACATGCTGCAACTGATCCATATCGCATCCCTCCGCGGCGAAACCCTGGAGGTGGGCGATCAGCAACTCCTTGTTCTGCTCCCGGTCCAGGCCGCGCCGCCTGGTGTAAGCGCCAGGGTCTCCCAGGAACTCGTAGAAGCGCCGGCTCAAGAGATACCGCGTTCCTCGCCCACGCCCGACCGACTCGACGACCCCAAGCTCCTGGAGCCGGGCAGCCCGGGAGCGAAGATCCGCTGGGAGCGGCTGGTCCCGGTGGACCAGGTCCAGGACCACGAAGTCCTCGGTAGTGAAGGACTCCAGGGTCTCCTGGCCCACCTTCTCCAGGAACTGCAGGAACCTGGGGTCGGTGACCTCCCCTTGCAGGGTCAACAGCACCTGGTACTGGTCGGTGCCGGTGAAGTCAGGCCTGTCCTTGCCCTGCTTGATGCTCCGCTCGAACATCCGGTTCATCCCCTGCCCCGCGCGGTCCACCAGGCCACACTTCCCGAACGCCTCTGCCAGGCGCCGGTTGCGCGGCGCTTGGCGGCTCAGGATGTTGTCAAGGGTGATGCCCCAGGGGAGCCCTCCAGGGCTCTCCACCTCGAGCCGACGGGCGTACTGGCGGACGAAGACGCTCCCGGGCAACTGGTAGTTCCGATGGCTCACCGCGTTCAGGAGGGCCTCGCGGACGACCTGCTCGTCGAAGGTACGCAGGGACTTCATGAAGAGGCCGTCCTGGTAGTGCTGCAGGTCGTTTCTCTGGTTGATGCGATTCCAGAGCTGGTCGTGGAAGGTGAAGAAACCCTGCCGGAACTCCTCGCGGTCCTGGGCCGGCCCGCTGGCTTCCGAGGACCGGTATTCGAAGATGACTTCGCACTGCCCCAGGAGCCGTCCGAGGGCAGCCCGGGTGCCGAACAGGATCAGCGCGGCCCACGTCAAGCCCTTGTCGGTCAGCAACTCGGCATCGCGAAGCAGTTGCTCGTGGCCCAGGCCCTCCAGCAGGAGGTTCCTGGACTTCTCCGTCCAGCGGCGGCGGAAATCCTCGATCGCCTGGGGGTCCAGGTCTGCAAGCCCGGCCCCGGGGCACACGTCTGCCGAGAAGTCGTGGCCGGACTCGGCGAAGATGGTCTGGAGATCCTGAGCCGACATGGCGACCAGGCTCTCTCCCCGTCGCCCCCAATATTGCCCGCCCCACTGGACAGCCAGGCCGATGGGGCGCGATGGGACCTCGAAGACCAGGACCCTCCCGTCCGTGTGGGCGATTTCCTGGACCCGGACATCCAGGTGCAGGCGGTCCATCAACCCCAGCCGCGTCCGCTCCAACTCCTGGAAGGCCGCGGTCCCGACGACCTTGCGCGGCCTGCGGTCCGACACGCCCAGCAGAACCCGACCCCCGCCGCCGTTGGCCAGGGCGCAGCAGTACTTCCCCAGCTCGTCGAACTCAAAGGAACTCCGAGCGGACTTGAACTCCAGGTGCTCGTCTTCCTGAGCGCGCAGCAACTGTTCCAGCATCGCCAGGTCGCTCACCTCGGCTCCTCCCCCCTCGCCAGCAACTCGGCAAAATCGTAGTTCACGCTGGTGACTCCGAAGTCCGGCTCGCGCTGGAAGGGGTTGCGCACATAGCGAACGCGGTGCTCCGTCTCCGAGGCGAACTCCACCAGGGCCAGGATGAAGTCCTCGGGCTTGTTCAGCGAGTAGAGGATCTCGTTGCGGGTCACCGTCACCGTCGGGGCTCCGGCGATCCGGCCCTTGACCTCCAGGAAGCGGAGGCGCCCGGTCCCGTGGTCCCGGGACTCGACGTCGTAACCGAGCTTCTCGAACTCCCGGTCCGTGGGCTCGAAGCCCAGGGCCCGCTCCACCTCCATGACCGCGGCCCGGGCCCGGGCGGCCGACGCCTGGGTGTCCGCGGGGGTGGCGCTCATGGCCTGGGGGCGCCCCGTCATCCGGGCCAGCAGTCCAGCCGGCACGACCACCAGGCCGCCCAGGGCCACGGGCGGGAGGGCCGCGATCTGCGCCTCCAGGTCCAACTGCTCCATCCGCTTCTGCAGGCGGGCCTGCAGGTCGTCGGCCCGACGGCGGGCCTCCTGGGAGTTCACCCGGGCATTGGTCCGGCCAGCCTTCTCCTGGAGCTTCAGGTCCTCGGCGCGGTGGTCCCAGTAGCCCATCTCCTTGGTCAGGCGATCCTTCACCGCGGCCTTGGTCTTGGCAATCCAGGCCAGGCGCCGACCCCGGACCTCGGCCAGGTGCTCGGGGACGACGGTGGAGACAGCATAGCCCAGAGCCCGACGCTCGAGGTCCCGGGTGATCCAGCCGAATTCCGGCAGGGCGAAGAACTCTTCGACGCCGGGCTCGTCGGCGTGCAGGGGGCGATAGTCCAGGTAGGGAGCGAAATTCAGGTGCCGGGTTCCCCCCTGCTGGTCCACCTCGACATACAGCATCCGCTGCGAGACGGTGCGCCGCTCTCCACTGCGGGTGGCCACGGCGTCCTGGAGGGCGTGCTCGAGGTAGAACAGGACCCGGGGGGAGAGGCCCTGGTCCTGCTCGTCCACCAGGACCGTGCCCCGCCGCAACAGGTCGCGGTGGCGCTCGAGGGTGAGGTCCAGCACCGCGTCCAGAAGTGCGTGCCCGGGGCAGGCGAAGGCCGCGGGCGGCAGTCCCGGGGGCGCCAGCACGGTCTTGTCGAAGGCCACGCGCTCGTAGCGCGCCAGGACGGGCTCACCCAGGCCGATCATGCGGTCCCGATTGCGGACCGGAGCGGGCACGTGGGTGATCTCGTAGCGCCGGGGCTNNTCCAGGAAGAAGGACTCGATGTAGTGGGGCTGCAGCCGCCGGGCCTCGGCGCGCTCCATCTCCTCGCGCACCCGGGCCACCCTCTCCACGTCCATGGCCTCGTGCACCAGGGCCCGCTCTTCAAGCAGTTCCTGCAACTGGCCGCGATCGACCGCCCCCTCGACGACCCGCTCCAACCGGGAACGCACCTCGGGCCGATCGCCGTAGCGGATGGCCTCCAGCAGCAGGTCGCGGAGCGCCCGCCCCTCGAACTGCAGCTTGCCCAGCACGTCGAAGACCTGCCCGCCCAGGGACTGGCGCGCCTGCTCGAGCTTCTCGAGGAGCCGGCGATAGACGTCCCCCTCCCGGGTCTGTTCTGCCACCAGGTTCCACAGGTGGCAGACCTCGGTCTGCCCGATCCGGTGGATGCGGCCGAAGCGCTGCTCGAGCCGGTTGGGGTTCCAGGGCAGGTCGTAGTTCACCATCAGGTGGGCGCGCTGGAGGTTGATGCCCTCGCCCGCCGCATCGGTGGCGACCAGGACCTGCACCTCGGGGTCGTGCTTGAAGGCCTCCTGGGCCTTCAGGCGATCCTCGCGACCGATGCCGCCGTGGATGACCACCACCGCCTCGGCCCGGCCCAAGAAGGTCGAGACCCGGGTCACGAGGTAGCTCAGCGTGTCCCGGTGCTCGGTGAAGATCACCAGCTTCTGGCGAGGCGAGGGCTTCGGCGGAGGGATCGGACCCGCGCCATAGGGGACCTTCTGGTCCGCCACGACGTCGGCCAGCCCGGCGGGCGTGAAGATCTCGCCCAGAAGGCCGGCGAGCTCGCGCCACTTCCGGTCCTCGCCGCTGCGGCGCACCGCCTGGGCCAGGGCCTCCAGGTGCTGCAGGGTCCCGATCTCGGCCTTCAGCTCCTGGCCGCTGCGCGACGCCGTGGCCTGGTCAAGGATCTCCTCCTCGACAGCCTCCAGCTCCTGGTCCGGAGCATCCTCCAAATCCTCCACGTCCTCGGGGTCCAGCATCGGCATCCCGGCCAGGAGGCTTCCGCGTTGCAGCAGCTCGAGCTCCCGCAGGCGCGACTCCAGGCGCTCGCGGCGGCGCCGCAGGGACTGATAGATGGCCTCCGGGGAAGAGGCCAACCGGCGCTGCAGCACGGTCAGGGCGAAGCCGACCGTGCCGGCCCGTTTGTCGCTCTCCAGGGCCTCGGCCCGGTCGAACTCCTCCCGGACATAGCGGGTGACCTCCGTGTAGAGGACGGTCTCGGGGTCCGACAGCCTGTAGGGGACGGTATGGGCGATCCGCTCGGGGAAGAGCGGCCTGCCGTCGAACTTCAGCAGGTTCTCCTTCACCATCCTGCGCATCAGGTCGGAGACCTCCACCTGGTGCACGCCGTCACGGAAACGCCCCTCGAAGCGGTCGCCGTCCAGCAGGGCCAGGAAGAGCTGGAAGTCCTCCTCCTTCCCGTTGTGGGGCGTGGCCGTCATCAGAAGCAGGTGCCGCGTCAGGGTGCCCAGGAGCTGCCCAAGCCGGTAGCGGCGCGTGTACTGGACCTCGCCCCCGAAGAAGGTGGCGGACATCTTGTGCGCCTCGTCGCACACCACCAGATCCCAGCCCAGGCCTCCGGCGGACTCCCCCTCCGTGGGCAGGGACGCCCGGAGCTTCTGCTGCAGGTCCTCGTTGCGCGACAACTTGTCCAGCCGGCCGATGACCAGGTTGTTCTCGGCGAACCAGTTGCCCGTCCGCGCCGCCTCCAACTTGTCGTTGGTCGCGATCTCGAAGGGCAGATGGAAGCGCCGGGACAGCTCGTCCTGCCACTGCTCGGCCAGGCTGCCGGGGCAGACGATGAGGCAGCGCTTCACGTCCCCGCGGGCGATCAGCTCTTTGATGAGCAGCCCGGCCATGATGGTCTTGCCGGCCCCCGGGTCGTCCGCCAGCAGGAAGCGCAGGGGCTGGCGGGGCAGCATCTCTTCGTAGACCGCGGTGATCTGGTGGGGAAGCGGCTCGACCAGCGAGGTGTGGACCGCCAGCACCGGGTCGAAGAGGTGCGCGAGTCGGATCCGGTGAGCCTCGGAGACCAGCCGGAAGAGGTGCCCGTCCCCGTCAAAGCTCCAGGGCCGGCCGTCCTGCACGATCTGGAGGCGCGGCTCGTCGTGCCGGTACAGCAACTGGTTGGCCACCCGGCCGCCAGCGTCCTTGTAGGTGAGCTCGACGGCCTCGGAGCCGTACCACTGCACCGTCACCACCGTGACCAGCGCCTCCGGCAGGATGCCTCGCAGGGCGACGTTCGGCTGGAGTTCCTCCAGCCGCATCAAGACCGACCCAGACATCCGAGTCTCCTTCCCAGCGAACGTGCCGGCGCCCCCTTCGCGACATGATAAGCCTGACCTCGTGACACAGCGCGTCAGGGGGAGGGGGGCGGGCAGCAAGACGACGGTCGGGTTCAGGTTTCTCGCCAGGCGCTTCGGCGTCCGAGAGCAGACCGTGGAGCAGTGGCGACAGGACTTGGAGCCTGCGGACGGCGAACCTGTGGAAGAGACCTCCCGATGATCTTGATGTTGCCGCCCCCCACCCTGCCCCAGGGCCTCCCTGTCGGAAGGAAGCATTTCCGCAATCAGAGGCGCGCCGAGGTTCTGCGATGAGTCTTTCCGACCCGTTTGTTCTTGGAGGCCTCGTCCTGGGGGGCGTGGCCCTGCTGGTGGGCTGGCTGGTTGTCGGTTCGCGCCGACGCGCCCGGCGGCTCAGAACTGAACTCCAGGCCCGTCGCCAGAGCATGGGACTGCGCCAGACCGGGGCGGTCGCCCCACAGACCATCGAGCGGATCCGCGAACTCTTCCGAACGCCGGAAGGCGAGGCCCCCCGCATCCTGGAGGTCTGGGAAAGGCAACTCGACGGGGCCCGGCTCTATCTGTTCGAAACCTCCGGGGTGCCTTCGGGCCGGCCCCAGGCAACAGCCCTGGCCGCCGTGCACTCCGCTGAGTTGGACATGCCCAGGATCTCGTTGCTGCCATTGCTCGAGCAGGGCGGCATGCTGGCCGACCTGGCCAACCAGGCGATGCGGATGGCCTTCCAGCGGGCCGCCAACCCGGTGGACTTCCCCTCTCCAGCAGACTTCATCCACCGCTACCTGGTCGGAGGACCCGATGAGAAGGCCGTCCGCCGCTTCCTGGACGAGGATCGCCGGGTTGAACTTGGAAAGACCCGCTCCTGGCACCTCGAAGGAAACCAGGATCTCTTCGTCCTCACCTTGATGCCGCTGGATGGGCAGAGGCGGATGGCCGTGGCCCGCGACGAAGAGCCCCTCATCCGGGAGGCCATGGTGGCCCTGCGCCTGCTGCGCCGGACGCCAGCGCAGACCCCTCCTGCACCCGAGCCGGGCGCCTGAGGTTCCGGAACCGAGCAGGAGGCTCTGATGCAGGACAGGCCCGCCATCCGGATATGGGAACTCGTCGTCCTGGCGGTGGTGACCGGCGGATTGATCTGGCTTTGCCTGGGATACATCCTGGCCCACCCCGACTCCCTGCCGGAACACTCCGGGCGCTCCATCCAGAAGGGCGTGGTGATCTGGCTGCGCCTCGCCTCCGGCCTGCCACTTCTGTCCGACGACTATCCTCCGCTCTCCTTCCTGGTCAGCGCCGCCTGCTACAGCCTCTTCGGACTCTCCCACCTGGTGGCCCTGGGCTCCCAGGTCATCTTCCTGGTCCCCCTTCTGGTGGGAGCCTGGTGGATCGGCCGCGAGATCGGAGGCCGGGGCGGAGGGATGCTCTGCCTCCTGGCGGCCGCCGGCAACCCCTGGCTTCCCATCAACCTCACGGCCTACTTCCTGGAGGTCGGGACTCTTGCCATGGTGGCGGTCTTCTTCGCCCTTCTGCTGGCCTCCCGGGGCGGGCGCGTGCCTGGACCGACCCTGGGGTTGGGCCTGGTCCTGGGGTTGGGCCTGCTCTCCAAGTGGTCCTTCCTCTTCTTCACGGCTCCGGCCCTGCTCTGGCCGCTGTTCCTGGCCTGGAAGGCTGGAAGGGGCTCGCGCCTGCTGGTCATGGGCTGCCTGGCCTGCCTGGCCCTGACCGCGACCCTCTTCCAGAACCAGCCTCTGACCTCCGAGCCCGAGTTTCCGCTCGTACCCTTCGTCCGGGCCACAGGCGCGTGGGCCTGGTTGGCCGTCGGCGCGGCCTGGATCCGGCGACGGGACGGCTGGAGTCCAGGCGTGGGGCTCAGTTGGGCCTTCACGCTGGCCTTCCTGGTCTGTGGATGGTGGTATTTCCTGTCGGCCCCCGTGCTTCTGTACAAGGCCGGCTCGGATCTGGCACAGAGTTTCCCCGCGCGCGAGGCCCTGGGGGTGATGGCGGGAACCCTGGGCACCTGCATCTGGCTGGCTCCGGTGTGGTTGGCCCTGGGGACCCTGGCCGGGCTGGTCATCCGGCCGCTGCGCGTCCCGACCCTGGCCCTGCTGAGCGGAATCCTGGCTTCGACGGTCCTCTACTCCTTCGCCGGAGTCCCCCCGCACCCGCGCTACATCCTCCCGGCCACGGTCCTGCTCACCAGCCTGGGTTTCGGATGGTGGGGCCGAGTCCGTTGGTTTTCGCCGATCCTGGCCCCTCTGCTGCTCGTTCTTGGACTGTACCAGCTCGGGGTCTCCTTCCCGGAGCGGATGGCTCCCTCCCAACGCTGGACCCTTGGACTGACCGGCCACGGCGAGCTGAGCTGGTTCATTCCCAGGTACAACCTGATCGGCATCCCAGACCAGGAGATCGGCCCCATCGCCGAACGGATCCTGGCGGAAATGGAGCAGACCGGCGAGCTGCGGATCACCACCGTCATTCAGCCCGGAGCACGAGGAAACGTGGATGCCTTGATGTTCGAGGGCCTGCTGCGGCAGCGGGTGATCCTGGTCGAGTACTTCATGCCGCCGGAGCCCGCCCCCCATCCCGCGACCTCGTTGGTCCTGATCGTGGGCCACCCCGAGATCCAGGGAACCTGGCTGTCGGAATACGAGCCAATCGCCACCTGGGGTGAGGACCCGGAAGGGCGCTGGACCCTCTACCAGCACCCGACCCGCCGGGAGCACCACCAGACCAGGGAGGGAAGCGAGCACCTGCCATGGCCCACGCCTCTGCTCGGATCCTGACTCCAACCACGGACACGCCTGTCCAGAACCGCGCCACCCGGTCCTTCTGGCCGGGGGCGGCAGCGGTCCCACTCTGAGGGCTCTTCCTGGCCAACCCGAAACACCAAGGAGGTCTCGATCGATGGAGACGATTCCCAGAACCCGGAACTGGCGGCGTGTGATCCTGGCCTGCCTCGTGATGGGGACCTTGCTTCTTCTGGCCGGCATCCTCCTGTGGCCCTCCCGCCCCGAAGCCCCGATGCAGCCGGTTGCCCGAACCGAGTCCCCGGCCGGGCCTGAGTCCGAGACCTCCTCGCCTTCCAAGCCCGAGGACTTGAACATGTGGGCCATCCCCGTGCCCGACGAGGTTGCCGCGGCCTCTTCGAGTCCGGAGGGGTGGAAGACCATGCGACACGAGGGCTACATGTACAGCTTCCAGGTTCCCGCCGATTGGATCGTCTGCAAGCCAACGCAGATGAACCGGTCCAGGAGTCGGTTGGTGGCCCCTCCGGGGCAGAACCAGGTTCGGGTGATCTGTGCCCCCTTCGGGATCTACGACCGCCCCCTGGAAGTCGACATGCCGGCGATGGACGACGCCTTTCTGCTGCACGATTCGCGAATCCACGCCGTGACCAATGTCTCCTCCAGTCAACCGAAGGCGGGACGCTTCGAGACCAGGAGGAATGTCCGCCGGTTCACCTTCAAGAACCAGGCCTCTGCCTGGATGGCCGTCGCGACCTACGTGATCGCGCGGCCCAAGTGCTTTGCCCTGATCCTGCTCTGCCCCGAAGAGCGCATGGAAGAGACCTTGCCCGTCTACGAGCAGATGGTCCGCAGCTTCGAGCACTGGTCTCCGGAACTCCATTGACGGGAGATTCCGGCTTCAATCCCCCTTCAATGTCTCCAGGCCCTGACGGTAGACCTGGACGGCATCGGTCAAACGCCCCTCCGCGCCCTTGGCTTTGGCCTGCTCGGCCTGGGCTGTTGCCTGCTTGACCTGGGCCGGGGTCGCCTTCTTCATCAGGGGAGCCATCTTCTGGGTGAAGGATTGGTCCATCAGTCGTGCGGCAGCCTGGATCGCCTGCTTCTCGAGGGCACGCTGGCTCTCCAGGTTCCCGTTCCGCCCCGCGGTGCTGGATTGCTCGAAGAGGGCCTGGACCGGAGTGACATCCACCCCCAGTTCGGAGAGGATGGGGAGACAGGCTTCAATCTGGTCCTTGGGGCCCAGGCCGAC
Organism: Candidatus Xenobium occultum; assembly: GCA_002423485.1. GTDB lineage: Bacteria > Vulcanimicrobiota > Xenobia > Xenobiales > Xenobiaceae > Xenobium > Xenobium occultum. The sequence goes on along the minus strand of DIWH01000028.1, from coordinate 28,866 downwards.
TGCGGGGGACGACTGCGGCGGCTCCATACCCGGTGAGGGAGGCGGCGGTGGCGGCGGTGGCGGAGGGGAAGGGGGAGGAGGGGCGGGCGACTGGGCCTGAGCCTGGGGAGAAGCCCCCGGGGCGGGCGACTGGGCCTGAGCCTGGGGAGAAGCTCCTGGGGCGGGCGACTGGGCCTGAGCCTGGGGAGAAGCCCCTGGGGCGGGCGACTGGGCCTGAGCCTGGGGAGAAGCCCCTGGAGGAGGAGGCGGAGGGGGGGCGATCTGTGCGGGAGCCCCAGGATGGGGGGGCAGGGCGCCCCCATGGAGGGTCCCCGGGATATGGTCCGCGCGCTGCTTGAGGTAGATCCACAGACCGACGTTGACCAAGGCCACCAGGACGAGGGCCACGGTGAGCCAGTCGATCCCACCCCGACGGGGGGGGGCCGGCGAGGGGTCTTCCGCTTCCCCGCCCGGGGAGGGTACCTCTGGAGCAGGATGGGCCGGTGTGCCGGGTTCGACGCCGGATTCCGGGCCAGACTCCTTCTCGGGACGAGGATCTTCGGATTCAGACGCAGGCCTGGCCACGCGACAGGCACCTCCAGAGGGGTCTTGCCCAGGGTCCTCCCTCCGACCCCAAGACAGGTGATGACCTCTGGGGGGCAGGATGGAGTGAGCGGAACTCCGCCATCGAGTCCCAGAGTTCGCCCAGCAGAAGGCTCGTCCTCCAGGCCTCGGGCTCCCGGTCCTCTCCCGACGGGAAAGGGCGAGACCGGCTTGCGCGGAAGGTAGGTCCGCCCCCCTGACCGGGGAGTTCCGGCTTGAGGTCTGGCATGCACCGAATCCTGCGCCTCTCCAACCGAATCTGCCCCAAGACCTCCGCTCCCCAACTGCCTGAAGCGCAGCCTGGGGCCCAGGAACTGCCCGGCGGGCCGCTCCGACGATTCCTCGAAAGCCAGGGGGCCGACCTGCTGTTCCTGGCGGCCTTGCTCGGAGTGCTGGCCTGGCCAGCCTGGGACTGGGCCCCCAGCGCCGTGGCCGTGCCCTCCGGGGACGAGGCCACGCACCTTCTGGCCTTCCTGACCTTCCAAGAGCACTTCCTGCGCTGTGAGAGCCTGTCGGACTGGCTTCAACCGGCCCTGACCTGGAGAGACCACAACGCCTACCCTCCCCTGGTCTACCTGGTCACCGGACTTTCCGGCGCCTGCTGCGGCGGGCTGGAGATCGCCGGCCTGGCCCGCACCAACACCGGCTGGCTGGCCTTGACCGTGGTGGCCACCTGCTTCCTGGGCCGGAACCTGTTCGGCGGAAGCACGGGCCGGCTGGTCGGCGCGTCGGCCGCCGCGATGGTGGTCTTCACGCCGATCACCCTGACCCAGTTGCCCACCTTCCTGCTGGACCTTCCAGCCACGGCCACCTTCCTGGCGGCCCTGGCGCTCCTGGCTGGGAACGCCTCCATGAAGAGCCGACCGGGAGCCCTGCTGGTCGGGGCCGCGGTCGCCGCCGTCGCCCTGACCAAGTGGCTGACCATCCTGAGCCTGGCTCCCGCCCTGCTCTACGTCGCCTTCCGGGTCCTGCGCGAGGCCCCCCGAGAAGAGCGGGCGCCTCTGGCCGCAGGTCTGACAGCGCTGGTGCTGGTCCTGGCCACGGCCGCCTCCCTGATCAGCCAGCATCCACCTCGCTCCAACCCGGACACGAACACACTCGAGCTGGCCGAGGTCCTCACCTGGATGGCCGGGCTGGGCATCACCGGCCTGGTCGGGCTCTTCCTGGCCTTCCTGCCCGTCCGCTCGGCCCCTGGACGGAACCTCTTGCTGGCGGCCAGCCTGGTCTTGCTGTTGAGCGCGCCGTTCTACCTGATGAACCTGGAGATGCTCTGGCGCCACCTGACCCACGAGGTCGGCCAGTTCTCTGCGGTCGCCGACCGCGCACGACTGCACGGGTTCTTCTTCTCAGACCCCACCCTGGGGATTTCCCTGGCCCCGCTGATCCTCCCGGGGCTGCTCTGGCTGGGCCTGCGGGGCCCACGGGGCAGCCTGGCCTTCGTGGGGCTGCCGATGCTGGCCAACGTGGGGGTCAACCTGGCCCTGGCCCTTCCGGATCCCAGACACTACCTGCCCGGTTACCCCCTGGAGGTGCTGGTGGCCATCGGTTGGCTGCTGACCCTGACCAAGGTCCGGGCCGTCATCCTGCCCCTGCTGGCCGGCCTGGTCTTCTGGAATGCCAGCACCTGGCTGGCAGGAATGACGCCGATGTATCTGAAGCCGAACGTCCTGGAAGACACACCCGGATTCCGAGGGTGCGGCCCGGAAAGACTCAATGGCCAGATCGCGTCCATGATGGCCCGGGCCGTCGAATGGAGCGGACCGGGAAGCCCAGGAATGATCGCCCTGGTGGAACCTTTCCCGCTGTCGGCCCTGACCCTGCAGGCCCTCTCGGCCTCGCGAGGTCAGACCCCGATCATCCGGGGCCTGGAGAAGCACCAGGACTGGTTCATCCGACCGGCTCCGAACTGGGCCATCACCTACGCCAACCTGCTGGACCCCGACCAGTCCTCCAGGGAGATCCGGAACCTGGCCGACACTCCGTTCGCCCGGCTCCCCCGGTCCTGGCTGGTGGTGTTCGGCCAGCCCCCCCTGCCTCACCCCCCGCCCACCGAGCTGCTGGGAACACTGGGGACTCCCGTCGACCTCCCGGCCCCGATCGGGTTCCAGGCTCGGCTCTACCCCATGAGGCCGCGGACTCCGCTCCCGCCCCCCCCGGCACGGGAACGCTAACCGCGATTCAACGCGGCGGCGAAGCGGACCAGGCTCTGGACGTTCCGGGCCAGGGCGCTGGCGATGCCCTGGACGTCCGCCTTGGGGGTCCCATCCTGGGCGAAGAGATTCCCTCCCATTCCCAGGATATAGGTGGCGGCTGGCATCGTGACGGCCTGCACCCCGGCCAGGGCCGAGCGCAGGTGGACCACCGCGTGCGCCCCTCCGGTCGAGCCGTGGGCGACCAGGGCCACGGGCTTCTCGGCGAACTGGAAGTCCAGGAAGTCCAGAGCGTTCTTCAGGACGCCCGGGAAGGAACGGTTGTACTCCGGGGTCACCACGACGTAGGCGTCGGCCTGCGAGACCTTGTCCAGCCAGGCCTTCACGACGGGCTCCGGCTGGCGCGAAGGGTTGAACTGGGGGGAAACCGGTTCATTGAAGAAGGGCATGGGATAATCCGCCAGGTCCACAAGCTCGACCTGGGACTCCGGCGCCTGGAGGCGGACCTGCTCTGCCACCCAGCGGGCGACTCCAATTGTGGCCCGCGCGGGCCGCGTGCTGCCGACGATCACCTGGATCTTCACGATTTCTTCCTCCCAGACACGATGGATGGTGCGCGAGGCTTCGCGAGGATCCGGGTATTCCGCCCGGGGCCTCAATGTGGAACCGAGAGGTCTCCAGGCCGAAAGCTCTTCTCCAGGGCGGTCACGATGGGATCGAAGGCGGCCTTCCGAGCGACGGGATGGACCAGGCGGAAACTGGCCCCGGAACCGGTGCCCAGGAAGGTCTTCTCATAGATGATGTCGGTCCCCTCGATCCAGGACAGGACATACCAGTTGCGCCCCTTCCGCTGATAGGCGATGGGCCCCGGACTGGACTCCCGTCCCCGCTCCATGGCCTGGGCCACGGTCTCGTCCAACACGTTGTTCCAGCCCCACACGCGCAGCTCGGCTCCACTCCCCTGATGGAGGAAGGTCCGGCCATCCTGGTTGGTGGGCGCCGGTTGGGCCAGAAAGCCCGCTGGAACCCGGATCACGAAACCGAAGCGAGGATTGGTATAGCGTGCCGATTGCGCCAAGACCGGCACGGTCAGCGCCAGAAGAAGGGCGAGCAGCAGCCTGGAGGGTCTTGAGCCTCGCATGCGGAGAAGATTCGCAGCCGGCCAGCCGGTGTCCTCTGAGCGGAGCCCAGGCTCCGTCCTCTGGGAGCGTCCGACGGGCTGCCCGCCCCCCCTGAACATGGCTTTGCTCTACCGGCGCGTGGCCGGTCCGGCTACATCCTCTCGACCACCCGAAGACCCAGAAGCCCCAGGCCGACCTGCAGGACCCGCGCGGCCGCCTCACACAAGGCCAGACGCGAGTCCCTCACCTGCGGGGTCGGCGCCGCCAGGACGGGGCAATTCTCGTAGAACTTCATGAACAGGCCGGAAAGCCCGTACAGGTACTCGCACAACAGATTCAGGCGCCAGCCGTGGACGACCTGGTCCAGGGTCTCCTCCAGGCGGGCCAGGTGCATGGCAAGCCGTCGCTCGTGCACCTCGCCCAGAAGCAAGGTCGGGTCCTGCGGCAATTCGCCGGCCCGACGCTGAATCGACCGAATCCTCGCGTAGGCATACATCAGGTAGGGCGCGGTGTTGCCCTCCATGGCCAGCATGCGGTCGAAGCTGAAGACGTAGTCGCTGGAACGATTCTGCGAGAGGTCGGCGTACTTCACGGCGCCGATCCCCACGGCCTCGGCGATGCCGCGCTTCTCGGCCGCCGAGAAACCGCGCCTCCGAGCCGAATCCTGTTCATTCTCCTCCACCAGGCGAGCCGCCCTGTCCACCGCCTCCTCCAAAAGATCGGCCAACTTGACGTTCTCACCCGAGCGGGTCTTCAAAGGCTTGCCATCGGGCCCCAGGACGGTTCCGAAGGTGACGTGCTCGAGCGTGCGCTCTCCCACCCAGCCTGCGTCCCGGGCGGCCTGGAAGAACATCTGGAAGTGCAGGGCCTGCCGGGAATCGGTCACGTAGACCAGCCAATCGGCCTGGAGGTCGCGAACCCGGAAGCTCAGGGCAGCCAGGTCCGTGGTGGGGTAAAGGAAGGCGCCGTCGGACTTGCGCACCAGCAAGGGCTGAGCTTCACCCTGGGCGTTCTTGAAGCGGGGTTCTCCCTGCTCGTCGTACAGGAACACGCACACCGCGCCCTGGTCTTCCACGACCTCCATCGGGCGGCTTCCCGCGGGGAAACGGGCCTGCAACTCCTCCACGACCGTCTGCAGCCGGGGATTGTAGAAGCTCTCGCCGCGCATGTCCTCGGGGGTCAGCAGAAGACCCAGGCGGTGGTAGACCTGGTGGATGTGCTCCACCGAGGTGGTCACGATCCGCCTCCAGGTGGCAAGGGTCTCTTCGTCCCCCTGATGCAGGGCGACGACGCGCTCGCGCGAGCGTTCGCGGAAAGCCTCGTCCGTCCCGGCCAGCGCCTGGGCCTCCCGATACAGAGCCTCCAGGTCCCCCAGGTCGACCTCGACCCCCTGCGTGCCGCGATCCATCAGGTAGGCACACAACAAGCCGAACTGCGTCCCCCAGTCCCCCACGTGGTTCTGGCGGATCACCTCATGCCCCATGTGGTCGAGGATCCGACAGACGGCGTCCCCGATGATGCTGCTGCGCAGGTGGCCCACGTGCATCTGCTTGGCGATGTTGGGGCTGGAGTAATCCACCACGACCCGCCGACCGCCGGGCTCTGCGGGAGCCCCCACCCCTTGCAGGGCCTCCACCAGGGCCTGGTCGCGCACCCGGAGGTTGAGGAATCCCGGGCCGGCCACCTCGGCGGTCTCCAGAAGGCCCGACTCATCAAGACCCAGCATGGCCTCCGCCAGACTGGCCGCGAAGTCCCGTGGATTCCGCCCCAACCGGCGGGCCAGCCCCAGGGCGGCGTTGCATTGATAGTCCCCATGCTTCTCGTCGCGCGTGGGAGCGATCTGGGCCGCAAGAGCGTCCGAATCGCCGACGATCTGCTCGAGTGCCCGAAGAGTCAGGGCCTCGAGCCTGCCTGCCAGGGTTGCCATGGGGACCTCCATCTAGTCGATGGGCAGGGCGTTCCTCCACGCCTCCCCCAGGTCCTGCGTCGCAGGCCCCCCGTGCGTGGATGCAGAACCCCTGGCCTTCTCCGAGGGAATCCCCCAGAAAGACCGCCCCATGACCGACCCCCCCCCAAACCCCTCCACTGGAATCTTCCGGGCCCTGCGCCACCGGAACTTCCGCCTTTTCGCCTCAGGGCAGATGATCTCGCTCATCGGCACCTGGATGCAGACCGTGGCGCAGTCCTGGCTGGTCTACCGCCTGACCGGATCGGCGATGCAGTTGGGGATGGTCGGCTTCGCCTCGCAGATTCCGATCTTCCTGGTCGTCCCGTTTGGGGGCCTGGTGGCCGACCGCTTCGACCGGCGCAGCATCCTGTTCAAGACCCAGACGGCGGCCATGTTGCTGGCCGGTCTGCTGGCCGCCCTCACCCTCAGCGAACAGATCCAGGTCTGGCATCTGTACGTCCTGGCCATCCTGCTGGGGGTCGCCAATGCCTTCGACATCCCCACCCGTCAAGCGTTCACCGTCCAGATGGTCGGCCGCGAGGACCTGCCCAACGCCATCAGCCTGAACTCCTCGATGGTCAACGGCGCCCGGATGGTGGGCCCCGCCCTGGCCGGCGTCCTGGTCGGATGGGTGGGTGAGGGCTGGTGCTTCCTGGGGAACTCGCTGAGCTACCTGGCGGTCCTGGCGGGCCTGGCCGCGATGCGGCTTCCCCCCTGGCGCCCAACTCCCCAACAGGGCAACGCGGCGCAGAATCTCCGCGAGGGCTTCACCTTCGTGATGAGGTGCCGACCCATCCGCGACCTGCTCTTGATGCTGGGACTGGTCAGCCTCATGGCCAGCCCGCACGTCGTGCTCATGCCGATCTTCGCCGAGGAGATCCTGGGGGGTGGGGCCCACGCCCTGGGCCTGATGCTGGGCATGTCGGGGGCAGGGGCCGTGGTCGGGGCCTTGATCCTGGCTTCGCGACGAGCCCTGGCAGGCTCGAGCACCTGGATCGCGGTCTCGGGCGCGACCCTGGGGTTGGGGACCATCGCCTTCGCGCTCTCGCGCAGCCTGGAGCTTTCGTGTCTGCTGATGCTCCCCATCGGCTTCTCGATGATGACCCAGATGGCCCTGTCCAATACCCTGGTGCAGGCCATGGTCCCCGACCGCTTGCGGGGGCGGGTGATGGCCTTCCATTCGATGATGTTCATGGGGATGGCCCCTCTGGGAGCGCTGCTCTCGGGGGCCCTGGCCCCGATCCTGGGCGCTCCCGGTACGGTGGTCCTGGGAGGGGTGCTGCTGCTGGCGGGCGCTGCCGTCTTCACCTGGCGGCTTCCCGGGTTCCGAGTCGAGGCCCGACTCGTGACCCGGGAGGCCCGAATCGGGAATTCAGCCTGAACTGGCAGAGGGTTGACCGGAGCGATGGCCCAGGCCCGCCACGGAGTACAGGGCCAGTCCCACCCAGATCAAGGCGAAAGCCCCGGCCTGGACCCGGCCGAAAGGCTCGTGGAACAGGAAGACTCCCATCAGGAACTGCAAGGACGGAGCCAGATACTGCAACAAGCCCAGGGTGTTGAGCGGCATCCGCCGGGCCGCAGCCGCAAAGAAGAGCAGGGGTGTGGAGGTGACCACGCCCCCCGCCACCAGAAGCCAACTGATTTCAGACGGCCCCTGCAGAAAGGCGCCCAGCCCCCGAACCTCCAGCCACAGGATCCAGGCCACGGCGGGAGGGACCAGAAGGGCGCTCTCGACGAAGAGACCCTCCAATGAACCCAGCCGCCCTACCTTCCGACCCAGGCCGTACCAGGCGAAGGTGATCGCCAGGGCCAGAGCCAGCCAGGGGGGCTTGCCTCCGGCCACGGCCAGCAGCACGACGCCGGCCCCAGCCAGTGCGAAGGACGCGGTCTGGGCCGCAGAGAGCCGTTCCTTCAGCAGGAAGACCCCCAGGGCCGCGCTGACCAGAGGGCCGATGAAGTAGCCCAGGCTGGCCTGCAGGACGTGCCCGGAGTTCACCGCGTAGATGAAGAGAAGCCAGTTGCCCCCCAGAAGCAGGGCTGTCCAGGCCGTGGCCAGCAGAAGGCCCGGCTGGCGGCATTGCTCGAGCGTGCGCCCCAGTCCCCCACGCAGGCCCAGGAGGATCCCGGTGAAGGCCATGGACCAGACGATCCGGTGGCAGATGATCTCCAGGGCGGGAACGGACTCGAGGAGTTTCCAGAAAAGCGGGAGGAAGCCCCACAACAGATAGGCCAGAAGGCCGTAGCTCAAGCCACGGCGTGCGCTTGGGTCGGACATTGTTCATGACCGGCGCCCCCCCCGCGAGGGGCAGCCGAGCCTTCAGGCAGCGCTCTCGGTGGGTTCGACGGCGGCCGTGCAGTGCGAACAACGACGCGCCTTGGCTGGAATTGAACTGCAGCACTCGGGGCAATCGCGCATCGATGGCCCCGCCGGCGCTTCCAACTCCTTCCTGACCATCATCCTGGAAACGGCCTTGACCAGCAGGAAGACGCAGAAGGCGATGATCAGGAAGTTGATGATCTGGTTGACGAAGTTGCCGTAGGCCAGGATCGGCACGCCGGCCTGGCGGGCTGCATCCAGGGACAAGGCCGGCTCGCCGGCCAGTTGCACGAAGAGGCTGGCGAAGTCGACCTTGCCCAGGACCATCCCGATGGGAGGCATGATCAGGTCCTCGGTCAGCGACGAGACGATCTTTCCGAAGGCCCCGCCGATGATCACGCCCACGGCCATGTCGATGACGTTGCCGCGTGCGATGAAGCTCTTGAACTCCTGAATCATGAGTCCTCCTCAACCGGATGAATCGCCGAACGTTCTCCCTCCAGCAGGCAGTTCCTGCGGAAACCTTCGGGCCCTCGCAGCGATCCGGCGAACGTCGGAACAACCATCCCCAGCGGGCAGGTCCAGCCCCGGGCTGACTTGCCAAGGAGAGCACGGCGAGGCTATCCTTTCGGGACCATGGTTCTTAGACACCGAGATTTCAGGCTGTTGTGGCTGGGTCAGCTCCTGTCCAAGACGGGCAGCCAGTTCAACTACATCGCCCTGGCCTGGTTGGTCCTGCAGACCACCGGCTCGGCCATGGCGACGGGAGGCGTCTACCTGGCCCAGGTCCTGCCGGCAGCCGTGCTGGGCTGGGTGGCCGGGGTCCCCGTCGACCGCGCCGACCGCCGGAAGCTGATGTTCCACTGCGACTGGATGCGGGCGGTCCTGGTTCTGGTCCTGCCGATCTCCTTCGCCCTGCACAGCCTTCAAGAGTGGCTGATCTATCTGGTGACCTTCGCCATCTCGGCCCTCTCGCTGCTCTTCTACGCCGCCGAGAAGTCGGTCATTCCGGCCCTGGTGCCTGCCGAGGAGTTGACCGAGGCCAACGCCTGGGCCGAGATGACCGAACAGTTCGGCGCCCTGGTCGGGCCGGTCGTCGCAGGCATCCTGATCGCCGTGCTGCCCAGCCCCGTCCACATCCTCTACCTGGACGCCGCCACCTTTGCGGTCTCGGCGGTCACCCTGGTTCTTCTGGCCTGGCGGGACCACCCCGCGCGCGCCGCCGGGGGCGCCGGGCAGATGCTGCGCGAAGCCCGGGAAGGCCTGGCCTGCCTCTTGAAGGACCCTCTGCTCCGAGTGGTCTTCTTCACGGCGGCCACGGTGAACTTCCTGGTCGCCCCCTTCACCGTGGTCTTCCCCGTGCTCTCCGACCGGGTCCTGCACGCCGGTGCCGCCGGCTTCGGCTGGCTGATGGGCGCCTTTGGAGCCGGCATGCTGGCAGGCTCGCTGGCGGCGGGAAGACTTTCGCGAGCCCTGCGCCCGGCCAACCTGATCTACGGTGGGATGGCCCTGCTTGGCTGCGCCCTGGCCGCCATCGCCGCCTGCAACGAGCTCTGGCCCGCCGTGGCCCTGGCCGCCCTGGCCGCGACGGGCATCGGGCCCTCCAACGCCGTGATCCTGACCCTGGTCCAGAAGGCCACCCCCGAGCGCCTGCTGGGAAGAGTCTTCGCCAGCCTCTCCGCCCTGGTCCAGGTGGCTGTTCCCTTGGGGGTCGCCCTGGTTTCGCCCTTGCTGGACCTTCTCGGAGCCCGTTCGGTCCTGCTGGGCATGGGCCTGGGAATCCTGCTGGCGGCCGGGCTGGGCCGCCTGTGGTTGGGCATGGTGGGGGAGCCGCGCCTGGAGCCGTCGAACCCTGCTGAATGCTCAGGTTCCTGATCCTTCTCCTCCTGCTGGTCACGGGGCCTGCCCGGGCCCAGGGGCCGAGCGCCGCCCTGGACATCTACTCGGATCCCCCGGGCGCCACCGTGGCGCTCAACCACCAGCTTCTGGGACACACCCCGTTGCGCGTGGCCCCCCTCCCGCCCGGAGACTACCAGATCCGACTGGCGAGCGGAGAAGACTACCGTCCCTATCTGGCGGTGGTCCGGATCCAGCCAGGTCTGGTGCAGCGACTGGACGTGAAGCTGGAACCTTCGACCGGATTGCTGCTCCGCCAGGGGATCGAAGCCGCCCAGGCCCAAAGCGACCAGGAAGCCATGGACCTGCTGGAACGCGCAGCCAGGGAAAGTCCCAGTCAGGGAGAGGCCTGGGGCTGGCTGGGCTGGGTGCAGATGCGCCAGGGGTTGAACGAAGAGGCGGTCGCCTCCTTCCGGGCCTGCGCCCGACGATTCCCGAACCGTCCGGACGCCTACCTGCACCTGGGCGTTCTTCACGAGCAGGCGGGACGCCACGCCCAGGCGGTGACGGCCTACAAGATGGCGCTGCTGCGCACCGAGAGGCTTCGCGGAGCGCTGAGCGGGGCACCCGCCGCCACCTGGGCCAACATCGCCCGGGCCGGCAATCCCACCTCGCCGGAGGGGCAGTTGAGGCTGGGCTGGATGTACGAACAGAAGGGTCGAATGGATCTGGCCTTGCGCTGGCTTCGTTCTGCGGCGGACCAGGTCTTCTCGCCAGCCACCTCGCCTGCACGGTCTTAGGGTTCCTGACGCAGGTCCGCCGGCAGGGATTCTTGTTTGGACAGAAAATTTCAAGATCAGCCGGGGCGGGGAAGGAACCGGTTGGCATGGAACAGGAGCAACGCGCGCAGGCCCGGATGAAGACCCTCCTGGCCGAGGCGCTGCAGGACAACGAACATCTCAGTCAGAGACGCAAACAGGAGATGCACCAGGTCCACAACCTGGTGGCCCAGAAGGATACCCTGAGCTGCGCCTTGGCTTCGGCCATTGCCGTAGCCTTCATCCTGGCCATCCTCAGCATCCCGCAGATGCTGGCCGGGAGCCTCTCGCAAGGCGAAAGCCTGACGATCCTGGCGGGAGTAGGGGCTTCAGCGCTCCTGTGGATCCTGCTGCGCGGCCTGCAAAGCTGAAGAAGCCCTGATCCGTTCCCACAATCATCGCCCCTTCTTGCGGGTCCCCCTGGCAGGCTTGCGACGGTTTGAGGTGGCCGGGGTACCCGGCCTTCTTCCGGTCGCCTCACCCGCCCGCCCGCCGGGCCGCGCGCCCTGCCGGGGCTTGCCCCCATCGGGGGCGCGCTTCCTGCCCCCCGCACGCTCGTCGCGACGCGGCGCGCGGCCCTGGCCGGGGGCACCTTCCCGCCGCTGCCCCGCGCGCTTCTCTTCTCCCGCCCGCTCGTCGCGACGCGGCGCACGGCCCTGTCGGGGGGCACCTTCCCGCCGCTGGCCGGCGCGACTCTCCTCCCCCGCACGCTCGTCGCGACGCGGCGCACGGCCCTGTCGGGGGGCACCTTCCCGCCGCTGGCCGGCGCGACTCTCCTCCCCCGCACGTTCGTCACGACGCGGCGCACGGCCCTGTCGGGCAAGCCGCTCCCCCCTCCAGTCTCGGACAGGCCCCTCCGCCCTGCGTTCGGGCGCTTCCGAAGCCACCTGCTCGGCCCAGCGGGTCTCGTTGGGGGTCAGCTCGCGGAGCTGGCCCGGAGCCATCCCGGCCAGGTCGACAGGTCCCAGGGCCCATTGCAGCAAGCGCAGGGTCGGATGGCCCACGGCGGCGGTCAAGCGGCGAACGTGCCGAGCCCATCCCTCGAAGACCCGCAGCTCCAACCAGCAGGTCGGGGTCTTCGGGCGGTGCCGGATGGGGATCGGGCGAGGGGGGAGATCCGGCTCGGAGATCGCGCGCACCTCCAGGGGCAGGGCGGTCCGAGTTCCCAACCCCGGCCCCTGACGAAGAATCTCCAGGGCCTCCGGCGGGGGGTCGCCGTCGACCTGGGCCAGCCAGAGCCGGGACTCCACCGAAGAGGCGCGACCCAGGCTCGTGCACAGCCTGGGATCGTCGGTCAGAAGCAGCAGGCCTTCCGCCTCGGCATCCATGCGCCCCACAGGGAAGAGCCCTGCAAGTGGGACATGGCGATCCAATGTGGGACGCGACTCGCCCTGCCCGAATCGGGCCAGGACCCCGAAGGGCTTCCACAGGACGTAGTAGCGCAAGCGCACAGGCCTGGGAGCGGCCAGCGCAGGGGGGGGGTCGGGGCGGAATCTCGGGACACGTGCGGGCATGGGGAGGGGCCTCCGGCCCCGGGGTCAGAAAACGGTGACGTACAGACCTCAGCCCGGGACCATGCCCGGGCTGAAGACAGGCCAGCAGCCCAGAGGCTACTCGGCCGCGGCGGCGGCGCCCACCTCGCGGGAAGCCTGGGCATAGGTCTGGGAAGCGACGCCCAGAGCCTCATCATCCCAGCCCGCAGCCAGGTCGCGCAGGCGCTCGGCGAAGGCCGGACCGGGGTCCACGCCCTGCGAAGCCGCCCAATCGTTGACCGCCGTGCGCATCTCGGCGACCACGGCCTGACGCTCTTTGGGGAGGTTGGCGATCATCTGGTCGAGTTGCTGCCCCACGACAGCCTGCTGGTGCTCGGGAGCCACCCCCTCGGTGGGATCCTGGGCAATCGGCTGGTTGTGGGTGTCGTGGATGTCGAGAACCCCCAGGCTCGTCTCAGGCTGGAAGTCGACGGCGTTGACGCCTTCCACCGGCTTGAGCTGGGTCAGGGCTTCGGTTGGACGACTCCCCTGGATCTGGTTGGCCACGATGTTCTTCGCCGGCTCGAGACTGCGCTCGGGGATGTCCTTCAGGATGTCCTGAATCGCGGCGGTCGAGTCGTCCATCTCGGAGAGGCGACGAACCTCCTGGGAGGTGCGCAGGCCGGAAGAGCGGCCCGCGGCGCCCAGCTCGTCCATCTCATCTTCGCGATCGCGATAGAGCTTGCGGCTGATCTCCTCGTCGTCCTGGGTCAGGTCGTCCTGAAGCTCACCCAGTTCACCGGACATGGCCGCATTCTCGGCCAGCTCCGCGTGGTCCACTTTGACCACCCTGGAGTGATGCGAGAGCTTGACCTGGTCCTGGACCTGGTCCTCGGAGTCGTCCTGCTTGACTTCCTTCTGGCTGCGGACCGAACCAAAGCCCACCTGCGAAATGTTGCGGGCTGCCTGGGTGTGGAACATGCTAGAGGTCGGGTCGATGCCCCGCATCGCGTCCATGCCGGCTCCTCCTGGTCTGTTTGTCTCGGCGTTATTGTAACACTGCCGCGCCGTCTCAGGGTGCCGGCTGGCGGGGGCAGATGTAAACATTCGGAGAAACAGGCTCGGAGGGGTCCGGGAAAGAGCCTGGAAATCCGGGCCAACCCTGACCCGGAGGTCCGCCGTGTCCCTGAACAAAATCAACCTGGACGCCCATCCATTGATGGAACTGGCAGCTTTTACCAGCACCTTCCCCGCTCCCCTGGGGGAAACCCCTTCCCCGGCCTGGCTCAAGGAACTCCTGGCTCCGCAGGCCGAAGTCCCCGTCCCCTCCCCCGACGACGAGTTCCGCAACGCCGTCCGCCGGATGCTCCGCCACGGAGGCTTCAAGCCCAGCGGCCGCAGCAAGCCGGCCTCGGAATACCTGATTCGGGCCTCGGGCAGTGGCGAACTGGGCTCGATCAACGCCGCCGTCGATGCCTGCAACGTCGTCTCGCTGCACTCAGGTGTCCCGATCAGCGTCGTCGACCTGGATCTGGCCTTCCCCCCCTTCCGGGTTGCCGTCGTGGGACCGGGCCAGAGCTACGTCTTCAACGCCTCGGGGCAGGAGATGGATCTGGAGGGCCTGCTCTGCCTGTGGGACGCCTCCGGGCCCTGCGCCAACGCCGTGAAGGATTCCCAGCGCACCAAGACCCACCAGGGAACCCGACAGACCCTGTCGATCCTCTGGGGAAGCTCCCAGGCTCCAGAACGCGCCGGGCAGGCCGCCAAATGGTATCGCGCCTTGCTGGATCGCCTGGGAGCCACGACGCGCGAGGTGGGGCTCAGCGCAGCGAACTCTCCAGCTTCATGACCCAACCATCCCGCGGGTCCTTGTGCCAGTAGAAGATGATCTCGGGCTCGCGGATCTCGCTGGAGTTCAAGAGTTTGACGACGGTTCGGGTCTTGACCCGGGCCCGGGTCCGGCTGCGGTCCAGCTCGACGGCCAGGACCTCATAGCGCAGGATGTCCAGGAACTCAGGCCGGACCTGGAAGATCCTTTCGAGGAGTTCAGGAATCTTCACGGTCCTGCGGTCCTCGATCGAGTGGTAGGTGGCCGCCTTCTCGAAGTCCTTGAATCGGATGTCTTCCAGGAAGTCCACGGTCCGCTGTTCCAGATAGGAGGCATCGGCGGAAGTCGACATGCTGACCCCGCCGAACTGCAGCCCCGTCCTGGTCGAGAACAACAAGACAACCCCCGCCAGGACCAGCAACAAGCCGAACAGCACCAGGAACCTGCGCATCCTGGCCGGATTCGGGAGATCCTTGCCGTGGCCCTGCCGGGGGTCAGGCCCGCCGGGAACCCAGGTCCAGCAGGAAGGCGGCCAGGAGGGCCAGGGCCACAGCCATTCCGGCCAGCACCAGCACGGCCAGCAGGATGCTCCCCAGGTGGGGTTCGGCCGCCGCCACCTCCAGTTGAGCGTCATAGGACCACTGGGTGAAGGTCAGGTCCTGCAAGGTGCGAGTCACCCGGCTGGCGTGAGGCTCGGACAGGATCACGCTGGAGAAGAGGATCTGCGGCAGCAGCAGGATCGGGACCCCGGCCACCGCCCGGTCGGGTGTCCCGGAGACGGCGGAGAGAGCCAGGCCCATCGAGGTGCCCGCCAGGGAGGCGGCCAGCAGCACGACGAAGTGCAGGAAGGGCCCGCCCTTCAAGGCCACCTGGGAATTCACCATGACCACCAGGACCAGGCACTGCACGAAACCCAGCAACACCAGGACGGCCAGGCGGGCCCAGATGTAGGAGCCGATCTCCAGCCCCACCCGGAGCTCTCGCAGGAAGATGGCTCTCTCCTTGACGATCTCGCGGCAGGCGTTGATCGCGCCGAACCAGACCGCAGACAGGGTCATCACGAAGTACAGGGTGTCGGTGGCCTGGTCGACATCGCGCCAGACCAGGATCATGCACCCGGCGATGATCGGGGCCTGCAAGAGCAACAACACGGTATTTCCGAAATCCGAGAACAGGAGTTCCAGGTTCCGTTCGACCAGGACCTCGAACTGGCGCGCCGAGCAGCGCAAGGCCCTCACGGCGGGGTCCCCAGGCGTCCCACGACCAGGTCCCGATACCACGAGGAGGAGGCATAGCGCGAGGCCAGGGCGGCACCCTCCGATGCCAGCCGCGAGTAGATCTCCCGGGGCTCGCGGACGCCGAACCAGGACAGCATCTCGGAAGGCGGACCATACCAGGCCAGCCTGCCTCCTCCCAGGACGGCCACCAGATCCAGCCGGCTGAGGCTTTGCAGCACGTGGGTGGTGAGCAGGACCGTCCGTCCGCCATCGGCCAGGTTCCGGAAAAGCTCCATGAAGCGCTCCTCCAGGGCAGGGTCCAACCCGGAGGTGGGTTCGTCCAGGAAGAGCAGACCGGGCCCCCCAAGCAGCTCCACCCCGATGCTCACCCGCTTGCGCTGCCCCCCGGACAGGCGACTGATTCGAGCCCGCCGGCGCTCGGAAAGGTCCAGCAGGCTCAGGGTCTGGTCCACGCGGGCTTGAAGGTCTGCGGACGCCCCCAGACGCAGACGCGCCGAGTAGCTCAGGGCCGACTCAACCCGCAAGGCCAGGTGCACGATGTCATCCTGGGGAACAAAGCCGATGGTTCCGGCAGGGATCTCCGCCGGGGGCCGACCATCCAGGCGCACCGTCCCGGCATCCGGCTCCTGCAGTCCGGCCAGCAACCGCAGCAGGGTCGATTTTCCACAACCGCTGCCCCCCAAGAAGCCGACGCACTCACCGGGAAGAACCGACAAGGACAAGCCCTTCAGGACGTTCTGCCGCCCATAGCTCTTGGCCAGACCTGAGGCCTCCACCCGAATCGCTGCCTGCATCGCAGGATGCCATTCGGCCGGCCCCGTCCTGAGCCTGCCAGAGCGGCGGCCAACGGCCGGAAACCAAAATTCTGCTGCCCCCCCAGAATCACGCGGGTGAGCGGGTCCTGGCCCGAGCGAGCCGGGCTCCCCTGCCTGCCGAAACCGAAGCGGGCTGGACGGACTGGGCCGGTCCACTGCGCCTCGCTTCCCCCTCGCGCCCGACGCCAGTGAATCCTCCGGCCAAGAGGACCTTGCGTACGGCCGAGCGCAACCGCGCTTCAAAGGGTTGGCCCAGGATGGGTCCGGCCGCCCTCGTGGCCAGGAGCAAAGCCAGGATCTCCTGCTGCGTCAGGCTGATTCCCGGGAAGAAGCGGTGAGGCGAGGTGTAGCGGTAGCCCCCCCGTCCCGAGTCGAAGACCACAGGCGCCCCCAGGCGGTCGCGCAGGAAGACCAGGTCCCGAAAGATGGTCCGCCCCGAGACCCCTAATTGACCGGCCAGATCCGCGATGCTGGGGCAACTGTCCTGACGCAGGAGGCGATCCAGCACGGTGATTCGCTCCAACTGCCGCGCAGAACCAGACGTATGGTCGGACATCCGAGGTGGCCTCCCTGGCAGCCCGACCGTCTGCCTTGCCGGGCTGCAACTCGATCCTAACGGGTGGACCTGACAGAGGCTGTCAGGATCCGACGGGAGGCCCGAAACCGACGATTCCCGAAACACGCCTCCATGGATGTCCTCACCCCCACCGAATTCCGCCGCCAGGCCGCCCGCATGGCCGATTGGATCTCAGACTACCTCGAGGATTCGAACCGTCCCGTGACCCCCGGGGTCCGCCCCGGCGAAATCCGCGCCTCCCTGCCCCAGGCAGCCCCCGAGGAACCGGAAGACTTCACCCAGATCCTGGACGACTTCGAAAGGCTTCTGGTCCCCGGCCTGACCCACTGGAACCATCCGCGATTCTTCGCCTACTTCCCCGCCAGCTCCAGCGCTGCGGGGATCCTGGCGGAGTTTCTGGCTGCCGCCCTCAACCAGCAGGCCATGCTCTGGCGCACCTCGCCGACCGCCACCGAGTTGGAGGCCACGGTCCTGGGCTGGCTGGGCCGGGCCGTCGGACTTCCGGACGCCTTCGAAGGCGTCATCTACGACACCGCCTCGGTCTCCACGCTGCACGCCCTGGCCGCGGCCCGCCACGCCGCCGTTCCCGAGATCCGTCAACAGGGCCTGCGCGAGGCCGGAGAGCTGCGCGTCTACTGTTCCGACCAGGCGCACTCGTCGGTGGACAAGGCGGTGCTGCTGCTGGGGCTGGGGCTGCAGAGCCTGGTGCGAATCCCGGTGGACGACGATTTCCGCATGCGCGTCGAAGCGCTCGAGGCCGCGGTGTCCGAGGATCTTCTGGCTGGAAGGCGCCCGATGGCGGTGGTGGCAACCGTCGGAACCACCTCGACGACCAGCGTAGACCCTGTCGTCCCCATTGCCGACCTGTGCCAGCGCCACGGAATCTGGCTGCACGTGGATGGCGCCTACGGCGGCGTCGCCGGCCTGGTTCCAGAACTGGCCCACCTGCTGGCCGGGTGCGAACGGGCCGACTCGATGGTGATCAACCCCCACAAGTGGCTCTTCACGCCATTCGACCTCTCGGCTTTCTTCTGCCGCCGGATGGAGGTCCTTCGAGGGGCCTTCTCGCTTGTTCCAGAGTACCTTCGTTCGGCGGAAGAGACGCCGAACCTGATGGACACGGGGGTTCAACTGGGTCGTCGCTTCCGGGCCCTGAAGCTCTGGATGATCATGCGGGCCTTCGGAACCCGAGGACTGGCCGACCGCCTGCGCCGCCATGTGGCGATGGCTCAGGACTTCGCAGCCCGCGTCGATGCTTCGGAGGACTTCGAAAGACTGGCCCCCACCCCCCTGGGCGTGGTCTGCTTCCGGGCCCTCCGTCCCGACCTGGAGGCCGAGGCTCTGGACCGGCTCAACCAGGACCTGTTGGACGCCATCAACCGGACCGGCGAGGTCTTTCTCTCCCACACCCGGCTTCGGAACCGCTTCACGCTTCGAATGGCGCTGGGAGGCCTGCGCACCACGCCCCAGGACGTCCAGACCTGCTGGGAACTCCTGGTGGCAACCCTCAGGAGACTGGAAGAGCGGCCAGCAGCAGATTCCTGAAGTAGAATCCGTCGCGGGTCACCGACCGGTCCGACCTCAAGCGAAAACGCAACCGGATCCGGGTGCCATCGAAGTCGGAAAGGTCCAAGGCCTGCGCCTTCCAATCCGAAACCCCGGTATAGCGGGCCAGGACCTGCCAGGGGCCATCCTGGCCCTGGACCTCCAGGGCACACCAGTCCGCCCCCTCCTCCAGGCAGTGGCGTTCCTGAAACGTCAAGACCGAGGACTCCAGCCCTCCCAACGAGATCAAGGGCGAGGTCAGCGAAAAGTCGGCGTCGTTGGGATAGTCGCCCGAGGGGCTGTCCGACCAGGTCCCGTCCTCCAGACGCCCCCAGGACCCCTGGCGGTTCCACTCCGCCGGAGGTTGGCCGACCAGGTCCTGCAGCAGGACCCTCACCGCCGGCAGCAGCACCACGATCCGGCCGGCCAGTTGCTCGGTGTCTTCCTGATCCAGGAAGCGCAAGGTGAACTCCTGGGAAGCGACCTCCGGACGCGGTGGCAAATCCACCCGCATCTCGACCTGCACGGATCCAGGAGCCGCAGCGACGGCCCCCAGAAGTCGCGTTCCCCGCGAATCCCGGGTCAGCACCTGGCACAACCGCACCCGAGGCCCTCCGGCCCCCGGGAGAGGCATGGTCCAGGTGAACAGGGCCGAAAGTGGAGCGATTTGCCGGCACTGGAAGCGGACCTGTCCGTGCCAGTCCTCGGGCGGAGGAGACTCCTCGAGAAGCAGCGCGACCTCGGCCCCCTCCGGCAAGGACAGTGCCTCGAGAGGGGTCAGGACCCCATCCTGGTAGCGGGCCCGCAAGCGCCTCATCCGGCCTCCCATGAGCCGCGAAGAGTCCCCCCGCTCCCCCTCAATCCACCGAGTCCTTCAGCAGATGGACGAGATATCGGGACAACAGATCCAGTTGCCGGTCCGAGAGTCCCGAGAAGCGGACCCCGCAAAACCAGGACTGGCTGCGAGGCTCGTAACGGCAGGTGAGGACCTCTGCCGAGACCGACAGGACCGACAGGCCCTTGACCGGGCCCAGATCCATCGTCAACACCTGTCCCCGATCAAACGGGTCCAGGGTCTGCAGAAGCGCCCCGCCCACCCCCAGGTTCAAGACGCGTGCGGTCAGGCCCGTCCGACCGGGTCGGCGCAGTTGAACCTGCAGCATGGCCACCACGCGACGAGCCTTACGCCTCTGGAAGATGCTGGCGGCGTCAAAACCCAGCTCTCGAAGGATGACCTTGACCCAGGACTTCTCCAGGTTGCTCTCCAGGTCGTCATAGCGCAGCCCGGCCTCGAGCTGTCCCTGAGGGTTCCTGCGCGTCCAGTTGACCACGCAGCGCACGGAGTCCACGGCGAAGTGGGCTTGCGTTGACGGATAGGTCACGTGGACCACCTGACCGCGCTTGAGCCGCTCGGGGATCTCCAGGCGCAGGCCCTGGACGCCCATGTCCACGACCACGGCCCGGAAGGCGGATTTCTCAAGCTCGCAGGTGACCGGGTAGCGACACTTGAGCCGGACCAGACGGCGACGCTCTCCGGTGGCCGTCTTGCCGTGGCCCAGGGTCAAGGTCTTCAAGCCAGCCAGAATCTCTCTCAGCATCCCCGGAGGGTTCTCGGGGGGCGCGGAGTCCCCCTTCAATATGCTACAATGCCGGGGTCGTGCACCTCAAAGACCTGCCTCCCTGGGCCCTGCCCACCCTGGCCGCCATGGCCGCCGTTGCCCTCCTGGTCTGGACGGCACGCTGCCTTCATCGCCGCTTCCGCCAAGGTCGAGAAGACCTGGAACGGGCCCGCACCGAGGCCCGCTCCCATCAGACCGGACGGGAACCCAGCCTGGGCCCTTTGACTCCAGAACCCGCCCCTCCGACGACCGACCTCTGAATCTGCGTCGAATTGCCAGGGGCCCGGTCGGAAACCCCGACCGAGCATCGCCGAGGGCCATTGGATGCCCCGCGCGATGCGCGGGGCGAGTGTGCGTTTCAGCAATGCGCAGAAAGTCGTGGTTTGCTGGAGGCAAATGAGACTTTTTGCGACACAGCGGGGGCGGAAAAGACCCGGCGAGGCNNGAGGGGTTTCCGTCTGGGTTCCTAGCGCAGGTCCGCACCCTGGGCGTAGCGGCCTGACACGTATTCCTGGAGGGCGCCCGCCAGGCTCTGGGCGATGCGCTGGCGGAAACCCGCGTTGCCCAACAAGGCCCCTTCGCGGGGGTTGCTGAGGAAGGCCATCTCCACCAGGGCTGCCGGCATGTCGGTGTGGCGAAGCACATAGAACCCATCGCGCCGCAGGCCATCCTGACCCAGGCCCAGCCTCTCCCCCAGCGCGAACTCCAGGGTGCGCGCCAGCTCCAGATCGACCTGCTTGAACCAATGGATGGAGCTCCCGGCACGCGAGGACGCCACGCTGGCGTTGCAGTGCAGGCTGATGAAGTAGTCGGCGCCGGACTGGTTGGCGACGTCGCAGCGGGCCTGTAGTTCGACCCGGTCCGGCGACCCACGCCAACTGACGTCCCGGTCATCCTCGCGGGTCAGAAGCACCGTCCAGCCCTCCTCGACCAGCAGGTCCCGAAGGCGAAGCGCGACGTCCAGGGTCACGTCCTTTTCCAAAAGCCCCAAGGATCGGTTCACGCAGCCGGGGTCACCCCCCCCGTGCCCCGGGTCCAGGACGATGACTCCCCGCGACGAGGCATAGCCCACCGTCGCCGCCGAACCGGTGTGGGGGAGACTTCCGACCTGGCTTTTGGGGGAAGACTTCAGGAACAGCGTTCCGGGGGCGGACTCGCCCTCGACGAACTCCCAGCCCTGGCCTGCGGCCAGGTGCCCCTCAAAGCGCAGGACGGGCTGGTCGGGGGTCCCGACCGGCCGAAATCGGAAGGATTCCCAACCGCCCTGAGGCGTCCGGTTCTCGGGCAGATGTGCCGGTTCCCTCAATCCCGGCATGTCCACGGTCAGCGTGTGGGTGGAACGGTCGAAGTTCCAGTGATACTCAAAGGGGCCCTCGGCTTGGACCCGGATCCCGGAAGCCACGGTCTCGGGAGACAAGCCGAGGCTCGTCACCTCCTGGACCGTCCGGGTCGGGGGGAAGGTTGCCCGCCAGCCCACCAGCACCTCGGTCAGCCCGCGGCCAGAGCGGATTTCTCCCTGCCAGTTCGGCGGGAAGCGCAGGTCCATCTGGACCCCTCCTTCACGCTCGGAGATGGAAATCTGCACGTCGTCGCGGAGCACCACCCCCTGGGAACCAGCCCAGGCGCAACCGGGGAACCGAAGCCGCATGGTGTCGGCCCGGAGCCTGGTCGGCTGAACGCGCAAGGCACTGGCCAGCGGGATTCTCAGCGAGCGTTGCCCGGCCACGACCTCCAGGCGGGGAGCCGAGACCTCCGGCATGGCCACCAGGCGAGCGCCACGGGTGTGCGGCTTCAGAGCCAGGGCAAACATCACCGCCTCCGGCTCCATCAAAGCGGCCTTTCCCCGGCCGAGAAGCCGACCGGGCGCAGGCTGTTCGGCCCCCTCCACCCGGACCTGAGGGGAACCGGGCTTCCAGTGGCTCTCCCGGACCGCCCCGGTGAAGTACAGCGTCTCGCCATCCGAAGACCAGCTCATGCGCGTGGTGGTCTGGGCCACCAGGCGCAGGACCTCGGGATCGGACAGGCTCCAGCCGGTGTGCCCTTCAGAGTGCACGACCCGAGGTCGGTAGACCTGCCCAAACAGTTCCACCTCCTGAACCTCGGCCGCAGACGCGGCGCGGAGGGTCACCCCCAACAGGATGGCCACCAGGAAGACCTGGAAGACGCGCATGAAGCCCTCCGTCCGTGGCTCCGAGCGGAGCCGGTGATGTGCGGACACCGACCGGTGCCGTGAAAAAGTAAGATTGGCCCCCACCGGGGCCTCTCCTGCAACCTTCAGGACGAAGAGAGTCCCGGGGAGGCGCCCCGGAGGCGCGCCTTCCCGGGACCGACCTCCCGGAAGCCCCTCTTCAACGCGCCCTTTGCCGTCGTCGCCGCGCCGCCCCGAGCAGAACCGCCAGCATGGCCGCCGGCACGAGCCAGAGCAAGCCGCGCAAACCCAGCCAGGCCACGGCGCAGGCCGGCAGCAACACGACCCGAGCCGCACATCGGGCCCAGGGCCGTGCGGCGATGAAACGGGCCAGGGGCGGGCTGAGGCGATAGTACAGCTCCGTAGCGAGGCGACCCGGAGCGTTCGTCGTGAGGCAACGATCCCGGAACTGCCTCAGGACCTGGACGTGGGGTTCCTGGTATGATCCGTAGGCCGCCGTGGCGACGAAACAGAACCCGGGTGAACCCAACTCTCCGAGGGTTCCCACCGCCGTCGAGGCCGCCAGGATCACTTCGGTGACCTCATTGTCCTTCGGGTTCCCGTCGTCAAGGCTCTCCTCCACCCGCACCGTGACCTCGTGGCTTTCCGTGTCGGTGGGCCGCCAGGGGAAGTAGAAGTAGTTCATCCCGGCGTCCAGGCCGTGAGCGGTCTTGGAGGAGATGAGCTTCCCGTCCACCGAGCAGGAGACGAAACGATGGCTCCGGTCCGCCTGGTCGGAGTGGACTCCAGCCAGTATGAGGAAGTTGTTCTCTGGAACCGCGCGAGTGAAAATCCCAGCCCGGCGGTGGAACAGACGCAGGCCGGGCACGACCGAGACGTTGTTGGCCGCAGCCCGGGGCTTCAGGACCTGGGCTTGAAGCCCCCTGGCCGGTGGCTCGGGAGTCGGCGAGAAGACTCGCAGGGAGTTGTCCCAGGGATAGTAGCCCTGATCATTTCCGCCAAGATCCCCGGCCGGGTCGTTGATCCCGTGAATCTGATCGGCCACTTCGTGGTCCGGGTCGAGGGTGACGTAGATGACGTAGCTCTGGGAGGTCCCGGGTGTCGCGCCCCCCAACCCCGTGGTGTCCCAGGTCACCCAGGCCTCGGCCGGCTGACGGGGCGCCACGTTGTCGATGCGGCAGGTGCCGATGTCGGTCAGGTGAGGTTCGGGATCCTCATCTCCCAAGGCCGGGTTGAACTTCATGTAGGAGAAGCGGACGTTGAATGGGCCCGTGTTCGTGTCCAGGCTGTAGTTGTTGAGGCGGGCCAGGACGCAGACCTTCTCGCCGGCCACGGGCGCGGTGGCCAGATACTCCCGCTGGTCCTCGGTCGCGGCGTACTGCTTCATGAGAAACAGGCCCCGCATCCGGGTGCGGTCCTGTCGCGTCTCGTTGGGCTGCCAGTATTGGAAACGCTCCTCATACAGGAACTTGGTGGGCAGGTTCAGGGCCGGGTCCGGGCGACCGGCGTAGGTCTTGAGCCACCAGGCCGCTCCCTGGGCGCTTCCCAGCGGGTCGACCGTGTGTGCCAGCTTGAAGGTGCCGTCCTGGGTGATGTACACGATGGGCTTGAAACTGTACATCCGGTTCGCGTCCATCCCGGCCAGGGCGTGGACGGTGATCCCCCTGGTCTGGGAGTTGGTGTTCGTGCTGGTCGAGGAGGTCGAGGTGCTGTCGGATTCGTGCCAGCTCCAGTCCAGGTCCAGCCCGAGCTCGGCCTCCAGGGCCTTGTAGTGGCCCGTCGCCTTCACTCCCACTTTCACGTCCTGACTGTTGGTCGAGGTGGTCTTTTAGGAGACTTCTGAGGACTGGCCGGTCTCATTGGTCCACTTGAGCGTCTTGTTGATCTCGGCTCCGCCAAGGACGATCTCGGCGTTCTCGGACAACGGCTCGGTGAACTCCTGGCCGTTGTAGAGGAAGCTTCCCTGGTCGGGCATGACGTTCGTATCACTCAAGGCAGGATAGGACAGGATGTTCCCGTTCTCCTGGATGGGCTGATACCACTCCAGACCCGTCCCTGGGCCTTCCTTGAGGACCTGCGAGGGACCGGGCATGACGACTTCGTAGTATCCTTGGTTCGTGCCATCCGTGGCGCCGTACACGGGATACCGCCAGATGTCCAGGACCTTCACGTTGGCCCGGACGAAGTCATCCTCGGCCGTCCTGTCCTCGTAGGAGAACTGCTGGGACACGTAGTGGTCGGTGTCCAGGGATGTGACGGATTCAAAGTCGTAGGTGGTCTTGTTGACGTACTTGAAGTCCTGCTCGAACCCGGCCTCGATCTTCTTGATCAGGCCACCGATCTTCAGGGTCTCCGAGGCCGTCTGGGAGCTGTCCTGGCCGTAGTCAACGTCCGTCTCGTCCTTCTGGGTGGTCTTCAGGGTGGCCTCCTGATCGTCGGAGAGTTCCGCGTAGAAGTCGGCCTTCCGCGAGACGTTCACCTGTTCCCACTCGCCGCTCTCGTTCGGCAGATAGTCGATGTGCTTGGGCGGCTCCTGGATCACGTAGTCGGTCCGGATGTCCTGGTCCATCTCGATGTGGACCGGTGCGCCCAGGTAGAAGCCGTCGCCGGTCCGGTCGGCCGCCAGCAGGGCCAGATCCACCATCGAAGAGCTGTCGATGTTCACGGTGCTGTGGTTGGTGGCGTCCGACGGGGTGCCGTCGAAATACCAGATCCCCTGGAGCGACAGGGTCATGTCGTCATTCACCTTGAGAACACCGAACTTCGGCGCCACCGTCGGCGGAGCCGGTTGGTAGATGCTGTAAGACACGAACGAAACCGCCAGATCCTCGTGAGGGTTGGGCGCCTCAAGACCCAGGAAACTGCCCGCCACCAGGTGCGGCCTGCCGATCAGGGAATCGACGTACTCCTGGGGGCTCACCACGTCCGCAGTGCCTTTCGCCACCAGCTTCATTGTCGAGTCCAGGTCATACAGCGTCACCTTGACGGGCTCGTCAAAGCCGTTGGCGATGGCCGTGGCCAACTGCTTCCGGGCTGTGCTGTAGCCGTTGTTCGGATCATAGCGGAAGAGTCCGGTGGCCAGGGGCACGTAGTCGGCCACGATAGGCGTCGGAGTCGAGGAACGCAGTGTCAGGTTGCAGTTGGCGTCCGTCGAGAGGACCTGCACAATCGCCGTGTAGTTCGAGTTGACACCGCTGGACAGGGCGATCTCGTCGGTGCCGTTCCCGTCGAAGTCGCCGGCCACGATGTCGTACTTGCCGGGAACCGCCTGGAACAGAGGGCCCAGCCCCCCGACGCCAGCCGTGATCAAGGTGTTTCTCTTCTGGAGGGTCGCGTCCACCAGGGCGAAGGTGGTGACGGCGTTCTGCCGGTTGGCTCCAGGTGTGCAGGCGTCCTGGACGACGCAGATCTCGGAACAGCCATCGTTGTCGAAATCCCCCGTGGTGAGGGCAAACGTGGTCCAGACCACCTCGCCGGCCGGAAGCGGAACCCCGGAGGTGGCGGAGGCGACCTCGTTCAACTGCCGGTCAAGCACCGTGACCGTGAGCTGCCAGGAGCCGTCGGCCGCGGCCGTCCGCGAGGCGACCACGATCTCATCGTGGAACACCCCGTTCTCGTCGCCCGCGCGGTCGACGTCCGCCACGGCGACGTCGATGTGGAGGAAGTAGGTGTCGGTGGCCCGGTTGACCCCCGGGAAGAAGGTCTTCCGCACGGCTCCCGGGGTGTCGGGATTCAACACCACCGTATAGCCCACCCGTGGGGTCGCTTCGTCCACGGTATAATACACCAGCACGGCGTCGTCAGCCTTGGAGGGGTCGAGAATGCGCCCGCTCGCCATGGCCGAGGGGATCAGACTGGAGTTCGTGATCTTCGTATCCAGGCCAGGCTGCTGAGACGCCTGACTGACCTCGGCCTGCCAGGTGGAGATGGAATCCGGCTGGGCAGGGCCATTCCAGTTCGTCTGAAGAGTGGACGACTCGGCAGCCCCGAGGACGACCGAGGCGAGCAGCTCGTCGTCGGGAAAGAAGTAGTAGCGCGACGGATTGGTGACCGGGTCGTCGGCACCGGGGCGATACGAGGGGTCCTCGCCCGCGCCGGGATTCCCGACGCTCTTGAGCGGGATGGTCGCGGCCAGGAGAAGGCAGAAACATACCAGGCACAGGCCAAACCACCGACCCGAAAGGGTGGATCGGAACATCGAAGCGCGCATGCGAAGACCTCCCGATTTCGTGCCCCATTGCACCTCTCTCAAAGAGAAAGATGGTCACACCACGCGTCCTGCAAAAATTCCCCTTCCTCGGCTGTTGTCCTGTGCCCGAAGACCCGGATTTTCATGAAGGCGGCCCGGGCCATGACCATCCCGGAGAGAGGACGCGGCCCTGGGACCGAATCGAAGGGCCTGGTTTCCGGAGAAAAGGCTGACGCTCTCCGTCGGTGCCGAGGAAAGTCCGGCCCTCCCTCAAGAAGAAGGAGGCCGTGAGGGCGGCAGCGCCAGGCCCTCCATCGACCCCGAATCCGAGAACGCGGAGGGGTCGGCTTCATCCAGCTCTGCCGGTGCGGGGAGCAGGAGCACCAGATCATCCAGGATCCTCTCGAAGGCTGCGACCAGATCCGAGTTGAACAGGATCCCCCGGGTCGTGTTCAACTCGACCATGGCCTGGTAGGGGGTGAAGGCCCTGCGATACGGCCGATGCGTGGTCAGGGCGTCATAGAAATCCGCGAGACCCACGATCTGCGCCGTCAAGGGAATCTCCTCACCCCGCAGGCCTCCCGGATACCCCGAGCCGTCCCATCTCTCGTGGTGATGGCGGATAATGGGAAGAATCTCCCAGGGAAAGGGGACACCGACCAGGCGGTCGGCCCCGATCTGGGGATGCAACTGAACCAGAGCGCGCTCGGCCGCCGTCAGTTCCCCCACCTTGCGGAGGATCTCGTCCGGAATTCCGATCTTGCCAATATCGTGCAGGTGTCCCCCGACCTGGACCGCCTTGACCTGCTCATCAGGAAGTTCCAAGGACCTGGCAAGGTGGGATGCGATGGTGGCCACTCGGCGCGAATGGTAGCGCGTGTAACGGTCGCGCGCATCCAGAAGGCTGGAAAGAGCCTGAACGAATTGCAGATAGACCTGCTCGAGGTTCTCGGCATACTCTTGCAGACGGGCCCCTTGGCGGGCATGCTCGATCCCGATGCTGGCCAGCAGTTGCATGGTCGCGTAGACCCCGAGATCGGCCTCCGACGTCGGCCGGAACTGCGCCGCGGCTCGGAACTCCTCCAAGGCCTGCGCGTAGTCCCCGGACCGCGAGAAGGCGGCGCCCTTGCTGAAGCGGCCCAGAGGGCTGGCTGGATCGACGTTGGAGGCCTTCTGGTATTCCTCGATGGCTTCCTCAAGATTGCCCAGTTTGAACCAGGCGGCTCCCATGAAGTAGTGGGCCTCGGGGTCGCGTGGGTTCTCCTGAAGGATCGCTCCGAACTCGCGGATGGCCTCACTGAGACGGTCCAGGTTGAACAGGGCGATTCCCAAGGCCGACCGGGCCTGGACATCGCGCGGATTGAGCTCCGAGGCCCGCTGGAAGGCCTTCACTGCGTCGTCCAAGCGCCCCAACTGCGTGAACGACTGGCCCAAAGCATAGTGAGCGTAGGCGTGACACGAGCTGAGCGCCACCGCTCGCTGGAACTCCAGGACCGCCTCCTCGTGGCGCCCCAGGGCCGCGAGGACCGAGCCGACATAGTAATAGGGCTCCGCCTCGCCGGCATCCAGCGCGATGCAGGTGCGCAGGTGCTCCAGGGCCTGCTCGTGACGACCCAATGTCTTGAACAACAGACCAAGTTGAAAATGCGCCTCCCGGTAGTCGGGCCGAAGCTTGACCGCACGCAGGTAGGCCTCGGCGGCAGGCTCCATGACATACTGTCGTTCCAGGCAACGTGCCCTCAGGAAGTGGGCCTCGGCGCAGTCCGCTCGTGTCTGGAGGGCCTGGTCCAGAAGCCGCAGCGCCTGGTCGAGACGAAAGCTGTCTGCCTCCGCCTGAGCCAAACGGCACAACGCCTTGACGTGACCCGGCCATTCCTGGATCGCCCTCTGCAGCGAAGAGACGGCTTGAGCGGTGCGCCCCGCCTCCATCAACGCAGAACCAGCTTGGAACCATGCCTGGGGGTCCCGAGTCCGGCCCTCGGTCGAGCGCAGGAACTCGTCGGCAGCCTCCAGTGGACGCCCCAGTTTCTGCAAGGTGAAACCGCGATAGTAACGGACCCTCTCGAAGGAAGGATTGATGGCCACCACCTGGTCGAATTGGCCCAGCGCCTCGGCGGGCTGCCCCAGGACCAGACAGGCCAGCCCGACATGGTAGGCTTTGAAGACGCTGTCCCGGGCCGTGCGCCGGTGATGCTCCCAAGCCTTCAAAGCGGCAGCCACCTGGGCCGGACGTGCACCGACCGCACCCTCCAGGTCCAAATCGCCATCCGCGTCCACCATCTTCTGCCACTCGCGGACGGCCAGATCCAGGCTGCCCAGACACGTGTAGGCAACACCGCAGCAGAAGTGCGCGCGCGTCAAGTATGGGTCCAAGGATGCGGCCTTCTCAAAGCAACGAAGGGCATCCGGATGGTCCCCCTGCTCGAGGTGCACCCGCCCCAATTCGAAATGGAGCGTGGCATCGTTCGGGCGTTCGGACAGGGCGCGTTCCAAGCGACGGACGGAGTGATCTGCTCTCAAAGTGGTCCCATTATAGCAACGTCCACGGCCAGGCCGAAAGCGCGCCAGGGATGCGGCGAGCGAAGAGATGTAAATATCCAGGCCAGGCGCCGCTGATCGAGGTTCGCGACCTCGTTTCGGCCTTTAAAAGGAGAAGGCCCGG
>DIWH01000088.1 GCA_002423485.1 Candidatus Xenobium occultum | reverse complement strand
CCAGGAGTATACCTGAATCCGCCAAAAGGCGGGGACCGGCCGTCGGGCGCCCGCCCACGGGCGGCCCTCACCTCCAGGGTGCGCCTGAGATGTTGCCCGCGGATGAACGGAAGATTGCTGCGACGTGAATGGGATGTTTCCGGTCCGTGAACATGGTTCGCCAGGGCCTGGTGCGAAGTATCCGCAGGCGAAATCCGGCATGTTTGGCAGGAAATTCCCGCGAAACATGCCGGAATCGCCCTCCGGCGAGGCGACCGATGCGGTCTTCAGGCGGGCCCCTACACCTTCAGCGTCTCGATCCAGCGGGAGAACTCCCGCTTGTCGGGGGGGTCGTCCATCCAGCTCGTGTCGGGCGGTGGCTCTGAGAGGATCTCCTCCACCTTCTTGAAACGCTCGAAGCGCTCGAAGGCCAGTTCGCCGCGCCGGTTGACCCACGCGATGCCGCCGCGCTTCTTGATGGCCAGGACCAGGTGGTTGGTGATGCGGCAATCCCCCAGGACGTAGTCCATCACCTCCTGAAACCGCCCCTGCCTCCAGGCCCGGGGCGCCTCGGCGCCGTCCATGCTCTTGCGGATCGGGACCTCCAGCCCCTCGGCCACCTTGGCCAGGGACAGGAAGAAGCCCCGCTGGTTGAAGAACTGGAAGAAGGGATCATAGCTCTTCAGGGCGATCCGGGCGGCGTGTTCCAGGTCGCCGGCCTGGTAACCCAACCACTTGAAGTCGAACTTCAAGCCGTTCCAGGCCACGACCGGGACCCCGCGATTCTGCTGTTCCTCGAGGTAGTCCAGCATCTCCCGAGCCTTGGCCTGGGTCAGGTTCAAGGCGGGGTGCCCTGGGGACTCCTCGGAGTACCAGAGCTTCTCCTCGCCCCCATTCACGATCGAGGCCGCCACGGAGACGTGAAACGGGGCGAAGCTCTCGATGTCCTGACCTGGTTCCACGTCAAAGACGTCAGAGATCTCGATGTCGAAGCTCAGGAAGGCCATGGAATCTCCCTTCGGTGTCCCCGGCCGGGGGCTCAGCGCCCCAAGCCCTTCAAGGCGACGGCCAGGCATCCGCGCAGCTCGGCTGAACTGTACGGCTTGGGCAGGAAGCCGAACGTCTCTCCTTCCGCCAGGCGGGAGGCGACATCCTCCTCGGTGTAGCCGCTGACCAGGATGACCCGAACCTTCGGGTTCAGGCGGCGCAATTCCCGCAGGGCCTCCACCCCATCCATGCGGGGCATGGTCAGGTCCAGAAGGACCATGTCGATCTCGTCCCGGTTCTGGCGATAGATCTCGACAGCCTCGCGGCCATCGGCGGCGGTCAGGACACGAAATTCCTGTTTTTCGAGCATCCGAGCCCCGACGGCCAGGACCGCTTCGTCGTCGTCCACCAGCAGAATCGTGAAGACCCGAAGGGGATCAACCTCTTCGGCAGCCTCCGTGGCACCATCCACACGCCCTGCGGCTTCCGAGGCAGGGAAGAGAACCCGGAAGGTGGTCCCCCGACCGGGCTCGCTCTCCACCGTGAGCGCCCCTTTGTGCGCATGGACGATCCCCAGCACCGCAGAGAGACCCAGACCCCGACCAATGAACCGGGTCGTGAAGAATGGTTCGAAGATGCGCTTCCGGGTGGCAGCGTCCATCCCGGAGCCGGTGTCTGAGACCGACAGAGTCAGGAAGGTCCCCGGGGTCAGATCCCACTCCGGACAGACCTCGCTCAGGTCCGCGGAGGAGCACTCCCGGAACCCGGTGGTGACGGTGATTTCCCCGCCCTCCTGGCCGATGGCCTCGGCGGCGTTGATGGCCAGGTTCATGATCGCCTGGCTGACCTGGCCCAGATCTCCGAGCATGGGGGGCAGGCCCTGCTCCAGGTTCAGGTGCAGCTTCGCCTTCTTGGGAATCGACAAGTTCAACAGTTGAACCAGGTCTGCGACCAGCTTGGACAGATCGAGGGGCTTCATGAAGAAGCGACCCCTTCCAGAATAGGTCAGCATATGGGCACAGAGCGCGGCCGCCCGGTTGGAGGCCTGGGTGATCCCCAGGAGACTCTCTCGCAGGGGAGAGTCGAGAGGGAGCTCTGACAGGGTCAGGTCAGCGTTTCCCTGGATGACCAGCAAGAGGTTGTTGAAGACGTGGGCGATCCCGCCAGCCAGGACACCCAGGCTCTCCAACTTCTGACTTTGGAGAAGCCTGCGCTCGACAGCCAGACGCTCCCATTCGGCATGTCGCCGATCGGTGATATCGATCATCACGGCGCGGCAGGCCTGCCCACCCTCCAGCGTGGAGGCCTCCAGGCTGACCACCCGGGGACCTGCATCCCCAGCGTTCACGGACACCTCGCAGGCTTCCAGGGCCTTGCCTCCAAACACCTTGCCCAGAAAGGCGGCCAGGACCAGACGGTCGGGCTCGGCCACGAACAGCCCCAGGCGCCGACCGACCAACCGGGTACGCTCCGCCCTCAAGAGGCGCGCGCCGGCCAGGTTCAGTCGGAGGATGGTCCCATCGGGGCCCAAGGTCAGGTAGCCCACCGGCGCGAAGTCGTACAGTTCGGTGTAGAGAGCCAGAGCCTCTTCCGCTGCATCCCGGGCCCGCTGCAGCTCCTCGTTCTGCATCTCCAGCTCGATCTGGTGCACCTGCAACTCGTGGACCAACCGACGATCCCCATCCTCTTCGCGGAGAGGGCCCTCCGCCTTGCAGGCCTCCCCGAGTCGCCCTTCCGCCCGTCGGCGAAGCTCGTCCGCCGCTTCCTCTCTCTTCACGTCTCATGCTCCTGATCCGCGCCGTCGGCAGGCGCCATCCCCTGCTCCCCGGTTTCGATGTCGGTGGCGTTCCAATGCCACTTCAGGATCGCTCCCCGGGGATCCCTGAGGGGAGTCGCCCGGATCCTGAACCGGAGGTACCTTTCGTCAGCCCGGCGAAGGCGGCAAACCCCCTCAAACCGCGTCCCGGACCGGAGTGCCACCCTCCACTCGTGGTCCACCCGCTCGCGGTCCTCCGGGTGGACCTGCGCCAGCCAGCCGAAGCCAAGATGCTCGGCCTCAGGGAGGCCGGTGTATTCGATCCACCGGCTTCCAACGGAATCGCACGTGCCCTCGGGGCGGCAGGTCCAGGTCAGCCCGGGCGGCACCTCCAGCATCTGCCGGAGCAGGCCCTCTCTCTCGCGCAGATCCGACTCGAGGGACTTCGAGGCCGTGATGTCCGCAAAGGTGATCACCACGCCGTCGATCATGTTCTCCAGGGTCCGGTAGGGCATGATCCGGGAGATGAACCAGCGACCGTCCCGCCCGGGAACCTGTTTCTCGACGAAGACCAGGGTCCGCAGGACCTCGCGGGCATCCTCAAGCATGGCGGGGAAGTCCAGGTCGGAGGCGATATCGCTGATGCTGCGGCCCACATCACCGGGGATCAGCTTGAACAGCCGGGAGGCCTGGGTCGTGAACCGCCGCACTTTGAACTCACCGTCCAGGAAGAGCACGGCGATGTCCGTGTTGTCCAGCAGGTTCTTCATGTCGCTGTTGGCCCGCGAGAGCTCGTCCACCCTGGCCTGCAACTCGCTGTTGACAGTCTGCAGTTCCTCGTTCATGGACTGCATCTCTTCCTTCGAGGTGGTCAATTCCTCGTTGGTGGACTGCAACTCTTCGTTTGTCGACTGGAACTCCTCGTTGGTGGACCTCAGCTCCTCCTGCGAGGTCTGCATCTCTTCCCGGGTCGTCTGAAGCTCCTCGCGAGCCTGCTGGAGCTCCCTCTCCAAATCTGCCATCGAGGCGCCACTGGTGGAGGTCCGCCTCGAGCGACGGGATTTGGGGAAGCTCGGCGCCGGCACGTCAGCCAGCACGACCAGCACCGTCCCCCGAAGGGCTTCCGGCTCGGCCAGCGGCCGAACCGTCAGGTCCACCGCCTGTGTCCCTTCCTCGGTCCCGACGCGCAGGTTCCTGACGCAGACCTCGTCTCTTTCCCGAAGAGCTTTGCGGAACGCAGGACCCAGATCCGCCCGCAGCCCCTCGCGGGCCATTGCGAAGATATTCCAGTTCGCCTTGCCGGCGGCCGGCTCGAGATACTTGCCTGTCCGCCCGTTGATATAGAGGATGTCCCCATTCTCGTCGACCAGCACGGCGGCCGGGGAGAATCGTTCCAGCAACACCCGGTCGGCAGGAGCCTGCAGGCTGGGGTGATCGGCCGTTGCCGACTGGGGTCGCGCGACCACTTCGGGAAGCAACGGCTGACGGGCAGGGAACTCCAGGTTCCCTGCCTGCGAGGTCTCCTGGCGACGATAGATCCTGGTCCTGCCCGAGAGGGGGGTGAAGAGTTCCGCGCAGCCGCCGGTGGTCTCGGCGCTGCCCAGGAACAGATAACCACCCACGTTCAGGCTGTAGTGGAAGAGTTGCAGCAGCCTCCTCTGCAACTTGGGGACCAGGTAGATCAGGAGATTGCGGCAGACCAGGAGATCGAGCCGGGTGAAGGGGGGATCCAAGACCGCGTTGTGGGCAGCGAAGAGGACTATCTCCCGAATCTCGCCGCTGACCCGGTAGCCATTCCCCTCCTGCACGAAGAATCGGTGCAGGCGATCCGGCGAGACATCGGCTGTGATGCCGTCCGAATAGCGACCAAGACGAGCCCGGTCGATGGCATCCCGATCCAGATCGGTCCCAAATATCTGAACCGAGTGCCTCCCGGAAAGACCGGCCTGATCCAGAGCCTCCTTGAAGACGATCGCCAGGGAAAAGGCCTCCTCCCCGGTCGAGCAGGCAGGCATCCAGGCCCGAAAGGGATGGCCTGCTGGCCGCGCGGCCAGCAGCGCCGGCAGGACTTCGCCCTGGAGTTGCTGCCAGGCCTCCGGATCCCGAAAGAAGCTGGTCACCCCGATCAGCAGCTCCTTGAACAGGAGGTCCAGCTCTTGGGGGCTCTCCTGAAGGTAGCGGATGTAGGAATCGATCGTGTCGATCCGGTGAATGCCCATCCGCCGCTCGAGCCGACGCTGGACCGTGGTCGCCTTGTACTGAGAAAAATCGCTGCCGGTCCGGGCCCGCAGCAAGGTCAGGACCTTGTCCACGCTGCTTTGGGCCTTGCCCCCCGGCGCCCGATCCGGGGCTGCAAGAAGCCCGACGTGCTTGAGGTAGGCCAGAATCCTGCCGGGAAGCTCCCCGACCGGGGCCACCACGTCGGCCAGGCCCGCATCGATGGCGCTGCGCGGCATGGAATCGAACTGGGCGGTCTCCGGAGCCTGAACCAGGCTGAGTCCGGCCTTCTCTTTGATGGCCCGCAGGCCCAATGTTCCGTCGGAACCCATCCCCGAGAGGATCACCCCGATGCTGCGCTCCTGACGGTCCTCAGCCAGCGATCGGAAGAAGTAGTCGATGGGCAGACGCAGACCGCGCGGAGCCAGGGGAACGAAGAGCTGGAGGACGCCGTTGAGGATGGACATGTCCTTGTTCGGAGGGATGACATACACCCGATCCGGCTCAACCCGCATCCCCTCCCTGGCCTGGAGGACCTCGATCGGCGTGACGCGTTGAAGCAATTCCACCAGGATCCCTTGATGGGTGGGATCCAGGTGCTGGACGATCACGAAGGCGATGCCGCTGTCCGCGGGCACGTGTCGAAGGAACGTCTCCAAGACCTCGAGGCCTCCAGCGGAGGCGCCGATCCCGACGACGGGAAAGACGCGGCCAGCATCAGGAGAGTCTTGGGGAGCCGGAGCAGAGCCCGCCTCGGGGGCGGGATCCTCGTCAGGCACTGGCCCTAAGTGGCTGGAATCGGAACCTTCTTCCATAGCCCTGTCCCCCTCGCGCGGACGTGTGCCCGGGTCTCTCGGGGAGTCGGCTCTCCCGCTCAATCCCCCGCCGGTGTCGGAAGACAGTTCGCCGTCCTGTGGGAGCCTTCCCGCCTTCGACCATGAGGATCCCAAAAGGAAAGTCCGGTTCCATCCCCCGCCGCGCCTGCACCCCACAAGTCGGTCGGGATTGGGGGACGCAGGGGTCCCGCCCCGGCGGTGGAAATCCCGCATCCCATGAGCACCGAGGAGATCCGACAGGCGGTCCAGGCCCTCAGGAAGGGCCTCCTGGTGGCCTTTCCCACCGAGACGGTCTACGGCCTGGGGGCCGATGCCTCCAACCCGCAGGCCCTGGATCTGCTCTACCGCGTCAAGGGCCGGCCCGGGGACCACCCCGTGATCGTGCACCTGGCCTCGGCCGAGGAGCTGCCCCGCTGGGCCAGGGTCGTGCCGCCGGTGGCATGGGAGCTGGCCCGCCGCTTCTGGCCCGGCCCGATGACGCTGATCCTGCCGCGCGCCGAGGGCGTCTCGGATCGCCTGACGGGCGGGCAGGAGACCGTCGGGTTGCGGGTTCCCGGCCACCCTGTGGCCCTGCGCCTGCTGGAGGCCTTCGGAGGCGGTCTGGCGGCGCCCTCGGCCAACCGCTTCGGCAGCCTGAGCCCCACCACCGCCCAGCACGTCCGCGAAGACCTGGGCCCGGACGTGGCCATGGTCCTGGACGGCGGCCCCTGCCCGGTGGGGGTCGAGTCCACGATCCTCGACCTCTCGGGGGAGGAGCCCCGGATCCTGCGCCCGGGCTTCCTGCGCGCCCGGGACCTGCGGGAGATCCTCGGCTCCGAGCCGGGTGCGGGCTCCCAGACCCGGGCTCCGGGGACCCTCTCCCGCCACTACTCCCCCCGCACCCCGCTGAGCCTGGTCTCCCCCACCGAGCTGGAGAAGGAGGTCAGGAGCCTGGCCCAGGCGGGCCTCCCCTTCGTGGTCATGGCCCGCCGTCCGGCCTTCGCAGGGATCGATCCCGCCGACTGGATCCTGGCCCCCGATTCGGCCCGGGACTATGCCCGCGAGCTGTACGCCTCGCTGCGCCGGATGGACCTGCTGGGCCGCCAGCGGATCCTGGTGGAGGAGGTCCCCGAGGGTCCCGACTGGGAGGCGGTTCGCGACCGCCTGCGCCGGGCCTCGGCGCCGGCCTGACCCGCGACCGGGCAGGATCGGCTCAGGCTCCGGGAAGGAACCCCGCGAGCACCGATTCCGGATCGCAGGGCACATCCAGCCCCTGCTCCTGGATGAAGTCCCCGAGAAGGGCCTGGAATCCGAAGAAGAAGTGGCATTCTTCGGGTTCCGGCAAGACCTGCCTCAGCACGTACCAGGACAGGGGCTCGAATTCGACCAGATGCTGGCGCAACAGATGGAAGCCCTCCAGGGCCTCGACCCACAGGAAGGTTGGATGGTTCTCCTCCTCGCGAAGCGGAGGCTGATAGGAGCAGGCCCTCAGGATGCGCAGCGCCTGTCCCGAGCGCATCCATGCCGTGTAGGAGGCCCCCATCTCGAAGTGCAGGACCTCGTCTTCCAGAGGGCAGACGCCAAAACGCAGGGATTCCATGGGGCGGGACTTCTCCTCATGGCCCTCCGGCTCCCTTCAGGAGGCAGCGCAGCCTGCCCCGCGAAGGCCCCGGCGTGGGATATCCCGACCTTCGCGCCTGCCTGGAAGACCTGGAGCGGACGGGCCAACTCCTTCGAATCGTCGAGGAGGTGGACCCGGACCTGGAGGCCGCCCTGATCCTGCGCCGAGTCTACGCCGCCGGGGGGCCGGCCCTCCTCTTCGAGAACCTCAAGGGATGCCGCTTCCCCGCCGTCGGGAATCTCTTCGGCCCCCTGAAGAGGGCCCGATTCCTCTTCCGCGATACCCTCAAGCGAGTGCGCCGGATTGCCGACCTCAAGGCCGACCCGGCGGACCTTGTGCGCCGCCCCTGGCGCTACCTGGACCTGCCTCGGGCAGCCCTGCATGCACTCCCCCGCTTCGTCCTCCAGGCCCCCGTCCTGGCCCGACGCTGCCGCGTCTCGGACCTGCCTGCGATCCGCGGCTGGCCCGAGGATGGTGGGGCCTTCATCACCCTGCCCCAGGTCTATAGCGAGGACCCCGACCGGCCGGGCTGGCGGAACTCCAACCTGGGGATGTACCGCGTCCAACTCGACGGCGGCACCTACCTTCCGGACCGGGAGGTGGGGCTCCACTACCAGATCCACCGCGGCCTTGGAATCCATCACGCCGCCGCCATCCGGCGCGGCCAGCCATTGCCCGTGGCCATCAGCGTGGGCGGCCCCCCTGCCCTGGCCCTGGGCGCGATCATGCCCTTGCCCGAGGGGCTGAGCGAGCTGCTCTTCGCGGGCGTGCTGGGCGGGCGCCGGCTGCGCCTGGTGCGGACCCCCGAGGGGGTCCTGGCCCCCGCCGAGGCCGACTTCTGCCTGGTCGGCTGGATCGACCCCCAACGGCGCAAGCCCGAGGGGCCCTTCGGCGACCACCTGGGCTACTATAGCCGGGCCCACGACTTCCCCGTCATGACCGTGCAGGCCGTGTACCACCGCCCCGGAGCCGTCTGGCCCTTCACCAGCGTGGGCCGCCCGCCCCAGGAGGACACCGTCTTCGGCGAGCTGATCCACGAGCTGACCGCCCCGGCCATCCCCTCGGTGCTGCCCGGGGTCCACGCGGTGCATGCGGTCGATGCCGCAGGCGTCCACCCCCTGCTGCTGGCCCTGGGCAGCGAGCGCTATACCCCCTGCGAACCCCGCCGGACCCCTCGGGAGCTCTTGACCCAGGCCAACGCCATCCTGGGCCAGGGCCAGCTCTCCCTGGCCAAGTACCTGTTGATCGCGGCCCGCGAGGATGCCCCCGACCTGGACCTCCACGACATCCCGGCCTTCCTGCGCCACATGCTGGAGCGACTGGACCTGCGGCGCGACCTGCACTTTCAGACCCGGACCACGATCGACACCCTGGACTATTCGGGCGAAGCCCTGCACCACGGCTCGAAGGTCGTTCTGGCTGCGGTCGGCCCCCCCATCCGCACCCTGGCCGAGAACCTGCCCGGGGATCTGCGCCTGCCTGCAGGATTCGGGGATCCCCAGGTGGTCCTGCCGGGAATCCTGGCGGTGCGAGGGCCCCGCTGGCCCGGCCCGGAGGATCCGCTCCTGGAGGAGATCGACGCCGGAGAGGGCTTCCCCCTGGTGGTCGTGGTCGAGGACAGCCTTTTCGTGGCCCGGTCGCTGGCCAACTTCCTGTGGGTGGCCTTCACCCGCTCCAGCCCCGCCCCCGACCTGGGGGGCCGGGGTGCCCGGGTGATCCACAAGCACTGGGGTTGCCAGGGTCCCCTGATCCTGGACGCCCGACCCAAGCCCCACCACGCCCCGGTCCTGGAGGAGGACCCGCGGGCCGTGCGCCGCGTCGAAGCCCTGGCCGCGCCCGGCGGCCCCCTGCACGGAATCCTCTAGGGGCCCAACAGCCCAAGCCTTCCCCCGTCCCGAGCCCGGCGAAGGTTTCTGCGCGGGGTGCGTCGTAGAAACCGCGCACGATGCGTATCGGACTTGCTTTCAAGGCGTTCTTCCGGATCTTTTCGGACCAGGGGTTCGCCCAGGCCGTCGAGGCCCTGCTGGCGGGGGGCCCTCCGGCCGAACCCGCCCCCGAGAAGCCGGCCGTGGACCCGGCAGCCGTCCAGATTTTGAGCCTGCTGCAGCGAGAAGGTCGCCTGGTGGACTTCCTGCAGGAGGACCTGGAGGGGGCCTCGGACGCCCAGGTGGGAGCGGTGGTCCGGACCACCGTCTACGAGGGATGCCGCCGGGCCTTCAAAGAGTATCTGGAGCTGGTCCCCGTCCTGACCTGCGCAGAGGGCGAGACCGTGACCGTGGAGTCGGGTTTCGACGCCTCGGCCATCCGCCTGATCGGGCGGGTGGAAGGCGATCCGCCCTTCCAGGGCCTCCTGCGCCACCCCGGGTGGCGGTTGAAGACGGCCCGCATGCCGGTCCCGACGGAAGGGTCGGACAACTCGGTGGTCAGCCCTGCGGAGGTAGAAATCCCATGAGCGAAGCGACCGTCGTCGGCATCGACCTGGGCACCACCAACTGCGCGGTGGCCTGGGCTGACGAGACGGGGCGGGAAGACTTCCCCATCCCGCAGTTGACCCACCCCGGCATGGTCGAGCCCCGGAACACCCTGCCCTCCTTCCTGTACCTGCCGGGTCCTCACGAGCTCCCCGCGGGCAGCACGGCGCTTCCCTGGGAGAAGGAGCCCGCCCGGGTGGTCGGCTGGCTGGCCCGCGAGCAGGGAGCCAAGGTCCCCCACCGGGTCGTCTCCTCGGCCAAGTCCTGGCTGAGCCACGAAGGCGTCGACCGCCGGGCGGCCATCCTGCCCTGGGGCTCGCCCGACGAGGTCCCCCGCTGCTCGCCGGTGGAGGCTTCGACCGGCTATCTTCGTCACATCCGGGAGGCCTGGGATTCCCAGAACCCCGACCGGCCCCTGGCCGAGCAGGAGATCGTCCTGACCGTCCCGGCCTCGTTCGACGCCGTGGCCCGCGAGCTGACCGCCGAGGCCGCCCGCTCGGCCGGTTTGAAGAACCTGACCCTGCTGGAAGAACCCCAAGCCGCCTTCTACTCCTGGCTGGACGGCGTGGGCGAGGACTGGCGCGAGCAGGTCTCGCTGGGAGACCGCGTCCTGGTCTGCGACATCGGAGGCGGCACCACCGACTTCAGCCTGATCGTAGTCCAGGAGGAGGACGGCGACCTGACCCTGGAGCGCGTGGCCGTCGGCGACCATATCCTGCTGGGCGGGGACAACATGGACCTCACCCTGGCGGCCACGGTGCAGCAGCGGCTGAAGGCCCAGGGCACGAAACTGGACGCCTGGCAGATGCAGGTGCTGACCCACGGGTGCCGGGTGGGCAAGGAGCAACTCCTCCAGGAGGAGGCCGACGAAAGCTGGCCTTTGACCATCCCCGGCCGAGGCAGCAGCCTGATCGGCGGATCCCTGCGCGCCGAGCTGAAGCGCTCGGAGGTCGAAACCGTCCTGGTGGACGGCTTCTTCCCCACCTGCAGGCCCTCCGAGGCGGCCCTGCGAGGGCGCCGGACCGGCCTGACCGAGCTGGGCCTGCCCTTCGAGGCCGACCCGGCCGTCACGCGTCACCTGGCCCGCTTCCTCTCGGCCCACCGCGGCGCGGTGCCGGGCCAGAAGGACTGGACCTTCCTGCACCCCACGGCGATCCTCTTCAACGGCGGTGTGCTCAAGGCGCCCGTGTTGCGCCGGCGCCTGACCCAGGTGCTGGACTCCTGGCTCAAGACCGAAGGCTCCCCCCCCATCAAGATCCTGGAGGGTGCCGACCTGGACCTGGCCGTCTCGCGCGGAGCCTCCCGCTACGGGCTGGTGCGCCGGGGCCAGGGAATCCGCATCCGGGGTGGCACGAGCCGTTCCTACTATATCGGGGTCGAGGTGGCCCGCCCGGCCATCCCCGGCCTGCCCCCGCCCATCAAGGCCGTCTGCGTGGCTCCCTTCGGCATGGAGGAAGGCACCGCGGCCGACCTGCCGGGCCGGGAATTCGGCCTGGTGGTGGGGCACCCCGTCGAGTTCCGCTTCCTGGGATCGACCACCCGGCGCGAGGATCCCGTGGGCGAGACCCTGGAAGACTGGGAGGAGGACGTCGAGGAGCTGACCTCGATGGGCACCACGCTGAAGACCGAGGCCCAGCCCGGCACCATCGTCCCGGTGCGCCTGCAAAGCCGCGTGACTGAGGTGGGAACCCTGGAGCTGTGGTGTCTGGAGCGCGACGGCCAGGGCCGCTGGAAGCTGGAGTTCGAGGTGCGCGAGAAGCCCGAGGGCTGATCACCGCAGAGCCTTCAGACCGGACCCTCCTCGGCTGGCACAGGCTTGAGGATGGTGCATTGGCGACGGCGGCCGTCCAGGATCACGCTCAAGGGTCGGTCCAGGCGGATGTGCACCAGGTGCCGCGTCCGGTTCCGAATCGGTTGCGCCAGCAACCAATCCCGATCGAAGGCTTCTACCTCGTCCCGGGTCATGGTCAGATAGCCGATCCGCATGGAGGTCAGTTCGTGGAAGAAGTGGGACCCCTGGGAGGGCTCCACCTCCCGGTCACCAAAGGGCAACTCGACCACCGCTCGGGCTCCCAGAACCTGAGAGGTCTCGATGGGAATTCCCAGGGAGGGATCCGAGGAGCCCCAACGGCCCGGTCCGATCAGCAGATAGGGTCGCCCCTTTGAGAACAACTGCTGATTCAGCCCGCCCACCTCCTCGGCCAGGACCTTCATCTCGGGCATGCTCAGGACATCGTTCCAGACGAAGACCACGTCCTGGACATCTTCCAGCAGACCGTGGCCCAGGGACCGGCTGCTCTGGCACAGGATCCGCTCGGGAGCCGCATCGCGAGCCTCCACCGCGGCTTCCAGGGAAGGCCCGGAGAGGGGGCGGATCTGGAGCAGGTACAGGGTGGGCTCGCGCCGCACCTGGCCTGAAGCCACGCTCTTCCCCAGATCTCCGACGTCCACGGCGAACTCGATCTCGACCGGGCAGCCCATGGACCTCTGCAGGCGGGGCAGGAGTTCCCGCATGGTCTCGGCAAACGGCAGGCTGCCCCACTTCAGGATGTTGTTGAAGGTGACCGCCCGGGGGCCTGCCTGGGCCAGGTTCTCGCGCAACTGGTCGTCATCGATGGAATAGACCGAACCCGCCAGGGCCAGGGTTCCGTCCTCCTCCGCCTCCTCCAGGCCGAATTGAACCAACGCCTCACTCCCCTCGTCGTGCTGGGCAGACAGGTCCACGGCATAGAACTGTCGTTGGGAATAGCGCAGGAAGCGGGTCGGATTGGCCAGGTGTGGTAAGACCTCGGGCCACTTCGGCGAGAAGCGGATCGAAAGCCCGCCCTCGGCAACCGTATGTCCCAGGCCCAAGGCCATCAGGACGACCCCGTCCTCGGGTTGCTGGGGGCCCACCGGATAGTAGTTGTAGGAGAGGGCGACCCCGGCGAAATTTGGATAGAACCGGCCCCCTCGAGTCTGTCCGACCACCTCCTGGATCACCACGGCCATCTTCTCCTCCTCCACCGAGAAGGGGGTGCTCTCCAGATAGGCCCGCGCCCGGGCCGAGTAGGTCGAGGCGTAGACCGTTCGGATGGCCCGGCTCAGGTGACGGAAGCGCACCTCGGGATCGGGATGGTTGTTGGGCAGAAGGCGCGTGGCGTAGATTCCGGCACAGGACTGGTGCTGGGAATCCTCCAACAGGCTGGAGGAGCGCACCGCCAGGGGCCCCCGCATCTCGCGCGTAGCGGCCCGCAGATCCACCACCACGCTTCGGGGCAGTTCGCCCTCCAGGACCCGACGCTGAACCTCCTTCTCGGGCAGGTGGGAGGCGTGAAGGGTCCCGAGGCCGTTGTGTTCCAGGAAACGGTCGAACTCGTCGGTTCCGATCACCACGGTCCGAGGGATGGCCACTGCCATGCCCATCCGATCGCTGTCCAGGTCGCGCCGGGCCAGGCGCGAATTCAAGAAGGCCACACCTCGACCCTTGCCGCCGATAGACCCTCCACCGATCTTGACGAAGTGCCGGGTGGGTCCCTCGCTACGCCTCGAGAAGTCGGCCACCACGCCCTCCTGCTCCTGGCAGGCGGCTCGATGCAGGGCCCCCACCAGGTACTCGCGGAGTTGCTCGGGGTCCTCGAAGGCGGAAGCCTGGACCGCCTCGACCTCGTCGGCCAGTTCAAACATGCTGCGGGCCCGCAGCCACACGTTGAAGTGGTTGCGCGAGGCGTGGTAGTAGATGGAGCGCACGTCCACCTTCCGCAGCACCTGCTCGAGCTCGTACATGTCTCGGGCTCGGGCCACCTCGGTGCGGTCCGGCAGGCGAAAGACGAAGTCGCTGAAGCCCAGGTTCTCTTTCAGGAACCAGGTCAGGCTGCGCAGCAGGGTCTCGGAGTTCTTGTCCACGAACTGCAGACCCATCTCGTGGGCCTGCTGGGCGTTCTCGGGATTGGCCGACTGAATGAGGATCGGCAGGTTGGGCTTGACCGCCCGCACGGCCCGCGCCAATTCGAAGCCCGCCTCCTCGTCGTCGCGACCTCCTCGAGGGTATTGGACATCGGAGATCACGGCCAGCGTGTAGCGCTGGAAGCGCTCGAAGAGCGCCCAGGCCTCCTCGTAGTTCGTGGCCAGGAGGATCTTGGG
This sequence comes from Candidatus Xenobium occultum, assembly GCA_002423485.1. GTDB lineage: Bacteria > Vulcanimicrobiota > Xenobia > Xenobiales > Xenobiaceae > Xenobium > Xenobium occultum. The sequence goes on along the minus strand of DIWH01000088.1, from coordinate 22,670 downwards.
GCGGGCCATCATCCGCAGCATCCTGTGCATCGCGTTGACGCCCTCGGCCACCAGGGACTGCGACTGGATCATCAACTCCGCATACAACTGCGCCAGGAAGGTCGAGTAGCGACGGACCGAGTCCTCGACCACGATGATCACCTGGACTCCGGTTCGCCCGGTGTCCTCGGCCACGTTCAGCGAATCCTCGATCAGCTTGAGGATGGCCAGCATGATGCGGGTATCCCCGGTCCACAGGAAGACCCCGTCCACCCCACCAGGCAGTTGGCGATGGGGCAGGCGGCGCAGCTCGAACTCGTCCAGCACCATCAAGGCCACGGGGAGGTTGGGGTATTCACTCTTGACCCGCTCGGCCAGGTTGCGGACCCCGGGGTCGTCCAGCCGCAGGGTCGTCAACACCAGGTCCACCCGGCGCTGGCGAAGGAGGTGCATGGCCTCTTCGGGTCCGGAGACGTGCAGGAAGCGGGGCGAGGTGGTCAGGTTCAGCTCGGAGTATTCCACGAAGAGGCGCTCGCTCAAGCGACCATCCTCTTCGATCACGTAGGCGTCGTAGTCCGATGAGACCAGCAGCACCTCCCGGATCCGGTGAGGCATCAGGTCATGAAACTTCAGGATCCAGGAGTCGCGGCGTTCCGAGCGGGCGGGCTGGTTCATCAGCGAACCTCCGATGGGAATGGAGAAACAAGCACCCGCGGCTCCCGCGACGGGGGAACCGCGGGTGCGGTCATGGGAAAGCCAGGATGAGCTGAGGGGATTTGCTAGACGATTCCCTGGTCGATCATCGCGTCGGCCACCTTCACGAAGCCGGCGATATTGGCCCCCTTCACGTAGTTGACGGTGCCATCGGGCTCTCTGCCGTGGGTGACGCAGGCCGTGTGGATCGACTTCATGATCCCGCGCAGGCGCTCCTCGACCTCCTCGGCCGGCCAGCCCAGGTGCAGGGCGTTCTGGGACATTTCCAGACCGGAGGTGGCCACGCCGCCGGCGTTGGCGGCCTTGCCCGGCGCGTAGAGGACCTTGTGGTGCAGGAAGAGCTCCACGGCATCCGGCGTGCACGGCATGTTGGCGGCCTCGGCGACGACCTGCACCCCGTTGTTGATCAGCGTGCGTGCGTCCTCCAGTTCCAACTCGTTCTGGGTGGCGGCGGGAATGGCCACCTGGCAGGGAACGCTCCAGGGACGCCGGCCTTCCAGGTAGCGCGCGTTGCGGAACTGGTCGGTGTATTCCTTGATCCGACCCCGACGGACGTTCTTGAGGTTCATGATCCACTGCAGCTTCTCGGCGGTGATCCCATCCTCGTCCACGATGGTGCCGTTGGAGTCGGAGAGGGTGACCACCTTGGCGCCCAGGAGCACGGCCTTCTCGGCGGCATACTGCGCGGCGTTGCCCGAACCCGAGACGGTGACCGTCTTGCCCTCCAGGCTATCCCCACGGGTTGCCAGCATCTCCTGGGCAAAGTAGACCGTGCCATACCCGGTGGCCTGGGGCCGGATGCGGGAACCACCCCAGTTGAGGCCTTTGCCGGTCAGGACACCGGTGAACTCGTTGCGAATCTTCTTGTACATCCCGAACAGGAAGCCGATCTCGCGGCCTCCCACCCCGATGTCTCCGGCCGGCACGTCCGTGTCGGGGCCGACGTAGCGGAAGAGCTCGGTCATGAAGGAGTGGCAGAAGCGCATCACCTCCATGTCGGACTTGCCCTTGGGATCGAAGTCCGATCCCCCCTTGCCGCCACCCATCGGAAGGGTGGTCAGCGAATTCTTGAAGACCTGCTCGAAAGCCAGGAACTTCAGGATGCTGAGGTTCACGCTGGGATGGAAGCGCAACCCGCCCTTGTAGGGCCCGATGGCGCTGTTCATCTGCACCCGGAAGCCCCGGTTGATCTGCACGTTGCCCTGGTCATCCACCCAGGGGACGCGGAAGAGGAGAACGCGCTCGGGCTCGACCAGGCGCTCGAGGACCTTCATCTTGCGGTAGACGGGGTTGGCCTCGACCACCGGCATCACGGATTCAAAGACCTCTCGGACCGCCTGGTGGAACTCGTGTTCTCCGGGATTCTTGGCCATGACCTGAGCCATGAACTGCTCGACGGACATCATTGCTGCCACGGGACGCGCCTCCGGATTCCTTGCGGATTAGGACAGAGGACGGGCCTTCTTCGCTCCGCAGGGGGAGTCCTCCAGGCCGGGATAGTTCGATCGAACGAGATCAGCCGAGATCTCGGCCAAAGTGCCGAATGGTCCGACGCAGGCCCTCCTCCAGGCCGACCCGAACCCTGTAACCGCAGGATTGGAGTCTGGTCGTGTCGGCCACCGAGTGACGGATGTCACCCGGGCGCGGGGGGCCGTGCAGAAGCCGGGCCCGAGACCTCGTCAGGCGGAGGATTTCCCGAGCCAGGTCCGTGATGGTGACCCCCTGCCCGCCGCCCACGTTGTAGGTCCCGCACATCTCGGGAGTGGTGGCAGCCAGCAGGTAGGCATCCACCGCATCGTCCACGTAGACGAAGTCCCTGGTCTGCAATCCGTCGCCGTGTACCAGCAGGTCCTCGCCAGCCAGGGACCGGCCGATGAAGGCCGGGACGGCCGATCCGTAAGGCCCGCCCGGGGCCTGCCCCGGACCGAAGACGTTGAAGAAGCGCAGGCTGACCGTCCCCAGTCCGTAGGTCCGCCTCCAGATCTCCAGGTAGTGCTCGCTGTCCAGCTTGGTGACCCCGTAGGGGCTCAAGGGAGCAGGGAGATTGTCTTCGCGCTGCGGTGAGACGGGCGACTCCCCGTAGACGGCAGCCGAAGAAGCGAAGACGACGCGTGCGACCTGGTTGGCCCGAGCCGCCGCCAGCACTGCCAGGGTCCCCCCGACGTTGATCCGCACGCTCTCCTCAGGCAAGGCCAGGGACTCGGGGACGCTGACCAGCGAAGCCAGGTGGAAGATGGCGTCGGCCCCAGCGGTCAGTCGACGGACCAGTTCGGAGTCGGTCACGCACCCGCGCACCACCTCGACCGGAGAGTCCTCCAGAGCCCCCGGGCGACCGGTGCGGAAGTCGTCCAGGACCACCACGCGGCATCCCGTCCCGGCCAGGCGGCGGGCAAGGTGGCTTCCGATGAATCCGGCTCCTCCGGTCACGACGGCTTTTCTCAGGAGGCTCACGGTCGCGCCATTTCACGGCGGAACTCGGGGGTCCTGCAGGCCAGTTCTGGGAGGAAAGCCCGGGCGGACGCGCCGAAGGCTTTCTCCAACCCTGGAGTTTGAGGGATCCGATGCGCCAGTTGCCGTTGTTCCCCGTCACCGTGGTGGGTAGCCTGCCCCGCCCCCCAAGCCTCCTGGAGGCCATGACCCTGGCCCGGCAGGGGCGCCTCGCCCCCGCCGAGCTGGAGGCTTGCGTCCAATCAGCGGTCGAGGCGGCGATCCGACTGCAGGAGGAGTGCGGCGTCGACGTGGTCAGCGACGGCGAACAAGGTCGTCCGGACTTCTACTCGTTCATCGCCCAGCGGGTGGACGGGGTGGAACTGCTGAGCCTGAAGGACCTGGCGAGGCACGTCGAGGACCGCCCGCTCTTCGAGAGGCTCCTGGCCGATCTGGACATCCCCCTCTCCTCGGTGCGCCTGCCCGTGGTCGTGGCTTCCCTGCGACGCCGAGACTCCCTGGCCATGCGGGAGCTTCAACGGGCCCAACGGTTGACTGACAGGCCGATCAAGGTCGCCCTGCCTGGCCCCTATCTGCTGACCTGCTCAGCCTGGGTCCAGGCCTTGTCCTCGGTCAGCTATCCCGACCAGGAGGCCCTGGGACGCGACGTCGTATCCCTGCTACGCCGGGAGGTGGAGGATCTGGGGGAGGCCGGATGCGAGTTCGTGCAGTTTGACGAACCCATGCTGGCCGACGTGGCCTTCTCGGAGCCCGAGGAACGTGGAAACATGCTGCGCGCCGCCCTGTCGCGGCGGGTGGACCCGGACCGCGAGCTGGCCTTCGCGGTGGACCTGATCAATCGAGTCGTGGAAGGATTCGAGCCTCTGCGGACCGGCCTGCACGTCTGTCGGGGCCATTGCGCCGCGCAGGACAGGATCCGCCTGCGAGGCAGCTATCATCGGCTTCTTCCCTATTTCGGCCAGATGAAGATCCGCCAGTTCGTCCTGGAATACGCCTCCGAACAGGAAGACAACCTGGAGGCCCTGGCCAGGCTGCCCGACGATCGGGAGATCGGCCTGGGGGTCCTCAATCCCCGGACGGCCGAGATGGAACCGGTCGAGACGGTGATCTCCAAGACTCGCAGGCTGGCTCGGGCCATCGGCCCGGAGCGGATCTTCCTGAATCCCGACTGCGGCTTCGAGGCCTTCGCCCACCGGCCCGTCAACACGACCACGGGAGCTGCCGCCAAACTGCGCGTCCTGGCCCTGGCCGCAGCGCGGCTGCGCCGGTCCTTCGCGGAGTCCTGAGAGCCGTGCGCTCCCTCGAAAGGTCCTTCTGGAGTCACCGTGGAATTTCCACCATCCAGGATCCTTAGAACCCACAAGTCCCGACCCGGCGGTCATCCGGGAATTGGACGGAGATTGCCCGATGGAAGCACAGACCCTGATCCTTCTCGCCCCGATCAGCGGGTTCACCCTCCCGATTGAAGAGGTCCCCGACCCGGTCTTCGCCGGGAAGATGGTCGGCGACGGCATCGCAATCGACCCGGTCAGCCAATCCCTGGTCGCCCCCTGCGATGGGGCCGTCGTCCAGATCCATCCCTCCTGCCATGCCCTGACCGTGGCCCACCCCTCCGGGGTCGAGATCCTCATGCACGTCGGGTTGGATACGGTGGCCCTGAAGGGCCAGGGATTCAAACCTCGGGTCCAGGCCGGCGACCAGGTCCGGGCGGGTGATCCGCTGCTGGACTTCGACGCCGATGAGGTGGCCTCGCGAGCCCGGAGCCTGCTGACCGAGGTGGTGATCACCAACGGCGAGCTCATCGCGCGCTACGAGCCTGCCAACGGGCGCGTGGAAGCCGGCCGCGACCCCGTCCTGACGCTCCATCTGGTCACCGCCGACGAGCCGGCCGAGAAGGTCGTCGGCCCCAGCGCCGTCTCAGCCCCGGTCGTGGTTCCCAACCCGCAAGGCCTGCACGCCCGTCCGGCCGCCGTCCTGGCCAACCTGGCCAAGCGCTTCCGCTCGGAGCTGCAGCTCGTGCGCGGAGACGAGCACGTGAACGCCAAGAGCGTGGTGGCCCTGATGACCATGCAGGTTTCCCACGGGGAGATGGTGCGTTTCCGTGCCACCGGCGAGGATGCCGAGGAGGCCGTGGCTGCTCTGGCCGAGGCCCTCTCCGAGGGACTTGGCGAAGAAGGTTCCGCTCCCCCGGCGCTGAACGCGGCCCCGGCTGCACCCCCCTCAACCCCGCCCTCCCCAACCGTTCCTGAAGAGCCCGGGGTCCTGCGAGGCGTGGGAGCCTCCCCGGGACTGGCGGTCGGCAAGGTCTTCCAGCTCCGCCGCCAGGAGATGGAGGTGGCCGAAATCGGCGGGGATCCCGCCCACGAGCGCCGCCGCCTGGACGCCGCCCTCGAACAGGCCAAAGGCGAACTGGAGATGCTCCAGGCCCGCATGACCGCCGAGGCCGATCAGGCCAAGGCCGGCATCTTCGCGGCCCACCGCGAGCTTCTGGACGACCCGGACCTGGTCGAGGTGGCCCAGGCGGGAATCGCCGCCGGCAAGAGCTCCGGCTACGCCTGGAAGAGGGCCTACTCGGCCCAGGTCGAGCGTCTCTCGGCTCTGAAGAACGAGCTGCTGGCCGCCCGGGCCACCGATCTGCGCGATGTGGGCGAACGCGTCCTGCGCCTGGTGGTGGGTGAGAAGTCCCGGCAGGTCGAAATGCCCGCCGAGACCATCCTGATCGCCGAGGACCTGACCCCCTCCGACACGGCCACCCTGGACCGCAGCAAGGTACTGGGGTTTGCCACGGTCCTGGGCGGGGCAACCTCGCACGTGGCCATCCTGGCCCGTTCGCTGGATCTTCCCGCCCTGGCCGGGATGGACCCCAGAGCCCTGGAGATTCCCGACGGCACCCCGGTCGTGTTGGACGGCTCGAAAGGGCGCCTTCAAGTGGCCCCCCCCGACGAGGAGATGGCCAGGTACAAGACCGACCTGGCCCGCCAGGTCGAGCACCGCAGGGCGCTGCTGGAGACGGCCGACCAGCCGGCCATCACCCGGGATGGCCACCAGGTCGAGGTCGCCGCCAACGTCGGCTCGGTGGCCGACGCCGAGCAGGCCGTCAGCCTGGGCGCCGAGGGCGTGGGACTGTTGCGATCGGAGTTCCTGTTCATGGGCCGGGCCACCCCGCCTTCGGAGGACGAACAGGCCGAGATCTATGCGGGCGTGGCCAGGGCACTGGGCCCTGAACGCACCCTGGTCATCCGCACCCTGGACGTCGGCGGTGACAAGCCGCTTCCCTATCTGCCCATCCCCAAGGAGGAGAATCCCTTCCTGGGCGAGCGCGGCCTGCGCGTGATGCTGACTCGCCCCGACCTGATGCGGACCCAGTTCCGGGCCATCCTCCGGGCCGCCGGTCTGGCCCGGCTCATGGTGATGCTGCCGATGGTCACCACCATCTCGGAGTTCCAGGAGGCCCGCAAGGTCTTCGAGGAGGAGCGCGCCCGCCTGGACGCGCCGCACGTCCAGTTGGGCCTGATGATCGAGGTCCCGGCAGCGGCCCTGATGGCCGAAGCCTTTGCCCGGGAGGCGGACTTCTTCTCAATCGGCACCAACGATCTGACCCAATACACGTTGGCCATGGACCGCGGACACCCCAAACTGGCCTCGCAGGTGGACGGCCTGCACCCGGCGGTTCTGCGCCTGATCGACGCCACGGTCAAGGGGGCCCGCAAGTACGGACGATGGGTGGGCGTTTGCGGCGGGATTGCCGGCGACGTCCAGGCGGTCGCCCTGTTGGTGGGACTGGGAGTCGATGAGCTCTCGGTCGCAGCCCCCGCGGTTCCGGCCATCAAAGCCCGGGTCCGGGAGCTGACGCTGGCCGAGTGCCAGAACCTGGCCCGCCGAGCCCTGGACTGCGAGACCCCGGCGCAGGTGCGCGAGTTGACGGAGGTGCCGAATTGAGCCCGTTCAAGAAAGCCTTCGGCCTGCTGCAGCAGATCGGCAAGGCCCTGATGCTGCCGGTCTCGGTGCTGCCCGTGGCCGGTATCCTGCTGGGGGTCGGCTCGTCCAAGTTCTCGTGGATCCCCCTGGTCATCTCCAACATGATGGCCGCCTCGGGCGACGCGATCTTTGCCAACCTGCCCCTGATCTTCGCCATCGGCGTGGCCCTGGGCCTGGCCAACAACGACGGGGTCTCGGCCCTGGCCTCGGTGGTGGGCTACTTCGTGATGGTGGCCACCTTGGGCGTCATGGCCACGCTCCTGAAACTCCCCGAAGAGTTCATCAAGCCCGTTGTGGGGATTCCCTCAATCGACACCGGGGTCTTCGGGGGCATCCTGATCGGCGGCGTAGCCGCCTTCCTCTTCAACAAGTACTTCCGGATCAAGCTGCCTCCCTACCTGGGGTTCTTTGCCGGCAAGCGTTTCGTGCCCATCGTGACCTCCTTTGCTGCCATCGCCCTGGGCGTGCTCCTGAGTTTCATCTGGCCTCCCATCCAGGGCGTCATTCGCACCTTCGGTTCGTGGGCCGCCGAGGGCAACCCGGCCACGGCCGTGTTCCTGTACGGCCTGGTGGAACGCAGCCTGCTGCCCTTCGGACTGCATCACATCTGGAACGTCCCCTTCTTCTTCGAGATCGGCGACTTCGTCAACGCCCACGGCGAGCACATCCACGGCGACATGAAGCGCTTCTTCGCAGGCGATCCCACCGCCGGAATCCTGGGTGGCGGATTCCTGTTCAAGATGTGGGGTCTGCCGGCAGCGGCCATCGCCATCTGGCACTGCGCGAAGAAGGAACGCCGCGCCGAGGTCTTCGGCATCATGATCTCGGCGGCCCTGACCTCGTTCTTGACCGGCATCACCGAGCCCATCGAGTTCGCCTTCCTGTTCGTGGCCCCATTGCTGTACGGCGTCCACGCCCTGTTGGCCGGCATCGGGTTCGTGTTGATGTATGAGATGGGTGGCCGGTTGGGCTACACCTTCTCGCACGGATTCATCGACTACGTGCTGTACTTCGCCAAAGACACCAAACCCTGGCTGGTCCTGATCCTGGGTCCCATCTACGCGGTCTTCTACTACAGCGTCTTCCGCTTCCTGATCACCCGCTTCGACCTCAAGACCCCGGGGCGCGAGGCCACCGACCCGGCCGCCGCCGTCACGGGGGTCGCCGCCGAGGCCGGAAGCCTGCCGGCCCAGGTGGTCCTGGCCCTGGGCGGACGGGCCAACATCGCCAACCTGGACGCCTGCATCACCCGATTGCGGGTGGGCCTTGTCGACATCAACAAGGCCGACCCCGACCGCCTGAAGGCGCTGGGCGCCGCCGGCGTGGTCAAGGTGGGCAACGGCCTGCAGGCCATCTTCGGAACCATGTCCGAGAACCTCAAGACCGACATCGAGGAGTTCCTGCGCTTGACGAGTTCGGACGAGCCGATGGCCCCCGCCCCGATGGCACCCGCGGCGACAGCGATGACCGAACCCGTGCAGATCACCCCCGAGGCTGCCGCGCGGGCCCGCATGCTGCTGGGCGCACTGGGCGGACGTGAGAACCTGCGCGAGGTCTCCCCCACCGCGCTGACCCGAGTCCGGGTGGTCCTGATGGACGCCACCAAGGTCGACCAGGCGGCCCTGAAAGCCGCAGGCGTCGGTTTGATGCAGGTGCGCCCGGACACCCTGCACCTGCTGGTGGGAGTCGGGCAGGCCGAGGCCACCGCCGCCGCCATGCAGGGCTGAGCCGGCTTCCGGTCGGCTCGGTGCAGGGGAGGGCGGATCCTGGCGGTCCGCCCTCCCCTGCTTTTTCCCGACCTCCGACGCCTCCTGGCGGGGGACTCAAGTCCTGGTTCGCGAAGCGCCTGAGACCGTGCCCCATCTCGCCCCCACCGACCTGACCGGGTTCCTCCGGCTCGAGTCCTGCGCGCGCTTTCTCTGGTATCGCCTCCACCCTCGGGAAACCCGCGGGCTCTTCGAGCGCTGGAACCTGACCGAGCAGTTCCTGACCCCCCTGCTCGCGGTGCGAGGGGCCGAGCGGGAGGTCACCTGTCACCGGATCCTCGAAGACCAGGGCCACCGGGTGGTGGACCTCCGCCGGGGGGCCCCCGAGGACACCCTTCGACACCTGCGATCCGGCCAGGTCGTCACCCTGCTGGAGGCCCACGTCCGGGGGAATCTGGGGGAGTTCACCTGCGAGGGACGGGCGGACATCGTGCAGATCCGGGCACGCGGTCCCCAATCCGTGGACCTGCACGTGGTCGACATCAAGGCCAGCCGCAAGGACCGCCTCGAACACCGCGTGCAGGTGGCCATCTACTGCGAACTGCTGGAGCAGATGGCCCGCAACGAGGGCCTGAAGGCCCGCCTGAAGGGCTCCGTGTGGCGCCTGCCGGAAACCCGGACCGACCAGCCGACGGCCTTCGACCTGCTCCCTTGCCGACGGACCGTGGAAGAGATGGTCGAGGCCCCGACCGGGGTGGCCTGGCGGATGGCCCGGGCCGCTCGCCAAGAGGCTCGAATCCACCTGACCCGGCGATGCGAAGGCTGCCCCTACAACGCGTTGTGCATGCGGGAGGCCTTCGAGACCCGAAGCCTCTCGCTGGTCCCCTTCCTGGGTGCGTCCGAACAGGGCACGCTGGCCCGGCACGGGATCACTCGGGTGGAGGAGCTGGCCACCCTGAAGGAGCTGCCTGCGGAGGAGCAGCCCGACGCGCCCCTGCGCACCCCCTCCGAGAACGCCGCCCGGGTGGCCGCCCTGAGCGCCAGGGAGGCCCTGGGCACCGACCTGGACCTGCACATCCAGAGAGCGCGGGCAGTGGCTCACAGGTTCAACCCCGACATCCAGGCCCGCTCCTGGCTTCAAGGCCCCGGCTTCAGGTTCAGTCGATCGCCGGTTGGTCGGGCCCATCCAGGAGAGGCGAGGGTCTTCCTCCAGGCCTGGTGGGACTACCTGGAGGATCGGATCTACCTGCTGGGGGCCCTGGTCGTCGGCCCCCAGACCAGCCGGGAGGTGGTGCGCCTGGCCCAGGCCCCGCCGGACACCGAGCAGGAGAAGGCCCTGCTGGGGGATTGGGCCCAGGCGCTTGAAGAGGCCCTGGAAGAGCGTGCCCCGCAGGCAGCGGGGCCGGTCCGACTGTTCCTGTATGAACGACAGGACCTCAAGGCTCTCCAGAATGCCCTGACCCGATACGGAGAGCCAGGCGGGCACCCCTTCCTGACCCGACTCCTGGCCCCGAAGCCAGGACAGACATCCTTCCTGGCCGAGGAAGTCCGCCGCCGGTGCAACCTGGGTCTTCTCGGCCATTCCCTGCCCCAGGTGGCACGCGAGATGGGGTTCGACTGGACCTTCGAAGACCGCCACCTGGACCAGGAGTTCCGGGCCCGCCTCTTCGACAACCAGGTCGGGCTCCCGGACGGCACCCGCCACGAGAGCGCCGTCCGCTTCAGCTCCCAGGTGCCTCTGGAGTACGTCTACGCGGCCTGGAAACGGCTTCCCCCGCCCGAGCAGGACCGGCATCAGGTCCTGGACGGGTTCCGCCACGCCACCCGGGAGGGCCTCCTGACCCTGGCCCGCGCCCGATTGCGGGCCCTGGCCTGCGTGGAGAGCGCGCTTCGCGTGAAGGCCCCCGACCAGGCCCGGACCGGCCTCAAGGCCTCCTGGAGCGGGCTGACCCGAGGCCTGGAAGGGTGGCTGCGGCCGGCGACGCCCGGCGAAGAAGGGCCCGCTCTCTCGCCCTGGCCCGCCCTGCTGGCCGGCCTGGCCCTGTGCGCCGCGCTGGGGTGGGGGCACCAGGAGGAGATGGAACGCCTGCGGACCTCCCCGCCCCCACCAGGCAGCGTGACCCGGATCGGCCGGGTGAGCTATTCCCACACCACCGCCGGGAATGGAGCGATGATCACGCTCAAGACCGACCAGGGATCCCAGACCCTGTTGCTCTCTCCGCGCCTGGGTCTGTTCGACCCGCCGCTGCGAGCCGGGGATCGGGTGAGCGTGGTGGCGGTCCCGCGAACCTGGAAGGACCGAGAGTTCCTGATGCCGCTGACCCGAGCCCATCTCCGGGTGCTTGAAAAGGGAGTCCCGGATGTTCGGCTCTCGAATGTCGCCGAGGTCCTGGTGCAACCCGAGGGCACTCAGGTGGCCGTGGTGGCCCCGGCCGATGGCTTCTGGGTCTACCGAAGCCGACAAGGCCGGACCCACCTGAGGTTCTTCCTGGACGACGGGACCGCGCGGGTGGAGTGCATCATGTTTGAAGGCGTGGCCACCCCCCTGGATCGCCGCCGCCTGGACTCCAGCCGCGTCCTGCGGGTCGATGGCCGAATCCGCCGCCACAAGGGTCAACCCTCCCTGGTGGTCCGATCGGTCTCGGAGACCCGCTGAAATGGACCTCCCCGTCCTCGTCCTGGCCTTCCTGGCGGGAATGGCCACCGGCATCTTGAGCGGTCTGACCCCAGGACTGCACGTGAACGTCGCCGCCGCGCTGTTGGCCGCCTCGGCCCCCGTCTGGACGGGTCTGGGCGTGCCCCCCCTGGCAGCGGCCACGGGCATCGTGACGGCCGCGGTGGCCCACGCCTTCTTCGAAGCGGTGCCCTCGCTCTTCCTCGGGGTCCCCTCCGATGAAGCCTACGCCCTGTTGCCCGCCCATCGTCTGGTCCGCCAGGGACGGGGCCTGGAGGCCCTGCGCTCCACGATGTCCGGTGCGATGGGAGGACTGCTGGCGGGCCTGGCCGTGGTGGCCGGACTCCTGGTCCTGGAGACGCAGGGCCTTCGGGTCGCCGCGTCGCTGGATGGCTTCCTGCGCCCCTGGATGAGCTGGGTCCTGGCGGGGGTTTCGCTCCTGCTGATCGCCACGGACACCAGAAGCGGCTGGGCCCTGGTCGTCTTCCTGGCCAGCGGGGTCCTGGGCCTGATCGCCTTCGCCAGCCCCCTCTTCCCAGGCGAAGGCGCCGCCTTCGGGGCGATCTTCCCGGCCCTGACGGGGCTCTTCGGCGCCAGTGGCCTGCTGCTGGCCCTGCGGGATCCCGGCGCCGGCCTGCCTCGGCAGGACGAGACGGCCCGCCCCTCCCGCGTGCCCTGGGGTGCCGCCGGCGCAGGCCTCCTGGGCGGGATGGCGGTGGGGCTCCTGCCTGGCCTGGGCGCGGGCAACGCCGCAGCCCTGGCCTCTCTGCGCCGACGCGGGCCTGAGACCGAGTCCTCCGGGCGCCGCTACCTGGTGATGGTCTCCTCGATCAACCTCTCGGATGCCCTCTTCGGAATCGCCGCCCTGGTGCTCCTGGGGCGTTCACGCAGCGGTGCCTCGGCGGCCTTGGAGACCTTCTTCCCCGAGCCTGCCCCTGGTCAGTTGCTCACCTTGGGCCTGGCCATGCTGGCGGCGGGACTGGCCTGCCACCGCGTCCTGGCGAGCAACGGCTTGAGGCTGGCGCGCCTGCTCAACCACCTGCATCCGGGAGGACTCAACGGGGCGACGCTGGTCTTCCTGGTCCTGCTGGTGGCCTGGACCACCGGTTTCTGGGGGCTGGTCCTTCTGGCCGCGGCCAGCGCACTGGGCCTGGTGGCTCCCCTCTCGGGCGCCCGGCGGGCCCAGGCCATGGGCTTCTTCCTGGTGCCCACGATCCTCTTCTTCTCGGGGCGCTCGGCCGAAGTCTCCAGCGCCCTGGGCCTGGAGGGCGCCTCGCTGCCCCCGCTGGAGGCCTCGCCGGGGTGGCTGGCAGCCGGGCTCGTCCTCTCGGTGGCGACCGGATTGACCACCTACTGCTGGCTGAGGCCCACGAGCGAAGGTCGGCGGATTCCGGACCAGCTCGAGGACCCGGAGACTCCCCCCGTTCCAGAGGCCGCTGCCAGCACCGCCTCCCGCGACTGGAGGCGGGTGGGAACGATCGGAGCCTTCGTGGCGCTGCTCCTCCTGGCCGGATGGGCCTGGCTGGCCTGGGATGTGACGCGGCCAGGCGCCACCTTCCAGGCCGAGGTCCTGAGCGTCACCGACGGCGACACCGTGTGGGTCCGCGTCTGGCCGAACCGCGTGCTGGCAGTGCGCTTCGAAGGGGTCGACTGCCCGGAGTCTGAGCAGGCCGGCGGACTCGAAGCCCAACGCTTCACGGCGGATCGGGTGCTGGGCAGGGACCTCGAAATCCACTCCCATGGCTTGGACCGCTACGGTCGAACCCTGGGGCGGGTCTTCGTGGACGGGGTCGATCTGAACCTGGCCCTGGTCCAGGCCGGCCAGGCCTGGCACTCCAAGAGATACTCCAGCGAGGCCACGCTGGCCCGCGCCGAGACCCAGGCCCGCTCCCGGAAGATTGGACTGTGGACGGAGGCCAGCCCCCTCCCTCCCTGGGAGTTTCGAGCCCTGGCACGCCAGCCCCGAACCACGCCCCCGCCTCCGGACCCGACCGCCCCCGGCGAGCCCGCCTCCGCGGCCCCGGAGTCCCCCGGCGAAGCCGCCGGGCCCGTGCACGGAAACACCCGGAGCATGGTCTTCCATCGCCCCGGGTGCAGGAACTACAACTGCAAGAACTGCACGGCCGTCTTCAAGAACGCTGCCGAGGCCGGTGCTGCCGGCTACCAGCAGGGCGGATGCTGCCGCCCCCAGCAAGAATCCAGGCGAACGCCTCCGACAGGCGCCTCCCCCGGGCCCCGACTCTCCCGGCGTTCCGGGATTCCCAGGCCGCGCAGGGTCCGGGACCGGGCTCCGTCGAAACCACCTCCGTGAGCGTCCGACGGCTTGTCCGCTTCCTGGAACTGGCCCTGGTCCTGGTGGCGGTCTCACTGCTGGCCCGATGGGGCCTGCAGTGGGGGGACCGATTGCCCGAGGGAGCCTCACCCGCGCCCACCCCCTCGGCATGGTCCTCGCCACCGCTGGTCCTGGCCGGAATCTGGCTGGAACAGAGCGAGGCCGCCGTTCTCGGAACCCTGGGTGAGCCCACCGGCCGGAGCCGGCTCGGTCCCTACCAGATGCTGGAATACCAGACCCCTGGGCAGGAGGGCATGACTGCGGTGGTCCTGGACCTGGAAGGGCGGGTCCTGTCGATCATGGCCGAGCAGCATCCGCTCTCGCTGGGCGGGAAGGTGCTGATCCGCCCCGGAGACCTGCCCGAGGAGGTGGAACGGTTCTTCGGCCCACCTTCAACCAGGGCCGTGGACTCGTGGACCTGGCGACAGATCCCCCAAGAGGCCGGCCAGAAGGTGGCCTTCGGAGAGCTGACGGTCCACCTCCGGCAGAACCAGGTCTCCCAGGTGGTCCTGGTCCGGAACACGCTGGCGGTGCCCTGAGAGAGAGGCTCGCGTGGCCCGGACTGGTGGGCCCCTCGCCGGGCCCTCAGCCGGGAGGCCGCCGAGGCGCTCAGCAGGCAGCCAGGACCTCTGCGGGCGGCATGGCCCCGTAGTTCTCGTAGTAGCGCCGGTTGAACTCCTCGACGGTGAAGGTGAAGCTCTGGGTGCCGTAGTTCTCGATGGCGTAGGCCGCAGCCACGCTGCCTTTGCGCCCGCAGACCTCCAGGTCCTCGCCGCGCACCAGGCCGTGCACGAAGCCGGCGCGGTAGGCGTCCCCGGCGCCGGTCGGATCAACGACCTGCTGGATCCGCACGGGGGCCACCTCGATGTCCCGACCCTCGCCAGTGTGGATGCGGCTGCCCCTCTCGCCCAGGGTCACCACGACCAGCTCGATGCGCTGACGCAACTCGTCCAGCGTGTGGCCGGTCTTCTCCTGGAAGACCGCGAACTCATAGTCATTGAGGATCAGGGCCTTGGCGCCGTCAGCCCCCCGCATCAGCTCCTCTCCGTCCAGGGCGATCACCTGGAAGGAAGGGTCAAAGATGACCGGGACGCCCGCCTCGCGGGCCTCGCAGGCATGGCGGAGCATGGCAGGCGGGTCGTCCGGCGCCACCACCGCGAAACAAGTGGAAGGGGTGACGCAGGCCTTCAGGCTGATCTCCCGGGCCCGGGCCATGGCCCCGACGTAGAAGCCTGTGATCTGGTTGTTGGACTTGTCGGTGGTGATCATGCACGTGGCCGTCATCTCGTCGGGATGCTGCTCGATGCACGAGGTGTCGACGCCCAATCCTTCCAGGTAGCTGCAGTAGGAACCGAAGTCTCCACCAGCCGCCGCGACCAGGCGCGGCTTCTCACCCAACAGGGCCAAGGTGTAGCCGATGTTCCCTGCACACCCTCCCCGCTGCTTGCGCATGCGGTCGACAAGGAACGAGAGGTTGATGATGTGCAGCTTCTCGGGAAGGATGTGTTCCTGGAAACGCCCGGGGAACCCCATGATGAAGTCGAAGGCCAGCGACCCCGCAACCAGGATGCGCCCCTGCGTGCCGTTGCCGTGATCGCACTTCACCATCGTCATCTCCTCCAGTCACATGCGGCGCCGCCTGAGAGATTCTTGACAGGACGGGCCATCGGGCAGAAAGTGGAAGATACTAGACCGGGACCTCAGTCCCTTCTTCTGGGAGGCTCACCCTGCCTGAATGCGCCGTGCCCCCCCAAACCGGGGCAGGGAAATCGGCACCGGGTGCAACCCGCGGGGCCTCCAGGAGCCTGTGCGGAGTATCCGAACCGAGCATCGCCGAGGGACTTTTTTCCCCCGTCAGGAGCAAAAAGTTGCGGTTTGGGTTCCTAGTGCTCGCCCCTCAACGGAGGCAACAACAACCAGGGATTGCCGAGGTAGGTGGCCAGCGTGCGCGGCGCCTCCGGAGTCTCGAGCTTCTTCTCGGCAGCCTGGGGCCGAGCGGGGGCCAGCACCGGCCAGGACCAGGGGGCCTGCAGGCCTGTGGCCGAGGTCACCTGACGCGGAGCCTGAGAAGTCGGCGGATGGGAACGCAGAGCCGGAAGGGGCGGAAGCGACACGGGTCGGGCTGGAGGCTTCGAAGCCGTGGAAGGGGTCGCGGACTGCAGGGCAGACATCACCACGTCCGGTCTTCCAGGGCGCGGAGCCGCGGACGCGGATCGCCCCGGAGCTGGGAGAACGGGTTGACCCGGCTGGACCTGCCGGGGAATCGGTGCAGCCTCCTGCGGCTGGAGAGTCTGCGCAATGGAGTCCGCCGAGAAGGCTTCGACCGGCTTGGGTTGTTCCTGCGCGGTCTCTTCGGCGGGGACCGGCTCGTCCCCGGCCGGGGCCTGCGCCGCCGACTCTTCAGAAAGGCTGGGAGCCAGCATCCGTGCCCCCGTCTCGGAGGTCCCGGCTTCCAGAACCTGCCGGGGAGCCTGCTCCTGCCGGGCCATGGGGATCGGCGAGACCGAAGATGTCCCCGAAGGAGTCCGGGGAACCGGATAGACCGGGAGCGGAGCGACCGAGAACGACGCCGGAGCGAGGGGCGCCGGGCCGGATGAAGACTCGGCCGTCCTGGGGCTGCTCCCCTCCGGGGGCGGGCCGGCGGAGCGGACCAGAACCAGACCCAGCAGGGAGACGCCCAGCAACAACAACACCGCCAGCATGGTCGTGAAGCGGTCCCGCGGCGCCCGGGGGTGCACCCTCCCGGCACCTGGAGCCTGGGATTCCTCCCGCTCAAGAGAAGCCGGCCCCTGCAACGCCGACTCTGCGGCGGATTGTGAGGTGGGGTCGGTCAGAACGGTCTCGAATCGCTCCTGATCCACAGAGACGCCCTCGCCGAGCGGGCGGATCTCCAGACGTCGGATGGGACGCCGATCGATCTCGCGCTGCGGGTTGGTCTGGTCGGTCATGCGGGTTCTCCTTCTCGGGGGAGGCCGGCCGGGCGCCGCGGAGGAACAGGACCAGGAGCGCGCAGGGCTCCCCCTGATGATCCTATCCCGCAGCGCCCCTGCGGGGTCAAGCGATTTGTTGCCATTTCGCCAGGAAACCAATGAACAGGGGATTCTTCCAGGACTTCCCCCCCAGAGGCCCCTGTCCTGAATCCGCCTCTTGTTCCCAGGTCCAAGGCAGGGAGGAAGGGGGGCCCAATGGAACTCTGGAAGCCGGGTTTCAACCCGCTCCGGGCTGCGCGACCTCGCGCGCCACGCGAACCTTCATCCAAGGGGCGAACACATGCTACTGATTGGCAACGGCAGGCTCATCACCCGTGACGACGGGGCCTTCTTTGACGACGGAGCGGTCGTCGTCGAAGGGAACCTCATCCAGGAGGTCGGCACCACCGCCGCCATGCGGCAGAAATACCCCCATGCGGAGTTCCTGGATGCCCGGGGCGGCACGATCATGCCGGGCCTGATCAACGCGCACAACCACATCTACAGCGCGTTTGCCCGGGGCCTCTCCATCGACGGCTACAGCCCGAAGAGCTTCAACGACATCCTGGAGGGGATGTGGTGGAGAATCGACCGGCAGTTGACCTTGGAGAACGACCACCTGTCGGCCTGTGCGATCTACCTGGACTGCATCAAGAACGGCGTCACCACCGTCTTCGACCACCACGCCTCCTACCACGAGATTCCCGGTTCGCTGGACATGATCGCCCGGCCCGCCGTGGAATACGGGGTCCGCACCTGTCTGTGCTACGAGGTCTCGGATCGCGACGGCGAGGCCAAGATGAAGGAGGCCGTGCTGGAGAACGAGCGCTTCATCCAGCGCGCGGCCGACGACGACACCGACATGCTCAAAGGCATGATGGGCCTGCACGCCGCCTTCACCCTGAGCGACCAGACCCTGGCCTTCTGCGCCCAGCACCAGGGCCGCGAGGCGGGCTACCACATCCACGTGGCCGAAGGGCCGGGCGATCTGCAGGACTCGCTCAAGCGCTTCAGCAAGCGGATCGTCCATCGCCTCTTCGACGCCGGGATCCTGGGTCCCAAGACCCTGGCCATCCACTGCGTCCACATCAACCGCGCCGAGATCGAGCTGCTGAAGGCCACCGACACGATGGTCGTCCACAACCCCGAGTCGAACATGGGCAACGCGGTCGGTTGCGGCCCCGTCCTGGACCTGTTCAAGGCCGGGGTCCTGCTTGGCCTGGGCACCGACGGATACACCTCGGACATGCTGGAGAGCTACAAGGTGGGCAACCTGATCCACAAACATCACCTGTGCGACCCCACCGTCGCCTGGGTCGAAATCCCGACCATGCTCTTCGAGAACAACGCCCGCATCGCCGGACGCTTCTTCAGCAAGCCTCTGGGCGTCCTGAAGCCTGGAGCCTATGCCGACCTGATCGTGACCGACTACGACCCCCTCACGCCGATGAACGGGGCCAACTGCAACGGGCACATCCTCTTCGGCATGAACGGCCGCCACGTGACCAGCACCATGTGCAACGGGAAGGTCCTCATGCGCGACCGGCAGGTCCTGGTGACCGATGAGGCGGACCTGATGGCCCGCTGCCGCGAGAGCGCCCGGAAGCTCTGGAATTCCATCAACGGCTGAGGAGAACCCTGATGTCCGATCGAATGACGCCCATCCCGTTCCATGAACTGATGCACTGGATCCTCGAGGAGAGGAAGCAGGGCACCTTCTTCGCCCTGCACCACGGTTTCGTCGCCCCTCCTGGAGAGAGGCTGAGCCTTTTTGGCGAGCACCTCGAGACGCCCTTCGGCCCCGCGGCCGGCCCCCACACCCAACTGGCCCAGAACATCCTGGCGGCCTACTACGCCGGAGCGCGCTTCTTCGAGCTCAAGACCGTGCAGACCCTGGACGGAGAGGACCTGCCCGTCTCCAAGCCCTGCATCCTGGCCGAAGACGAGTGCTACAACGTCGAGTGGTCCACCGAGCTGCGCGTCCAGGAGGCCTTCGACGAGTACGTCAAGGCCTGGTTTGCCCTGAAGCTGCTCAGCCACGAATTCGGCTGGGGTCAGCCCGACGGATTCATGTTCAACATGAGCGTGGGCTACAACTACGAGGGCATCACCTCGGCAAAGATCGACTCCTTCATCGAGGGTCTCAAGAACGCCAGCCCCACCCCCATCTGGGCGGAGTGCCTGGCCTGGACCCGAGCCAACCTGGACCTCTTCGAGCGGGTGGACGAGGACTACCTGGCGGGCATCTCGCCGCGCGTCTGCACCTCCATCACCCTGTCCACGCTTCACGGGTGCCCCCCCCAGGAGATCGAGCGGATCGCCGCCTGGCTGATCCACACCAAGAAACTTCACACCTTCGTCAAGTGCAACCCGACGCTGCTGGGCTATGACTTCGCCCGCCGCACCATGGACCGGATGGGCTACGACGACCTGGTCTTCGACGACTTCCACTTCAACGACGATCTGCAATACCACGACGCGGTGCCCATGTTCCGACGCCTTCAGGACCTGGCTGCCGAGAACTGCCTGACCTTCGGATTGAAGCTGACCAACACATTCCCGGTCGGCATCGCCCGGGGCGAGTTGCCGGGCGAGGAGATGTACATGAGCGGCCGGTCCCTGTACCCGCTGACCATGGAGCTGGCCCGGCGCATCAGCGAGGATTTCGATGGCCAGATGCGCCTGTCGTTCTCGGGCGGCGTCGAGGCCTTCAACCTCGAGGGCCTGGTCTCGGCCGGCATCTGGCCCGTCACCATGGCTACCACCCTGCTCAAGCCCGGCGGCTACCAGCGCTTCACCCAGATGGCCCACTCCTTGGCCAGTCGGACGATCCCGCCTTTCCAGGGCGTCTCCGTGGGCCGGGTCACCCGGCTGGCCGAGCAGGCCCTCCACGATCCTCAGCACCTCAAAGCCCTCAAGCCGGCCCCTCGGCGCAAGCTGGACACCAAGGTGCCCCTGGTCGACTGCTTCACCGCTCCCTGCACCCACGGCTGCCCGATCCGCCAGGACATCCCGGAGTACATCGAACTCTTCGGGAAGGGCGACGCCCTGGGTTCCCTGCGGTTGATCACCGAGAAGAACCCCTTGCCGTTCATGACCGGAACGGTCTGCAACCATCGCTGCATGGACAAGTGCACCCGCAACTTCTATGAAGAGCCCGTGTCCATCCGCAACGTCAAGCTTCAAGCCGCCAAGGCCGGCTTCGAGGCCCTCATGGCCGAGCTGAGCCCTCCCCCCAAGACCTCCCCCCATCGGGTGGCCGTGGTGGGCGGAGGCCCGGCCGGGATGTCGACGGCCTTCTTCCTGGGCCGCCAAGGCGTCCCGGTGACCCTCTTCGAGAAGCAGGAACGCCTGGGCGGCATCGTGCGCCACGTGGTCCCGGCATTCCGCATCCCGGACCAGAGCGTGGACTGCGATGTGGCCCTCATGCAGAAGATGGACGTCGAGGTGCGGACCGGCCAGGAGGCCCCCGGCGTGCCGGAGCTCAAGAGCCAGGGGTTCACCCATGTGGTCCTGGCCGTGGGCGCCCAGGCCCCGGGAACCCTGCATCTGGAGAAGGGCGAGCCCCTCAACGTCATCGACTTCCTCCAACGCCACCGGGCTGGGACTCTCGAGGACCTGGGAACCGACGTGCTGGTGATCGGGGGCGGGAACACGGCCATGGACGCCGCCCGGGCCGCCAAGCGGACCCCGGGAGTCCAGCGTTCGCGGGTGGTCTACCGCCGGACCCGGCGCTTCATGCCCGCCGACGAGGAGGAGTTGCACCTGGCGCTGGCGGACGGGGTCGAGTTCCTGGAATTGCTGGCCCCGGTCTCCTGGGAGGATGGACATCTCCTGTGCCGCCAGATGGAGTTGGGGCCGCCCGACGCCAGCGGCCGGCGGACTCCGCTGGAGACCGATCAGACCATCTCGGTCCCCTGCACCACGCTGATCGCCGCCGTCGGCGAGAAGGTGGATCCCCGCCTCTTCCAGGCCAACGGGCTGGCCATGACCGAGAAGGGCCGCGTGCAGGTCAACCCGACCACGCTGGAGACCTCGATCCGCGGGGTCTACGTGGCGGGCGACGCCCACCTGGGTCCGGCCACCATCGTCGAGGCCATCGCCGATGCCCGTCGCGTGGTCGACGCCATCGCCGGCCCCTACCCCCACTCCATCCCGGGATGCACCGGGGACTGCCACCCCAAGCACGGCATCCTGAAGCTGTATGACGACAGCTCCAGGGAGGTCGAGCGCTGCCTGCAATGCGGAGACATCTGCGAGAACTGCGTCCAGGTCTGCCCCAACCGGGCCTATCTGTCGCTGACCGTCAAGGGCTTGGACAGCCCGCAGATCCTGCACCTCGACCGGATGTGCAACGAGTGTGGGAACTGCACGGCCTTCTGCCCCTACGACAGCTCTCCCTACCTCGAGAAGCTGACCCTCTTCTCGACCGAGAAGGAGTTCGAGGAAAGCCAGGTTCCAGGCTTCCTGCACCTGGGTGGGAAGCGTTTCCGGCTGCGCACCCAGGCGACCTGCGAGGTGGACCTCGAAGAGACCGACCCTGGCATGGACCCGGCGCTCGAGAAGATCCTCTGGGCCGTGCTGACCGACTATGCCTGGCTGCTGCCGGCCGACCCGGTGACCGTCGGCTGAGCCGTCGGCACATCCGACAGGGGGGGCACGCCGAAAACATCTGACCATGCTCCCAGGCAGTGGCAGCCTGGGAGCATGGCGTTGACCCGGGCCAGCACCGGGAACCCTTCCGGAACCAGAACCTTTTTCTGCCGCCAGCGCAGACCCGACCCGGCCGACCGGAGCAAACGAAGGCCCCCGAGAACCGACCCGACGAGGATACCTGACCCCATGCCGACCGAACCGACCCCCTGGCACGCCCGAACCGACGACGACGTCCTCAACGCCCTGGATTCCACCGTGGAGGGGCTGACGCTCGAGGAGGCCAAGGCCCGCCTTGAGAAGCACGGCCCCAACCTGCTTCCCCGACCCCAAGGCGACTCGCTGTGGACCCTTCTCTGGAGGCAGATCAACAACCCGCTGATCTGGGTCCTCCTGGTGGCCTCGGTGGTGGCCCTGCTGGCGGACCCCCGCGATGGGACCAAGAATGGCCTGGTCATCCTGGCCGTGGTGATCCTCAACGCAGCGATCGGATTCTTCCAGGAGTTCCGGGCCAGCCGGGCCATCGAGGCCCTCTCCGAGCTGGTCCCCGACTTCGCCGCGGTCCAGCGCTCGGGGCAGCGCCTCTCGGTGCAGGTCGCCGACCTGGTGCCGGGGGATGTGGTCCTGCTGGCCAGCGGGGACAAGGTCCCGGCCGACCTGCGCCTGCTGGCGGCCCGGTCGCTCCAGGTCGAAGAGGCGGCCCTGACGGGCGAGTCGGTCCCGGTCGAGAAGGTGCCCGGTCCGGTCGACCCCGAGGCCTCTCTGGGGGACCGCCAGTGCCTGGCCTTTGCGGGAACCCTGGTGACCTACGGAACCGGAACCGGAGTCGTGGTGGCCACGGGCACGTCGACCGAACTGGGACGGATCTCCACCATGCTCTCGGAGGCCACCGACCTGGTGACCCCCCTGACCCGGGCGCTCCAGGAAATCGGCGGCAAACTGACCCTGGGCATCGTCGCCCTGTCGGCGCTGATGCTGGCCGTAGGCACCGCCCGCGAGATGTCGGGCAATGGCGCCGGCTTCTTCGAGGCCTTGCGGGGCACCGTCACCTTTGCCATCGCCCTGGCCGTGGGCGCCATCCCCGAAAGCCTGCCGGCCGTGGTGACCATCGCCCTGGCCATCGGAGTGCAACGGATGGCCCGGCGCCAGGCGGTGATCCGCAAACTGCCCGCCGTCGAGACCCTGGGCAGCACCACGGTGATCTGCACCGACAAGAC
>DIWH01000066.1 GCA_002423485.1 Candidatus Xenobium occultum | reverse complement strand
GGATCTGGCCCGGGCCTTCGAGCAGGCCGAGTCCAGCCGGACCGCCCCGGAAGGAGTCCAGACATCCGCAGCGCCCCCGCCGGCGCCCGCCCCAGAGGCTTCGTCGGGCGCGACCGCCGACACTCCCGAGACCGCCGCCCCCCTCTCCACCATTCGCCTGCGCCTGGTCCTGCCGGAATCCCTGGACTGCTTGCTGCAGGCAGCAGAAGGCCGACTGCGAGGAGACGCCGGCGAGGCGCTCTCGGGCGAGGAGTGCCTCTACGTGCTGTGCCTGGTCTTCCTGCGCCAGGTGGGCTCCGAGGATTCAGGCCAGAGCCGGGTCCGCGGTCAGGCCCTGGAGCGGGCCGGCTATCGCTGCGAGGTTCCGGGGTGCGTCTGCCGGACCAACCTGCACGTCCACCACATCCAGCGGCGCTCCCAGGGCGGGTTGGACGACCTTCCGAACCTGGCCGTGGCGTGCGCAGCCCACCACCTGCGCCACCTCCACGGCGGCACCATGCGGGTGGAAGGCGAGGACCCGGCGACCCGCATCTGGGAGATCGGCCTGGAGGAGGGCGAACCCTGGAGGGTTTACTGCGACGACAGGCTGGTCGATGGAGAGGCGCTGGCCTGGGAGGGCGACGAGGCCGAGCCCCCCTCCGGCGACGACCGGGTCTGCGAGGCCACGCCGGAGTATCGGTGTGGGCCTTCCACCTCTGCTTCGGAGACCCGCGCCGCCTGAAACCCGCCCTCGGGGACGCGATCGCGGACCTTGCGGTTCAGGGTTACAATCATGCTCGAAGGCCTCCCGTGGAGTGTTTTGTGTGATGACTACCACTTCCACGCAGGGGGCCTTCGTACCTGCTTGCTGTCGAACATATATTCGCCGACGCTGAGGATCAGCACCCGCCGGCCCCTGGAAAGTTGCCACGACGGCAGGACTTTGTTACGCTGCCTCCAGACCACGATTCGGAGGAGCCCGTGTTGCCCAGGAGACTGACCACCCTCTTCGCCCTGACCACCCTGCTCCTCATCGGCCCGGCCTGGGCGAGTTCGTCTTACAAGAACGCCCAATACCCCAGCCGCGTCAACAACGGGGTGATCGAGGTGCAGGCACCGAGCCATGGCGGCTGGGGCCCCCGCTGGATCGCCGTTGCACCCAAAGACTGGACGCTGGTCCAGGAGCTCGCCTGCGGCGTGGGGCCAGTCTTCGTGGTACAGGACAAACAGGGCAACTACACCATCCGCGCCCTGCAGTGGAACAACGGCGGAACGCTCTGGACCCGGAGCACGGCCAAGGTCCAGCCCCGCCTGCTCTCCGCCGGCAGCTTCGGCGTGCGCTTCCAGGTGGGCAAGCAGTTCTTCAGCACCCACCAGGGCACGGTGAGTGGCCCCTTCTCCAAGTAGACGCGCTGCCCGACCCACGCCCCCGCGCGCCTCGAGGATCACGGGGCCCTGGCCGGCAGATGCTTCTCCTGCGCCCCGCGACCCAGCAAACTTCCCAGGAATCTCCTGCGAAACATGACGGAGAGTGGCGCGACCGCTGGCCCCGCTCGGGCTCCCGACACGGGCTCTCAGAGGATCCCGTAGAAGGCCTTCCATTCCCGGTGCAGCGTGGGGATGTCCCGGCCCAGGGCCGCTTGGAATCCCTGCTCGAGGGTGCCCTGACGGGCCGCGCGCAGGATCCGGGGTACGGCGTCCGGACCGTAGGAGGCTTGGAGGAAGCTGGTGATGGAGGCCAGCAGGACGCCGTAGGTGCGATACTGCTCGTATTCGTCGTGGTCCCTCTCGGCCACCATCGCACGCCAGTCCTCGTCGACCGAGGTGTATCCTCGCAGAGCCACCCGCATGGTCTCCAGGGTCCTCTGCCTCGACGCCGGCAGGACCCGGTCCTCGATGGCGTGGGCCAGGGCCTCGGCAAACCAGGTCAGGTTGCCGGAGGTGCTGCGCAGGTTCAAGGCGTGCAGGAACATGTGGTTCAGCTCGTGGCAGGCCACCCGGGTCATCTCCCAGGGTTCGATGTGCCGGGAGGTGCGCCAGTCCCCGAGGTTCAGAAGACATGTGTCCCGGCCCACGGCCAGGCCCAGATAGCGCGTCGGCCCCAGTCCGGCGAAGCGGGGCTGGCGATGGGCGGGACTGTCCAGGGAGAAACAGTAGAAGTTGATGGGCGTCACCGCCCCGGTCCCCATGAACTGCGCGTTGATCTCGTACGCGCGATCCAGGTTGTCGATGAACTCCCGAAGATACGCGCGGTCGGCCTGCCGGGCCCAGACGCGGCCATGCCGCGTGCTGCGCACGTACCAGTCGTCTCCCAGCAGGCCCTGGACCGCGCCGACTCGACGCCACGAGGTGGTCCCCGGCGAAGCCTCCTGCCGAGCTGGGCGCAGCCGATTCAAGGCCTGCAAGGCCGCGCGGGCGTGCTCGGCCACCTGGGAGTCGCCCCCCAGCCGAAGCGCCTCGGTGAGAGAAGCCCGGGCCTGGTCCGGCTGACCGGACCTCTGCAGGGCCATGCCCAACCACAGGTGGCTCAAGGCGTCTCCGGGTTCCTGGCGGACGGCCTGTTGGAAGTGGCGCGCCGCGGCCAGGTAGTCACCCTGCTCGAAGGCCCGGGTTCCGGCCTGAAAGCTGGCCTCATTCCCGGCCGCCGCAGGAAGGGCAAGCCAGAGGAGCATCAACAGCAGGAATGCTCGTCGTGCCATCACCTGAAAGATTCCCCTCCCCGGGGTCCTTCCCTCCCGACGGGGCAGGAGCCAGTGAAGAGATCCCGTAGATCCGCAGGTTGAAGTCGCGATGACCAGAGACGGAGGGATTCCATGAGGATTGCCGTGGGGACGGACCGAGGTGTGATGGTCCTCAAGCCGGGTGAGGCGCCGGGAGCCCCCTGGACCATGGTCACCTACGGCCTGAGCACCCGCCGAATCCAGGCACTGGCCCAAGGTCCGGAGGACGCCCTCTTCGCGGCCTCCGACCAGGGGCTGATCAGCCGGACCCAGGACGGTGAGAACTGGAAGACCTTCGCGGAAGGCCTGGCTTCCAGCAACATCCACTCGTTGAGCCTGCACCCGGCCGAGCCCGAGCTGCTCTATGCCGGCATGCAACCGGCGGCGGTCTTCCGCAGCAGCGATGGAGCCGCCCGCTGGGAGAGGCTGGCCAGCTTCAACTCCGTGCCCAGCGCCGGAAACTGGAGCTATCCGATTCCACCCTACCGCGCCACGATCAAGGCCATCCGACAACACCCTCAGCACCCACGCGCCCTGCTGGCCGCCGTGGCCATGGGGGGCGTGATCGCCAGCCTGGACGGAGGTCTGACCTGGGCCGAGAGGCACCAGGGCCTGAGCCGGGAGGTCAACGATCTGGCCCTGCACGCCGCACGTCCGGCCCGAGTCTACGCCGCCACCGGCGGAGGGGTCTTCCGCTCGGAGGACCTGGCCGCCACCTGGCAGGAAGCCCACCAGGGCCTCCCCTATCTGTTCACGCAGGCCCTGGCCCTGGATCCGGAGGATCCCGAGAAGCTGATGGCGGGAATCAGCCAGCAGCGCGAGGGAGGCGCCTCGTTGGTGGCCCGCTCCCAGGACGGGGGCCGGACCTGGCAGGTGACCGCCAACGGGCTTCCCTCCCTTCAGGGTCAGTGCCTCACCGCCATGACGTCCCTTCCCGGCGTCTTCGCCTTCGGAACCGACACCGGGGCGCTCTACGTCACCCGGGACTTCGGCGAGTCGTGGTGGCCCCTGCGCCAGGGATGTCCGCCGGTTCGTGCCCTTCTGGGCCTGCCCGCAAAGAGCTGAAGGCCCGGACGGGCCGCCGTTCCGGAGGACTGCAGGTGATTCCCGTGGAATCACGGGCGGTTCTCATGCCCCTGCGCCGTTGGATGACCTCGGATCCCCTCACCGCCGGCCCCTCGGAGACCCTCCGGGAGGTCCTGCAGCGGATGCGCCGCCACCGGCTGGACATCCTGCCGGTGACCCTGGGCGGAAGCGTCCTGGGGCTGGTCCGCTGCTCGGATCTCTTGCATCGGACCATGGCCGAGGGGGCTTCGGCGGATCTCCAGGAGATGGCCCGACTTCCCGTCGCCGACTTCCTCTCGGACGCCGTGTGCGTTCCTGCGGACCTGACCGAGGTGGAGGCCCTGCGCCGGATGGGGGCGGCCGGAGTCCCGGTGCTCTGCGTGGTCGAAGCGGGACGGCTGATCGGGACCGTCACGGAAGGGGACCTGGCCGGATTCCTGGTCGAGCGCTGGACCGGAGGCTCGGCCCGACGAACCTCCTCGAGATCCGGCAATCAGCTCGACGTCCTCCTGCGGGTGGCCAGGGAGTCCTCGAGATCCCTTGAGCTGGCCACGATCCTGCAGGAGATCAGCCGTCACGCCGTTGCAGCCCTGCCGATCGACCAGTCGGCCCTGCTCCTGCTCCCCGCCAAGGATTCACCGATCCTGGTGGTCCACTCCCTGTACTCGATCCCGGAGGAAGGGGAGCCTCCCCTGGAGGAGCTCCCCCTGGAGGGGACCCTGAGCGGGTGGGTGATCTTGCAGCGTCGGAGCCTGAGGATCGACGACCTGGACCGAGAACCGCGCTTCCAAGACTCTCCGGAACGCTTCTCGGGGCGCATGCGCTCGCTGGTCTCGGCCCCCCTTCTCTTCCGCGACGAGTGCCTGGGAGTCCTGAACTTCTGGTGCCACCGACCCCACGCCTACCTGGACTCCGACCTGGAACTGGTGGAACTGATCGCCGGCCACATCTCGGCGGCCATCCAGAGCGCGCGCCGGGTCGAGCGCGAGCAGCGCCTGGTCGAGGAGCTTCGCGAGGTCAACCGCATCCAGGACGAGTTCCTGGCCGTGGCCACCCACGACCTGCGCAACGCCCTGCAAGGGGTGCTGGCCTACATCGGAATCCTGGCCGTCCGGGCTGGAAACGACCCGGTGCTGGCGGAACTGGTCGGCAACCTGGCCAGCGCAAGCAGCGGCATGAAGACCCTGATCACGGATCTGCACGACCTGGCCCGCCTGGGCATGCGCGCGATCCGCCTCCATCCGACGCGGCTGGATCTCAAGAAGCTGGCCTTGTCGGTCCTGGACCAGCACGCCGAGTTCGCCCGCGAGGAAGAGGTCCATCTGGCCTGGCCGGAGCAGGAACCACCCCTGTTCCTGGAGGCCGACCCGGTCCGACTGCGCCAGGTCCTGTCCAACCTGGTTTCCAACGCGATCAAGTACAACCGTCCCGGTGGATGGGTCGAGGTGCGCTGGAGAAAGGAGGACCAGGAAGCCGTCCTGGAGGTCCGGGACAACGGGGTTGGAATCAAGCCCGAACACCAGGAGGCGATCTTCGATCTGTTCCGGCGGGTGGCCAGTTCCAGCCGAAAGGCGGAGGGAAGCGGCCTGGGCCTGACCATCACCCGACAACTGGTGGACCTGCATGGGGGCCGCATCGAGCTGCACAGCGAGGTGGACCGGGGAAGCCTCTTCCGGGTCCGACTCCCTTTGCACCGGATCCCGGAGGAGGAGCGCGCCATCCTCGAGCCCCTGCCTCCCCCGCTCCCGCCCCGGCCTGAAGCCTGAGATGTCTTCCTGCGAAAATGCCCGGGCAGTCGACGACGGCCCCTTCTGGCGGGTCATCCTTCCGGCCACCCTGGCCGCCATCCTGGCCTCCTACCTGTTGCGGGCTTTCTGGCAACCGCTGCATGGACTCTTCGGAGCCTATCCCTCCGACATCTGGTACATGCACATCAACTACTCGTGGTTCCTGGTGAACCGCGGGTTCTTCGAGATGGAATACCCCGCCGGCATGTTCGCCTTCGTCAAGGCCCTGTCGGTGGTGTGTCAGCACCTTTTTCCCGCGACCGAACCCCATCCCTACGGCGGTCTTCTGTATCGTTACGAGGACTGGCTGGCCGTGAACTCGGTGGCCCTGGGACTGGCGGCGGTCGGCATCTCCTGGTGCATGCACCGCCTGGACGCGGAGTTCTTCCATCTCAGGCGAGGGCGCCTGCTCTGGGCCTTCGTGTGGACCCCCTCCTTCGTGTTCTTCACCCTTTTCAACTACGACGCCCTGCCGGTCCTGTGCTGCACGGCCTCCCTCCTGGCCCTGCTCCGCCGCGATGCGGTGGGCAGCCTCCTGCTGCTGGGGATCGGAACCGGAGTCAAGATCTACCCGGCAGTCCTGATGCCGCTCTATCTCCTGGGAGTGCCCCGCGGACACCGGCTGGAGGCGATCTGCTGGTTCCTGGGGGCCCTGGCGGCCCTGAACCTGCCGTTCCTGTGGCTGAATCCCCAGGCCTGGTGGTTTCCCTATCACTGGCAGATGGGCTTCGACCAGGCGGACCAGACGGGCCGGATCCTCTACACCCTGACCACCCTTCTGGGGAAGGGCCCGGCGCTGTTGACGATGGCGTCGCTGGTCTTGGGGATGGTGGCCTTCGCCTGGCGGAGGGCGCCAGCCGTCCCGCTGGAGTCGCCCCGGTGGCTGGCCCGGGCCAGCCTGCTGCTGGTCGCGTTGTTCATCTTCACCAAGAACGTCTTCAGCCCCCAGTACCTCTTCTGGCTTCTTCCCTTCGCCACCCTGGGGACGGGCTATCCCTTCGCCGGCGTGGCCAGCCTGGTGGAACTGGCCAACATCGCCGAGGCCTTCGGCCTGGACTACTGGCGTTCGGGTCACGAGGAGGGGCTGGGCTGGATCCGCCTTTTGCGCGACCTGGGACTGGCGGCCCTGGTCGCCCACACCGTGGTCCTGCTGGGAAGGTCGCGAGGCGACTGAGAGGCGGCCCGTCCCGGGGCTCTTCCTGGCCGGAAACCGGGGATTGAAAAGGGCCCTTCCGGGGTAGAAGGAACGGATCGCTCGCCCCAGAATGCCCCGCCATGTTCTTGCGCAACTTCCTCATCGCCTTGTCCCGGAACGCCTTCATGAAGCGTCTGGTGACCCGCAACTTCATCGCCCGCCGGGTGGCCCGGCGGTTCGTCGCCGGCGAGACCTGGGAGGACGCCAGCCTGGCCATGGACCGCCTGATGGGCGAGGGCATGGACATCGCCCTGGACTTCCTGGGCGAGAACGTCCACACCCCCGAGGAGGCCCACCAGGCCACCGAAGCCTATCTCCAGGTCCTGCACAGGCTGCGCGAGCGAGGCGAGAACTGGTACGTCTCGTTGAAGCTGACCCAGATCGGCATGGACCTGGGCGAGGAACTGTGCCTGGAGAACCTCGAGCGGATCCTCGCCGAGGCGGCCCGCAGCAAGACCTTCGTCCGGGTGGACATGGAGGGCAGCCAGTATACCGACCTGACCTGCCGTCTGGTGGAGGCCGCCGCCGAACGGCACTCCAACGTCGGCATCGTGATCCAGGCCTACCTGCGCCGGAGCCGCGAGGACGTGGCCCGCATGAACCGCAAGAAGATCCCCGTCCGCCTGTGCAAGGGAGCCTACTCCGAGCCACCCGCCGTGGCCTTCCAGAAGAGGTCCGAGGTGGATGCCAGCTTCGTCGCCCTGATGGAGGACCTCATGCTGGGCGGCAACAACCCATCGCTGGCCACCCACGACGAGGCCATGATCCAGGCCACCCTGGAGTGCGCCCGACGCCACGGGATCCCGCCCCAGGCCTACGAATTCCAGATGCTGTGCGGAATTCGCAAGGAACGCCAACTGCGGCTGCACCGCGAAGGCTTCCGGATGAGGGTCTACCTGCCCTTCGGGTCGGACTGGTATCCCTACTTCATGCGCCGGCTGGCCGAGCGCCCGGCCAATCTGGTCTTCTTCCTCACCGCGCTGATCCGGGGCTGACCGAACCGGGGACGGCACGGCAGGACATGCCCTGCCGCCGAATAATGGGGCGGGATGCAACCCGCCTCCACCTCCCCCCCTGCTCCCCGTCGTCCCTGGTCCTTCTGGCTGGCGCTCGTCCTGGCCCTGGCCCTCACCGGCAGCGTGCTGCTCAACATGCTGCTGGGACTGGCCGCGCTGGGGAACAACCTGGACCCCGGGATCCGGCCCCGCTTCGACGAGACCCTCGTGGACGGCGAGCGCTCCGCCAACGAGAAGGTGGTGGTCCTGCCGATCCAGGGCGTGATCATGGAAGAGGGTGACGGCCCCGGGGCCCTGCGCTCGGTCAGCCGGATGCGCTCGATGCTCCACGCCGTCCGCCAGGACAAATCGGTCAAGGCCATCGTCCTGGACATCGACAGCCCAGGAGGCGGAGTCACCGCCTCCGACCAGATCCACCACGAGCTGTCCCGGTTCCGCAAGGAGACCGGGATTCCCATCGTCGCCCTCTTCGGCGACGTGGCGGCTTCGGGAGGGTACTACGTGGCCATGGCCTCCGATGAGATCCTGGCCCATACCACGACCATCACCGGCTCCATCGGCGTGATCAGCCAGTTTCCCCAGGTCCGGGACCTGATGGACAAGATCGGCGTGGAGATCCTGACCATCAAGTCCCTGGACGAGCACGGGAAGCCTTCCTTCAAGGACATGGGCTCTCCCTTCCGCGAGATGAGGCCCGAGGAGCGCAAGATCCTGCAAGGTCTGGTCACACACATGTGGGAGCGTTTCGTCCAGGTTGTGGCCGAAGGCCGCAAGGGACACCTGGAGCCGGCCCAGGTGCGTGCCCTGGCGGACGGGCGCATCTTCACCGGTCAGCAGGCCCTGGACCTGAAGCTGATCGATGCTTTGGGATACCAGGAGGACGCCTTCCAGAGGGCTCGCGAGCTGGGCAAGGCTCCTCAGGCCAAGGTCGTGCGGCTGCACCACCGCGAGACCCTGCTGGACCTGCTGGGAGGAACGGGGCTCTCGGCCAAGGAGTGGAGCGCTCCCCTGCGGGTCTTGGAACGCGCGACCCTCCACGGTCCCAGGATGATGTATCTCTGGTCGGGCTCTTGATCCAGGTCCGGGATCTCTCCCTGGACCATCCCTCCGGCCCCGAACGGATCCAGGCCCTGACCGGAATCAACCTGGACATCGCTCCAGGAGAGTGCGTGGTCCTGCTGGGGCCCTCGGGGTCGGGCAAGACCAGCCTGCTGAACCTCCTGGGAGGACTGGAGCGCCCCAGTCGGGGGACTCTTCGCGTCGGCGGGCTGGATCTGGTCGGCGCCTCGGACCTGGACCTGGCCCGCTACCGGAATCGACGGGTCGGATTCGTGTTTCAGTCCTTCCACCTGGACGGCCGCCGCACGGCTTTGGAGAACGTGATCCTCCCGCTCTATTTCGGGCAGGCGTCCTTGACCCGCGGGCGCGAACGGGCGACCGCGCTCCTCCAGCGGGTGGGCATGGGGGATCTCTGCCACCGCTCCGTCCAGCGCCTGTCCGGAGGCCAGCGCCAGCGGGTGGCCGTGGCCCGGGCCCTGATCTGCCAGCCCGAACTGCTGCTGGCCGATGAACCGGTCGGCCACCTGGACGACGCGACGGCCGAATCGGTCATGGAATTGATGATCGAACTGCACCGCGAGCAGGGCCTGACCCTGGTGGCCACCGCCCACGACAACCGCCTGTTGCGCCACGCAGGCCGCGTCCTGGAACTCTCCGCCGGCCGACTGGTGGCCGATCGGATCGCCGAGGCCCCCTCCCGCCATGCGTCCTGAACGCCTCCTGCGTCTGGCGTTGGGTCAGACGGGATCCTCCCCCTGGCGACACCTGAACCTGGCCACGGGGGTGGCCCTGGCGGTGGCCACCCTGGTCATGCTCTTCGGCCTGGCCCGCGGCGTGGAAGGCGCCCTGCGGGAAAGGCTGCTGGGGACCCTTCCCGACCGGATGAAGGTCCAACCGGCCTCCTTCCACGTGGGCCCGATGCAACTGG
The DNA here is from genome assembly GCA_002423485.1 of Candidatus Xenobium occultum. Lineage (GTDB taxonomy): Bacteria > Vulcanimicrobiota > Xenobia > Xenobiales > Xenobiaceae > Xenobium > Xenobium occultum. Next base: position 184,921 of record DIWH01000066.1, on the reverse strand, counting down.
TCGACTCGCTGGACGAGCCGATGATCGCCCGCCTGAAGGCCCTGCCCGGAGTCCGCGCCGTCCATCGTCAGGCCCGGCTCTCCAGGCCTGTGCAGCTTCGCGCCACCTACGGTGAACAGAGTTTTTGGAGCGACGTGGTCCTGGAAGGCGCCGACCCGGGCCTGGTCGAGCCGCAACTCGCCCGAGGCCGTTCGTTTGAACAAGGAGCCGAGGGCACGGTGCCGGCAGTCCTGCCCCGGGTGATGATGGACGTCCTGGCCGCAGGGGTCTCGATCCACACCAACCTGCCCACGATTGCCCCGGAGATGCTGGCCGGGCGCCACTTCACCCTTCTGGTCGGCCAGTCCAGCTTCGGGGCCGCAGCGGGCCCGGTCCAGCAGATTCGCTGCGTGATCGTGGGGATCTCCGACCAGGTCGGCCTGGGCGGTCCCTCGATCCCCCTGGACGTCCTGCAGGGCTTCAGTTCGACACCGCTGCGCTATCACGCCGCGACCCTGGACCTGGACTCGGCCGAGCGGGCCCCCGAGATCGAAGCCAGGCTCCGGGAGTTGGGCCTGGAGGCTCCTGGGATGAACCTGGCCCGACAGATCGGAGCCGGAATCACCTGGGTTCGGGCCGTCCTGGCGGCCTTTGGGATGGCCCTCCTGCTGGTCGCGGCGATGAGCCTGTACGCGGGCCTGTCCCTTCAGGTTCGCGAGGAAGAGTCCACCTTGGGCCTGTACCGGGCCCTGGGAGCCTCCGGGCGGGACCTGCTGGCGCTCTACCTGGTCCGGGCCGGACTGCTGGGGATGGCCGGGTCGCTGATGGGCCTGGCGATGGGCCTGCTCGCCGGCGCCTGGGTGGGCCGTGGTATCGCCTCCCTGGCGGGGGGGAGCCCGGGTTCCCCATTGCAGCTCTTCCAGCCGGACCTGCTGACCACCTCGGGCTTCCTGGCCTTCGGAATCGGAACCTGCCTGGCTGCGGGCTTCCTTCCGGCCCGCCGGGCCGCCCGGCTCTCTCCAGCCGAAGTCCTCCGCCGCTGACCCCACAACGGAAGGGAAGGATTCACTCCGAGCCGGTCGAAGGCAGTTTTCAGCCTGAAGTCCACGCGAAAGGTGTCAAACTGATGGAGAACCGCAAGGAAGGCCTGAGCTTCGTTTTCGGCCTGATGGTGGGAACGCTGGTGGGGGCCTCTGTCGCCATCATCCTGGCTCCGCAGTCGGGGGAACGCACCCGTGAGGTCCTGCGGGACCGTGCTCTGGAGTACAAGGAGCGGGCGGCCGATTTCGCCACGGAACTGCGGGAAGACGCCCACGATCTGCTGGAGAAGAGCAAGAGCTACTACAAGCAGCGGGTCGCGCCCCCTGCTTCCTCCCCCGAACCTCCACCGGCCACCGAGGCCTGAGGTCCCGGACAAGCCAACCCGGCCTTGGAGCCTGTGTGAAGACCGCGTCGGTCGCCTCGCCGGGTCTCTTGGCCCCCCGCTGTGCTGCAGAAAGTCTCATTTGCCTCCAGCAAACCACGACTTCTTGCGCCTTGCGGGGAGCATAAGATCCCTCGGCGATGCTCAGTCCGGAGACTCACACAGGCTCCCAGCCGCCTGCCTGCAGGCGGCCGGGCTTTGTGCCGGGGCCATGGAACAAGGGATGCCCCCGGGAACCCGACATCCCTCCCGACAAGACCCCACGAGGAGGTCGAGAAATTTGGATATCAAGGTGAACACCCGCTCGGTCCTGGACAAGGCTCATGTGGTCGAGGTGCAGGGCGAAATCGACGTCTACACCTCGCCCCGCGTCAAAGAGATGATCAACGAGCTGATCGAACAGGGGCGCTTCAACCTGATCATCGACCTTGAGGGCGTCCGCTACATCGACAGCACCGGCCTGGGGGTCCTCATCGGAGCCCTCAAGAAGGTCCGCGAGCACGAGGGACGGATCCTGCTGATCTGCACCAACCCTCAGATCAAGAAGATCTTCAACATCACCGGCCTGGTCAAGATCTTCGAAATCTACAAAGACGAGGAAGAGGCTCTCAAGGCCCTTGCCTGATACCGGTCCGCCACTCCAACAAGGCCCCCTCCACCTGGGCCTGACCGTCCCTGGCCAGGCAGAATTCCTGGGGGTGGTTCGACTCGCAGTGGCAGGCCTCTGCCACCGCCTGGACGTGCCGCTGGATCGGGCCGAAGACCTCAAGATGGCCGTCGACGAGGCCTGCAGCCACTGCATTCAGACTCTACCTTCCCTGCAACGGATCGCGATCCGCTTCGAGATGGCCCCGGATTGCCTGTGCGTCAGGGTCCTCCCACAACCGGCCGAGGGTCCGTTCCTGTCCTCGGACCAGCCGCCTCCCCTGGGCCTGGTCTTGATGGAAGCCCTGGTCGATGCTGTCGAACGGCTCGAGAACCCTGTCGGTCTGCGGCTGACCATGAACCTGCCGTGGGCGCCATGATGGACCCCTGGCGAGACCGGGACCACGTGCGGGAGCTGCTCAGGGACTACGCGCGGACCCGAGCTCCTGAAACCAAGGCCGAGCTGGCCGCCCTGCACCTGAACCTGGTCCGGTATCTGGCGGGCAAGTTCGCCGGGCGCGGAGAGAGCCTGGACGACCTGGTGCAGGTCGGCTCGCTGGGTCTGGTCAAGGCGCTGGATCGCTATGACCCCGAGAGGGGCAACGAGTTCACCACCTATGCGACCCCGACCATCGTCGGGGAGATCAAGCGCCACTTCCGGGACAAGGGCTGGGCGATGAAGATCCCCCGCCGCCTGCAGGAGCTCAACCAGTCCGTGAACCGGACCTCTGAACGGATGTCGTCGGAGCTGGGTCGGGCCCCGACGGCGCAGGAGATCGCCGAACGCCTGGAGGTCGCCACCGACGAGGTGTTGCAAGCCCAGGAGCTGGGCCGGGCCTACAACATGGTCTCCCTGAACTCCGAGATGGACGGGGAGGACGAAGGCAAGCCGGCAAGCCTGCTGGACTACCTGGGCCAGGAGGACCTCAACCTGGAACGCGTCGAGGATCGCCTGGCCCTGCGCCGGGCCTTCGCGTCCCTTCCCCCCCGGGAACAGCACCTGATGTTCCTGCGCTACTTCGAGAACCGCTCCCAGAGCGACATCGCCCGGATCCTGGACATCAGCCAGATGCACGTCTCCCGGCTGCAGCAGCGCTCGCTGGAGCGCATGAAGCAGGCCCTGGCGGAGGCGGATCCCGATCGGGAATCCCCTCCCTGAGAAGCTGGTCCGGGACGGGCAGGAGCAGACCGAGCCAACCCGAATCCAGAGTATCGGTCCCAAAATCGATTTGCGTCAGCCTATCAGGAGGTCGGAACGGAATGGCAGGATCCCCACAGAGCAGGGCACGCTTGACGCGTCGCCAGTCCGAGATCCTGGACTTCATCTGCCGCTCGGTCCGATCTCGGGGCTTTCCCCCCTCGATCCGCGAGATCGGCGAGGCCGTGGGCCTTTCCTCCAGCTCCACGGTGCACAGCCACCTGCGGACCCTGGAAGAGAAACGCTATATCCGGCGCAACCCCTCCAAGCCACGCTCCATCGAGATCGTGGATTGGCCCAGATCGGCCCAAAGCCGCCTGGTGGACGTCCCGGTGCGCGCCAGGATGCCCGAGGAGACGGACCCTCCCGAGGTCCTGCCGCTGCCCATCGAACTGATTGGAACGGCTGGTTCTTTCCTCTACCGCGTCGAGTCGGAGAACTACGTCCAGGAAGCGATCATGCCGGGCGACCTGTTGATCGTGAACCCCGACCACGGACCCCGGGACGGCGACATGGTGCTGACCAGCACGGGCGCAGACGGCCCGGCGCACCTGAGCACCTTCAAGACCCCCCCCCTGCCGGTCGAGGCTGGTTCCCCCGAGCGGCTGCTGGGTCGGGTCGTCGGAGTGATCCGAAAGCTGCCCGTGGGCTCCTGAATCCAGCCCCTCAAGGGCCTCTCAGGATGGGGAGGCAGGATTCGGTGCCCAGGCGGCGGAAATCGAATCCGTCGAGGCTGGAACGTCCTTCCCGAAACGGGGGGGAGGCAGACCGACCTTGGAGTTCGGGAAGCGAGGGGATTCGACGATGCGTTGGACTCGATGTGGGGGGCCTGCCCTGGCGGCCTTGACCGCCCTGATGATTCTCCTGACCCTCCCCACCCTGGCCCAGGGGGGGAGCTGGATCACGGTCGTCCGCAAGCAAGGGGTGGTCGAAAGCCGCCTGGCCGGCAGCCAGACCTGGCTGCGCGTCCTGACCAATCGGCGCCTGGGGGCCCAGGACTGGGCCCGAACCCTGGACGACGGTGTGGCCCACCTGCGCCTGGCGGACAACAGCCTGGTCGCCGTGGGGCCCTCCACCCGGGTCCAGATGGAGAGATTCACCCTGGACTCCAGGAACCGGGACGCGGCCTTGACGGTCGGCAACGGTTCAGTCCGAGCTCAGGTTTCTGGATTTCGCGGACGCCAGAGCCGCTTTGAGGTGACCACTCCGAACGCGGTCCTGGCCGCCCAGGGCACGGACTTCCTGGTCACGGTCGTCAACCCCGACGAGATGGCGGCGGAGGACGGCTGGGTCCAGGCTCAGGGGGGAGGGCGGGTCCTCACCCGCCTGGCGGTCTTTGACGGGACGGTTTCCCTGACCACCCGCGCTGGACGGACCCTGCTGGTTCGTCCAGGCGGCACCGCCCAGGTCCTGGGCGACGGGCTTCCAGAATCCAATCTCCCGGACTTCTCGTTCGAGCAGGCTGGAGACTTCGTCCGGCGTCACCCCGGCCTGGACCTCCCCCGCCACGGGGAAGGATCCACCTTCCGCTTTGCCCCCTTCGACCCGGGAACCCGGGGGACGTTCTTCAACCACTTCGGAGCGGGCCGCACCGGACTGATCGCCGATTCCAAGTCCACCAGCACCGGTCAGGGCGACGACGACCCCACCGGTGGTGTTCCCGTCCTGGTCACGCCCCGCTCGGAGAGCACCGGAACCTTGATCATTGACGTGCAGCCTCCCTCCACCTCCTACCCCTCTCTGCCCTGACCGCGTCCCGAGCCTGGACCAGGACGGGGAACCCGACTGAATAGCGGGTCCGCGGCCGGGTCGACAGCCCGGGCGCCGCCGTCGAAGGGAGCCGTCGAAGGGAGCCGCCGACGTTGCTGCGCCTGACCAGCGACTACAGCCGCCACCAGAAGGTCCTGTCCGTTGGCCTGGGTCTGGCCGTCGCCCTCCTGGTCTGCGGAGCGTCCTACCTGCTTCAGGAACGGACGTGGATGCGCTTCATGGAGAACCTGATCCAGCGCACCTGGATGGACAGGAACTTCGAGACCGACGGAGCCAGTGGACGCTACGTCCACTCCGGGGCCGCGTTCCTGGACCCCGTCTTCGCCGAGAAGCTGGTCCTGGTGGTCTTCGATGACAGTTCGCTGGCCTCCGGGCTGGAGTGGCCGATCCGCCGTGGGGTGTACCTGGACCTGATCCAGCGCCTGGAGAAGGCCGGGGCTCGCACGATCGCCTTGGACATCCTCTTCGGGGCCCGGGGCCCGGACGCCCGGCAGGACGAGTTCCTTCGCCAGGCCCTGGCGCGTCCCAGCGTGGTGGTCCCCTACGTCCTGGCCGCCCGAGGAGACCAGATGGTCCAGAGCGGTGTCCACGAGGGGCTTCTGACCGGGTGGACCGAACGGGACTATCAGACCCGGTTCGGCTTCACCAAGGAACTGACCGACCCCGACCTGCGGGTCCGGCACGCCGTCCTCGAGGTGCTCCCCAGCCAGCCCGGCCCCTCGAGCTACGCCCTGGACATCGTGGCCCTGGCCCACTTCGAGGGGGTCTCCCCCGCCGACATCATGCAACGCTGCCGCGAGCGCCTCTTCGAGGTCGACCTGGCCCTGCCCGGTTCGCCCAACCTGTTCACTGCCCGAACCGGTCGGATCGCCTTCTTCGGATCGGATGTCTCCACCGCGACCTCGACCCTTGAGGCCCCCGACTCCCAATACCGGGAAGGGCAGATCCAGGTGCTCCCGAACCAGCAGGCCCGAGTTGCCCGGGTGGACGTGCCGTCCATCTCGGACTTCATCCAGGTCTACTCCATCCAGGACATCCTGAATATTCCCGAAGACCAGCTCAAGGGGCTCTTCGGGCGCACCGTCGACCCCGTCACCGGGAAGGAGTCGCCCAACCAGGTGATCGCCATGGTCGGGGTCACCGTCCTGGGTGGGCATGATGTCAAGAGCTCTGAAGTGGGTGCCATCTCGGGGGTCGGCATCCACGCCAACGTCATGTGGAACCTGATCCAGGGCACCTTCCTGCACGAGCCGCCCTTTGCGCAGGGCCTGCTGCTGGTCTTCGGCCTGGCCGCCCTGGCCACCCTGGTCGGGGTCTTCCTGGATGTCCGAGCGGCGGGGCTGGCCTTCCTGGGCCTTCTGGCCGGCTACTGGTGGATGGGGTATCACCTGATGTATGGTGGCTACTGGACCACCGGGGGGACCATGGTCCCGGTCTTCCTCCCCTGGCTGGGTGCGCTGGCCAGTTTCGGCAGCGTGACGCTCTACAACGTGCGATCCCAGAAACTGGCGCGAGATCGCTTTGCCCGCATCCTCCAGGAAGTGGCCCCCATCCCCGACCTGGAGGCCCTGTTGGGCCAGGACGGCCTGAAGGTGGGCTCGGAGGAACGGGTCCTCACGATCCTGTTCTCGGATATCCGGGGCTACACGGATCTCTCGGAAGGGCTGGCCCCGGTGATGGTCACCGAGATGCTCAACACCTACCACTCGGCCATGGGCGAGGTCTTCGAGCGCCACGGTGGCGTCGTCTTCGACTACCAGGGGGATGCCCAGATGGTGGTCTTCGGCTTGGCCCCGGCCTCCCAACCCAACCACGCGGCGGCCGCCTGCCGCGCCGCTGCAGGCATGGTCGTCCGGTTGGAGGAACTCGGCGCAACCTGGAAGGCCCAGGGGCGCCCCGTCTTCGAGACGGGAATCGGTGTCTGCACCGGACCGGTTGCCATCGGCATCCTTGGCTCGGCGCAGCGCAAGCAGTACGCTGCCATCGGGGATGCCACCAACACGGCTGCCAGGATGCAGGGTAAATCGAAGGAACTGGGAAGCCCGATCCTGATCACCCAGAGCACATTCGAGGCCGCGGGCGAGGAGATCGTGGCCACCTACCTCGAATCAGTCCGGGTGAAGGGAAAGAAGGAACCATTGCAGGTCTACGGAGTGGATGCCCGAGGCATGACCGAGTTGACGAGGGGTCGGGCGTGACCAGGCCGACCGGGCTCTCGCACGAGGAGATCGCCGACTTCATCGCCAGCAATCCCCTCTTCTATTCCCTTCCCCGCCCGGTGGTGCAGTCCATCGCCGAGAAGTTCCGGGTGCGCCGCTTCGAACCCGACGAGGTCATCGTCCGCGAAGGTGAGCCCGGGGACTCCTTCTACCTGATCCGCGAAGGGCACGTTCACGTCGTCAAATACGTCGACGGTCGCGAACTGGTCCTGGCGGAGTTGGGCCTGGGTGAGGGGTTCGGCGAGATGGCCCTGCTGATCGACCAGCCGCGGTCCGCCACCATCAAAGCCCTCGATCTGGTCGAGACCCTGGTCCTGATGCGGGACGACTTCACCGTCCTGTACCGCCGACTGCCCGACCTGGCCGTGCAGATGAACAAGCTTCTCGAGCAGCGGGTCTCCCTGCTGGAGTCCGAGGAGAGCCAGGGGAGCGAACAGGAGAAGTTCACCTCCGGCCGCCGGCTGGAGCTGGACTACTCCTACCTGGACCTGCTGATGAAGCTCAACGAGGCCGCCGGCGGCCACGAACAGGTGGAGCACTGCAAGGAGGTCGGACAACTGGCCCGCGAGATGAGCAAGATGCTCTGTCCGATGGTCTCCGAGGAGATCCTCTTCGCGGGCTACCTTCACGAGATCGGAAAGGTCTCTCTCTCCCGCGACCTGATCGTCAAGGAACGCCAGGGCCTCCCCCTGACTCCGGAAGAACGCGAGAAGTTCGACCACGTCTTCGAGATGGCCGTGGACATCCTGGCTCCCAACAAGACCCTGCATGAGAGCATCGGTTTCCTGCGCTTCCTGGGCCGCAAGGACTACCACGACATGCCGCTGGAAGCCCAGATCCTGAAGGTGGCCGACGACTACCTCGAGCGGCGCTCCCCCAACTACCGCAACCTCAGCGAGGAGGAGGCCCTGGCCCAGATCCACGCCCAGGCCGGAAGCCTGTACCATCCCCGGGCCATCGCCGCCCTGGAAAAGAACGTCGGAAAGTACAAGGACCTGCGGGTCGAGGCGCAACTCAACGTCATGCGCATGATGGTGATCGCGCTGGACCGGAAGGACAACTACACCTGGCGCCACTCGATGGACGTCCGCAACATGGGCCTGCGCCTGACCCGGATCCTGGGCCTGGGACGCAAGGAACAGGAGTACATGCGGATCGGAGCCGAGCTGCACGACGTGGGGAAGATCTTCATCGACGAGAAGATCCTCAATGCGCCCCGGAAGCTCACCCCCGAAGAGTTCGAGATCATGAAGACTCACGCCGCCCGTTCGGCGGACTTCTTCGCCGACATCCTGGGCATGGACGACTTGACCGCCATCGTCCGGGCCCACCACGAGAAATTCAACGGCCAGGGCTACCCGGACGGACTGGCCGGCGAGGAGATTCCCTACCTGGCCCGGGTCATGGCCATCGCCGACGTGTGGAGCGCCCTGACCACGCCGCGGGTCTACCGCGTCGATGCCTCGGGGAAGAGCAAGGCGTTCACGCCCGAGAAGGCCCTGTCGATCATGGAAGAGATGGCCGATGGGCATTTCGACCCGGAAATCTTCCCCGTCTTCCAGGGGATCGTGCACGACATGATCGAGCGGGGCGAGACCTGCGCCTGGGACGAGGAGAACGCAGTGTAGACCGTCGCCCGGAACGACCGACCGGCCCACCCCTCCGCCGAGGCCCGGGGCCAGTTCAAGACATGGGAGAACAGAACAGATGGAACCCACCGAACTGGTGGTCACAGGCGCCGGCCAGGAGACCGACGGACAGCTCCAAGAGAAGGCCAAGCGGATGCGGGTCAAGTTCGTCAACCTTGGCGGGCTGGAGATCGACCCTGAGGTCGGGCAGATCATTCCCGAGGCCATGGCCCGCCGCTACAACCTGGTCTGCATCGGAAAGCTCGAGAAGAGGGTCACCCTGGCCATGGCCGACCCTCTGGACGTCTTCGCCATCGACGACATCAAATTCCGCACCGGTCTGGACGTCGAGGCCGTGCTGGCGCGCGCCGCCGACATCGCCCAGTCGATCGAGAGGGTCTATGGCGGAGACAACCGCTGGAAGGAGCTGGTCGACCAGGCCACCGACGCCCACGTGGACGTCATCCAGGAAGAGGAAGACGAGGGAAACGACGAGGAGAAGATCGACCAGCCGGTCATCAAACTGGCCAACATGGTCATCGTCAAGGGCATCGAGCGCAAAGCCTCGGACATCCACATCGAGCCCTTCGAACACGAGGTCGTGGTCCGCTACCGCATCGACGGCATCCTGCACGAGGAGATGAACATCCCGCGCAACCTGCTGGCCGCGGTCGTGGCCCGCATCAAGATCATGGCCCAGTTGCGCATCGACGAGAAGCGCGTTCCCCAGGACGGACGAATCCAGCTCTCGGTCGGCGGACGGGACCTGGACCTGCGCGTCTCGACGCTGCCCTCGGTCATGGGCGAGAGCATCGTGATGCGAATCCTGGACCGGGGCAACACCAAGGTCGAGCTGACCCAACTGGGCTTCTTTGAGAAGGATCTGGCCCTCTGGAAGAAGCTCTACTCGCGCCCCCACGGGATCATCCTGGTGACTGGCCCGACGGGTTCGGGGAAGTCCACCACCCTGTATGCCACCCTGAACGTCCTGAATCAGCCGGATCGCAAGATGCTGACCGTCGAGGACCCGGTCGAGTACAACATGCGGGGCATCGTCCAGGTCCAGACCAACAACAAGGCTGGCCTGACCTTCGCCCGGGCCCTGAAGTGCTTCCTGCGACAGGACCCCGACATCATCATGCTGGGTGAGATCCGCGATGAAGAGACGGGCACCATCGCGGTGGAAGCCGCGCTGACCGGCCACCTCGTCCTGTCCACGCTGCACACCAACTCGGCCATCGCCTCGATCCTGCGCATGACCGACATGGGAATCGAGCCCTTCCTGGTCTCCTCCACCCTGAACGGGATCCTGGCCCAGCGCCTGGTGCGAAAGGTCTGCTCCAACTGCGCCGAGCCGATCGTTCCCGAGGACCCCCTCAAGGAAATCTTCGCGAAGCACGGATTGGACCCCGAGAGCAGCCGGATGATGCGCGGCCGTGGCTGTGGCGCCTGCAACCAGATGGGCTACAAAGGCCGGATGGGCATCTACGAACTCTTTGAAGCCACCGAGTCGATCCGCCAGATGATCGTCCACCGGGCTCAGGAACACGAACTCAAGGAAGCCGCCATCGCCAACGGGATGACCTTCCTGTACGAGGACGGCCTCCGAAAGGTCTACAACGGCGTCACCTCCTACGAGGAACTCCTGCGAGTCACCACCAGCCACTAGAAGAGAAGGGGCCCCACCGGGATGCAGAGCCAGAGCGAGCGCGCCTTCCTCTACTCGCGCTTGTGCGAGATGGAGCAGGACATCGCAGCCAGCACGGACACCGACCAGCTTCTGGGTCGGATCACCGCCTGCGCCCGCGAGATCACCAACTCAGAGTCGGCTTCCATCCTGCTGCTGGACGAAGAGCAGGGGGATCTCTTCTTCAAAGAAACCCTGGGCGAGCTGGGAGAATCGATCAAGAAGGTCCGGGTCCCCCTGGACACCGCCAGCATCGCCGGAAGCGCCTTCAGCAGCCGGCGGCCGGCGATCAGCAACAAAGCCTCCGAGGATCCCCGCCACTTCAAAGGGGTGGACCAGGTCACGGCGATCCCCACCCGCTCCGTCCTGGCCGTCCCGATCATCTGGGGCGAGCGGATCTTCGGGGTCCTGGAAGCGATCAACAAGATCGACGGGGGGTTCAGCGAGGCCGACCAGGAAGTCCTGACGGTCCTGGCCAACCACGCGGCGGTGGTGCTGTACAACGTCGGTCTGATCGAGCAGTTGCAGAACTTCTTCGTCCACACGATCGAGATCCTGATCGCCGCCCTGGAGTCGGTCGAACCCGGAAGCCAGGGCCACGTCATCCGGGTCTCCCGAATGACCAGCCGTCTGGCCCGCGAGCTGGGCATCCTGGGCAAGGACTACGAGGTCCTCTACTATGCAGCCTACTTCCACGACATCGGGAAGCTGATGCTGGGGACCTCGGTCGTGGCCCGCAACGACAAGCGCCACCCCCAATTCGGCAGCGACATGCTGGAGCGCATCAAGGTCCTGGAAAAGACCGCCCCCCTGGTGCGCCACCACCACGAGCGCTGGGACGGATCGGGCTTCCCCGACCACCTGGTCGGCGCAAGCACGCCGCTGGCGACGCGGATCCTGGCGCTGGCCGAAGACTACGATGAGTCCTGGATGGACCGCCCCACAGAACAGGACCTGCCCGACTTCCTGGTCGACTTCCTGGGCCGGTCCCACGGCCGGCACGATCCCGACCTGTTGAAACTGCTGGGCAGGGTGGTCTCCCAGGACGCCGGCTTCGAACTGGAAGACCAGACCTGAGCGGACCTCATCCCCAGCGCTGGAAGAGGGTGTGGTCCAGACCGAAAAGGTCCAGGACCTTGCCGACCGTGTGGTCGACCACGTCCAAGACGCTTTGCGGGCGCTGATAGAACGAGACCACCGGCGGCACCAGGATGCCCCCCATCTCGGTCACGGCCAGCATGTTCCTCAGGTGGCCCAGGTGCAGGGGGCTCTCGCGGGGCACCAGGACCAGTCGCCGCCGTTCCTTGAGCGTCACGTCGGCCGCCCGGGTGAGCAGGTCTCCACAGTGCCCCTGGGCCACGGCCGAGAGGGTCCTCATCGAGCAGGGAGCCACCACCATCCCCTCGGTCAGGAAGGTTCCCGAAGCCAGGGGCGCCGCCAGATCCTCGACATCATGAACGAAGTCGGCCAGGTCTCGGACCGCTTCCAGGGGCCACTCCGGAAGTTCAATGGCCAAAGTGCGGACCGCCGCCCGGCTGATCACCAGATGGGTCTCCCAGCCCGGAAACCCCCGGAGGACCTGAAGCAGGCGCACGCCGTACAGGATGCCGCTGGCCCCGCTGATCCCCACCACCAGACGGCGTCTCACCGGAAGCGTCCGGGATCGGCCAGGGCCGACACCTCCGGCGTCCGGGCCAGTTCCAGCCCGGCTCCCCAGGCCAGGCTCCAAGGCTGGTTGCCGAAACCCTCCAGGATTCGGACCCGCCGGGACCCCGGCAGCGGTCCCGCCAGGGGAAGTCCGTCCTGTCCTTGGGCCCAAGGCGCGCTCCAGCGCTGCAGGACGGCAACCTGTCGGGCCTCAGGAAAACGCCGATGCAGGCAGGCCACCGAGTCGTCGGACCCGGGCGAGACGCTGGCCACCAGGCCCCCTCCCGGACCCGAGCGGTAGATTTCCCGGCCTCCATCGGCCAGCGCTGCCAGGGTGGTCCGGCTCACCCCCTGGCGCAGGGGGCCGGTCCACAAGAGACGCGCTTCTTCCCGGAGCAGGCCCGGCGCCCCGGACCAACTGCCCTCGGCCAGGACCAGGTCATCGGTGCGGATGCGAACCCCCTCACCGGCCACCTCCACTCCCAGGGTGCTTTCGGTCCAGCGCAGATCCGGGCAGGGTGGCAGGAATGCAACGCCCTCCCGGGCCGCCTGGACGGCCAGGGCCGCCAGGGCCCGCGCGGGGTGAAAACTGGCAGCCCCGCCCAGGTACATCGCAGGATGTTCAGTCTCGACCGGCAGATAGCCCGTGGCGGCCGAGGGGCCCATCATGCGCGCCTCCACCCCGTCTTCCAGCAGATCTGCCAGGCTGTCGACCATGTCGTCCGACTTGCCCTGCCCACCAGCCAGGACCAGAACGCCTCCGCGTTCCAGGTCGCAGTCCACCCCTGCCAGTCGCGCGCGCAGATCCGCTGCCCCCTCTGCAGCCACGGCCCACAACCTGCGTGCCGCCTGCCTGCCGAGTTGACGACCCAGAACCGGATAGGAGGGTCCCGGCAGGGGCAGGGCGACCCCGGCGCCGCGCAGGACGGGAGCTTCACTCCAGGGGACCGGAGGCAGCAAGGCCACCTGCAGGCCGCTCCCGGCCAGGCTTCCGGCGGCCGCCAGCGCAGCGGGGCCTGCTCCCAGGACCAGGACCTGCACCTGGAGCGTCGCACCAGGCGGTGCGGCTTCCGGGAACGAGGCCTCGAGGGACCAGCAGGCCGGCGTCACGAGCGGACGATCCGCTCGCGACCTCCCATGTAGGGGCGCAGGGCTTCGGGGATGCGGACCGAGCCGTCCTCCTGCTGGAAGTTCTCCAGAATCGCCACCATGGTCCGCCCCACGGCCAGGCCCGAACCATTCAGGGTGTGGACCAGCTCGGTCGGCGCTCCCGGTTCACGCCGGAAGCGGATCCCGGCTCGGCGGGCCTGGAAGTCCGTGCAGTTGGAGCATGAAGAGATCTCCAGCCAGCGCTCCTGGGCTGGAGACCAGAACTCCAGGTCATAGGTGGCCGCCGCCGAGAACCCCATGTCTCCCGCGCACAGGCGCACGACCCGATAGGGGACCTCCAGGATCTGCAGGACCCTCTCGGCATTCCGGACCATCTTCTCGAGCTCTTCAAAGGAATGGTCGGGGTGGGCGAACTTGACCATTTCGACTTTGTGGAACTGATGCACCCGCACCAGTCCCCGGGTGTCACGGCCGGCGGCACCCGCCTCCGAGCGGAAGCATGGGGTAAAGCCGGTGTAGCACAGGGGAAGTTCGGAGGCTTCGAGGATCTCCTCGCGGTGCAGGTTGGTGAGAGGCACCTCGGAGGTCGGGATCAAGAACAGGTCGTTGGGGGTGCAGCGGAACAGGTCCTCCTCGAACTTGGGCAGTTGTCCGGTGGCGTACATCGAGTCCCGGGTGACCAGGGAGGGGGGCAGAATCTCGGTGTAGCGGTGCTCGCTGGTGTGCAGCTCCAGCATGAAGGAGATCAGGGCCCGCTCAAGGCGCGCGCCGTCTCCCTTCAGAAGCCAGAACCTGGACCCCGAGAGCTTGGCCGAGCGCTTGAAGTCCAGGATCCCGAGTTCCTCGCCCACCTCCCAGTGGGGCCGGGCGGGATGGGACAGGACGCGAGGCTCGCCCCAGGTTCGGACGACCACGTTGTCCTGGGCATCGCGCCCGTCCGGGACGCTGGCATCGGGCAGGTTGGGGATCCCGTCCAGGATCTGCTGCTGCTCGTCCTCCGCTGCCGCACGCTGGGCGTCCAGGGAGGCGATCTCGGCGCCGACCTCACGCATGCGGGCGGAGGCCTCCGAAATGTCCTCGCCGGCCTTGCGACGACGTCCCAACTCGGCTGAGACCTCGTTGCGCATCTTCTTCAGGTCGTCGCTGCGGGTGATCCAGTCCCGGCGGCGGGCATCGAGATCGACCAGGCGATCCACGACTTCCTCTGGGACGCCTCGGCGGGCCAGCGCGGCCTTGACGAGCTCGGGTTCACGACGGATCTGCCTGATATCCAGCATGGTGACTCCAGGGGGACAGGGATTTGCAGGGGCCCGTTCGGCACCCGACTCGCGGAACCTGTCCCAGCCCCCGGAAGAAGCGCAGAGCCCGGGGCACGGGGTGCCGACGGGCTCTGGAAGGGATGTGGAGCTTCGGAGGGTCAGTAGGGCAAGGACATGATCTTCTTGAATTCCTCGGGGCGGACCGACTTGCGGAGCGCCTCCTCCATGGTGACCAGGTTCTTCTTGACCAGGAAACGCAGGGCCATCTCCTGGGTCTGCATCCCGGAATCCCGTCCGACCGTGCTCATCAAGTTGTGGATCTGGAAGAGCTTGTTCTCGCGCAGCAAGGACTTGACGTGAGAGGTGCCAAGAAGTAACTCGAAGGCCGGCATCAGGCCGTCTCCCGAAGCCTTCGTCAGCAGGGATTGTCCGATGATCGCCTCCAGACCCACCGCCAGGAGACTGCGGGCTGCCTGGTTGAGATGCGGGGGGTACAGGTCGATCAGCTTCTCCAGCATGACCTGGCAACTGGCCGCCGTGGCCGTGGCCAGGACCAGGGTTCCCCCAGCCGCCAGGTTCAAGGCCTGGCTGACCACCTCATAGGTTTCCAGACCCGTGACGATGACGATATCGGCGCTCTGATGACGAAGCGAGGCGAAGGCCGTTTCGTAGTTCAGGGTGTCGGTGCCGATCTCACGCTGGCAGATGATGCCCCGCTTGTTCTTGTGCAGGAAGTCGATGGGGTTCTCCAGGGAGATGATCTGGCAGGTCCGCATCTCCAGGATGTAGTTCACCAGGGCGGCCAGGGTGTGGGACTTTCCGGACTGCTTGGGTCCACACACGACGATCAGGCCGCTGGAGGACTCCAAGGCCAGGTTCTTGATCAACTCGGGCATGCCCAGCTCCTCGATGGTCGGAGGAGCCGGAGGATTCGTGGAGATCACCGCCGCCACGGATCCACGCTGTCGGAAGATGTTGACCCGGAAGCGGGAAAGCCCGGGAACCGAGAAGGAGAAGTCCACCTCGAGGCGCTCTTCGAATTCCTCCCGAAGCTGCTCGTTCATGATCGCGTCACTGAAGGCCCGCGTGTCCTGAGGAGAGAGCAGTTGTCCATCCAGACCGTGGAGCTGATTGTTGATCCGCATCATGATCGGACTGCCCGGCACCAGGTGCAGGTGCGAGGCCCTCCGCTCCACCATGCTGGTGAAGAGTTCTTCGACGTTCATGGGCGCGACGTTCCTCCGGGAGGTTCAGATACCGGGACTCACTTGCCGATCAGGCGGTTGAATTCGTCCGGGCTGTGGGCTTTGGACAGGGCATCCTCATAGGTGATCAGGCCCTGCTGATACAGGGTGCGCAGAGACATGTCGAAAGCCTGCATCCCGTACTGGGCGCCGGTCTGGATGGCGCTGGGGATCTGGTGGGACTTGCCTTCCCGGATGATGTTCCGGACACCGGGGATCATCGGCATGATCTCCATGGCCATCACCCGACCGCCTCCGCGAGCCTTGGGGATCAGGTTCTGACACATGATGCCTTCCAGGCAGATGGAGAGCTGCATGCGAATCTGCTGCTGCTGGTGAGGGGGGAAGATGTCGATCACGCGGTCGACGGTGGCGGATGCCGAGTTGGTGTGCAGGGTGGCGNNTCCCGCATCTCACCGATGAGGATCACGTCAGGATCCTGTCGCAGCACGTGCTTGAGGGCCATCGCAAAGCTGTGGGTGTCCGAGCCCACCTCCCGCTGACTGAGCACGGAGTTCTTGTCCTTGTGGAGGAACTCGATGGGATCCTCGCAGGTCACGATGTGGCAGCGCCGGTTCTCGTTGATGTGGTTGACCATCGCGGCCAGCGTGGTGGACTTGCCCGACCCGGTCGGGCCGGTCACCAGCACCAGTCCGCGCGGGCGCATGGCCAGGTCCTTGACGATGGTGGGCATCTTGAGTTCGTCCAGCGTCAAGGGACGCGAAGGGATGACCCGGATCGCCGCCCCCCAGGTTCCGCGCTGCAGGTAGATGTTGACCCTGAAGCGGGAAAGCCCCGGAATGCTGTAGGCCAGGTCAAGTTCCTTGTCGGCGATGAACTTGGCCTTCTGCTCGTCGGTCAGGATGCTCTCGCACATCTGCCGCACCGACTCAGGGGTCAGGATCTCGTAGGTGGCGGGAGTCAACTCGCCATCCACCCGGATCATCGGGGCACTTCCGACCTTGATGTGCAGGTCTGAAGCGCCACGCTCCACCATGGTGTGGAGCAGGTCATCGATTGTCAGTTCGCCGGTCTCCAGAAGACTGCTTCCCTGGGGGGGTGAGTTGTCCATTCGATCTCCCTGCGATCCAAGTCTTCGGTCGGGTCCCGCCTGGCCGGACACCGCCGGGGGGATCGCTCCCTGGCTGTCTGCCAGTTCTATCCGGCTCCGGGTCGCCCCTGCTTTCCCGGTGGGAAACGAAGCCCAACCCGAACGGATAGGATTCAGGAGGTCGTCCGCGAACGGCCGGGGCGTGTCGCACCTGGAAGACCTGGTCTGCTTGTTGATCCTGCCTCCGGCCGAAGGCAGCCAGGAGGAACTGGCCTGCTGGCTGGAGGTCGCGGTGCGCAACCTGGAAGGCTTCCGGCCCCAACCTTCGGTGATCCGCCGCACGCACAACGTCTTGGGGACGCGTGCCGAGGCCCGTCGTTGGACCACCGAGTTCTTCCTGCCCCTGACCCCCACCACCCCCCGACGCGAGACCCTCATGCTCGGCCGTGACGGATGGCTGCACCTGCGCCGCCTGGAAGGCCAGCGGAACCTGCGCCGGCGGCCGGACGACACGATCATCGATGAAATCTACGAGTTCCAGCGCCTGGAGAATCCGACCCCGGCCCAGCTCGACGTGGTCCGCCAGCGAGTGCTGCGCAGGCTCTTCCCCATCGGCTACCAGAAGTGGGATCTCCTCTCCACGCAGCACCGACAGGAGCTGGTCCGCTTTGGAGGCGGCTGGCAGGACGCCGCGGCGGCCCTGGAGCGCTGTGAGGGAATCGAACGGGTCGAGAGCCTGAAGCTCTTCCTGGGCCCCCAGGCAGCCGACTCGCTGCGCCTGGAAGTTCAGGAGGCGGGCCTGGAGGGCCGCCTCCGCCCCGGCGTGGACGTGCTGGCCTGGCTTCTGGCCCAACCGGACTGGAACCTCCAGCCCGGACTCGTGGCCATGGCGCGTTCGGCAGTCCAGGATTCGCCGGAAGACGCCTGGGAGCTGAGCCGGCACCCCAATCCGCAGGTCCGACTGCGCCTGGCCGACCTCTTCGAAAGCCCGGCCGACTGGCCCTCGTGGCTGGCCCGGGAGACCGACGACCGGGTTCGCGACCGGATCCTCCGGGCTCTGGAGCGCCGCTACGATCCCGCCGACCTGGTGGACCAGCTCCAGCGCGAGAAGGACCCGGTTCGCCGCGAGGCCCTGGGCTGGGCCCTGGTGCACTGGAATCGGGGAATCACGCGGAACCAGGACTGGAAGGCCCTCAATCGCGCCCTGTCCAGCGGTATCGGCCGCGAGAACCGGACCCGCCTGAAGGAGAAACTGGCCCGACAGGGGCGGCTTGGCCTGCGGGCCCGGCTGTTGGGCTGAGGGTTGGCCCCGATGCCCTTGGAGGACGACCTGCTCCGGATGCTGGAGGCCTATCCCCGCACGGCCCGGGCGCTCCCCTGGCGGCAGACCCGGGACCCCTACGCCATCCTGGTCTCGGAAATCATGCTCCAGCAGACGCGCGTCGAAAAAGTCCTCCCCTACTACGAGCGCTTCCTGGGACTCTTCCCGGACTGGGCCGCCCTGGCCGGCGCCGAAACCGACTCGCTGCTGGCGGCCTGGTCCGGCCTGGGCTACTACCGTCGGGCACGGAACCTGCAGGCCACGGCCCGGGCCGTGCTGGAGCTCGGCGGGGTCCCCCGGGATGAGGACGGACTGCGCCGCCTTCCCGGCATCGGGCCCTATACGGCAGCCGCGGTCTGCAGCATCGCCTTCAATCGCCCGGCTCTGGCGCTGGACGGCAATACCCTGCGGGTTCTGACGCGCTACTTCGGTTTGTCGGACGACCCCTCGCGGCCCCCGGTGCGCCGGGACCTGACCCGCCGGATTCTGCCGGCGATCCCGCCAGGTCGAGCCGCAGATCTCACCCAGGCCCTGATCGAGCTGGGCGCCACCGTGTGCCTGCCCCAAGGCGCTCCGGACTGTGGGGCGTGTCCCCTGGCCCCCGGGTGTCGAGCCCGGGCAGAAGGGCGAACCCGGCAGATCCCCCCACCCCGCAAGAGGCGACGCGCGGAGCGGATCCTGCAGGCCTCGGCGGTCCTTCTTCGAGGGGGTCGGGTCCTGCTGGGCCGCAACCAGCGGGCAGGCCTCCTGGAGGATCTCTGGGAGTGCCCGGGAGTCGACGCCCGGCCCACCCAGACCCCGTTGCAGAGCCTGCAGGACCATCTCGAGTCACTGGGGCTTGCGACTCGACTGCTCCCCCTGGGCGAAGTCCGCCACGCCATCACCTTTCGAAGCATCCGGTGTGAGGTCTTCCAGGGAGGGATCGAGGGCGACGTCCCCCTCGACGGAAACCCGGACTGGGCATGGGTCCCCCCGGAGGACCTGGGCGCCTGGCCCGTCCCCTCCTCGACCCGAAAGGTCCTGGATCTGGCGGCGCAACGATCCGCGCTGTGAAGGCCTGGCCTGCGGCCCGGCCCCGAAGCGAACGGCAAGAGGCCGCCCCCCGTGGGAGACGGCCCCTCCAGGTTACCCTCCGGCTGGGCTCCCCCAGGCTAGCTGTTCTTGCGGCGGAACTCCTCCATGAAGGAGACCAGGGCCTCGACGCCCTCGTAGGGGAAGGCGTTGTAGATGGAAGCCCGGATGCCGCCCACCGAGCGGTGCCCCTTCAGGCCTTCCAGACCGCGAGCCTGGGCTTCCTGGACGAACTGCTTCTCCAGGTCCTCGGAGGGGAGTCGCCAGGTCACGTTCATCAACGAGCGGCTTTCCAGCTCGGCGTGACCCCGATAGTAGCCGTTGCTCCCGTCGATCGCCTTGTAGAGCAGGGAGGCCTTCTTCTGGTTGTGGGCGTGGATCCCGGCCAGGCCCCCCATCTCCTCCTCGACCCACTTCAGGACCAGGCCCACCATGTAGATCGAGAAGACCGGAGCGGTGTTGTACAGGGACTTGTTGTCCACGTGCACCTTGTACCCCAGCATGGTCGGCCGCTTCTCATCCTCCAAGGCCTTGGAGTAGAACTCGTCGGACATGACCACCAGCGTGACGCCCGCCGGTCCCACGTTCTTCTGGGCACCCGCGTAGATCATCGCGTAGCGGGACATGTCCAGCGGACGGCACAGGAAGTCCGAGGAGGCGTCGCAGACCAGGGGCAGGCCCTGGGAATCGGGATCGCGGTGGAACTGGATGCCCTCGATGGTCTCGTTGGACGTCATGTGCAGGTAGGACGCCTCGGGGCGCACCTTGAACTCGCCGTCCTTGGGCATCCGCTTGAAGCCCTCGGCCTTGCCCGACCAGGCCACCTGCACCTGGCCCACCTTCCGGGCTTCCGCCATGGCCTTCTTCGACCAGGCACCCAGTTCCAGGTAATCGGCTCCTCCAGTGCCCAGGAAGTTCATTGGAAGCATCGAGAACTGCAGGCTGGCGCCTCCCTGCAGGAACAGGACGTGGTAGCTCTCGGGAACCCCCAAAATGCGACGCAGACGGGCCTCGGTCTGCTTGATGATGCCGTCGATCACCTTGCCCCGGTGGGACATCTCCATGACCGAGGCGCCCGCCCCGGGGTAGCAAACCAGGTCGCGTTGGGCTTCCTGCAGGGCGGAAAGGGGCAAGACGGCAGGGCCGGCGGAGAAGTTGAAGATCCGCTGGGAGGTCGAGACTGTCATTCCGGAAATCCTCCTTGTCGAGCGTCTGGCTCTGGGCGGGCTCGCCCGTCGGGGGAGCCTCCGCACCTCGCTGGCCGACGCCTTTGCGCCGCCTGGGTTCTCCGAGCCTGAAGGAAAGCCTGCCCCGAAAAGGGCCCTTTGCAGACAACTGTTCGGACAGGAACGAGCCGACGGATCAACGCGAAAGGGCTTGTTGAAGAAGGCGCGAGGCCAGGGGCGCGGCGTGGGCTCCCCCACCTCCGGCGTTCTCCAGCAGGATCGCCACCGCCACCTCGGGATCGCGTGCCGGCGCGTAGCCGACGAACCAGGCGTGAGGTGCCCCGTGGGGATTCTCGGCCGTCCCCGTCTTGCCCGCCACGGCCACACCCGGCAGGGCCGCCGCCCCCCCGGTTCCCCGGGCCACCACCGCCGCCATGGCCCGGCGAACCTGCTCGGCCACGGCTTGGGGCAGGACCCGCCGAGCGGAGGGCGCGGCGGGACGCCAGGTTTCCTGCCCCCGACGGGTCTGAGCCCGGACCAGGCGGGGTTCCAGGTCGATTCCCCCACGCGCCACGGCCGCAGTGACCCGGGCCATGGCCAGGGGCGAGACCAGCAGGTCAGCCTGGCCGATCCCGGCCTCGGCGGCGGCCGAAGGGGCCCCGGAGTGCACCGGGCGGGCCTCGGCGGCGTTGGGCACCAGGGGCATCGCTTCCAACAAGCCGAACGCGTCCATCCAGCGGCGCAACCCGTCGACGCCCAGGCGTTGGCCCAGGGTGGCGAAGGTCACGTTGCAGGAGACCACCAGGGCCTCTTCCAGGCGAACCGGGCCGTGAACGGCGTTGTCGTGCAGGATGAAGTTCCCGGCATCCATGCTGCCGGTGCACGCAAAGACCTCGTCGGCGGCCGTCCGCCCGTCCGCCAGGGCGCCAGCCATCGTCAGGATCTTGAAGGTCGAGCCCGGCGGGTACAGCCCCTGGGTCCCGCGCTCGATCAGGGGCGCCGACGGATCCACCCGAAGCCGCTCCCAATCGGCCTCCAGGGTGGCCGGATCGAAGGACGGGCGACTGGCCACCGCCAGGATCTCTGCCGTCGGGATGTCCAGGACCAGGACCGCTCCGCGAGACCCCTCCAAGAGATCCCAGGCGACCTTCTGCAGGTCCCGATCCAGGGTGAGGACGACGTCATCTCCGCGCCGTTCCCCGCGAGCCACCAGGTTCCAGGCCTGCTTGGGAGTCCGGGGGACGGCGTAGCCGGCAGTTCGCGCCTCCAGGCTGGCCTCCAGACCCGCCGAGCCCAGCCTCCCGGTCATGTAGCCGAGCAGTGGCCCGGTGAGCGGGCCCAGTGGGTAGACCCGACGGCCCTCCCGGGACTGCGCCAGGAGCTGGCCGGTGCGGTCCAGCAGGCTCCCCCGCAAGGAGAGGTCCTCCAGCGTCCGGGAGTTGTCGGGACGCTGCGAAAGCTCCTCGGAGCGCAGGACCTGAAGACGCGTCAGGTTCACCACCGGGGCCAGGAAGAGCATCAGCAGGAACAAGGCCACCACCCGCACTCGGGCCTTAATCGCCACCCGACACCTCCCCGACAGCCGAAATACGCCAGAGGATTCCCAGAAGGAGGAAATTGGCCAGCATCGAGCTTCCCCCGTAGCTCATGAACGGAAGCGTGATCCCCGTCATGGGCGCCAGTTGCACCGTCCCCCCCACCAGGATCAAGGTCTGCCAGGCGACCAGCGTGGCCAGCCCGGCGGCCAGCAATGTCCCGAACTCGTCTCCTGCCCACAAGGCGATCCGGAAGGCCCGGGTGACCAGCATCATGTAGACCATCAGCACGCCCACCGCTCCCAGCATCCCCCACTCCTCGGCCAGGGCCACGAAGATGAAATCGGTGTAGGCTTCGGGAACCAGGAACGGACGTCCCATCCCCAGCCCCGAGCCATCCAGGCCCCCTGAAGCCAGCGCGTACAGGGCTTGGGACATCTGGTAGCCCTGACCCTGAGGATCCGCGAAGGGGTCCAACCAGGCTCCGACGCGGACGCGCACGTGGCCGAAGAGGTGATAGCAGACCCACGAACCCACACCGGCCAGCACCGCAGACAGGGCCACCAGGTCGCGACGTCCCGTGGACAGGAAGAACATGGACAAGAAGAGGCCGAAGAGGAGCAGGGCCATGCCCAGATCCTTCTGCAGGACCAGCACCCCCTCCGCACAGGCCCACCCCAGGCCCAGCAGCAACAACGCCTTGCGCGGAAGTCGCCCTTCGGGAGAAAGCAGGCTCAGTCGGATCCAGTGGCGGAACTGACGCAGGAAGGCGGCCAGGAACACGACCAGCAGGATCTTGACGACCTCGACCGGCTGGAAGAGCACCGGGCCGAACTCGAACCACAAGCGGGCGCCGTTGATCTCGGTTCCGAACAGCATCACGGCCAACTGCAGGAAGACCCCGGTCAACAGGCATGAGTACTTGTAGTCTTCCAGGGCCCGGTAGTCGCCCGGCACGAAGAGGCTGAGGATGAAGACCAGCACGCCCAGGGCGATCCACCAGGCCTGCCGCTCGCCCAGCGCGGGTGAGCCGATGGCCGGCCCCAGGCGGTAGACCTCCAACCAGCCCACGCTGCACAGCAGGGTTGAAAGCGGCAGCAGCATGGAATCCCCAGCAGGACGGCGCAGATGGCTCAGCAACCAGCCCGCCCAGAAGGCGCCCAACAGAAGACCCACCGAGGGCCAGGGCGAAGGCGGATCCAGCCGGCTCAAGCCCGCCTGGGCCAGGGCTGCCCCCAGGACCAGGATCGCGCTGACCAGCGCCATCAACAGGAAGGCAGACGGACGCCGGCTCATGTCCGATGATAGCGGAAGGTGACGTCCCCCACCGCGAAGTGGTCCCCATCCTGAAGCCGGACGGGACCCTCCAGGCGAATCTGCCCCAACCAGGTCCCGTTGCGGCTGCCCAGATCCTCCAGGACCGGTCCCTCCGGGCCGGGCGTCAGACGGGCGTGATGGCCCGAGACGAAGGGGTCGGGAATCCGCACCGGGCAGTCTGCCAGACGCCCGAACAGGATGGGCGCCTGGAGGGGGATCCCGTCGGCGGGTCCCTCCATCCCGGCCACCACCTCCAGCCACTCCCTCCCGGGGATCCTGGTCGTCGGCCCGAAAGCTTCCGGTGGGTTCCCTGGGACGGGCGCAGGGACGGGCACCGGCGTCTCGGCGGTGCGTCCGGGAGAGGGCGTCGGCAAGCGGCGTCGGCCGGCAGGCGTCTGGTGGGTGGCCAGTTCCTTCGGGCCAGGCAGGGCAGCGGCCATGGCCCGCAGGGCCGTAGCCAGAAACACGTAGAGCAGCAGCAGGAGAGGGTACTTCAAGAAATACAGGAGTCCCTCGGAGAGCTCGAGCGTCACGATTCTCCTCTGGTCAGGCCCCACCCCTGGCGCGTGGGGCGAGGCAACGCCGGGGGGAAGACTCTGGCCTCAATCGAGTGTGATCCCAGCCGAGCGGAAGAAGTTGCGGTCGTGGCACCTCTCCAGGACCGTCGCCTTGGTGATGCTGCCGGCCTTCAACAACTTCAGGAGCCCGGCATCCATGGTCTGCATGCCGTATTCCTTGCCGGTCTGGATGTAGTTGTTGATCTGGCTGGTCTTGCCCTCACGGATCAGGTTCGAGAACCCGGCCTCGGCGATGAGGATCTCGTGGACCGCGACCCGGCCCTGCCCCCCGGTCTTCTTCAGCAGCAACTGGGCCACCACGGCCCGGAAGGACTCGGCCAGCATCGCCCGGATCTGCTCCTGCTGTCGCGCGGGGAAGACGTCGATGATGCGATCCACGGTCTTGGCCGCGGAGTTCGTGTGCAGGGTCCCGAAGACCAGGGCGCCCGTCTCGGCGGCCTTGATCGCGTTGTAGATGGTCTCGAGATCGCGCATCTCGCCCACCAGGATGATGTCCGGGTCCTCGCGCAGGGTGGCCCGCAGGGCGTCGGCGAAGGACACCGCGTGTTGGCCGACTTCGCGGTGATCGATCAGGCAGGTCCGACTGGGATGGTAGAACTCGATCGGGTCCTCGATGGTGATCACGTGAGCCCGGCGATGCTGGTTGATGTGATTGATCATCGCCGCCAGCGTCGTGGACTTGCCCGACCCCGTCGGTCCGGTGACCACCACCAGGCCGCTCTGGAGCATGGCGATGGTCTTCAGGACGGGGGGCAGGTTCAACTGTTCGATGGTCGGAATCTTGCTGGGAATCTCGCGGAAGACCGCGGCCAGACCTCGGTTCTGCCTGAAGTAGTTGGCCCTGAACCGGGCCAGATCCGGGATCTCGTAGGCAAAATCCAGGTTGCCGCAGTCCTTGAGACTGTCGATCCGCTCGGCATCCACCAGGGGGAAAAGGATGGCCTCGGCGTGCTCCTGGCTCAGGGGCCGGGCCTTGGAGACCACCAGGTCTCCATGAACCCGGAAGACCGGGGGAACCCCGACCGACAGGTGCAGGTCGGAACCCTTCTCCGAGACCAGTCGGCGCAGGAGATCATCCAGGCGGTAGCCCTCCTCCAGCGCGATCTCCAGTTGGGGGGGAGGCGGCTCGGGCTCGGGAGGGGGCTCGGGGGCCTCAAACAACTCGGGAATCTCCTCGGAGACCGAGGGCACCGTCTCAGGGGGAGGCGACGCAGGCTCCTCCTGCATGGTGAGTTTCCGGGTGAACTTCTGGAAGAAGGACATGGCGGCTCCTACTCGCTGGGGCTGGTGTTCTCGGTCTGGCGATAGGGGGCCTTGTTGACCGAGCGGGCCATGGCCTCTTCCTTCGAGATGATCCCCTTCTCGAAGAGGTCCAGGATGGCCGAATCCATGATCCGCATGCCATCTTTGCGTCCGGTCTGCATGGCCATGGGAATCTGGTAGGTCTTGCCATCCCGGATCAGGTTGGCGACCCCGACGTTTCCGACCAGCACCTCGACGGCGGGCACCCGCCCCAGACCATCCTGACGCGGAATCAACTGCTGGGAGATCACGCCCCGCAGCGATTCGGAGAGCATGGTGCGAACCTGGGCCTGCTGGTCGACCGGGAAGGCATCGATCAGGCGATCGATGGTCTTGGCCGCCGAGTTGGTGTGCAGGGTGCCCAAGACCAGATGCCCGGTCTCCGCGGCGGTGATGGCCAGGGAGATGGTCTCCAGGTCACGCAACTCGCCGACCAGGATCACGTCGGGGTCCTCGCGCAGGGCTCCCTTCAGGGCCAGGCTGAAGCTCTCCACGTCCCGACCCACCTGGCGCTGGTTGACCAGGGCGCGCTTGTTGGGGTGGATGAACTCGATGGGGTCCTCGACGGTGATGATGTGGACGGGCCTGGAACTGTTGACGATGTCGATCAGCGCCGCCAGGGTGGCGGTCTTGCCGCTGCCGGCCTGACCTGTGGTCAGGACCAGGCCCTGGTGGTAACCGACCAGACGGGCCAGGTCGGAGGGAAGCCCCAGCTCCTCGAGGGTGGGCACCGCAGAGCCGATTCCCCGCAGGACCAGGTTCGGCCCGTTCTTCTGGAAGTAGGCATTCCCTCGGAAGCGCCAGGGCCCGCCCTGCTCGGGGGTTCCGTAGGCCAGGGCGAAGTCCAGGTCCTTCTCGTCCTGGAGACGTCGAATCTCCGCATCCGTCAGAATCTCGCGGATCATCGAGACGACCTCGGTGGCCGAGAGTTCCTGCTGGGGAAGTCGCTCCAAGGTGCCGTGGACCCGCATGATCGGCGGGACCCCCGAGGCCAGATGCAGGTCGGATGCCCTCATCTCCTGCATGAGCCGGAAGTAGTGTGCGATTCCAGGCATCCGTCCTCCAGGTCCCCGGGATGGCCACCGGTTCGGCGAGCGGCGGAGGAGTTCCTCTGCCCTTCCAAGCCCCCCAAGGGAGGCAGGCATCCTGGCACGAGAGGGGAATGCCCCGCCTCGTGATCCACTTCACCCCTCCACCTGAAGTCCACCTGGGCCCGGTCACCCTGAACTGCCACGGCACCTTCTTCCTGTTGGGAGCCGTCACGGCCTGGTTGTGGACCCGGGCGCGCGTCCCCCGGGAGTACCACGTCCACCTGGACAACCTGGCGTCCTGGCTGACCCTGGGCGGAATCGTCGGCGCCCGCGCGTTCTACGTCCTGCTCAACCCCTCGATGCTGCTGGACCCCTTGTCGGTGCTGGCCATCTGGGAGGGGGGGCTGGTCTCCTACGGAGGGTTCTTTGGAGCCCTGGCCGCGTGGTGGTTGTATCTGCGCTGGAACAAGCTGCCCCGCGAGCTCTTCAATGATGCCGTCGGACCGCCGGCGCTGGCCGGCTGGGGAGTCGGGCGGATCGGGTGCTTCCTGAACTGGTGGAACGAGTACGGGACCGTGACCACGGTGCCCTGGGGCCTGGTGGTCGGAAACGACCCGCCCCGACACCCGGTGATGCTGTACCTGGCCATCGGCCACATCCTGGCCGCGATCACCGCCGCCCGCCTGGGCCGACGCTGGGGCGTGCGCGCCGACGGGCTGGCCTTGATGGGATATGGCCTGATGCGCCTCACTTTCGACTTCTGGCGCGACTACGACCCGGTTTCCCTGCGCCTGGGCTCGCAGGCGCTGGCCGTCCTCTTCCTGGTCGCCGGGCTTCTCCTGGTCCTGAAGGGCCGGATGCCCGACCGTTCGATTTCTCCCCCCTCGGCGGAGTAGAGGATCGCTCCGCGGCGGCGGGGAAACGCGCTTCATTCCAAGCAAAGGACGTCTGCCCATGGACACCGCCCGCAAATTCTTCGAAGGCCGCCGGGTCCTGGTGGTGGCCCCCCATGCCGATGACGAGGCCATCGGTTGCGGGGGCGCGATCCTGCGTGCCTCCAGTCTGGGGGCCCAGGTGGGAGTCCTGATCGTCACGGTCGGCGATCTGCAGCGGGTTGGCGATGGAGGCCGGGTGGTCGAGGGCTCCGAGCGGCTGGGGGAGGTCTCGCGGGTGGCCGGCTTCCTGGGAGTTCACGACTGGGAGGTCCTCATGACCGACGACCACACCCACATGCGCCTGGACGGAATCCCCCGTCGCGATCTGGCCGCCCTGCTGGAGCGCGAGGCCCGCCTGTCGATCCGCAACTTCAAGCCGGACATCGTCTTCCTGCCGGCCCACTCTTACAACCAGGACCACGAAGCCGTCCTGCGCGCCGGCCTGGTGGCCACCCGGCCTCACGACCATGCAGCCCTTCCCCAGGCCGCCGCCGTCCTGCTCTATGAGTATCCCCCCAACTCCTGGTGCCTTCCCCACGAGCGGGTGATCCCCAACTTCTATCTCGACATCTCGGACGTCCTGGACCGCAAACTGGAGGCCTACCGGATGTATCACTCCCAGGCCCGCGAGGGCCTCCACCAGAACTCGTCCGAGAACGTCCGCAGCCTGGCCCTGCTTCGCGGCCGGGAGGTGGGCGTGGTAGCCGCTGAAGCCTTCCAGGCCCTGCGAATCCGAATCTAGGGGCCCGGTCGGAAACCTCGACCGAGCATCGCCGTCTAGCGCAGGTAGGAACGGGGCTGGAGCAACTGGGTCAGGGCCTGGGGGCGCAGCGCCGCCAGGGTCGCCGCTTCCACGCTGACCACGCCGTCCTGGACCAGATCGGCCAGGGCCTTCTCCATGGTGACCATCCCCAGGTCCCGGCTGGTCTCGATCATCGAGTAGATCTGGTGGGTCCGGGCCTCGCGGATCAAAGCCGAGATCGCCGGATTGCCCAGCAGGATCTCCCTGGCTGCAACCCGACCCGTGCCGTCCAGGCGAGGCAGGAGGGCCTGGGCGATCACGGCGCGCAGCCCCGAGGCCAGTTGCATCCGGGCCTGGGCCTGTTGG
This sequence comes from Candidatus Xenobium occultum, assembly GCA_002423485.1. GTDB lineage: Bacteria > Vulcanimicrobiota > Xenobia > Xenobiales > Xenobiaceae > Xenobium > Xenobium occultum. Next base: position 156,697 of record DIWH01000066.1, on the reverse strand, counting down.
CCCGAGGGCAGGGCTCCGATGATCCTCTCGATGGCCCCAGGGGCGTCGGGGCTGTGCAGGCTGGCCAGGACCAGATGGCCGGTCTCGGCTGCGGTCAAGGCCAGGGAGATGGTCTCGGGGTCCCGCATCTCGCCCACCAGGATGACGTCCGGATCCTGGCGCAGACCGCGCTTGAGGGCCGTGGCAAAGGACTCGGTATGGCGGCCGACCTCGCGCTGGCTGACGATTCCCATTCCGGCTTCCAGCACAAACTCGATCGGGTCCTCGAGGGTCAGGACGTGGACCGGAGAGTGCCGCAGCACCGTGGCGGCAAGACACGCCAGGGTGGTGGACTTGCCGACCCCCGTAGGACCCGTGGCCAGCACCAGGCCGCTGGGGGCCATCAAGAAATCCTGGACGGCCGCCGGCAGACCGATCTCGTGGAACTCGGGAACCCGGGTCGGAATCAGTCGAAGGGCGGCCCCAGGCCCGGTGCGATCGAAGTAGGCGTTCAGGCGGAAGCGGCCCAGGTCGCGGACCTCCAGGGCCGTGTCCAGCTCGTGGTTGAGTTCCCACTCCTTGCGACGTGCGTCGTCCAGAAGCGAGAAGATCAGTTCCCGGACATCCAGGGCGGAGACCGGCGAACGACCGGGAATCGGCTCGAGGCGTCCCCGCCGCCGCAACATGGGAGGCAGGCCGGGCTTGAGGTGGAGGTCGGACGCCGCCAGCTCGACCGCGTCCCGAAGGAGGGGCGCCGCGTCGAGGGGGGGACGGGTCACGGCCGCACGGGGTGCAGACTGCAGGGTGGCCACGGAGCACCTCTCACGCCGGACTCTGGCGGCCGGCTGGGACGTCACAATGGTCCGGGTGGCCCCGTTCAAGCAGGGACGCCCGGGCCTGACCTGAAACGTTCCCTCTCCGGGGCACGCCTCCTGCCCTTGGAGCCTTCAGCCCGCAGCCTGCAGCCTTCCGGCCCCCTCCCAGAGCCGGCGGCGGCCAGCGTCCAGCAAGGCTCGGTCCCCAAGCTCCCCTGCCTGATGGAGCAGGGCGAGCCCGGCTTCAAACTCCTGGCAACCGTCACCCAGGCCCTGTCGCCGGGCCAGGTCCAGGAGGCCCTCCAGCCAGGCGACCTCCTCCAGGAAGGCTTCGGATTCCAGGGTTCCTGAATAGAACTTCTCGCACGCTTCGAAGATCCGGGCCAGGTTCTCGGTCATCCGGGTCTGCCCGGAAGGGCCTGCCTCCCCCTGAAAGAAGAGCGCTCCCGCCACCTGTCCAGATCGACCTTCTCCGAGGTGACCAGACCGCAACGAATCCCTCGAAGAGCACGAGCCCTCGGCACCCGGGCTCACCAGTAGACGCCCACCACCGCGCGGGTGACCCGCCCTTCGCGGAAGGCGTTGGCCACGCAGCGTGCGCAGATCCCTCCCGCGCTGGTGCGGAAGCCGCACTCCGGGCACAACCGCAGACTGCGCAGCGTGTCCTCCGAGTAGTAGTCCCCGGGCCGGAAGGGCGTCGCAGGCCCCTTCGGGGAATCGACGGCCTCGTCCGAGGCGCGGGCAGGTTGGGTGGTCTCCAGGGAAGCCCGGGCGCTGTGCGCGACCAGGTTCCCGTCTGCCAAGGCCAGAGCCGGCCGGAGCTCGCCGGGACGACGGACGGCGGAAGCAGACTCGCCCTCCTCCTGGGCAGGCGCTCCGGGAGGGACGGCCTGGGCTGAAGCCTTCTCGCCCGTGCCCGGCCGCAGGTCGGCCCGGACCAATGCCAGAGCCGCCGGCGTTGGAGAGGAGGCCTCCCCCGCCTGGGCCGGAGGCGCTGCCGGCAGGCCGGCCTCTCCCAAGGCGGGCCAGCCGATCCGGGCAGGCGCCTCGGTCCGGGCTGGCCCCTGGCCCCGAGTCGCGGTCGCGGCCTCGGGTGGAGCGGCCAGGGTGGCTTTGAAGGGACGCTGCTCGCCCTGGGCCGATCCTCCCTGGCCCTGGTGTTGGCCGCTGGAGGCCCCTTCGGGGGAAGCGGAGACCGGGGCGCCGACGCCTGCCGACGGGGTGGCGGAGACCGAAGTGGAGGCAGAAAGGACCGAAGGCCCGGCTTGTCGGCTCCCCAGACCAGCCTGCTCCATCGCCAGGGCGCCCCCCCAGGTCAAGGGCAGGGGTGCGCTTGAGCGAGCCGAGGTCGGAGCCTGAGGAGTCCAGACCCTCTGCAAGGCCGATTCCATCTCGGGACTGGCGGCCACGCGGCCACGGAAGATGGCCACCTCGGAGCTCAGTCGCGGGTCCCGAGCCAACTGGTCCAGGGCCCGCGAGAAGCGAGCCGCCGCCGGGGGATTGGCCTCCAGGCGATTCAACAGCGAGAGCATCGGTCCGGCCGACGAAGAGTCTCGGGACAGGTTGGCCAGAAGCCGGGCCCCGTCCCTGGACCCGGAGACCCCCATGAACAGGCGCCCGACGCCCAGGCCGCCCTCCCGGGTGGCCGCCATCTGGTTCAGGCTCTCGGCCACGGCCCGAGCCCCGGACCGGGACTGGGTGCCCTGGGCCAGCATCCTGGCCACGTCGCGTCCTCCCTGCTTGTCGAAGGCCATGTTCTGCAACAGACGAGCCGTGTCGGCGGCCCCCTGGTGGCTGTCCGACATGCGGTGGATCAGGTTGGCGAAGCGGACGCCTCCCCCCTCCGTCTGGAGAAGGGCCGAGAAGGTGCGCGTCAGGGCCTGGGACCCGTGGACCCAATCCGAGGAACGGCCCAAGGCCCCGGCAATCCGGGCGCCGCCGCCGGCATCTTCCAGGGTGGGGGTGGTCAGGGTGTCCATCATCTCCCACAGTCCCCGGGAGGAGGCCGGGTTGGTCGCGGCCGCCTGGAGGAACTGAGCCAGATTGACGGCCCCCGCGGGCTCACGACTCATGGCTGAGAAGAGCCGACCGACCGACTCCGAACCACCCGGCGCGTCCATGGTCAGCAGCAGGGTTCCGACGGCCCGGTCGGGGGCCACCTCGCCCATCCCCTTCAAGAGCGTCGACATGGCCAGGGCCTGATCCGGAGACGAGGCGGCGTGACGGAACACGCCCATCATCTTCTCGGGTCCTCCCTTGCCGGTCACCAGGGTCTCGAAGGCATCCGTCATGCCCCAGCGTCCCTCGCCCTCCTGCCCCAGGGAGTTGAGGGTCCAGAGTCCTCCAGGCCGGACCTGTCCGGAGGCCACCCCTTCCAGGTGGGCGGAGGCCTCTCGGAAGATGCCCACCCTCAGCGCGGTCATCCCGGGGTCCAGGGGTGCCCCGGGGGCGGTTGCCGAGCCGGCCGCTGGGGGCGCTGGAGTGGTGGTGGAGCCGACCGGCGGCAGGGTTGCGGCCGTGCCGGCGCCCCCCGCGGGAGACTGCACGGCACCGGGCTGCCCCAGGCGGCGGGCGGCCACCCCCTCAAAGACGGAGGCCAGAGCGCCGGGCCTGGTGTTGTGTCCGCCCAACTGCAGCAGGAGCCGGGACAACGGGGTGCCGGCCTGGGACTCGGTGGCCTGTCCCGGGTTGCTGGCCATCTGGGCCAGTCGGTTCAGGTCGGACCGGGTGACCTGACCATCCCCGTCCAGGTCCAGGGTCTGAAGGTCGACGCCAGCCAGGTCCAGGCCCGGGGGGAGGATCTGCTGAATCTCGGCCATCGACAGCGCTGCAGTGCCCAGCGACGAGAAACCGGTGGCGACCTGACTCAGCCAGGACGAGACCGTCGACCAGAACCCTCCTCTGGACGAAGAGGAGCGCGGAGCGGTCTCGGCAGTCGGCGTGGTCGAGGGCTTCGAGGAGACCGGGGCGGTCGGGGTGGTCGAGGGTTTCGAGGAGACCGGGGTGGTTGTGGTCGGGGTCGTCGAAGAGACCGGCTGGACTCCTCCGGCAGGAGAGGTCGATTGAACAGGCTCCTGTTGCCCGGTCCCTCCGTAATTCTGGGAACCGGTGGGATTGGTGCCCAGCCAGACCAGCCCGACCGACTCCAGCATGTAGCGTTCGAGAGCAAGACGCTTCCCGGAGTCATCCTGATGGCCTTCGAAGGCAGCCAGACCGGCCCGATCGACCCCATAGCGGACCGAGAGGTCCTCGGTCGACATGGACTGCAGGAACTTCTTGTCGGACGGCAGGGTTCCGGCCTCGGCGTGGCGGACCAGGGTGGCCAGGTCGGGGTCGAAGGACTCGACGCGCTGCGCCAGGTCGGCGTCCTCCCGGGTGATCTTCTGGAGTGCCCCCATCGAGGCGTAGTATTCCTCAGAGTTGCTCAGGGCATTCTGGGCCCAGGCCTTTGCCTCCGATTGGCTGACCCCGGGATTCGCCTCCCGATAAAGTCCGGCCAGATCGGCCTGGTTCTGCTGGGAGGCTTCGGGAGAAGCGGTCTTCAGACCGAAGGCCCGTTCCTTTTCCAGGGCAAAGAACAACTGGTTGTCCCAGCCGGAGAAGAACCCCCCGGTCTGGGTGGCGTCCGCCGTCCGATGGGACTCCTCGTGGGCGATCACGTCGGCGAGGTATCTCTCGCCGCGGTCCTCACGCAGGAGCTCCGTGGAATACAGGACGTTGTTGTTCCGGGTCGCGTAGGTGGCTGGAGCCAGCAGGATGTCCTCGAGATTCTCGGGCGGACTTCCGTCCTGGGCAGGGGTGAGGAAGCCATGCTCCTCCAGGGCGCGGCGCTTGTTATCCGGGGAGGTGTCGGTCAGAACGATCGTTCCCATGGAACGCTGGGACTGCTCGTCCATGCCCAGGGACAGGTACTCGTCCAGCACGCCCTGGCGCATCTGCACCCGCTCTTGGGGGTCCGAGATGTACTGGTCCTGGATCCGGCGGGCGTAGCCCAGGGCCTCCTGCTGTTTCTCAGGCGGCTGGCCGGCCACGTAGCCCTCGTACCACTGGCGGTCCTGCGGCGAGAGCCCCTCATACCACTCGGCCAGCTTCTGGTGCTCGGCGGCCGGAAGGTCGGACACCCCGGGCAGGCCCCCGATGGGCGGGTTGGGTTGCGATGGCGCCGCGGTTCCCTCGGTGGAGGCCGCGGATCCCGCCGCCCCGGCTGCCGCGGTGGCCAGGGCCCCGGTCGCCGACCTGAAGGCCCCGAGCACATCCCCGATCACGGACTTCAGCGAGGTCCCGGAGCCCTTCCCCGTGGAGGTTGTGGACGTGGACGGCTCTTCAGGGGCCGACGTCGAGGTCTCCTTGCCCAGGATCTTCCCGAGAAGCCCGCTCAGGGGGCCAGAGGCCTCCTGCGAAGCCAGACCAGCGGCTGGCGCCGGGGTCTCAGTCTCTCGGGGGGCCAGGCCGAAGACCTTGACCAGGGTCCCCAGCACCCCTTCCGGCCTGGCGGGTTCCTCGGCGGGCTGGGAGGCCTGCGTGGAGGCCGGCTTCTGCTCGGCCTGATCCCCTCCCAGTCCCAGGACCCGCCCCAGGGTCCCCAGCACCCCTTCCGACCTGGAGGGTTCCTCGGCGGGCTGGGAGGCCTGCGTGGAGGCCGGCTTCTGCTCGGCCTGATCCCCTCCCAGTCCCAGGACCCGCCCCAGGGTCCCCAGCACCCCTTCCGACCTGGAGGGTTCCTCGGCGGGCTCCTCCTGAGGGCCTTGCTCCGTTCTTGCGACCGGAGCCGCCTCGGATTCCTCCTGCAGAGCCTCCAGAAGCTCCTGGGTGCTGGAGGTCTCCATGCAAGGGAGCGAATCCTCGGGCTTGCCAGCCTCGGATGAGGGCACAGGGCCGCGAGCAGGATCCGTCGAGGCGGGATCGCCGGCCCCGGTCGGCGAGGCCGGATCATTGACCTGCGGCGCGGGCTTCTCGAGTTCCGACTTGTCCTCGGGAGTGGAGGCGGGACGCTCCTCTGCGCCTGCGGCGGGGTCTCGTCCCAGCAGGGTCCGCAGCAGGGCAGCCGTGAAGTTGCCTTCCTCCTTTTCGGCCTTCCTGGGAGAGTTCGGTTCCTCGCCCGAATCCTGATCGGGATCCGACTCCTGCTCCTTGTCCTTGACCTCTTCCTCTTCCAGGTCGGCGCTCTTCTGGAAGCGGTCGGGATCCAGGCGCCACGGGCGCGAGGAGGAGGTCTGTTCGGCCGCCGCACCGCCGCGCGAGGCCCGAGTCCCAGAGGAGGACTCGGTGGAGGCGCTGGAACCGGTCGACCCCGGCTTCGCCGATTCCGACGTCTTGGCCGAATCGCTCTTCGCGGGCGAATCCACCTTGCGGGCTGTCTCGGTCTTCCGGGCGACCCGGGCCTCGATGGCGCGACGGGCACTGGCAACCGGATTGATCGTCTTCTTGCTCTTGTCTTCGCTCACGATTCTGCTCCCCGCATCCATCCATCGATGCCCCGCTGGAGGGTCTCGCTCCAGGCCTGGATCACCAGGCAGGACATGGCTCTCTCTGGTTCGGGCAGATCCCGCTCGACTCCGAACCGAAGCTCGTCAAGTTCCGCCTCCGCCTCGGCGAGGTCGGAGCAACACGCCTGGTCGCGCAGCCTTTCGCAGACCTCGGCCAGACGCTGCAACACCTCTGTGGCAGGGCCGGAGGGCATCTCCTCCTCGCCGGGATCCCAGGCCAGGAGGTCCTCGACCGACTCCACCTCTGCCGCCCGGACGCAGGCGATCAGCAGGGCCCTCAGTTGGCGGACCCCGGCCCACGGGCTCCAGGCTGGCAGGTGGCCCAGAGCCTCCAACAGACAGCTCCGGGCGTGGGCCGGCACCAACCGGGCCAGTGGCGTCAAGACCGACAAAGCCCGGCACAGATCCGCCAGGTCCGGGTCGCGGGCCACTTCGGCCAGATGTGCCAGACCCGGACCATCCTGCATCTCCAGGACCTGACGCAAGGCCTCCAGGGGTTGCTCGGGGTTGGCATCCAGGGCCTGCTCCAGTTCGGCCATCCGAGCCAGGGGGCTCTGGACCCAGGGGACGTCGGGGACGGTGCGCGGAGAATCTGCGTTGGCCAGCACCGCTTCCCGGACCAGGGGGTCGGGATCCCGGCGCAGCGCCTCCAGGAAGGGGGAAGCCGCGGGGTCCTGGGGGTTGAGGGCCTCGGCCAGGGTGCTGCGGACCACCGGCTCGGAATCCGCCAGCAGAATCCAGGTCGAAGGAAGTGGAATCGAATCCCGGTCGGCCAGGGTCGAAGCCAGGGCGACGCGCACCCGGACGGAAGGGTCCCGGGCGACCTGGTCCAGGAGGCCCTCCTCCCCTCCCTCCAGATAGACGACCGCGGCCGCACGGACCAATTCGCGTGGATCCTGCACCAACGAGGTCTTCCCGTGAAAGACGATCAAGCCGCGAATCACCGCATCCAGCAGGACGGCGTCGCCCGACTCGACGGCCTCCTCCAGGCGCTCTTCGAGGAAACGCTGCAGCTCTTCGGGGGAATCCCCCGGTGCGACCAGATGCAAGGCTCGCACCCCGCGCAGGCGCATCTCCCAGGACGGGGAAGCCAGCAGGGCGACCAGCTCCTCACGAGCCTGACCATCCCAACCCGCCCGCCGGCCCAGGGCTGCACAGGCGGACTGCCAGACCTGGGCAGAGGGCTCGCGCAGCAACCTGTGCGCCAGAAGGCGCTCGTCCTGGTCCCACTGCCGCCCGACGCCCTCCAGGGCCTCGGCCTGCTGACGCAAGGCCTCCAGGGCCTCCAATTGTTCCGCCAACCCGGCTTGTTCCTGCAAACCTCAGCCCTCCTGCCCCGGCCTGCCCCCACCCTGGGCCTGTGTGCAGCCCACCGCGAGCCTGCCCTGTCGGGAAGTGCCCCTCGGGTCCGCCCCCGATGTCAGGATAGGTTCAAACGACGTCGGCCCAAACCGCAAGAAATGAACACCGTGTTACAGACGTCAACTTCTTGTAACCAACTTGTGAACCATGTCGGTTGTCAGAAGGGCCCAAGATTCTTACTGGGAATCCGGGCGGTCGGAGTCCGTCGACCAGGTCAGGACCGTTTCAGGGGGCCGGTCGACCAGGGTGGAGGCTTTGGGGGCATTCGCTGAGGCTGGCCGGGTCCTGGCCGCGCTTCGGGAGCCGGGGCGGGGCGATCCCTTCGGCGAAGATTCCGACGAGAGGGACGGGGCCCAATCCAGAGGGTCTCGAAGGTCCACCTGGCGGCCGGCTCCCACCGCCTGCGCCAGGGCGTGCACGCAGGAAACGAAAAGCGGAAAGCCCAGAAAACTGACCAGGGCGAGGCTCAACAGGTTTCCTGGGACCAGACTGCTCAGGGTGGCCAGGGTCGAGCTCCCCAGCGTCCACAAAGCCACGACCAGCAGGTAGTCGCGTCCGGTGGCCGTCACCCGTTCGGCCATCTCCAACAGTCGGAAACAGGATGCGACTTCCAAGTTCTCGGCAAACTGGGCCAGCGCCATCCAGGCGGCGGTATTGAAGGCCAGGTAGACCAGCAGGCCGACCAGGCCCAGCCAGATCTGCCCCCCGGTGTGATGCCCGCCCAGTCCGGAGCCGAAGACCAGGAAGGCCAGTGGGAGCGAAAGGACCAGGTACAGCAAGCCGAAGACCACGGCGTAACAAACCAGGGCGGCCAGGGCCGACAAGCCACGGAAGAGGACGGAACCCAACTCGGAGAACTCGGGCAGGACGGGGGCGTCCCCCTCTTTCACCACGTTCCGATAGACTTCGACCCCGACGCCCAGAACCGCCGCCCAGCCCAGGATCGGGACCAGACCCACCACTCCACCCAGGGCCAGCTTGCGGAGCGAATCCGGCTCCTGACGGTAGAAGGTGATGGCGCGCTTGAGATCGATCCCCATGTCTACTCCGTGGCAGAATCCCCTGCCAGGGCTGTTCTTCGCCGTTTGGGAGGGGATTCCCCCGACCCTTCCCGGGCCGGGGTCGGGCTCATTTGAGTCGCCAACCCAGGACCACTCCGCCGGCGAAGCCCACCAGGGAGGCGGACAACTGTCGGACCATCGCCAGAAGCCAGGCCCCTGCGGTCCGGCTCCCATTCTCCAGGCCAATCCCCACGGCGTCCCAATTGACCACGACGAACCCCGAGGACATCAAACCGTAGAGGATCAGGATCACGATCCCGACCACCAGCAGTGCCAGGCGCGTGGCCACTCGCATCGCATAGCCCACAGCCATGCCGGCCAGGGCGCCGCCTCCCATCATGAAGACGGTTGAGGTCAAAGACCACGTGCCAGATGTTTCTTCCATGGGAGACATTCCCTCGACGGATGTGCAATCGGGCCCCGAGGCCGGAGCGGGTGGAAAGCGGACTCAGGGCGTGGACGGAGCGGGCAGGCGCACCTGACGTCCCTGGATGCGGATCACCGTCGGCGCCGCCATCGAACCATGGACCTGCACCTCTTCGATCTGACCCGTGGGCAGGAAGTCGGCCCGCCGGACCTGTCGAGCAGATCGCCGCTCGAACATGACCGAGTTGACCGACGAGCCATCCCGATAGATGGGGTCGTTGACCGTGCGAAAGTTCCAGTCGGCCTGTTCGGAGTCCAGCACCTCGAGCTCCACGTCCTCCTGGTCGGAGTCGGTCCTGGCTGGCTGCGACGTGGGGGTGGGTCGGGCCTGGGGGCTTCTCTGGGCCGACGTCGGACCAGCCAACCCGAGGACGAGCACGAGCACCATCGCCACAAGAGCGCCAAAGACGAGAACCCTGGACATGCCACCTCCGCCCTCGAGCCTCGCGCTCGAGCGCCCCGCATTTTCCACCTCGGGCGGAATTCTCCTGGCCCGACGGGGAGCCCCACGGGCTGGATACCCCCCCCCCAGGGCGGGCGGGTGGGTCCCCAAAGGGCGGGCGGGTGGGCCCCCAAAGAGCGGGCGGGTGGGCCCCCAAAGGGCTGCATTGTGGGGGGAGGAGAATGGGAAGGGGCGGTAAAAACTCCCTCCCCGCCTGCGGCGAAACACCGAATTGCGCTGATCTGCAAGCCTGATTGGAGGTTCCATGCACCTCAAGACCGTCCCGACCTCACCCTCCGAATGGAAGACGGACCTGCTGGTCCTGATCCAGGACTCCGGCCCCAGCCCCTTTGATCTTCAGGACCCGCTCCTCCAGTCGCGCCTCGACGAACTGGCGGCCGCCTACGCCGACGAAACCCTGGAAGGCGAGTTCCTCTTCGAGCCCCGCCACAGGGAAGATATCGGGGCCGTGGTGGTCTACCCCACCGCGTCCGAGAAGGGTTACAGCCTGTGGGAGAACGCCAAGACCTTTGCCTCCCGGGCCCTCCAACTGGCCGCCCGGACGGGGCGCAAACACGTCACGTTCGCCCTGAACGGCCCCGGAGGCGCGGATCTGGTCTCCCGGGTTGCGGAAGGGGCCGTGATGGCCACCTGGTCCTTCCAACGTTACAAGAAGGACCCCAAGGACCGTTACGCAGACCTGGTCGTAGATTTTGCGGTCCAGGACCCGGAGTCCGCGTCGGAATCCCTGAGAGAGGGGCAGATCCTCGCCCAGGCCGTCAACCATGCGCGGGATCTCGTCAGCGAACCGGGCGACGTGGTCACTCCCGAGGCCCTGGCCGAGGAGGCCCGCCAGTTGGCCGAAGAGTTCGGTTACCAGTGCCAGGTCTGGGACGAGATTCGGCTGGCCGATGAAGGCTTTGCGGGCCTGGTCAAGGTCGGCGGCGGCGCGGCCCATCCCCCCCGCCTGATCGAGCTGACCTTCACCCCCGAGGAGCCTGGCCCCGACCACCTGGTCCTGCTGGGCAAGGGCGTGACCTTCGACTCGGGTGGAATCAGCATCAAGCCCTCCGAAGACATGCACGAGATGAAGGGCGACATGTCCGGAGCCGCCGCGGTCCTGGGCGCCATGAGGGTCCTGGGGCACCTGCGCCCGGAGTTGAAGGTCACCGCCTTGCTGGTGGCTGCCGAGAATGCCCCGGACGCCAACGCCGCCCGGCCCGGAGACATCCTGGTCTACAAGAACGGGGTCTCCGTCCACATCGAGAACACCGACGCCGAGGGGCGCCTGATCCTGGCCGACGGCCTGTGCCGGGCCGGCGAGATCGGTGCCACCCACATCGTGGACATCGCCACCTTGACGGGTGCCTGCGCTCGGGCCTTGGGGCCCTCCTTCACGGGACTGATGGGCAACAACCGCGACCTGGTCAACGCCATCACGCGGGCTGGAGGAGCACAGGGCGAATCCTACTGGAAGCTGCCGCTCCCCGTGGAATACAAGGAGCTCCTCAAGACCCCCTTCGCCGACATGAGGAACCTGGGCGGCCCGATGGCCGGCGCCATGACGGCGGGCTTGTTCCTGCAGGAATTCGTTCCCGAAGGCGCTGCCTGGGTGCACCTGGACATCGCCGGACCCTTCTGGCGCTCGAAGCCCTGGAAGTATTACGGCGAAGGCCCCACCGGCGTGGGGGTCCGAACCCTGGCAGAACTGGCTCGAAACTGGATGGAATACATGCATCCCTGATCTGGCTGTGCCCGGACGCATCCAGTGAGCAGGAAGGCCCCCGCCGCGGGGGCCTTCCTGTTGAATTCCCCTCGATCCCGGCAGGTGCCCCCTCGGCCCGGAGAGAAAGCCAGAATGGTTCATCCGGATCTTTTCGTGCGGTCCCACTCGAACCGGACCGCGCCCGGCCGCTGCGGACCCCTGGGAAATTCAATACCCGACCTGCGACGGCCGACCCCTTCGAGCAAGGAGCAGGAAATGTTGAAAGCCCTGGACGGATGGTTCCGCAAGGCGGCGCCGGGAGCCTGGACGATCGCTCTGGCCCTGGTGGCGATGGGCCTGCCAGCCCCGGCCCTGGCCAGTGAGGCGGACATCAAGATCCCCATGGAATTCTACGCCCACACCTTCGAGGGCCTGGGTGGAATTCAAGGGACCCTCCTGCTCTATCTGGGGATCGGCATCTGCCTTCTGGGTGTCGGCTTTGCCCTGCTGCAAGCCCGGCAGATCAAGGCCTTGCCCGCCCATCGCAACATGCTGGAGATCTCGGAGTTGATCTTCGCGACGTGCCGGGCCTATCTGCTCCAGCAGGGCAAGTTCCTGATCGGACTGGAGTTGCTGATCGGAGCCTGCATCGTCTATTACTTCGGGGTCCTCTCCCACATGACGGTGGTCCAGGTCGTGGTGATCCTGCTGGCCTCGGTCCTGGGAATCCTGGGTTCCTACGGTGTGGCCTGGTTCGGCATCCGGATCAACACCTACGCCAACTCCCGGACGGCCTTCGCCTCGCTGAAAGGCAAGCCGTATCCGCTCCACGCCATCCCCCTGAAGTCCGGCATGAGCATCGGCCTGTTGCTGATCTGCGTCGAGCTGATCATGATGCTCTGCATCCTCCTTTTCCTGCCCGAAGACCTGGTGGGTCCGTCCTTCATCGGCTTCGCCATCGGTGAATCCCTGGGCGCTTCGGCCCTGCGCGTGGCCGGAGGAATCTTCACCAAGATCGCCGACATCGGCGCCGACCTGATGAAGATCATGCTCAACATCAAGGAGGACGATGCCCGGAACCCGGGCGTCATCGCCGACTGCACCGGAGACAACGCCGGGGACTCGGTGGGCCCCACGGCAGACGGCTTCGAGACCTACGGGGTGACGGGCGTGGCCCTGGTGGTCTTCATCACCCTGGCCGTGTTCAGCCCCGAACTGCAGGCGGGGCTGTTGATCTGGATCTTCGTGATGCGGGTCATGATGATCCTGACCTCCCTGGGCTCGTACCTGATCAACCACGCCGTCTCCAAGGCCCGCTTCCAGCATGCCGAGGTGATGGACTTCGAGTCCCCCCTCACCTCGCTGGTCTGGATCACCTCGACGGTCTCCATCCTGGCCACCTTCGCCGTCAGCAGCCTGCTGCTGGCGGACCAGACGGGCGGCCTGTGGTGGAAGCTCTCGGTGATCATTTCCTGCGGAACCCTCTCGGCCGCCGTGATCCCCGAGTTCACCAAGATCTTCACCAGTTCCAGTTCCCTGCACGTCCGCGAGGTGGTCGACTCCAGCCGCGAGGGCGGCGCCTCCCTGAACATCCTCTCGGGGATGGTGGCAGGCAACTTCTCGGCCTTCTGGATGGGCCTGGCCTTGCTGACGCTGATGACCGTGGCCTACCTGACCAGCACCACGATGCCGGGCGGGCTGATGGACTACCCGGCGGTCTTTGCCTTTGGCCTGGTGGCCTTCGGAATGCTGGGCATGGGACCGGTCACCATCGCCGTGGACTCCTACGGCCCGGTCACCGACAACGCCCAATCGGTGTATGAACTTTCCCTGATCGAGGAGGTTCCCGACCTCGAGCAGGAGCTTCAGCGGGACTTCGGGTTCACCCCGGTCCTGGACCGGGCCAAGCACCTCCTGGAGGACAACGACGGCGCCGGCAACACCTTCAAGGCCACGGCCAAGCCGGTGCTGATCGGCACGGCGGTGGTCGGAGCCACCACGATGATCTTCTCGATCATCCTGGCCATCAAGACCTTCCATCCCGACCAGATGGACCAGCTCAGCCTGATCGATCCCAAGATCCTGCTGGGCCTGATGATGGGAGGCGCGGTGATCTACTGGTTCTGCGGAGCCTCCATGCAGGCGGTCACCACCGGTGCCTACCGAGCCGTGGAATTCATCAAGGCCAACATCAAGCTGGAAGGGATCACCAGGGCCTCGGTCGAGGACTCCACCCGGGTGGTGACCATCTGCACCAAGTATGCCCAGGCCGGAATGGTGAACATCTTCATCACGGTCTTCTTCCTGACCCTGGCCTTCGCGTTCGTCAACCCCTTCTTCTTCGTGGCCTACCTGATCTCAATCGCGCTCTTCGGCCTGTACCAGGCGGTGTATATGGCCAACGCGGGCGGCGCCTGGGACAACGCCAAGAAGGTGGTGGAGGTGGAACTGCAGGAGAAGGGCACTGCCCTGCACGCGGCGACGGTCGTGGGCGACACGGTGGGCGACCCCTACAAGGACACCTCCTCGGTGGCGCTCAACCCCATCATCAAGTTCACCACGCTCTTCGGCCTTCTGGCCACCGAGATCGCGCTGCAGATGGCCCAGACGGGCCAGTCGAACCTGAAGAACGGCCTGGCCCTGGTCTTCTTCGTCATCGGACTGGTCTTCGTCTGGCGCTCCTTCTACGCGATGAGGATCCGCTCGGGAGAGCCGGCCGCGACCTCCTGAAGAACCAACAACCAGACCGGACGCCGTGGAACAAGCCGGGCCCAGGCCCTATCCTCCAATGCCCGCCATGTTGCGACCAGGCCGGATATAGCCCGGTTCGTTGATGTGGTGGGCGCGCTCGCGGGTCCGGACGGCGCGTCGAATGGCCTGGACCAGATCTTGATCCTCGGCTCCTGAGCGTATCAGGCCGCGCAGGTCGGTCTCCTGCAAGGCGAACAGGCAGGTCCGCAGGTGCCCGTCGGCCGTCAGGCGCACCCGATTGCAGCGAGCGCAGAATGGGGCCGTGACGCTGGAGATGACCCCGATTTCGCCAGCGCCAGCCAGGGAGAAGCGCGAGGCCGTCTCGGCCGGGTTTCGGGGTGGGATGGCCGTCAACTCGAAGGCCTCCTGCAGCCGAGCCAGGATTTCGGCCGCCGGGACAACCCGCTCTGGCCCCCACTCGGCTCCTTCATCCAAAGGCATGAACTCGATGAAGCGAACGGCCAGGTCGCGCTGACGGGCGAAGCGGGCGAAATCGACCACCTCGTGGTCGTTGACCCCCCGGATCACCACGCAGTTCACCTTGGTCCCCCTGAAACCAGCCTCCTGCGCCGCCTCCAGGCCGTGCATGAAGAGCGCCAGTCCGTCACGTCCGGCCAGGTGCCTGAAGCCCTCCGCAGATAACGAGTCGCAGGAAAGGTTCAGGCGGTCCACTCCGGCTTCTCGGAGGGCCAGGGCCAACGGCGCCAGCAGGGAGCCGTTGCTGGTCAGGACCAGCTCCTCCAGGCCCCGGTCCTTCAAGCGCGCCAGGCGGCTCAACAGCAGGGGCAGGTCGCGCCGGACCAGAGGCTCGCCTCCGGTCACCCGGATCTTGCGGATCCCCAAGTCCACGAAGATCCGGGCCAGCCTCTCGATCTCGTCGAACGAGAGGATCTGCTGGCGGGGCAGGCCGGGGTCCTCGGAGGGTCGGCAATACAGGCAACGGAAATTGCAGCGGTCCGTGACCGAAAGCCGGAGATCCCCGAGCGTGCGCCCGAAACCGTCCTGAAGGGTCGCGTCGCTCACGTTCTCCATCCTAGGCAATCCCGAGACTTGCGGCAATCCCTGCAGGTGTGGGGGAAGGAGAACGGCCCCGGATTTCTCCGGGGCCGTGGTCATGTCGACTCGGAAGAGACCTTCAGGTCACTGGATGTTCGAGAAGGTCCCGGCCGGGGACTCGTGGATCAGGCTGGCCCGGCTGTTCAACGGCAGCACCACGTCGAGGTTCAAGGCCGAGCCGTCGCCGCCGAGGAACTGGAACAGTGCCGTCGACCAGGCCGGAACGACCTTCTCGATCCAGGCCGTCGGTTCGGAAGAGGACACGAAGCCGGCTGCCGGCAGGGTGTGGAAGTCCGGAGCCGCATCCGACCACAACGGGCGATAATGGTTCAAGCTACCCAGCTCGAGTCGACTCAGATCATACTGGGCCGGCGTGCCTGCCAGCGACGAGGCGTGCAGGGTGATGTTGAACCCGTGGAAGATGTCCTCGGGCGCCGCACCCAGGATGGTGTTGAGGTTCAGAAGCCCGATGTGAGGCGAACTGGTCAGCTCGCCCCACTTCGCGACCCCATAACGGTCGACCAGGTGCAGGCCGAAGAGGTGGCCGATCCCGTACGGGTCGCCGCTGTCCAGGAAGGGCGTCCAGAAGTTGGAGCCCACCGTGATGGACCCGGTCATCCCGGGGACAAGAAGACTCTCCCCCCCCAGGAAGAGGTTGATCGAGTCATAGGCCAGCAGGTCGGCCCCGCCCGTGGCAGAGCCGTCCAGGGCCTTGTGGACGCCGAAGCCGCACAGGGTGGCGACCGTCTCGGCAAAACCTTCCGCCATGGTCCGGCGTTCGGACAGCGAGTAGGCGCTGTTGATGGGGTCCGGAGTCTGGGGGTCGAAGTGCGGGAAGGTCCCGTCCTGGGCCACCTTGGTGTTCACCTGGATGACGTGCAGGAACTCGTGGGCCAGGGTGCCATAGAGGCTGTAGTTCTGCAGCGCATTCCCGCCCGGAACTCCCAGGACTTCGTAGTTCAGGTAGAGATACTCACCCTGGTTGGAGACCGGGTCGATGTCGGCCCCGAAGATGTCCGAGAAGCGGACCAGGCCGAAAAGGACACCCCCTTCGACGCCCATGGTGCTGGCCGAACAGATGACCAGGTTCACGCGCTCATCGCCGTCCCGGCCGCCCACGGGGTTGGTCCGCCACTCATTCCCGCACATCCCGGTAATCCGGTCGTACAGACCGATAGCGCCCGGAGCCGTCGGATCGAAGGGGTTGGCTGAGTCGAAAATCTGGGCCAGTTGCAGGGCGTCGGCCTCAGTGATGATCCCTGGCTCAGCCAGGACGTTGCAGTGGACGGTCTGAGCGTCGTCCAGCATCTTGACGACCTCGATCTTGACCTCGACGTCGTCGGCCAGAGGATGGAAGAGCTCACCGGGAGTTCCCTTGGGCAGCCCATCCCAACGCGGCTGGACCTCGCGCGGCCGGAGATTCTCGGAGCGCTCGCGGACCTTCTCCAGGCCGATCCGCTCGTCAAAGGACAGGATCGAATCGTTCAATCCGCACCGTTCGGTGAACGTGCCCTTGGCGTGAGGCTGGTCATGACCGCACTCGCCCTGGCGGGCGTTGACGGCGTTGATCTGGATGGTGTTGGCCGACTGGTCGAACTCGTTGCTGCTGACGGGCGTGAAGACCAGCACGGCCTGATCCCCGGCGTTGTAGGCGGGGAGGTTGAAGCTCACCTGGCGCTGCGGAACGGGGGTCGGGCCGGGAGGCGGGTCGTAGTGGAAGCTCGAGGCGTCGCCTCCCCCTGAACCACATCCGGCCACCAGGAACCCCGAGAGCACGGCGGCCGTCATCCAACCGAGGAACGTCCTTCGCATCCAACACCTCCAGGCAATTACCACCCTGCGGAGCCCCCCCGGACGGACCGGTGCCGGACTCTCGGCGGCGGAGCCTCCCTGCCCGGGCACCCGGGCGCAGGAATCCGGGCACGATCTTCGCAATGCTCCTCAAGATTCCTCGTGACACGTCAGGCCGGGTTGAGAAGCCGATCAAGCCCGAAGCGCAGGCCTCTCAAGCGGGGAAGTCACCTTCTGAGCTCGCAGAGGTCCCAGGTTCCGTCCGGACGGCCTGTCAGGATGGCGTGGGCCAGACCGGGAAAGATCCCCGTTTCAACCACACCCGAGAGGGCCTTGATCCGGGCATGCAGACCGGCCGGATCCGGAATGCCCGCGAACCGGCAATCGACCACGAGGTTCCGCTGGTCGGTCCGGAAGAATCCGTCCCCTTGCAGACGAATCTCGGGATCGGCCCCCAGGTCCCGGAGTGCCTGGACGGTTCTTGACCAACCGAAGGGGATGACCTCGACTGGCAGCCTGAACGCGTGTCCGAGCTCGCGGACGTGCTTCTCAGGGTCCACCACGATGACCACCCGCCGGCTGGCCAGGGCC
This sequence comes from Candidatus Xenobium occultum, assembly GCA_002423485.1. Lineage (GTDB taxonomy): Bacteria > Vulcanimicrobiota > Xenobia > Xenobiales > Xenobiaceae > Xenobium > Xenobium occultum. The sequence goes on along the minus strand of DIWH01000066.1, from coordinate 139,232 downwards.
ACCAACTTCTCGCGCAGGAGGGCTCCGCCGCCGCCTTTGATCAGGTTGCCGGCCGGATCGACCTCATCCGCTCCATCGACGGTCAGGTCCACCGGGCCGAAGTCAGGAAATCCGGGAACCATCGCCAGACCTCGCAGCCCTGCCTCCCGGCCGATCCCCTCGGAGGTGGCCACGCAGGTGATCTTCAAGCCCTCCTGGCGAACCCGCCCAGCCAGCAGGTCCAGGAACTTGATGGCCGTCGATCCCGTCCCCAGGCCCACGACCATCCCGGGCTCCACCATCCCACAGGCGGCGCGGGCTGCCGCCCACTTGGCCTTCTCGCGCTCGTCGGACATCTGCAGACCACCTTTCTGGATTCGCCCCAGACTCGAAGCCCACGCTCAGGAATCGGCCACCAGGTCCTGATGGCCTCCCCGACCGGGCCGGCGCCGGCGCCGGCGCCGCGGCTTGGAAGAGTCGCGCTCGTCGGCGTCTGGGGAGGCGAGGCCCGGCGAGGGGCGCGACGAGACCTGCCCGGTTCCCCGAAGTTCCTCCAGCCTCTCGTTCCACCAGATCAGTTCGGCCTCTCCGATTCCCGTGGCCTCCACCAGCATCCGATACAGGGCAAACGCTTCGGGGAAGTAGGAGCGCTCCACCAGGGCCTTGGGGAAGGTGCGCTTCCGCTTGCGCGGCAGCATGCGACGCTGCGTCAGGAGGATCTGCGCCACGCGCTCCTGATCCTTCCTGGAGATGCCCAGACGGGGACCCAACTCCTTCATCACGTTGCGGACCAACTGGTCGGGGGGCTCGGTGCCCAGCAGGCCCGCCTCCAGGCACAGCGGCGCCAGCATGATGGCGAAGAGCAGGGGCCGAGCCCTCAAGGACCCGGGCAACTCGTCCATGTTGTGCAGCAGCCGAGAGTAGAGCTGGCCGTCGGGGTCCTCCGGGACCTGGCCACGGTCGGCGCGCTCGAGGTAGGCGAACACCTCGGGGACCATCACCTCCAGCAGCCCCGAGTCGTCCAGGAGTTCCATGCAGCGACAGGCCGTGCCGCTCTCCAGAAGGCGGGCGATCTCCTCCTGGACTCGGGGAGCGGCCGCCCCCTCGATGGCCCAGCGATGAGCCACCATGCCCTCCCAGGTGGCGCGGTCCATCTTGAAGCCCAGTCGCGCGCAGAACTTGATGGCCCGGATCATCCGGACGGGATCCTCCTGGAAGCGAAGGTCGGGGTCCCCGATGGTGCGGATGATGCTGCGGTGCAGATCCTCGACCCCGCCCACGTAGTCCAGGATCGAATAGTCGCCGATATCGTAGAAAAGGCCGTTGACGGTGAAGTCCCGGCGTCGGGCATCCTCTTCCGGGCTACCGAAGGTGTTGTCCATCCGAATCTGCAGGTCGACGCCCCCCCCTTCGTCGGCTTCGGGAAGGCCGTCCTCCAGGTCCGGCTCCCCCCGGAAGGTCGAGACCTCCAGGATCTTGTCCCCTCCAAAATGCACGTGGGCCAGGCGGAAGCGCCGACCGATCAGCCGGCAATTGCGGAACAGCTTCTTGATCTGGGAAGGCCGCGCCGACGTGGCGATATCGAAATCCTTGGGCTCGCGGCCCAGGATCAGGTCGCGGACGCCGCCACCCACCAGGTAGGCCGTGTGGCCAGCCCGATACAGGCGGTACAGGACCTTCAAAGCATCGGGATCGATGTTCTTGCGAGACACGGGGTGCCGCGTCCGCGGATAGACCTTCGGTTGCATGCCCTTCCTCTTCCCGCCGGGCGGGCCTGGAGAAATGCCGTTCCCCCGAACCTCGGAATCCCCAACCGGGAAGCCAGGACACCTCACGCAGGAAGGCTCGGGGGACCGAGCCCTCTTGGGTAGGGTGCCCCTCCCGGCCCTGTTGTCCGGATCCCTGGGGACAGGTTCGGGGGCATTCTCCGCCTCCCCCCGAAAAACCCTCTCGGACACCCGGAGGAACGCGGAGGACGAAGCTCGAAGGCCTCCCCTGAAATCGAATTCATTTAAGGAGGCCCGGGATGAACCTGGTGACCCGGATTCTTTTGGCTCTTGCGATGTTTGCGATTCCGGCGACCGTGGCAGCGGCGGAGTTGTCCACTGGAACCGACGCCCACCGGGACATCAATGGGGCCCAAGTAGACAAGATGCGCGGCGTGAAGGGCGTCCGCTACCACCTGGCTGAAGGAGCGGTTGTCCTGCTGATGCCCAACGACGAGTGGGCCGTCAACCACACCGGGAAAGGCCTGGAGTTCCTCAGCGACGAGCGCAAGGCACGCCTGGGAGTCGAGGCCCACCTGGCCGGTTCCAACTGGTCCCCGGCCAACGCCCTCCAGGCCACCCTGGACAACCTCAAAGAAGCTCACGGCGGGACCTGGACCGCCCCAGAGAACGTCAACGTGGCCGGAATTCCCGCCCTGAAGGCTTCGGGAACCGATGTCTTCGGCAACTACTACTTCGAGATCTACGGCGTGGAACGAGCTGGGATCCAGTATCTCGTCTGGATGCGGACCCCCTACCAGAACCGTTGGAACACCAGACTGAACGCGGACGTGGCCTGGGTGATCAACAACCTGCACCCCTCGACCCGGACCGTGATGCAGAAGCTCGACAAGTAGCACGTCCTGCCCGGATGGCCCTGGCGCGCGCGACCAGGGCCCTTTGCTGTACCCAGACCAACCGGAGGTCGGTGAGCTTGTCCCGAACCTGCGCCACCAGACTTGTCGCAGTGCTGGCCCTGCCAGCACTGCTGATCATGCTCGCCTCGAACCGGGCGGGAGCCGGACCTCTCTCCGAAGTGATCCTGTTCGCTTCCAAGACGGACCGCTACACCCAGATCCAGACGGTCCGTCCCGATGGCCGGGATCTGGACATCCTGATCCGACTTCGTGGCGATTGCCGCCAGCCAGACCTGTGTTCCAGGACCGGCCTTGTCGTCTTCGCGGTGCGGGAACACGGGTCCTGGAACCTCTACCGGGTGGACCTGGCGGGCCGGAACCTCCAACGCCTGACCAGTTCCCCCTCCGATGACCGACACCCCTCGTGGTCACCCGACGGAAACCGGATCGTCTTCGAGACCAACCGTTGGGGCTCGGAGGAACTGGCGATCATGAAGGCGGACGGGACGGACCTTCGCCGGTTGACCTCGGATCAGACGATCAACCGCTTTCCCACCTGGTCGCCGGATGGGAGCCGAATCGCCTTCGTGGGATGGAGGCAGGGGTCTTCCGACCTGTACACGATGCCCGCGGACACTTCGGACCACGCCACCCGGCTGACCAGCAACTTCTACGCCGACGTCACCCCGGCCTGGTCTCCAGACAGCCTGCACCTGGTCTATGGAAGCTGGAACCACCTGCGCGGCTTCCTGGCGGTGATCGGGCCGGACGGGAGTCCCCGCCGGCTTCTGCAGGGGACCGAGTCCGCCAGCTATCCGGCCTGGTCCCCGGACGGTCGCCGGTTGCTCTTCACCGCCCGGGCGGGAAGTGGGGTCGCGCTATACACGGTCCCGGTTGAGGGGGGATCGCCCACCTTCTTCCCCACGCCACTCTTCACGGCGGTCTACGACCTGGTCTGGAAGCGCCGACCGCTGCCCTGGTAGGCCACCTCCGGGTCCCTGGCCACCGCCCCCAGGTCCAGCAAGGCCTGCTGCAACCTCAACAGGACCTGGTCGACCTGCTGACGCACCGGCACGCCAGCCTGCAGGCGCCCCAGGTCCAGGGGGGCGCCAAAGCGCATGGTCTTGGGGTGTCGGCGCAGCATGCGGGCCCCCAGGGGCAGGAAGCGGTCGGTTCCGTGGACCACGGCGGGCACCACCGGGCACCCCTCGCGCAGGGCCAGGGTCGCCACCCCGGGGAAGAGCGGGCCCAGACGGCCGTCGGGACTGCACCGGCCCTCCGGGAAGATGACCACGGCCTGACCATCGCGCAGCAGGGCACGACACCGGGCCACGGCTTCTGGATCCTGCTGGCCACGACGGACTGGGAAGGCCTGCAGGAAGCGGATGGTGGGGCCCAGGAGGGGCAGGTCATGCAGCTCCTGGGCGGCCATGTAGTGCAGGGCCCGCGGGCTGGCCCCCAGCATGGCCACAGGGTCTGCCAGGCTGATATGGTTGCAGGCCACCAGGACGGGCCCACGCCGGGGGATATGCTCGGCTCCGCAGACCCGGTAGCCGCCCAATGCGCGATAGAAGGCATAGGCAGCCGAGCGGATCAGGGGATGCAGGCAGGCATACAGGCTCATGGACTTCGTGGCTTGAGGATCGCGGGAGGTCGATTCAGGGCTGCTCGGCAGGCTCCTGGACCTCGTAGCCCAGGCTGAGCAGACTGCTGGCCAGGGTCCCCGGCTCAGCCAGCATGAGGGCGGCCACCTGCCCGTTCTGGAGCAGGACCACCAGGTCCGACTGGATGGAGGCATACAGAAGGGCCTGAAGGCCCTTCTCGGCATTCAGGAAGGTCCGCCAGGGCGTGCCCAGGGTTGAGCACGGTCCATTCTCGGAACTGCCGGTCCGCAGGGCCGGCCGGCCCGCCACCCCCAGAGTCCAGTGACCACCCAGATCGAAGGCCGAGAGGTTCACCACCCGACCCTCGCGGGTCCGCACCAGGAGATTTCCGGGGTAGAGCTTCAACTGCTCGTCCACCACCTTGGTGGGTGCCCCCAGGGAGGCGACGACCTCCTCTTCGGAGATCTGCAGGCTCAGGCCGTTGAGGTCCAGGGCGGCCTCGGCATCCCAGGTCGGGGGTGCGGCCCAGGCGGGAACACCGAGCAGGAGGAGGCACAAGGTCATCGTGAGGAGGCGCTTCATGGGTGTCATTCTAGCACGAATCCAGCAGGCATGCGGAAACACACGACGGGAAGGCTCCCAGTGCTCGGAAGGAGGCCGTCCTGTTCCTACTCCAGCACGGTCAGCCGAACCGAGGCCTCCCCCACCCCTGCAGCCCGCAAGACCAGGGTGTGCTCGCCAGGCGTCAGCGTCCAGCGGGTCGAGAAGGGTGGCCCGCTGCGGGCCAGGGTCCGCCCGTCGACCCGCCATTCCACCTCCGGGACCCCCTCGGACACGACGGCCCGCAAGGTGACCTTCTGGAACTCCCGGCGCAGCACGGGATCCAGACGGAAGACCGCCCCCTCCTCCGGGCTGGCGATGGCCAGGCGAAGCGGCCCGCCGGAGGCCGGTTCCTGGAGTTCCCCAGGACCCTGGTCCCGGGGCATGGCCGCGGGCAGCACCGGACGGGTCGAGCGCGAGGTCGAGCCTGAGGTGGGACCCTCGGGCGGCGTGGGCAGGCCCACCTCAGCCATCCAGGCCCGATACAGGGGGGGGTGGACCTCGTAGACCCGCTCCACGCGCTCCTGAACCGGGGTGGAAGGCCCGGCCCGGTCACCCGTTCGCAGGTCCAGCGCGACCCGACGGTGCACGCTGCACGTGGCCGTCTGAACGGTCCCCGACAGGAACCATTCAGACATGGAGCCGGGGCAGTCCGGCCCGGGAATCTGGCCTGAGACCGGGCAGACGGCGGCCCGCACCACGCCCGCCGGCGCGACGAACCCCAATCGTGCGGCGCGGGGAGGCGCCTGAGCCTCCTCCCGGGCCCGCAAGGCCAACATCAGGTCTCGGAACAGGGGCGCCGCGCCGGTCACCCCGGAAGCGCCGACCATCGAGCGGCCGTCGAAGTTCCCCACCCAGACGCCGACCACGTAGCGCGGGGTGTAGCCCAGGGTCCAGTTGTCGCGGTAGTCCTTCGAGGTCCCGGTCTTGGCGGCGCAGGGGAAGGGCAGGCTCAAGGGCCCGTGTCTCCCGAAGGCAGGAGCCCGGGCCTCGGGGTCGGCCAGGATGTCGCTCAGCACGAAGCAGGCGCCGGGATCCATCACCCGCCGCGAGGGGAGCGTCGGGATTGGTTTCCAGGTCCCCCCTTCCGCCGTCGCCAGCACCGGACGGGCCGGAGCGTAGAGCCCGCCTCGGGCCAGGGCCCGGTAGGCCAACGCCAGATCCAGCAGACAGACCTCGCCGTCCCCCAGGGTCAAACCCGTCCCGTAGTGGTTGGCCGACCGGTCCAGGCAGGTGAAGCCCAGGTCGTGCAGCCGGCCCAGCAGGGCGACGGGTCCCAGTTCCTGCAAGGTGCGGACGGCCGCCAGGTTGTAGGAGCAGGCCAGGGCCGTGCGCAGGCGGACCGGACCATGGTGGGTCCAGTCGTAGTTGCGTGGGAGGAACCCGTCCCGGGCTCCGTCGGGGTGGAACTCCAGATCCGGAAGCACGCTGGCCGCGGTCCTCCCCCGCTCCAGGGCCAGACCATACATGAAGGGCTTGAGGGTCGAACCGGGAGAACGCAGCGCCAGCGCCGCGTTGACCTGCCCGGCCACCGGGTCGAAGTAGTCTCGAGAGCCCACCATGGCCAGGATCTCTCCAGTGGCCACGTCCAGGACCACCACGGCCCCGTTGCCCACGTCCTGCCCGGCCAGACGGTCCAGGTGGGCCTCCAGAAGGTCCTCGGCCAATCCCTGCAAGGAGGCGTCCAGGCTGGTGCGCACCTGCCGGGAACCCGCGGCCGGCGGCAGACCGGCCAGGACCAGATCGCAGAAGTGCGGCGCCGCGAAGCGCTCATGCAAGGGGGCCGCCAGGAGCGGAACCTCCAGAGCCTCGCGGAGGTCCTCCTGGGTGAGGACCCCCGCCTCGCCCATCCGCTCCAGAAGGTCCCGCTGCAAATGAGCCACCTCTCCGGGCCGACTGACCAGGTCCAGGGCCTCGGGAGCCCGGGGCAGCACCGCCAGGGCCGCCGCCTCGGCCGGCGAAAGGCGACTGGCCGACTTCTGGAAGTAGCGCCGGGAGGCCGCCTCGATCCCATAGGCCCCGTTGCCGTAGGGGACGCGGTTGAGGTAGGCCTCGAGGATCTCGGCCTTGGAGAAGCGGACCTCCATCCGCACCGCCTCCCAGGCCTCCAGGATCTTGGTCCCCACCCCACGGGGACGGGGGGGGCGCAGGTTGCGGACCAGTTGTTGGGTCAGGGTGGACCCCCCGGTCAGGACCCGGCCCGCGCGCAGGTTGATCCAGGCTGACCGGGCCAGCGCCAGGGGATCAACGCCCGGATGCAGTTCGAAGCGGCGGTCCTCGGCCAGGATCGTCGCCTGGACCAGCACCGGAGCCACCTGGTCCAGGCTCACCCAGCGGCTGACCCCGTTGCGGCTGGAGGGCACCTCCCGCAGCACCTCGCCGTGCCGGTCCAGCAGGATCAGCGACGCCTCCTGGCGCGGCCGGGCCAGTTCTTCGGGAAGCGGCCAGCCCACCACCAGCCCGGCCAAGACCAGGGCCAGCGCCAGGGCCCAGCCCAGCCTGCGACGGGTCATCGACCCGACCGGACCTCCACCACCTGAACCGGAGTGGTCCCGAAGACCTCGGGATGATACATCTCCTCGGCCCGGGTCGCCGGAAGCCGGTATTCCCCGGGCAACATGGCTCGGACCAGGTACTCGAAGGTGTGCTCGCCGGGCGCCAGCCCGTCGGCGAAGAGCAGAACCCGAGAGTCCTCGATCTCGAAGTGGTTGAAGGTCCCCATCCAGGGCCTGGCGACCCCGGCCTGCGCCAGCACCTGGCGCAACTCGTCACTCTCGGTCTCGAAGGTGGTCTGGACCACCTCGAATCCGGCGGGGACGGGCTCCTCCACCACCACGTAGCGGCGCTCGACCGGACTCAGGACCGTCAGGGTCACCCGATAGGTCTCGCCGGCCTGGAAGGGACCGACGTGGACCTTGGTGCCCTGCAAGGCCCGCACGGTCCGGAAGACCGTGAAGCCCTCGTCCCGCGCGGGAGGGTCCTTCTCGGGGGCATAGCGCAGCCTCAGATCGTAGTGCAGCGTGCCTTGGCCCCGGCGCCCGAAAAGCACCTCCAGGGCCTCCCCGACCTTCCCATCCTCCAGGACGGTCCGGCTGGAAGCCAGAGGGGCCTTGGAATTCAGGCGGGCCTGGAGGATCCCCCGACCGGCCACCTGGACGGTGGCCTCCAGGTCGGGATCCTGGCTCTCGAAGCGCGAACGGTAGGCCAGCAAGGCGCGCAGGGCCGCCGCATCCTGCTGGGTGGTCCCCCAATGACCGTTTCGGCGAGCCTCCATCAGCCAGCGGACCATCCGGGGGGCCAGGGGAGCCTCCCCCTGTTCCAGGAAGGCCTCCAACACCAGTCCGGTGGTCCGGACCGACGAGGCGAAGAGCCAGGGCTGAGGGACCGGATCCTCGTACCAGGCCGTCTGGGCCTCCACCCGGGCCAGGTTCTGAAGATCCCGGCGCAACTCGCCGACCACCGTGGCGTTGTCCATCCTCCAGGCGGCCCGCAGCAGGTGCACCTTGCCGTCCAGCGAGAGATTCTCGCGTTCTTTGAAGAGGGCCGAGAGGGTGGCCGGGTCGCGGTAGTCCATCCGGGTCAGGGCCTCGAGAAGGCTGGCCCGGACGGTGAGGGCCTCGGCCGGGCTGAACGGATAGTCGCGGCTTTCCTGGTTGAGGGCCTTCTTCATGGCGGCCCGGGCCCGCGTGAGCACGGCCTCTTCGACCCGGAAGCCCCGCTCCCGGGCCTCCAGGAGCGTGCGCACCGCAGAGGCCGTCAGCTCGTCGTGGACCCGGTCTCCGCCCGCCCACAACGAGAAGCCTCCGGCCTCGAGCTGGAAGGAGGCCAGCTCGTCCAGTTCGGCCTGGGTCCGGGCCTTCAAGGCCTGCTCGTCCAGATCCGTCCGAGCCGAGGCCGTCAGCAGGTCTCCGGCCAGAAGCAGGGGGACCAGGCGCGAGAGGCGCTGCTCCAGGCAACCGTAGGGGTAGTCGACCAGCCAGTTCAGCGCCTCCTCCACCCCGGAAAGGACCGAAGAGGACACGGTGGTCTCCAGGACGGCCGTCCCCGGCAGCACGCCCCCGGGAACCTGCACCTGCTCGGCCTGGGAGTCGGACTGGACGGTCCCGCTGGTGGCCACCGTCTCCAAGTGCTGGGAGAGGTGGACCGGCAGCGGCATCTTCAGGGAATCGCGGTGCGAGCCCAGCGAGGCCCGGAAGCCGATCTCCGAGTCGCCCGGCCCGGGTGCCTCGAAATCGAAGAGGACCTCCCGGCTCTGGCCGGAGTCCAGCCGGACCCTGGCCGACTTGCGCTCCACCAGCGAGACGCCCGCGGCCTCGGCCTCCACCAGGACCTCTCCAGAGCCGCCGGTGTGGTTGAAGACCAGCACGCCCGCCTGGAAGCGGTCCCCTCTTCTCGCGAAGCGAGGCACCGAAGGTTGCAGCAGCAAGGGCTTGCGAACCTCCAGGGCGGCCTTCCCCGACCCGAAGCGCCCGTCCCGGGTCTGGGCCACGGCCATGACCCGGAAGCGCGTCAGGCTGTCGGGAAGCTGGAAGTCCACCTGGGCGTGCCCCTTCTCGTCGGTCAGAAGCCGGGGGATCCAGAAGGCGGTGGCCACGAAGTCCTCCCGGTAGTCTCCCACCAGGCTCCCGCCGCCTCCACCCTGGTCGGCCCCCTTGGCCCCGTAGGAGCGTTGCCCGATCACGTCCAGGCGGGCCTCGGAGGTGCGAACCGACAGAGGCCGGGGGCCGTAGAAGGCCGGGAAGTAGTCCGGCGTCTCGTAGCCGATCAGGCTCAAGACCCCCTCATCCACCACGGCCAGGCACACCTCTCCAGCGGCCGGGCGACCCTGGGAATCGCGAAGCTGGACCTGCAGGCGGACCTGCTGGCGGGGCTCCCAGACCTCTTTGTTGGGGGTCACCTGGACCTGCAGGCGCCGCTCGGTGGACTCCACCGGCAGGTTGACGTAGCCGATCTTGAAGGAGGGCTTGCCCAGATCCAGGCCATCGGGCCCGAAACCTGCGTCGGGGAGGCGGCCCTGCAGCAGGATCACCGAGACGAAGACATTGGGCACGTGATCGGAGCGGATGGGGATTTCGACGGTGTCTGCAGTGCCTTCCACGTCCACCACGAACCGGTCCAGGACCGTCTCCCTCTCGACGGTCACCAGGGCCCGTGCCTTCTCGTAGGGCGACTTGACCAGGATCCGGGCGGACTGTCCGGGGACGTAGCGCTTCTGGTCCGGGACCAGATCGATCCGGTCCTCGTCCTGTCGGGCCCAGGCCACGTAGTCCCCGCCCCAGGCGTACAGCATGCCCTCGGCTACGGTCTGGCGACCCTTGGAGTCGCTGGCCAGGGCCCGGACGACGTACAGACCGGCCCGCGGCGGGGTCAACTTCAGGCGCTCGGGCTTCGCACCGGCCCGGACGGTCTGGCTGGAGACCTCGGTGTCGCGGGCCTGCGAGATCCACTCGTAGCGCCCGCCGCTTCCGGCCTTGCGAACCGAGTCCCACTCGCGACGCAGCAGATGCACCTGCACCTGGGGGGCCGCGACGGCCTTCCCCTGCGGGTCGACCGCCACCAGGTCCACAGGCACCTGGGCGCCGGCCTGGCGCAGGCTTCCACCCGTCTTGAGGCCCAGGGCGAACGAGGCGGGGTGGACCATCGCGGAGGTACGTCCGGAGATCGCCTGGCGACTGGCCGAGGTGACGGTTCCCTCCACGACCAGTCGGGCCGGGCCTTCAAACGGGACACCCTCCAACGAGACCGAGACCTCGCGCTGACCCTGCTCGTCCAGGGTTCCCTCCTCGCGCATGAGGACCCGCTCCTGGTCGCGCTGATCCTCCCCCCACAGGCGCAAGGTTCCGAATTCGAAACCATCCCAACCTTCCGGCTGGAAGGTCGCGGGCTCCAAGCGGGCCGAGTAGCGCACGTCGTCCCCCGACATGGGGGCGCCGAAGAGGTAGCGCCCGCGGATTATGGCGCGCACGGAGTCTCCCTGCACGAAGGCCGGAGCCTGGGACTCCACCGTCACCTCGAACTGGGCGGGCCGGTAGGCCTCGACCCGGAAGCTGGTCTGAAGCAGCTCATCCTGGGTGCCCGCAGCCTGACGCATCTTGGGGGGCAGGCTCCAGGCCACCCGATAGAAGCCCGAGGGGGCCTCCTGGTCCAGCTTCACGGTCTGGTCGAAGGATCCGAAGGTGGAGACCGGTGTGCTGCCCTTGCCGATCTTCTGGTCTCGGGAGTCGTAGACCTCATAGTCCAAGGTCTGGATCTCTTCGGGGACGATCCAGCGTCCGGCCTTCGAGCGTCGCAGCGTCCCCTTGAGGTGGACCTGCTCGCCGGCCCGGTACAGGCCCCTCTCGGTGAAGGCTTGAGCCTGGTAGATTCGGGCCGCGGGGTTCCACTCGTGGTCCAGGTCGAAGTCCCAGGGCGAAATGCCGGTCGAACCCTCGGCGCTCAGGCAGACCAGATCCTGCCCGTCGCGGACCAGGACGTAGTGGTCTGGGAGCCCCCAGTTCTCGCCTTTGTCCAGTCCCAAGGCGGCCCAGCCGGGTGCGGCAGCCAGCCCCTTCGAGTCGGTGCGACCGCTCCAGCGGACCCGGTTCTCGGCGTCGCGGATCTCGACGGAAAGGCCTGGCTTCGGCTGGGCCCCAGACAGGCTGGTGGCCCAGACCAGGGTGTCCTCGGCCGAAAACTTTCCCGTCAGCCCGAGGTCGGTCACCTGCACCAGCACCCTCTGGTCCCAGGTCGACTCGCCTTGACCGGCCTGGACCTGGACATAGACCAGGCCCGAGCGGCGCCCCCCCAGGGCCCGGGACAGGTCCAAGGGGCGATCCACCAACTGGTTGCGTGGAACCACGGGGGTCCACTCCTCATCCACCTGGTAGCCCCCCGGCGGGGTGAAGGGCCGGTCGGACCAGAAGGCCTCCTCGTTCTGCAGCAGGGGCACCAGGTCCTCAGGAGCGATCCGGGCCATCCGGACCCTCAGGCGATCAAGGTTCCTCAGCCCCACCGGAAGGCGCAGGTCACCTCTGGCCTCCAGGATCCCCTGGCCCCCCGACAGGTTCAGCGCCGGCGAGAAGTCCGTCGTGGTGAAGCCCTTCTTCCAGGCGGTCCCCAACGGGTTTCCGAAATCATCCCTCAGGTCGGCTGCCAGGAGGGCCCGGTAGGCCGTGCGAGCCTTCAAAGGCAGGTACAGGTAGATCTCCGTGCGAGCGTGGTCGTCCTCGGCATACCATTCGGGAAGACGGACCTCGGGTTCGAAGCGCAGGCTGCCGACGAGCTGCTTCGGCGAGACCGGGTTGGAGAACTTCAGGACCAGGGCCCCGTCGGGGCGCCAGGCGGACTCGGTGGAAAGCCCCGAGACGGCAAACCGGTTCAGGGTGCGAAAACGGACGGTCCGGGCCTTCTCCAGGCCCAGGTCGGCCCCGGAGGCCCCCTTCAGGCCCGCGCGGATCTCCAGGGTGTGCTCGGTGCCCAAGGCCAGGGGGGAATCGGGATCCACCACCAGCAGGTTCCTGCGAGCCGACTCGGGCGGCGGTTCGTCGCCGGCGGAGCGGTCCTGGAAGGTCTTCCATTCCTGGTCAGAGGGAGGGCGGACCTGAATCGCCAGGTCGGCCTGGCGCGCCCGCAGGGTGATCGCCTCCGCCGCCGCGCTGGCCTGGACGGGCTGGTTGAAGGCCAGCAGCAGGGTGGCCTCGGGGCGCACGAACTCGGCCCCATTGGCCGGAATCGAACGGGCCAGGTCGGGACGGGGCGTGGTGAAGGAGAACCGGAACTCCTGCGCCAGGGACTGCCCCGAGAAGGACTTCAGGCCGGCGGGAACGCTCACCTCGAAGCGGGTGGCCAGGGGCAATTCACCTTCCGGCCTGAAGACCAGGGTGGCCGTCCCCCTCCACTCCCAACGTCCGGGAACCGGCGGCTGGAGCGTGATGGGTGGAGGCGCTCCCGGCTCGCCCAGGCCCTCCAGCGGGACCATGGGCTGATTGAAGACGAGGGTGGCCGCGGCGCCCGCAGGGAGTTCATTGAGTTGCCCTTGGGGCGAGGCGAAGACCACCTCGACGGGACGGACGGCGCCCTGGGGCAGCAGGAAGGCAGGAATCGCCGGGGTCTCTCCCCCACCCCGCCCACAGGCAAGCGCCAGGAGGAGGGTGGCCAGGACGGCCCCCGCCAGAGCCAGAGCACGGCTGGAGATCATGCGCATCGGTTCCTCCCAAACTGCCCCCGCAAGGGAAGGTCCCCCGGCCGCCCGGGTCTGGAAGGGTTCCACACCCCCAGGTTCAGGGCCTGCGTGCACTCGTGTCCGAGAAGGGTCAGGCTGACGGCGAGCTCGAGGGACGCTGCCCCCTGGCAAGTCCAGTTCAAGAGAGGTCGATGGCGCCTGCGCCTGGGATTGGAGGTTCCCCTGTGGGGGGGGGGGAAAAGGAGGCGGACCGGGGGGGCGCGACTCCTCGGGGGAAATTCTGGAGGTGTTGGCTGATGACGAAGAAGTCCGAGGGCTCGCAGGGGGCCTCCCCCGCGCGACGGGTGGCCCGCCGCGCGACCCACAAGCCCCAGGTGATGACCGGCCAGGTGGACCCGGACCTGACGGCATGCTCAGGCCCGGAGGCGGACTTTCCCCCGACCGAGGGCCACCAGGTGGCGGTGGTCATCGAGGATGACCGGACCGGGATGAGCGCGGCGGTCCTGCGCCGAGCCTACAAGGACAACCTGTACTACCTGCAAGGCAAGGACGAGTACACCGCCACGCCCCACGACCGCTACCTGGCCCTGGCCTACACCGTGCGGGATCGCCTGATCCAGCGCTGGATCCGCACCCAGCAGGCCTACAATGCCAAGGATCTCAAGCGGGTGAACTACCTCTCGGCCGAGTACCTCATGGGGCGGGCCCTGGCCAGCAACCTGCTGGCCCTGGGGATCACCGACGAGACCCGACAGGCCCTGGACGACCTGGGCGTCGACCTCAAGAGCCTCATGGAGCAGGAGCCCGATGCCGGCCTGGGCAACGGCGGCCTGGGGCGCCTGGCGGCATGCTTTTTGGACTCGCTGGCCACCCTGGCCTACCCGGCCATGGGCTACGGCCTGCGCTACGAGTACGGAATCTTCGCCCAGCGCATCGTCCACGGCGAACAGGTCGAACAGCCTGACGAGTGGCTGCGCTACGGCAATCCCTGGGAGGTTCCCCGCCCGGAGTACGTCCAGAGGGTGCAGTTCGGCGGCAGCGTCGAGTCCTGGCAGGACGAGCGGGGGAATGTCCGCTACCGCTGGGTGGGCACTGAAGACGTCCTGGGGCTGCCTTATGACACCCCCATTCCGGGTTACCGCAACAACACGGTCAACACCTTGAGGTTGTGGAGCGCCCGGGCGGTCCAGGAATTCGACTTCGAAGAGTTCAACCGGGGCGACTACGCCGACGCGGTGCACCAGAAGACCATCTGGGAGAACATCTCGAAGGTCCTCTACCCCAACGACAACTCGATGCAGGGCAAGGAGCTGCGCTTCAAGCAGCAATACTTCTTCGTCTCCTGCTCGATCAAGGACATCCTGCGGCGCTATCGGCAGGTCCACAAGTCGATGGAGCTGCTGCCCGACCGCGCGGCGGTCCAGATGAACGACACCCATCCCAGCATCGCCATCGCCGAGCTGATGCGCCTGCTGCTGGACGAGGACGGCCTGGCCTGGGACGTGGCCTGGCGCATCACGGTCCGCTGCTTCGGCTACACCAACCACACCCTGCTCTCGGAGGCCCTGGAGAAGTGGCCGGTGGAGATGTTCCAGCGGCTGCTGCCCCGCCACCTGCAGATCATGTACGAGATCAACCGCCGCTTCCTGGAGGAGGTCCGGGCGCGCTTCCCCGGCGACGAGGCCCGGGTACAGAGGATGTCGCTTTTCCAGGACCACCCGCGACTGGTCCGCATGGCGCACCTGGCCAGCGTCGGCTCACACTCGGTGAACGGCGTGGCCGCCCTGCACAGCGAACTGCTGCGCACCGACGTCCTGCGCGACTTCGCCGAGATGTGGCCAGAGCGCTTCAACAACCGGACCAACGGAGTCACCCCCCGGCGCTTCCTGGCCCAGTGCAATCCCCGCCTGGCCCGCCTCCTGACCGAAGCCCTGGGCGACGAAGGCTGGATCACGGACCTCTCACGGCTGCGGGCCCTGGAGCCCCTGGCCGAGGATGCCCGCTTCCAGGCCCGATTCCGCCGCATCAAGCGCGAGAACAAGGCCATGCTGGCCGACTGGATTCGCACCCACAACGGCCTGGAGGTGAATCTGGACTCGCTCTTCGACGTCCAGGTCAAGCGCTTCCACGAGTACAAGCGTCAGCACCTGAACGCCCTGCACATCGTGCACCTGTACAACCGGATCAAGAAGGACCCGCAGGTCGACCTGGTCCCGCGCACCTTCATCTTTGCGGGCAAGGCCGCTCCGGGCTACTTCATGGCCAAGAAGATCATCCACCTGATCAACGCCATCGGCGAGGTGGTCAACCACGACCACGACGTGGCCGGGCGAGTCAAGGTGGTGTTCCTCGAGAACTACTCGGTCACCCTGGCCGAGCGGATCGTCCCCGCCGCCGAACTTTCCGAACAGGTCTCCACCGCCGGCAAGGAGGCGTCTGGAACCGGGAACATGAAGTTCGGCCTGAACGGAGCCCTGACGGTGGGGACCCTGGATGGCGCCAACGTGGAGATCCGCGACCTGGTGGGTCCCGAAAACTTCTTCCTGTTCGGCCTGAACGCTCCCGAGGTCGCCGAGAGAAGGGCCCGGGGCTACAACCCGGTGGACTGCCTCCAGGCCAGCCCGGAGTTGCGCGAGGTGATCGATCGTCTGAACCGCAACGAGTTCGCCCCCAGCCAGCCCGACGTGTTCCGCCCGCTGCTGGACAACCTGGTCGGCAGTGACCCCTACTTCGTCCTGGCCGACTTCGCCGCCTACCTCCAGGCCCAGGAGAAGGTCTCCCGGCTCTACCGCGACCAGGAGGAGTGGACGCGCCGGGCCATCCTCAACGTGGCCCGTCTGGGACACTTCTCTTCAGACCGCACCATCCAGGAGTATGCCCAGGAGATCTGGGACCTGGAGCCCTGCTCCATCGCCCTCCCCCACTACGTGCAGGACTGAACCCTGAGAGGCCCTTTCCCTGAAGGGGGGGGAGGGCCTCTCAGGGCTTGCGGGCCAGCAGGCTGGCCCGGGCCTCGCGGCGCCCGGGATCCTCGATCTCGCGATAGGAGAGGATCTCCAGGTCGCGGAAGGCCTCACGCAGTTCGCCGGGCCTCAGCAGATGCTCCGGATTCCGGGGCCCGAACTTCAGGTAGTCCCGGGTGAAACTCTCATAGACCAGGACCCCGCCCGGGGCCAGGGCCCGACCGAGCGGTTCGAAGAGGCTGCGCTGCAGATAGCGCATCACCACCACCACCTGGAAGGGCCCGGCGGGCAACTCGCAGGCCTCGAGATCGGCCAGGAGGAGTTCGAGCTCCAGCCCCTCCTCCCGGGCCCGGGCCCGGGCCGTGCGCAAGGCCGTGGGCGAGCGGTCCACCCCCGTGACCTCGAAGCCCCTCCGGGCCAGGAACAGAGCGTTTCGCCCCTCCCCGGTGGCCACGTCCAGGGCCCGACCTTCCGGCAGACGATCCGCGTGGGCGACCAGCCAGGCCGAGGGCCCGCGCCGGGGCCGGCGACGCGGCGAGGCGTAGCGCTCCTCCCAGGTCCAGAAGTCACCGGCGGAGTGCTGTTCCAAGATTTCGGGAAGGCTCTGGAGCCCGTCCATCTCAGGGCTCCGCCCCACTGTGCAGGGCCGACTCGACCAGGGCCAGGACCCGCCAGGCCAACAGGCCGAAGAGGACCCCCGCCAGGGCCCGGGAGGCCAGCATCACGCCCAGGAGGCCCAGGAAGGGAGCCCGGGCCGCGAAGTCCTCGTTGACCAGGCGCGCCAGGGTGACCGCGGGCTCGATCCCGACGAAGATCCAGGCCGTCGTCAGCCTCCAGCCCAGCGAGAAGACGCTGGCCAGAATCCCGGAGATCACCAGCGTGACCCGATTCAGGCCCCCCCGAGAGATCACCAGATCGATCAGGGACGCCTCCAGGACGATCGCCGGCAGGGCCAGCATCTTGAAGGACCCCGCCAGGGCGAACTTCAGGAAGGCCGTCCCCACCCCGATCACCAGGATCGCCCCGGGACGGGGAACCCGCAGATAGCCCATGGCGTAGACCACCAGGTTCAAGCCCACCAGCAACGAGCCGGTCATGGGAGAGCGCACGGCGTGGAGCAGGTTGCCCAGGGTCAGCTCCATGGCCGCGTTGCAGGCCACCAGCATGGCCAGGGTGGCCATCTCCCGGGTCGTGAAGAGCAGCCTCACGCCCGGCCGTCCCCCTCGGAGGCGCCCTGGGCCAGCGGCATTTTTCGGGCAGCCAGCTCGCTGCAGAACGCGCCGAAGGCCTCCTCCTCGTCCCGGGCCCGAGCCTGGAGTGCCTGGCAAAGCCGGGTATAGCGCTCGAGGAACTCAAGTCCTTCAGGCGTCAGACCGGCCCCGCCATGCTCGGCGCCGCCGATACGACGGACCAGGAGCCGGGCTCCCAGGGCCTGCTCCAGACGGCCCAACAGGCGGTGGGCTTTGGCGTAGGACATCCCCAGGGCCAGGGCTGCCTGACGGATGGATCCCGTCTTGCGGATCCCCTCCAGAAGCCACATGGGCCCAGCCCCCATGAAACGCTCGCCCTGCGAGTCGAGCAGGGCCACCTTCACCTCGATGCGCACGCCCGTTATCTTAGCACGAAGAGAACGGCCGAGAAAGAGAGGGTGCCGACGACGATCTGAACGAGGCGAGGGTGCCCCCGAAACGCGAACAAACCCGCGCCCCGAACCGGGGTCGGGCGCTCCCTCAAGCCCTGCTGGAGGTCAGAGGCCGCCAGAGACGGCCCACCAGAGCAGGCCGATCAGAGTGACCGAGCCCATCGCGCGGCGATGAGGGTTGGCTCCGTCCACGATCTCCAGCCAGGCCCAGGTGAAGAGGGCGCCAAAGAACAGGGCGCCGAAGAATCGATGGGCCGTGCCCGTCGTGACGAGTCGCAGCAGCACGGCCACCAGGGCCAGGATCAGAGGCGCGTTTGGCGTCTGCGCCACCACGATCTGTCCGCTCTTGTCCTTGAACCAGAAGTCCATGAAGCTCATACCCCATGATAGCACCCGGCCACCTTCCCGGGATCGGGACCCCGGCCGCGAACCGTGGGTTCGAATTTGACGCGACTTCCCGGACAAAAGGTCGCATCAGTGGATCTTTCGGCGTAGGGTCTCCCGTTTCGGGGTATAATAGACGGGTTTCCCCCACAGAGGGTGATCCTCAGAGAGAAGAAAACCTCATGCCTGCGACCCCGCTTGTCCGGACGGTCGCCGTTCTCGGGAATTACCTCCCGCGACTGTGCGGCCTCGCCACCTTCACCTCCGATCTGACGGAGGCCCTGGCCAAGACCTCACCCGGCCTGGAAACCTTTGCCATGGCCATGAACGACCGGCCTGAGGGTTACGACTACCCGGCTCAGGTCCAGTTCGAGATCCACCAGGACCGGCTGGATGAGTACCTGCAGGCGGCGGAGTTCCTGGGCCAGGGGCCGGCCGACGTGCTCTGCATGCAGCACGAATATGGGATCTACGGAGGAACTGCGGGCAAGAACGTGCTGGAACTGCTCCGGCGCGTGGACCTGCCCCTGGTCACCACGCTGCACACCATCCTGCGCGAGCCCGACCCGGACCAGCGGACCGTCATGGACGAGGTGGCGCACCGATCCGACCGGTTGGTGGTGATGACCGAGCAGGCGATCCAACTGCTCCGAGAGGTCTACGACGTTCCACGCGAACGGATTGCCCTGATTCCGCACGGAATTCCGGACGTCCCGTTCCTGGATCCCAACTACTTCAAGGAACAACTGGGCGTGGAAGGGCGCACCGTCATCCTGACCTTCGGCCTGCTCTCCCCCGCCAAGGGCATCGAGACCATGATCCGGGCCCTCCCGGAAATCACGCGGGAGTTTCCCGACGTGGTCTATCTCGTCCTCGGCGCCACCCACCCCCACGTCCTGGCCCGCGACGGCGAAGCCTACCGCACGGACCTGCAGGCGCTGGCCGACGAGCTTGGAATCGCGGGAAACGTCCGATTCCACAACCGCTTCGTGCCCCTGGCCGAGCTCTGTGACTTCCTGGGGGCGGCGGAGATCTACGTGACACCCTACCTGGGGCAGGCCCAGATCGCCTCGGGCACCCTGGCCTACGCGCTGGGCAGCGGGAACGCCGTCGTGTCGACTCCCTACTGGTGCGCCCAGGACCTGCTGGCCGACGACCGCGGCGTGTTGACCCCGTTCCAGGACCCCCAGGCGCTGGCCGCCAACGTCCTGGCACTGCTGCGGGACCGCAACGAACTGCACGCCCTGCGCAAACGAGCCTACGTCCACACCCGGAGCATGGTGTGGTCCCAGGTCGCACTCCGCTATCAGGAGCTTTTCGAAGAGGTCAAGGCCGAGCGGACCCTGCGACCCATGATCCGCAAACGCCTGCCCTCATCCGGAGTGGATGGAGGCGATCCGCCCCCGGTACTGGCCAGGACCGCCCCTGCGCCTCGGCTCGTGCTCGACCACCTGCTGGAGCTCACCGACGACGTCGGCGTCCTGCAACACGCCCGGTTCAGCATTCCCCGACGGGCCGAGGGGTACTGCACGGACGACAACGCGCGCGCGCTGCTGGTGGCGGTGCGCGCGCCGGCCGAGTCTCGCTCCGGCCTGCGCCTGGCGACCACCCGCTATGCCAGCTTCCTGGAACACGCATGGGACCCGGACGGCAGGCGTTTCCGCAACTTCATGGGCTACGACCGCCGCTGGAATGAAGAGATCGGTTCGGAAGACTGCCAGGGGCGCGCCGTCTGGGCCCTTGGGGTCACAGTGGGACAGGGGCCCGATTGGCTGTTCCGCTTCGGCGCACAGTTGTTCCGGGAAGCCCTGCCAGTGGTGGCGGGGCTTGGCTCCCCCCGAGCCATGGCTCTTGCCTGCCTGGGTCTGAGTGCCTACCTCAAGCGGTTTCCCGGGGATCGAGGCGTGAGAACCCGGCGCGAGGAGATCGCCGGGCGCCTTCTGGACGGCTTCCAGAGGTTTTCAACCGTGGAGTGGCCCTGGCCGGAAGAGGGCCTGACCTACGACAACGCCCGCCTGCCCCAGGCGCTCCTGCAGGCGGGGCGCGAGACCGGGAACCAGGAAATGGGTGCGGCTGGACTGCGCATGCTGGAATGGCTGATGCGGGTGCAGACCTCGCCCGCCGGGCACTTCGTGCCGGTCGGGAATCGCGGCTGGTACCATCGCGACCGGGCCCAGGCGCGATTCCACCAGCAGCCCCTGGAGGCCCAGGCTTCGCTGGAGGCCTGCTGCGAGGCGCATCGGACGACGGGGCATCGGAAGTGGAGGGACCGGGCCCAGACCTGTTTCGCGTGGTTCCTCGGGCACAACGACCTGCAGGTCCCTGTGGCGGATCTGGTCACGGGCGGATGCCGGGACGGCCTGCACGCCGAAGGGGTCAACCTGAACCAGGGGGCGGAGTCCACCCTGGCCTGGCTCCTGTCACTGCTGACCATGCACGAGATCGAAGCGGAGCAGGAGGCCCGTCGCCTTCCCGGCGAGACTGCCGCCCCGATTCCCCGGCCGGCCTCGTTTTGAGCCTGCGCGTCGCCTTGGTCTCCCCCATCGCCTGGCGCACGCCTCCGCGCCACTACGGGCCGTGGGAGCAGATCGTCTCCCTGCTGGCCGAGGGCCTCATGGCACGCGGTGTGGACGTCACCTTGTTCGCCACCGCCGACTCGCTCACGGCGGGGAGGCTGCAAGCCGTCTGTCCGGTGGGCTACGAGGAGGACCCCTCCCTGGATGCCAAGGTCTGGGAGTGCCTGCACCTCTCGGAGGTCTTCGAGAACGCGGCGGACTTCGACCTGATCCACAACCACTTCGACTTCCTTCCCCTCAGTTATTCGGGGCTGGTGGACACCCCCGTCGTGACCACCATCCACGGCTTCTCCTCGCCCGGGATCCTCCCCGTCTACCGGAAGTACAACGGCCGCGTGCACTACGTCTCGATCAGCGATTCCGACCGCGCCCCGGGGTTGGACTATCTGGCCACGGTCTACCATGGGATCGATCTGGGCCAATTCACCTTCCAGGAAGGCCCAGGCCAGGACCTGGTCTTCCTGGGCCGCCTCCACCCGGACAAGGGGGCGCACGAGGCCATCGAGATCGCTCGCCGGGCTGGCGTCCGACTGCGGATTGCGGGCATCGTGCAGGACCGGGACTACTTCCAGGAGCGAGTGCTGCCCTGGATCGACGGCGATCGCGTCGTGTACGAGGGCAGCGTCGGCCCGGAACAACGGGATCGCCTGCTGGGAAGTGCCAAGGCACTGCTGCACCCGATCTCCTTTGCCGAGCCCTTCGGCCTGTCCGTCGTCGAGGCCATGGCCACCGGGACCCCGGTGATCGCCTATCCCCTGGGCTCGATGCCGGAGATCATCAGCCCAGGCGAGACCGGTTTCCTGGTCACGGGGGCGGCCGAAGCGGCTGCCGCCGTCGCCCGCCTGCCGGAGATTTCGCGCCAACGATGCCGAAAGGAAGTGGAAGAGCGCTTCAGCGCCGAGCGCATGGTGGACGACTACCTTCGCGTCTACGAACGGATCGTGTCGGACTTCAGGCGCTCCAGCAAGGCATCCAGCGAGACCGTGGCGATGCTGGAGGCCCGGTCCGACATTGCGTAGGGCATGATCAGCCGGCCCTGGTGCACCATGGATCCGCACGAGTAGACGACGTTGGGCACGTAACCCTCGCGCTCGCTCTCGTCGGGTGACAGCAGGGGCTCGGCCAGACGCCCGATCACCTGACTGGGATCCTCCAGGTCCAGAAGGATCGCCCCGATGCAGTATTTGCGCATGGGTCCCACCCCATGCGTCAGCACGACCCATCCGGCCTCAGTCTCCAGCGGGGATCCGCAATTTCCCATCTGAATGAATTCCCAGGGCTGCCTGGGCTGAACCAGCTTCCGGGTGGTGTGCCAGAAGTGCAGGTTGTCGCTGAACATCAGGAAGAGGTTCTCGTTGTCCTGGCGCGAGATCATGGCGTAACGGCCACCGATCCGTCGCGGGAAGAGGGCCATCCCCTTGTTCTGGACGGCGGGCCCGTTCAGGGTTCGCACCCTGAAGGTCAGAAAGTCCCTGGTCTCGAGGAGGTTCGGCAGGATGGTCTTGCCGTTGTACGCGGTGTAGGTGGCGTAGTAGGTGAACGAGCCGTCGTCGTCGGCCAGTCTCACGAACCTGGCGTCCTCGATGCCGTTGCTCTCGCTGGTGGAGACCGGGAAGATGATCCGTTCCGCCAGGGGGATCTCAGCCGGGAAGCGGACCTGGTAGTTCGCCTCGGCCAGCCACCGCATGGTGTCGCGGGTCCGGCGCTCGTTGCGCACCTGCTGCCGGGTCAGGGGCTGAGCCTCCCACCGCTCCTGCGTCCGCTCGAGGGATCGGGTGAGCTGGCCCAGGGTGAAGGGCTCAGGCAACAGCTCCAGGACCTCTCCGGCGAAGCCGTCCTCCACCCCCATCTCCTGCAGCTTCCACAGGAACAGGTCCTTGTTATAGGAGGGGTCCGGTTCGACGTCGGGAGTCGTGACGTAACGACCCGTCGGCTCCACCGAAACGCCCCCGCGTTCATCCAGGATCCCACTGCGGAACTCGATCGAGGAGATGTGCCCCTCGCCGGTGGCCCGAAAGCTGATGATGAAGCGTACCGAACCCGGTGAGACCCCTTCCTGAGAGGGATGGGGCACCATGGAGGGATTGAAGAGGGCCGCCGACTCCAGGGAATACTCTGCCGTGAGGTAGGACCCCAGAAGCAGGCGTCGCGGGCACCCGGGCTCGAATCCCGGTTCCAGGAACTTCTCGACCCTCTGACAGTGGGATTCGAGGATCCGCTCCAGGTCGGAATGCCGGCCCGCGAACTCGACCAGGACCTGGTCCAGCAGTTTCTGCACCGCCTCGTCGTCCAGGCCCGAGACCCGCCCGATGACGTTCTTCACCCGCCAGGGCTGTCCGGGGATGAAGGGACGCAGCACGACCCGGGCCGGGTCCGGAAGGAACTTGATGGAGCTTCGCTCCATCTCGAGTGCGTGGCCAGCCATCATGGAGGAGTTCTCCGTCCTTCTCCCCATCCAGGGGAGTCGCTTGGTTCCCTTTGGCTGGGGTTAGTCCTGCGTCGGTGGACAGCCACGCACCCTGGGAGAGCCCTTTGACTACTGCACCATGAACTGTCGGATCAGCGGGAAGACGGTGGTCTGGTCGCTCGGCAATTCGGTGTGGGTGACCGGGGCCGTGCCCGAGCCGGCGGCCACGATTTCGATCGGGTTGGCGCTTTCGAGGGTCACCAGGCCGTCGTCCGTGGTCACCCCGAGAGCGATGTTCACCTGCTCCATGCTGCCGAGCTCCGTTCCGGCGAGGGTAAAGAAGCGGGCCTGGGGGTGGATTCCGATAGTGAGATTCAGGTTGGCGAGGAACTCGGAATCCGTGCGGAGGTCGGTCAAGCCTTGTGAATCCAGGTCGACCTCAGACGGGTTCCCGTCGGAGTTCATGAAACCACCCTGGTCGAGGTGGAAGAGCACCAGGCTCTGCGTGGCGGCGTCCGCGCCCTGCACCGCGTCGGCCACCGGAGTGCCCAGGTGGGGGGTGCCCAGCGTGATGAAGCGGTTTCCGGTGGCGGCGATGGGCAAGGAATCGCCCTGGAGAGCCGCGCGGGCCACCAGGCCGCCCATGCTGTGGCTGATGGTCGTCCAGTTCAGGGCGCCAGGCCCGAAGGAACTGAGCAAATCCAGCGCCTGCCGATAGAAGACACCGTTGGCGAGGATGCCGTCCTGCGAGTCGTATTCGAAGCCGAAGACACTGGAAGCCAGGCCGTGATCGAAGAGGTCCTGGGCCAGGGACGCCATCCGGTTGTTGCGGATGCTGCCACCCCAGCCGTGGGTCATCAGGACGGGCCGGTCACCCAGCAGGGGCGACTCCTCCAAGACGCCGAGGTTGACAATCCGGACCCATCCCCCCTCGGTCCCAGGCTGGTAGCGGTAGAGGTTGTAGCTGCCCCAGTTGATGTGATGCGGCAGTTGGTTGGCCGGGTCGGCCAGTGCCTGGGCGGTTCCGCTGCCGGAACAGCCGTAGCCCACCAGGCCCAG
Organism: Candidatus Xenobium occultum; assembly: GCA_002423485.1. GTDB lineage: Bacteria > Vulcanimicrobiota > Xenobia > Xenobiales > Xenobiaceae > Xenobium > Xenobium occultum. Next base: position 115,234 of record DIWH01000066.1, on the reverse strand, counting down.
CAACAGGAAGCTCACAAGCAAGCCCGCCAGCACGGCCCTTCCCCGCTTGTGACCGTGCCCGCCCGGTACTTGCTCTTGGAAGTCCTTCATCATGCATCCCTCCGTGGCCATCCATCAGGACGGCACAATCCGGTTCCGGCGGCGGCGGACCGCATCCGACCAGACTCAAGTCTATCTGGCCCGTGGGACTTGCGGCAGAGACGGGGATCCGGAGACTCGACCCACTGGCGTACCCGAGACCGGGCATGAGACCGGGATCAAGGTCCGCAGACTCCATCCCGAACTCCGCCCACGCCGGTCGACGAAGGTCTGCCAGAATCGAGGAAGTGGACGCGGGAAGCCCAGGGAGTCTCGGGCAGGAGGCAGTCAGGCCCTTGGACTGGGAGGACAGCAGAACCGCTCAGAAATCATGGACCTGGCGTTCCCGGGCCCAGACGATGGCCTCAGCCCGGCTCTTGAGGTCCAGGCGCGAATAAATCTCGCTGACGTAGTTCCGAACTGTCTGCTCGGAAAGGTTCAGGTCGGCGGCGATCGAGGCATTGTCCATCCCCTGGGAGAGCCGGACCAGGACCTGACGCTCGCGGCGCGTCAACCCGTGCAGATCCCCCTCCGGCGCGCCCAGATGCCTCTTGACGTTGGCGGCGACGGTCCGGCTGATCCACAGGGTCCCTCGGGCGACGGCCTGCACGGCCGTGGCGATGTTCTCGGGGGCCTCATCCTTCACCAGGTATCCGGTCACCCCGGCCCGCATCATCTGACGGACGTGGGTCTCGTCGGAATGGGCGGTCAGGACCAGGACCCGGGTCTCGGGACTGGTCTCGCCCAGTCGCCGGACGACCTCGGTGGACGAGGGGCCGGGCATGCTGAGGTCCAGCACCAACACGTCGGGATGCTCGGCCTCGCAGATCTCCAGGGCCTGGTTGGTGTCGCCCGCCTCGCCGAGAATCAGGATGTCGGAGGCCTCGCTCAGAGACTGGCGGATTCCAGACAGGATCAAGGGGTGGTCGTCGGCCAGGACGACGCGAATCTGCTCAGTCATCGGCGTCGGGCTCCACGGTCAGGGGAAGAGAGAGACGCAACTCCGTGCCATGTCCCGGCTCGGAGCGGACGTCCAGGGTTCCTTGGGCAAGTTCAGCCCTCTCGACCAGTCCCACAAGCCCGAAATGCCGGTCACGCGCCAGTTCCTGGAGGCACTCCGGGACCTGGAATCCGCAGCCGTCGTCCCGGACCGTCAACTCGACCCGGCTCCCGACCGGCCTCATCCGCACGCGCACCGTCCGGGCCCTGGCATGCTTGATCACGTTCTGGAGAGCCTCCTGGGCCGTCCGGAACAGGCAGACGGCCGTCGAGTCCGGCAGATCGAGGCGGCCGCACAGGTCCAGCTCGAAGCGAGGCAGGACGGGGCCGTCAGAGTCCTCCAGGCGACGAACCAGGCCCTCCAAGGCCGCCTCGAGACCGAACTCTACCAGGCCGGGGGGACGAAGCTCCCCGATCAGGTTCCGCAAGCGACCGACCACCTCCAGGACCTGGCTTCGCACCTCATCGACCTGCGAGGCCTCTTGGGAAGGGTGGCCAGCCGCATGGGCCAGTTGATAGCTGAGCGCGAGGAGATCCTGCACCGGCCCGTCGTGCAACTGACGCGCCAACCAGCCTCTTTCGGCTTCACGGCTGGCGGCCAGGCGCCTCCTGGCCTCCGCCAGCCTCTCCCTGGCTGCACGTCGGGCCGACACGTCGGAGATCATCCAGAGGGTGCCCAGCATCTGGCCCGAGGCGTCGTTCACCAGGATCCGCATGGTCTCCCCGACGAAGGAACCGCCATCCTTGCACCGGAACTCAAGCTCCCGGAGGGCGTGAGGTTCTGCCGAGTCGGCAGGTGCGCAGGCCCGGAGGCCCAGAATCTCCACCGCCTGACGGCCGACCATTTCCTGGAGGGAAAAACCGAAGAGACGCTCGGCGGCGGGGTTCGCTTCCACGAGGCGCATCGCGGAGTCCGCGTAGAGGATTGCCTCCGTCTGGGCGCGGACAGCCTGCAGGTCACGCTCGCTCTTGGACGAGGCTTCCTGGGCCTGGCTCTGCTCGGTGATGTCCAGGACGGTTCCGAACAGACCCTTTTCGAAGTCTCCGTTCTCCGATTCTGCGTCGCCGTCGCACAGCAGGAGCCGTTCCACGCCGTGAGGGCCTTGAATCCGAACGAGGGCCCGAAAGGCGCCTCCGGTTTCCAGCGCGGACTTCAGGATCTGACGAAACGGGCCGACATCCTCCGGATGCACCAGTTCAAACCAGTCGTCCAACGAGACCATCCGGTCTGGAGGACGGCCGAGAATCCCCAGCAACTCGTCACTCATGTGCAACTCGCAGGTGCGGGCATTCCACTCCCACCCGCCGCGCCGGGCCATCCTGCGGGCGCGCACCAGCAGACGTTCGCCCTGGCGCATGGCATCCAGGACCCGCTGGGCCTCGGCCAGGTCCTCCTCGCGGGCGGCACGAGCCCCGGTATGGTCCTGAAGCGTCTGCAAGAAGCCATACAGGCTCCCCCGCGGATCGCAAAGCGCCATGGTCCGGACCCCGGCCCAGAATCGCCCCCCACCAGGTCGCTGCAACCACCCTTGCCACTCCGACTCGGTCAAGGCCGGCGTCATGGCTGGGGGTGGTAGACCCCCGGGCTCCGCCATGATCTCGGCCTCCGGGCTGAGGGCGACCACCCGACCATGGGCATCCAGCAGGCACAGGGCAGCCCCGTGCGCTCCGGTGAGCACGGTCCGGAGCGTCTCGAGCAGAGGATGCGTCGGCCCGGATGCCCCCGGGGCACCGACCGGCTGGTCGGGGTGCAGGATCTTCCGAAGCATTTTCCCCCTTGCAGCAATGGGTTTCGTGGCCGAAAGGAGGATTCCTACGGGACATCGCGATCGCTGCGGGAGAGGAGGGTCGTCATTCCCAGCGCGAGGAAGACGTCCCGGACCTGCGGGGAGACCTCCCAGACCTCGAGCAGGCAACCCTCCTGCGCCAGGCGCTCACGGATGGAGGCCAGGAGTGCCGCGCTGGCCGTGTCGATGAAGTCGACGCCGGACAGGTCCAGCCCGATCCGCGTCGGTCCGGCGGCCAGTCGCTCCAGGTTCTCAACCAGAAGACCACTGGTCAAAGCGTCCACGTGCCCGGCCACACGTAGGACAGGTGCCCCCTGGCAGTGTGCGCGCTCGATGCGAAGGCCGCGAATTGGCTTGTCCTCCTACTCGTAGGACCCGCCCGTGGGGTCATTTGGGGCCATCACCAGCGAGACCAGTCGACTCAGGCCCGCCGCAACGACCAGGTACAGGAGCGCCGCCACCAGGTCCGAGACCTCCAGCAGGCTCTGACCATAGACCGCCTCCTGCCCGAAGAGGGCCAGGAAGGGCCCCACGAGGGGAAGGCTCACCGCGTAGACGAAGCCGGCGAAGCCGGCGTTCGAATTGGCTCCCAACAGGAGCAACCCGAAGCGGAAGAGGATCGTCACCAGGACGACGGCATAGGCGAACCAGATGAAACCCTGCACGCGCCGGACCTGACCCAGTCGCCTCTCCTTCGGCGAGGTCGACGAGGCGCGGACTTCAACCCGCTCGGACGAACCTTGAGGAGTCGAAACGACCTTCTTCTCGATGACCTGACCGGTCTCTGGCAATGCCATGAGAACCACCTCCACGTTCCTGTGCTCGATCCAAAGTGTAGCCCGACGGCACACGCTTCGACAGAGAGCCGGATCCGAAAGCCCTCCCGAGGGTGTACTCCGAACCAGGATCGCGGTACCGTGACAGGTTCCCCTTACTGGCCCCTGCTATCGTCAAAATGGCAGGAGGTCCATTGTCATGAAGAGATTGTTGTTTGGAGCAGCGCTGCTGCTGGTCGTGTTCATGCCGCTGAAGGTCAGCGCCGAGGCCAGAATCGAGTCCGTCCTGGTGAGGAGGATGTCTGACCAGGTGAACGTCCGCGTGACCTTGCAGAACCCGACCAGGGTCCGCCAGCCGGGCCCCGTCGTCGTGGATCTCTTCATCCGCGCCGACGAGAGCCAGGGCTGGGAGAAGATCAAGACCTGGGACAACATCCAGTTCATCCAGCCCGGCTACCGGGTGGCCCGGGACTTCTTCGGCGACAACAGCGCGCTGTTGCGACAGATGGTGTCCGGGGGCAGGTTCCAGGTGAAGACCTCGGTCCGTGCACCTGGGATGGCAGAATCCGCCGAGGTCACGTCATGGTCCGACAACCAGACCGGAAGGTAGCACGCTTTCGCCAGGTGGCCCCCTCTGCACTCGCGCCAGAGGGGGCCACTCGGACCAGAGCGAGCGGCCTGTCAGCCCCGACGAAGCCCTCTCGATGCCAGGGCGAGAACGAAGATCAAGATCCCCGAACCGAGGATGGCCGGCAACAGGGGCACGCCGGCCAGCGTCGGTCCAAACTGGCCGATCATCCTGGTCCCCAGCCAGGCCCCAACCACCCCGAGGACCATGGCCGTCAGGAAACCACCAGGGACAGCCCCTGGGACGATTGCGCCAGCGATCCAGGCGCAAACAGCAGCGACAACCAGGAAGAGAATCCAACCCAAGAGGCTCATGTGCGACGCCCCCTTCATCCTGGGTACAGGTCTCGACTTCTCGAAACTTCTGTCCCGATGCCAACCTCACGGTCGGCAAGAGTAGAGAATCCCCAGCCTCGTGACCCGAATTGATTCCCAGTGAGGCCTGGACTCAATTGTACCCCTTTTGGACCATCGATGCAAGAGCCTGAGCGACCAGAATGCAAAACCAACAGCACACCTGGACCGAAGCCAAAACCCCTATAAAGACTGACTTCTTGAAGCGAGAAATGGCGATTTGACGCAGCCACATGCAATGCTTTTTAGTAGATCCTGAACCGCCATCGACCAAGACAAGAAATCGACAGAAAGAAGTGACAATGCAAGCGTCTGAACAGAAGACGACCCAAGACGGCCTCCCAAGCACGCTCGGGAGAACATGGAGGTGGAACCCGTGAACTTCAAGGAATACAAACGCGTCCTGGGCCTGCTGGCCCTGGCCGCCTTCTTCACACTGATGGCTGGCCCCGCCAGCGCCCAGGGGATCTCGGTGTTTGTCGATGGCAACCTGCTGAGAACCGACCAGCCCGCCGTCATCCTCGGTGGGCGGACCTTCGTCCCGCTCCGCGGCATCTTCGAGGCCTTGGGGGCCTCCGTCGTGTGGGACGGGAGCACCCGCACCGTCCGTGCCCAGCGCGAAGCGACCAACATCGAACTGACGCTGGGAGCCAACCAGGCCCGCGTCAACGGGCAGTGGGTGCCTCTGGAAGCGCCCGCCCGAACCCTGGGAGGACGGACCGTGGTGCCCCTGCGCTTCGTCGGCGAGGCCCTGGGGGCCGGCGTCGAGTGGCGGGCGGCCACGCGCACGGTGCTGATCACCAGCGCCGAAGGAACCGGAACCCCCTCCACCCCAGTGACAACCCACCCGACCATCCAGAAGGTGGTGGTCAGCCCGCAGCGCGCCCTCGCGGTCGGTGAAACCCTGACCGTCATCGCCCTGGGCACGGCCGGAGGGCAGGCCACCTTCGACATCGTCGGACTGCGCACGGGCATCGCCATGCCAGAGGTCAGCCCGGGGCGCTACCAGGGAGGCCTGTCGGTCGGACAAGGACTCGTCACCAACTCGGCGACCCTTCTGGTCCGCCTCACGAAGAATGGCCAGGAGGACCTCCAGGAGGCCGCCTCGACCATCACGATCGGAACGAGCGGGGGAAGCACCAACACCCAGACCTCCGAGTTCCCGGCCTCCAATTCCGTGACCTCGGACTTGCGGCCCAGCATCGGAGCCAACTTCACCAACCAGGTCCAGTCCGGCAACCTGCGGATGTGGGTCGACACCCGGGACGTGACCAACGAGCTGGTCTTCCAGGGCAACCAGGTGCGTTGGCATCCGGGCTACGACCTCAGCTCCGGGCAGCACACCGCCCGGATCACCGGCAATGATCGGTATGGCAACAGCCTCGACCGCCAGTGGTCCTTCACCCTCTCCCCCGGCTCCGCGGGAAGCGGGAACACCACGGGCCTGGTCAGCAACCTCACCTTGAATCCCAACCCGCCCTACAGCCTGGGGCAGACCGCCACCTTCGACCTGCACGGGGCCAGCGGCGGCACCGCGACGTTCGATATCGGCGGCCGCACCGGATTCCCGATGCAGGAAGTCCAGTACGGTCTCTACCGCGGGACCTACACGGTCGCCTCCGGGGACATCAGTTCCTGGATGAACGCGACCCTGCGAATGAGCGACGGGCGGACCCAGACTGTTCAGTCCACCGCCGTCATCCAGATCACCGGAACCGGCACGGGGAACACCCAGTTGCAGGTCACGTCCCCCAGCAACGGTCAGGACGTGGACCCCAACTTCAACGTGCTCGGCCAGACCGTGGCCGGCGCCACCGTGCAGGTCCAGGCGCAAGCCCGCCAGGACCTGATCCCGGGATTCCTCTCGATCCCCGGGCGACTCATCACGAACTCGGCGCGAGCGGACAACTCGGGGCACTTCAACGTCGCCATCGGGGCGACCGACCTCGCCTCGGGAACCAACCTGGACATCACCGTGATTGCCCAGGACGCCTACGGAACCCAGAGCGCGCCGGTGACCTTCAAGGTGCGCCGGAAGTAACGCAAACCGTCTCGTGAAGGCGGGCCGGAGGGGTCCTGGAGGAGGCCCTCTCCGGTCCGCTTGTTCTATTCTCCGGCGCCCGCCTCCCTCACCCGCGAACGGCCGGCAGGACCTCCTCCAGGACCTCGACGCAGCGCCGGTTCTCGGACTCGGTGCCCACGGTGACGCGGAAGCAGTGGGGCAGGCCGAAGCGCTCCAGGGGGCGCACGATCACGCCCCGGCGCAGCATCTCGCCGTACAGGGCCGACACCTGATCCTTGGACTTCAGGATTCCCAGGATGAAGTTGGCCGCCGAGGGGCGGTACTCCAATCCCAGACGGTCAAAGTGCTTGTAGAAGAAGGGCAGGCCCTGGCGGTTCATTTCCTGGGTGCGGGCCAGGAACTCGCGGTCCTCCAGGGCACCCAGACCGGCCGCCTGGGCGGGGATGCCGGGTTCGAAGGGCAGCTTGATCTTGTGCAGGTTGCGGATCAGGAAGTCGTGGGCGAAGCCGTAGCCGATGCGGACCCCGGCCAGGCCATAGGCCTTGGAGAAGGTGCGCAGGGTGATCACCTGGTCGTGACGGTACTTCATCGAGTCGGGAAAATCGGGATGGTCGCAGGCGAACTCGTAGTAGGCCTCGTCCAGGATCACCAGGATCCGGGAAGGGAGCCGCTCGAGGAAGCGATCGAACTCGGCCTTGGTGAAGAAGGTCCCCGTGGGGTTGTTGGGATTACACAGGTAGACGATCTTCGTGCGCTCGGTGATCCGATCGGCCAGGGCCTCCAGATCGAAGCGGTAGTCCTTCAGCGGCACCGAGACCGGCTGCACGGCCCGGGCCCGGGCCATCACCTGGAAACCCACGAAGGTGGCGTCCGCGGTGAGGACCTCGTCCTCGCGATCCAGGAAGGTCCGCATGATGTAGGACATGATGCCTTCCGAGCCGCTGCCCAGGACCACGTTCTCGACCTTCAGGTCATACAGATCCGCCAGCGCCTGGCGGAGGCGCAGCCCCCCGGTATCCGGGTAGCGGTGGATGTCGACCAGACTGTCCTGGACGGCCTGGATCGCCCGGGGAGAGGGCCCCAGCGAGTTCTCGTTGGAGGCCAGTTTGACGACCTCCTGCAGTTGGAACTCCTCCTGGACCTCCCAGATGGGCTTTCCGGCCACGTAGGGCTCAAGGCGCTGGATGTAGTCGGGGATCAGGCTGTCGAAGCGGGTCTCGGTCATGGATGGATCTTCGCCTTCCCGGCAGCGCTGGAGACGACCTGGACCAGGTCTCCGGGCGCGCCTGAAATCACCAGGACACGAGCGCCGTGGCGCTCGATCCGGTCGGGGTGCGCGGCCCGGGCCTTGCGGGCCAGCGCTTCGAACTCTCGGGCATCCGCCTCGGTATCCCAGGCGGTGACCCACAGGAAGAATCGGCTCTGGTCGGCGGAGTAGACCCGCCAGGAATCCCCTCCCCATCCGGCGGCCGCCTCCCGACCCAGCTCGGTTCCCAGGTTCTCTTCGCCCCACACGCGGATCAGGAACTCGCCAGCCGTGTCCTCGCTCAACAGCGAGTGGGAGCCGAACCTCTCGGGCAGGGCCGAGAGGTCCACCCGCAGCGGGGGATCCTCTCCGCCCAGGAACTTCTCGGGGTGCAGGATGTGCTCGGTCGAGGCGGGCATGTCGCGGAAGGCCGCATCCACCTTCGGCCATCCCCCGGCCCGATGCAGGGCGGCCACGAAGCCCATGCCCTGGAAGTAGGGCATGGTCAAGAACTCCTGGAGGAAGCGGGGGGCCTCCTGGAACTGAGGATAGGCGTCCAACCCGGGAAGACTCGGCGCCGGGCCCGAGCCCAGCAAGGAGACCAGGATCCCGGCGTCCAGCCCCATCCGGCGGGCGGCCGCCTGGAACATGACCAGGTTGGCGTCTCCCTCCAGCACGGCCCGCAGAGCCATCAAGGCGTCGAAGCGCCCCCGGGTGCGTTCCTCCAGGGCCAGAAGACCGAAGTGCTGATCCTGCAGGGCGTGGACCAGTTCGTGCAGGGTGTAGAGCTCGGCCAGGTCCAGACCCACGACCGCCGGGAGACCGGAGGAGGTCAGAGGGTCCGGCGCATCCCGGACGACCACGAAGACCTGCTTGCGGGGGTCGTACAGGCCGCGGATCTGCTCGCCGAAGAGGGAGGCCAGCGAGGCCTCCAGGCTGGTCCCCTCGGGGAGCAGGCCCAAGGATTGCAGGAAGACCTCGCGCCCCTGGGTGGTCGGATTCCCCAGGTCGCGTCCCAGCATCTGGCGGACCTCCTGGCCGGCCTGCTCCAGCGACATCTCCAGGGCCTGGACCGGGCGCAGGAACTCCAACTCCCGAAGGCGCTGGACCTCGGCTTGAAGGGCGGGCAGGCTGCCGGCCTTCGGACCGGCCTCCGGACGGGCCGGGATCGGAAGCAGGACCAGGGCCAGGAAGAACAGGAAGAAGCGGGCGCGCAGGCTCATGGAGGGGCGCCTTCGCCCGCCTGGGAAGGCGGTCCTTCCTGAGCCTCCCAATCCGGGAGCCACAGGTCGAGCAGGACCGGCCGATGGTCGCTGGCCACCCGGACGGCCTCACCTTCGAGAATCCGGACCGACCCGGGGACGAGCCGCCGGGCCAGGGCCGGGTTGAGCAGGATGTAGTCCAGGGCCGAGTCGCGGCGCCCCTTCCGCCAGGTCACCCGCCCCTCCCGAGGCAGAGCCTCCAAGGGGTCCAGGAAGGGGGGCTGCTTCAGGGGAGCCAGCGAGGGCGAATCGGGATCGGCGTTGAGGTCACCCAGGACGGCCAGCGGGACCTCAGCCAGCCCCAGGGCAATCTCGCGGACCCTGCCGGCCTGGGCCAGGCGCAGGGCCTCCGCGCGCCGACCGCCGAAGGCCTGGCTCTTGAAGTGGTTGATCAGCAGCACCAGCCCCCCCGGAACCGCCACGTGGACCTCCAGGCAGTCGCGCGAGAAACGGGAATCCCGGGGGGCGCCGCGGGTCCTGGGAAGGCGATCGGCCAGGTGGGTTCGCGAGCCCTGCAAGGGGACCCGGCTCAAGAGGCCGACGTCGATACCGCGCTGGACGTCGTTGCCTTCCAAGAGGACCACCTGCTCGTAGCCCGTCCTCTGGGCCAGCTCCTGCAGGAGTTCGCCGGTCTCGACCTCCTGCACGGCCAGCAGATCGGCGTCCAGTTCGCGCAGGACCCGGGCCCTGGCCTCCAGGTCGGCCTCCAGGCGCGCGCGGGTGCGCACCTCGTCGTCATAGGGGTCGTCCCGGGCGTCGAAGAGGTCATGCAGGTTCCAGGTGGCCAGACGCACGAGGCGGACCGGCCCCTGCGAAGGAACCCGGTCCGCCTCTTGGGGTGCACAGGCCACCGCAACCAGAAGGGCCACCAGGCCCCAGATCCGACAGGACATGATGCGGCTCCCCTCACCTGAATCCGCCAGGGAGTGGCTACTCCTCCATGACCACCGAAGCCAGCTCGGCCAGCTTCGAGCGCTCGCCCTTGGACAAGGTGACATGCGCGGCGATGGCGTGGTCCCGGAAACGCTCGACCAGGTGGGTCAGGCCGTTGGAGGTCGAGTCCAGGTAGGGGTGGTCGATCTGGTAGGGGTCACCGGTGAAGACGACCTTGGTGCCCTCCCCGGCCCGGGTCACGATGGTCTTCACCTCGTGGGGCGTCAGGTTCTGGGCTTCGTCGATGATGATGAACTGCTGGGGAAGGCTTCGCCCGCGGATGTAGGTCAGAGCGCGGATGTCCAGCAGGTTGGAATCCAACAGGTAGTCGGCCCGTCCGGTGCTGCCCTTCTTTCCGCCCCCGTGCTCGTTGAGCAGGAACTCCAGGTTGTCCATGATGGGCTGCATCCAGGGCGAGAGCTTCTCCTGCTCGGTCCCCGGAAGGAAGCCGATGTCGCGGCCCATGGGAATCACCGGCCGGTAGATGGCCAGGCGGCGATGGACCTTCTCGTTGACCACCTTCTGCAGACCTGCGGCGATGGCCAGGATGGTCTTCCCGGTGCCCGCCTTGCCGGCCAAGGTGACCAATTGGACGTCGTCGTCCAGGAGGACCTCGAAGGCATACTGCTGTTCGCGGTTCAGCGGGCGGATGCCCCAGATGTCGAAGCGGACCTCGCGCAGACGGTTCAGGAGGCCCGCCTCCTGGTTGTAGCGGGTCAGGGCGGTCGGTGAGGAGGGAGCCCCCCCGGTCAGCATGACGAACTCGTTGGGGGCCAGGGGACGGGACAGTTCCCCGGCCCGATGGAGCGGAACCGAGCGATCCCGATACAGATCGGCGATCACGTCTTCAGGGACGACCAGATCCCGATGCCCGGTGAACATCTCGTCGATGTCGACGATCTGGTCGTAGCGGTAATCCTCGGCCATCAAGCCCAAGGCCTGGGCCTTGACCCGCATGTTGATGTCCTTGGAGACCAGGATGACCGGCCCCTCACGGCGTTTCTGGACGGCCAGGGCCGTGGCCAGGATCCGGTTGTCGTTGGAAGGCTCGAAGCCCGGCGGCAGGAGCTTGGTGGCGTCCCGGTCGTTGATGTTGATGACCAGGGTCCCGCCGTTCTCCAGGAGGACCCCCTTGTCGAGGTCCCCGCGCTCCCGAATCTGGTCCAGGGACTTGATGACCACGCGAGCGGCGCGGTTCAGTTCGGTCGTCCCGCGCTTGAACTTGTCAATCTCGTCCAACACGACGATGGGGAGCACGACCTGGTTGTCCCCGAAGGAGAAGAGCGATTCTGCCCGATGAAGCAGGACGCTGGTGTCGAGAATATAGGTTTTCTGGATGGAAGACAGGGCCGTCACCTCTGCCGGGGCCGAGCCCGACCCCGGTCTTCATGATCTGGGGTCCACAGGACCTTCGTGCCCTTCGCAGGCACGCCGGGATTCTCCTCCAAGCCCAGGGGGCCCGGGTCAGGCCTGGGAGTTGGGGCGGCCGGCCTGGACGCGCCGCCAGGCCGACACCGCCCGAACCAACAGGAAACCGCCCAGGACGGTCACCAATCCCCCGGCCGCCAAAGCCCCCTGCTCGCGGGTGCGGAAGCCATAGACCAGGGCAATGAGGCCGAAAAGGACCCAGGCCAGTCCGAAGATCAGGTGGAACGGAAACAAGGCGTTCGCCTTTCGAAGCGCCTCGGCCTGTCGCTGACCGGAATCTGATCTTCGGCGAGATGTCTTGCCCATGTGGGTGCCTCCGGAATTGGAACCTTCCTCGTACGAGGAAGGGGTTTCTCCAATCTGCGCCCCCCCCCTCCCGCGAATGTTGCGCGCAGGAAGGACGAGTCAAGGAATCCGTGCTATTAATCAAGGGTGAGCCTCCAACGCAGAATCTTCGGGGCGCCCCTGCCTCCTGGACGACAGCGGGAGGGGGGGTTCAGTCAGGTCGAGCTGGCTGTTGCCATCGCCGTCCTGGCCATCGGCATCCTGGGGGTCTTCGCCTCTTTTGCCTACGGACTGCACTCGACCAACCACAGCGCCCGACTCTCGGAAGCGGTGAACTACAGCCGGCAACTGGTGGAGCTGATCCGGGTGCGAAACCTGCCCTTCCTCTACGACAGCCTTCCCCCCCCCTCCACCTCGGGGCTCAACGACACCGACAAGACCTCGTGGGAGCAACTCAGCCCCCTCGAAGCCGCTCCCTTCACCCACGACATCCCACCCCACACGGGGTTCCGACGCCGCATCCTGGTCGGACGGGTGCCCGGCTCGGGGGGATCAGACTATCGCTCCAACCTCGCCGAGATCCGCGTCAGCGTCCAGTGGATGGAGAAGGACCAGGTTCGGGAGGTGGAAATGGTCGGCCACCACCGGCGGCCATGACCCCACGCACGCGTCAGCCCGGCCTGACCCTGGTCGAGGTGGTGATCAGCACGGCGATCCTGGCGCTGCTGGGCATGATCCTGGCCCGGATCTACGTCGCCTCGCAGTCTGCCTACTCAACCGGGACGGGGCGCGTGGCCCTCCAACAAAGGGCCCGCCAGACCATGCAGCGCCTGACCCCGCGGCTGATCCAGGCCGTCCCGGCCACCGACACCCAGGACGCCATCTACACTCCGGACGACCTGCTCCCGATGACCTCCAAGGTGGCCTACACGATTCCAGCCGAACCCTTCGACCCCCGGTCTCCCACCTACCACGAGAAGTGGATCCTCTTCGAGCAGAGCACAGGACTCGTCACCACCAACGCCGACACACCCGGCGAAGCCGACCTGGTGCTGGCCCGCAACATCCACTGGCTTGGCCTGGAGGTGCTTTCGCCCAACTCGGTCAAGATCACCGTGGTGGTCCAGGCACCCCTCCGGGATGTCGGAGGGAACACACGGGACCAGGAGTACCGCGTGCAGACCACCGTCATGATCCCCTACTACGCGACGAGGTGACCCGATGAAGAGGCCCGGAAGACGCCGCGGAACCGTGCTGCTGCTGGCCATCTTCTTCCTGGTCATCCTGAATTTCCTGGCCTTGGCGCTTCTGGATCTGCTGCCCCTGGAGCTGAGGGCCGCCGGCCGGAACCGCCTGGAGACCGCCGCCTTCCTGGCCGCAGACTCCGGCGTCCTGCACGCCCTGGCCTTCATCGAGGACCGCGTCAGCCGCGGTGAGACCCCGCTCCCCGACGACGCCACCTCGTACGTCCTGCGGGGCGAGACCGGAGACTGGAACTGGGAGGCCACCCTGACGGCCGATCCCCAGACCCCTCCCCGGGGCACGGGCACCATCCGGGTCTACGAGATCCACTCGCTGGCCAGCCTGGACGGAGTCGCCTACCGGGCGGTGCGGGCTTTGGCCCGGCAGGAGACCTTTGCCCGCTACGCCTGGTTCGAGGACCAGCGGCGTTCGGACCTGGTGATCACCACCTCGAACTATCACATCGATGGTCCCTTCCACTCCAACAGCAGGATCCGCATCCTGGTCCCTCCGGGCTTCTATGACCAGAACCTGACTCCGACCTTCGAGAGCGAGGTGACAACAGTCGAATCCCACGACACCCCCGACGGGGTGGCCTACCAGGGAACCCCTCCCTACGACAGCCAGGGGAACCCCCTCCCGGAGCGCTACCGCAAGATCTTCCGCGGGGGCCGGGAATCGCTGCGCACCGGAGCGCGGCGCATCGAGCTGCCGACCGACTCCGGGGCCCTGGCCCGCGCAGCCCAGGGGCAGAGCTCCGTCACGCCTTCCACCCGGGGGGTCCACCTGGGGCAGGATGCCAGCTCGGAAGGCCTGTCCGGCGGACTGACGGTGGTGGGCGACGTGGACTCGATGGTCCTGGCCGTCGAGGAGGGGGGCAACCGCAGCGTCACCATCAAACAAGGCCATTCGACCACCAAGGTCGTGGAGGTCACCGACACCGCGATCACCGACCCGGACGGAAACCCCGTCCTGCGCGGCAGCACCATCCTCTACAAGCCCGACGGGACCTTCACGGTCCACTCCGGGCTGACCAATGGCCTGATCTATGGCACCGGAAACATCCGGGACCTCCAAGGCGTCAACAAGGGCAAGCGGACCGTGGCGGTGGACATGGCGGCCAACAAGGAGATCGTCCTGGGCGGGTCCCTGACCCGGGCCGACACCCCGGTCGGGCAGACCCCCGAAGGCGGGCGGGACTCTTTGGGCCTGGTGGCCTACAATGTGAGGATCCCCACCTCGGTCGCCCAGACGGTCAATCCCCCGACGGACATCTACGCCGCCATCCTGGCGGGGACCAAAGGGTCGGAGGGGGGCTTCTACGTCGACTCCTGGGAGACCCGAACCCCTGGTCGGATCCGGCTGTACGGAGGACTGATGATGGGGTACAAGCCGGCCTGGGCCTCGGTCGACAGCGTCGAGGGAACGGTCCTGAACGGGGTCACCGTGGACTCAACCTACGACCCCAACCTGGCCTCCAGCCCCCCACCCCACTTCCCGACCATCGGGAAGTTCCGGGTGCTGCGCTACCAGGAGGAGGCCCCCAGCGTCGACTGAAACCGGAGCTCAGGCCAAAGCCCACAACCCCGCCCCCAGGGCCAGGGGCAGACCCAGCCGCCAGAGCTCGCGAGGCACGGCTTGAAGGCGGAAGGGGACCCGCCCGTCGCAACAGGCGATCCAGCCCGTCCGCGCCGCCTGGCGCAGGGTCCCGGGGGGATCCCCCGGCTTCCCGGGAAGGGCCGGTCCGTACACCCGGACGAAGCCGGGGATCGGAGGAAAGGGTTCATACCACAGGCTGGCCCCCCGCAGGAAGTGGCTGACCCGGGAGGCCGGCCAGGTCTGCCAGTCGATCAGGGCCTCACCGGGGGGGACGAAGCGGGCCCGGCGCAGCCCGTCCGGGCAGGCCTGGGGCACCGGCGCCACGTTCCCGCAGGCCAGGGCGTCCACCACGTCGGCCAGCAGCGCGGCTGCCCGGGGCAGGACCTCATCCGCCAGGTCGCCGGCCGTGATCCCCTCCGGAATCTCGTGCTCCAAGGTCCCCAGAAGCGGGCCGGAGTCCTCCCCTTCCTCGACGACGTGGACGCTGACCCCCCCGATCCGGTCCTGGTCGTGGAACATCCACAACCAGGGGTTCGGGCCCCGGTGGCGCGGAAGCAGCGACAGGTGCAGGTTGATCGCTCCCTGGCGCGGGATCTCCAGGATCTTTGGGGGGAGCAGGAATGAGAAGTTGGACAGGCACAGGAGGTCGGCCCGAGCCTGGTGCAGGAAGGCCGCCAGCGCGGGACCCGCCGAGCGCCCCGCAGAGAGGAACGGGCAGCCCAGAGACTCCGCGAAGCGCCGCAGGTTCCCCCGCCCCGCGCCAGCCCGCGCCCAGTCCACCAGCCATCCCCGACGAACCGCCCGGGGCTGGGAGTGGATCACCCCCACGAGGTGATGGCGCCGGGCCAGAAACTGCAGGGGCACGGTGGAGAAGCGGCCGTCCATCCCGGCGAAGACCACCCGGAGCCGGGGGCAGGGGGGGTCCTCCCCCGGCTCGAAATCCACCCCATGCGTCATCTTGCCGCCCTCTGCCTGGTCTTGTTGTTGACTGCCCTGGCCTGTGGCCCCAAGCCTCAAGCTCCCTTCCCACCGGCCTCGACAGGGAGCCCTTCGCCGGTGCTGCCGGTGGCTCCCCCGCAGAGCCCCGCCCCTGAGGCCCTGTCCCCGGAGGTCGACCAGGCCGCCCGCAAGGCCCTGGCCCGGCTGTGGAGCAACCAGGCCCGGGCCTTCCACACCGAGTGCCTGCTGGAATCCCGCCAGAAGGACACCCGGGTCGAGGACATCCAGAGCGCCCTGATCGAGAACCTGACCCTTCCCATCGGCCCCCTGGAAGAGATCCAGCAGGTTTCCCGAGGAGATTTCGAGTCCCCCGAAGACCTGCACACCCTGGGCATCAACCCCTCGCCCGCAACCGGCCAGATGGAGAGGGACCAGCTTGGGGCGAAGCTTCAGGAGAGCTGGTGGCGGGTGCGCGCCAGCCAGGGTCAGGTGCTGGCCTACGTGGCTTTGGCGCCCCAGGGCCAGGAGATGCGGGTCCAGACGCTGACCTTGCGCTCCTCACGCCTGGGCTCGCTGATGAGCCGCGCGGACGAGGCGGACCAGAAGCAGGTGGCCCGCATCCTGGAGCTGATCCAAGCCGGAAAGGGAGAGGAGCTGTATGGCAAGGTCGCCTCACCGGGCCTGCAGGCCAGCCTGTCCCCGGATGCCGTGAAGACCGAGATCAAGCAGTTTCGCGACGCCCTGCCCGAGGGAAAGGTCCAACCCCGGCTTGAGGAGGGCTGGCGCTGGTTCAGCAGCGATGGCTGGACGCGCAGTTATCGCTACAGACTGCCCGGCCGCAAAGCCGAGCTGGAGATGCAGGTCAACCTGAACGAGGGTGACCGACTGCTTTCGGGGCTGACCTGGAACGTGGCGGGAAGCCAGCGGGGCGGGGAGTTCTAGGGGCCCGGTCGGAAAAGACCCGGCGAGGCGACCGAGGGGTTTCCGTCTGGGTTCCTAGATTCGCCGATGGGGGGCGTCCCGAACTGGCCCGGTGGCTGGGCGTCCAAGCATTCTCAGGGACGCACCTGGGCGCCCTGACGGGGCGTGTAGCGAGGGAATCCTTCGGGCGTTCCTCCCAGACCGCGGTGCCGGCCCGCACAGACCAGGGTGAAGCTGGAGTCCCCCCGCTCCAGGGTGGCCAGGGATCCTGCCTCCAACGGACAGACGGGGAGCTCGTCGAAGTAGAACGGGACGAGATCGTCCAGGGACCGCGCGGGGGTCCCCTGGTTGTTCTGGGCATACAACTCCATGGCCAGACCCAGGCGCTGCAACCCGGCGGCGCACTCGAACGCGGCGACGGCGCGGCTGCGCCAACCTGCGGCGACCACGCTCAGGGCAAGGCTCACCAGCAGGATTCCCAAAGGCAGGACGGCAAAACGGCGTTGCCGAGCTGCCATCCAGAACCAGACCAGGCCGATCAGTGCCGTCCCCCCCAGGATGAGCTGAACCGCCAGCAAGAAACCAGGGGACATCAGGATTCCTCTCCGTACTGGTTCACTCCAGGTCCCTTGGCGGCAGCCGCGCGCGCGCGCTGGATCAGTTCCGGCCCCTCCACGGGGTCCTCCGGGCTGGAAGCGGCGACTCCGATGGCGGGAATCGCGACCTGTCCGGCAACCTGCAGGTTCCTCACGGTCATGGCCACCTGATCCGCCTGGCTGGCCGCCGTCTTCAGGGGCGTTCCAGTCAGCAGCAGGACGAAATCATCGGCCCCCATGAGACCGGGGACGTCCACCTCGTCGCGCAGGAAGGCATGCAGCAGCGAAGCCAGATTCCGTCGAATCTTGAGAGACTCCTCGTCGCCCCCGGAGCGGAGCTCGTCGAGATTGACCAGTCGGATGTACAGAATGCTGCAGGTCTGCCCCGAATCCAGCCCCGAGCGGACCTCGAACTCGGCCAGGTCTTCGAAGGTGGGCTGCAGGCAGAACTGGGTCTCGGGGTCGATCCCCAGATCGGCCAGGTCGGACAGATCCGATTCCAGCCCTGGTGATGTCGGCCTGGGAGCAGCGCCGGGAGGCGGGATGGGAGCTTGGGGGACCGGAATGGGCTGGACCGGGGGCGCTGCCGAACGCCCCTGGCGCAGCGAGTTGCCCAGGGTCAGGCGCCCTGGAGCCTCGGAAGAGGAGCCCCTGGAAGCGGGCCACCTGGACTTCTTCTCGCCGGCCGGCTCTGCCGGAGCGCCCTCGTCCTCTGGCGACTGGGGGAAGGTGCCGCTGACCCCTCCCTCCGGAGCAGGGGATTCGGACCGTCGGGCGGTGGTGAAGGGCTGGAAGGGAGCCGGACCCGATGGAGGGGAAATCTGGGCCGGCGGAGGATCCTCGGTCAGGGCGCGCCTCCCGGCCACCCGGATTCCAGCCTCAACCTCTTCGTCGGGATCAAAAGCGCCACCGCGCTCGGCCTCCAGCACCCGGTTCCCCTCCAGGTAGACCGCGTCGCGGAAGGCCCGCATGGTGACCCGCCGCAAGGCGTTGCAGTCGTCGGCGTGGTCGGGGTAGACTCCGAAGGCCACGCAGCCCGTGGGCCGAGGCAGGTTCCGCGAAATCTTCAACCCGTCGATGGCGGCCTTCAGATGCTGAGCCAGGGAGGGCGCCTCACGCAGGCCACGCTCCAGGGCCACCAGGGCAAACACGCCACCCTCCAGACGGAACAGGACCGTCTTGGTTTCCTCGCGCAGACGGTCGAAGAGCGCGTCCAGCATCTGCTCGAGGATTTCCCCAGAGAGTTTGTCTCCATACTTCTCCTGGATTTCGTCAAAGGCATCCATCCGCATGATCAGCAGCGTCAAGGGCAACCGGGTGGACCGGCTGGTCTGGACGGCTTCGGACAGGTAGACGTCGAAATAGGCGCGGTTGTGCACGCCGGTCTCGACGTCATAGATCTTCAGATGTTCCTTGCGCAGCTCATCCAAGGCCTGGGCCGCCTGCTCGGCGATCCCCTGGACCCTGCTGGAGTTCTTCTCGAAGCGGCCGCGCAGGTCGCGGCCACCCGCCGAACGACTGCGGCCCAGAAGCAACAAGCCACGGAACTCGCCCTTCCAGACCAGGGGCACCCCCACGTTGATCTCGACCCCCTCGAGGTTCTTCACCAGATCCGGGAAGGCGTCCAGGAATCGGCGCTCTTGGGATTCGAGCTTGTAGAGGAAGGGGACCGGCCCGTGCTCCTTGAGCCAGCGCGCCAGGTCCGCCCGAACCAGGTCTCGTCGCGCCAGGGGGCCCGGGTTCTTCATCAGCTCGGAGGCGGCCAGCTCCATGCGCCGCCCATCCAGGCTGACAACCCAGCACAAGGACCGAGGCAGACCCGTCAAGGCCGCGACATGGGTCAGGGCGAAGCGGCAGATCGATTCGTTGGTGCTGGGGTCCAGCCGGGAGGGCGGCGCCTTGATCTCAACCCATCGGGTGATCTTCCAGGTGACGAAACCCGCCACGATCAAGACCAGCGGAATCCCGAAGTAGATCCCGCGCTGCACCCAGGTGTCCTTGCTCTCCTGATGGGCCTGATCGAGCAGGGACTGGACCTGCTCGCGCAGTTCCTTGTGCTGCTCGGGGATCAGGGGAAGCAAGGCCTCCAGGCGACCGCGCACAGCCCGGTAGTCCTTGCGGATCAGATCGATGCGAGCCTGCAGCAGCGAGAACTTGAAAGCCCCGGGTTCGAGCTTCTCGGCCAGCGAAAGTTGGGTCTCCGCGCTGTCGAGGTCCCCTTGCTCCAGGGCGATCTGAGCCAGGTTGTAACGAGAATTCGAATCCTTCGGGCGCAGCTCCGCCACGATCTTCCAGGCCGCCGCCGCCCCTTCGAGGTCTCCCTTCAAGGTCAGGACCTCCGCCAGGCCCTGGTGATAGGCGGGGTTCTTGGGAGAACGCTCGATGGCCTCACGCCAAGCCTTGGCGGCCCCGTCCCGATTGGCGATCCCCACGTAGAACCGGGCCAGGGCGGCTCGGGGGACGTCCCAGTCCGGAGCGGCGTCGACGGCGCTCAGGATGGCCTTGGTCGCTTCGGGGATGCGCTTCTTCTGCGCGAGCGCCTCGGCGCGCTGGATGAATTTCCGGGCCTGCTCCTGGTTGGCGTCGGCAGGCAGCGCCAGGACCAGGCTCAGCAGCAGGAGTCCCAGGACAGACTTGAATGCAATCGCTCTGTTTCTCAAAGCCATCCTTTTCAGAAGGCGTCTCGCTTTGTGGCCAAACGGGGCGCAACCACACCTTCTCCAGCGAACGCAGGACTTCCATCGAGACCTCGCGGAATCCTTCGCTGGGTAAATCCGTGAAACAAGAAACTGGCCCGCAAGCCGAAGTCGGGAGGTGGCTGTTGGAAGAAGAGCTGCTGGTCAGCGCCGCCGTGCTGATCCTGAAAGACGGACGGGTCCTGCTGGCCCGTCGGGCCCCGGGGCGCACCCATGGGGGTCTCTGGGAGTTTCCCGGAGGCAAGGTCGAATCTCGAGAGACGCCGGAGGAATCGCTGGTTCGCGAACTCCGCGAGGAGCTGAGTCTGGAGGTTGAGGTGATGGAACCTCTGGCCCGGGTGGGCGGACACCTGCCCTCGGGACGACCTCTGAGGCTGCTGGCCTTCCGGGTCCGCGCGCGAAATCCCAGGCCGGACTGGGTCCGAAACGGCCTGGACCTGGGTCCGGAGGAGGCCAGGCAGCGCGGACTTCCCGACCACGACGCGATCACCTGGGCCGAACCCGGGTTGCTGGCTCGGTATCCGATGCCCGCCGTGGACCTGGAACTGACCCGGTGGCTCTGCCCCTCCCCCCCGTCCGCCGAGCCGCTCCAGGAGTCTAGTCCGACCAGACCAGGGCCTCGTGCACCTCGTCGCGGTCCATGAGGGCCGCCGCCTCGTGGCACAGTGCAGCGATGCGCTCGGGCATTTGGGGAGCGAAGGCGAACTGACGGCACAGATCCAGGGCCCGGCGCAGACCGCGAACCATGTCGCCTTCGTCGACCCCGAGGTAGGCCTTCACGTGGGGCCAATCTGCCCCCCGGGCCCAGAACTCGGTCAGGCCCGCGAAGACGGGGTTGACCCACACCGGCACGTCCACCCCGTGGCGTTCCTGCAGTCTCTGCACCTCGCGCGAGACCCCGACGATCTCCGCCAGGGCCTCCTCCGCGCGCCGCGACACCCGCATCCCGACATCCGGGACGGCTCGGGTGTCGCCGGCCACCAGGGCGGACATCAGCCCGGCCACCTCGACCGGCTCAAGCGTCTCCAGAATCCCTGACAGGGCCACCTCACTCAACAGCAGGATGTTGGTGGCGCGCAGCGAGGCCGCCATACGCCCCTCCCAGGTTGGTTCGTGCCCTTCCAGGTAGCCGGCGGCCCGCAGGACCCGTTCCAGGTCCTGGAACTGCTTCCAGTAGGGAGTAGAGGCCCGCTTCATGCCCCGCTCGATCTCCTCGCGGCGACGGTCCAGGCTCCGCCATGACTGGATCTGGCGCGAGCACTCGCCCTGCACCGGGCATCCCTGACAGGGCATGGCGTTGGCCGACTCCAGGGCCTGCGCGCGCCCGGTCTTGAGGTCCTCCAAGGCCTGCTGTGCGACCGGGTCCGTCCGGCCCTTCAGGCCGGCCGCCATGGCCTTGGCCTGACGAGCCAGGCTGCGGGCCTTCTCGCGCAGCTTCTTCCAGGCCGGCAGGTCTCCGAGCGGCCCCGGACACAACGGACGCGAGAGCTCCAGGAGCTGGCGGTGCAGCCGAGCGGCCTCTTCGAAGAGAGGGCCCTTCTCGCGTTCGGCTACGAACTGGCCGAAAGAGCGCTCCACCAGGCGGCGGGATTCCTCCAGGGAGTGTCGCTGCAGGAGGTTCAGGACCATTCCATAGCTGGGGGTGAAGCGGCTGATGAGCGGATCTGCCGAGGCGATGGCCAGACGGGCAGCATCCCCGACGGGTTCGAGGGGATGGTGCACCACCACCACGTGCCCGACGACGTCCATCCCGCGCCGACCGGCCCGGCCCGACATCTGCAGGAACTCGCTGGCCGTCAGCATGCGATGCCCCTCATCGCTGTACTTGCTGATGGCGCTGATCACGGTGGTCCGAGCGGGCATGTTGATGCCTGCGGCCAGGGTCTCGGTAGCGTACACCACCTGGATCAGGCCCTGCTGGAAGAGGTTCTCGACCAGGGCCTTCCAGGCGGGCAGCAGCCCGGCGTGGTGGGCTGCCACGCCGTTGCGCAGATGCTCGAGTTGGGGCTGATCGGCCAGCGACGGTGTCTCGAGCAGAGCCTGGTCGATCGCCTCCTGCAACTCCTGGCGGTGCCGGGCCGAGAGGCTGACGGCCTGGTCGGACCTTCGCGCAGCCTCATCACACTTCTTCCGGGAGAACAGGAAGAAGATCGCCGGCAACATCCCCTCGCGATCCAGGACGGAGACGACCTTCTCGGGGTATTCCTGGCGGGGACGAGGAGCCCGAAAGCGTCCGCGCTCCCTGTTGAAAGCCTGGGGAGCCGGGCGGGCCTGGGCGGCCAGCCGCGGATTCAGCCGGCCATTGCCCATGACCAGACGATGAAGGTCCCCCTCGTGATAGTAGTGATGGCGTAGGGGAACCGGGCGGAAATCCGACACAACCAGATCCGTCGGACCGTGGGTGGCCTCGATCCAGTCCCGCAGGTCAGCGGCGTTGGCCACGGTGGCCGAAAGGGCCACGAGCTGCACGGGGGTCGGCGAGTAGATCACCGACTCCTCCCACACCGTGCCCCTCTCGGGGTCGTTCATGTAGTGACACTCGTCGAGGATGACGGACTCGACGTGGGCCAGGTTGGACTGCACGTCCCCCAGCACCGTGCCATACAGCATGTTGCGGTAGACCTCGGTGGTCATCACGACGATCGGAGCGTGGCGCTGGAGCGAGGTGTCGCCGGTCAACAGACCCACGTTCTCCTCACCGTATTCGCGACGCAGGTCCCCGAACTTCTGGTTGGACAAAGCCTTCAGCGGAGTGGTGTAGAAACACCTCTTCCCCCGCGCCAGGGCCTGTTTGACGGCGTATTCCGCCACGACGGTCTTGCCTGCCCCGGTCGGAGCGCACACGATGACGCTCTTCCCCTCCTGGATCGAGCGGATGGCCTCCTTCTGGAAGTCATCCAGGGGGAAAGGGAAAAGCCGGTCGGGATCCTGGTCCATCGTCAACGCCTCCGCAGCCATCCGCCGGCCTGGTCGCTCACCGTGCGGAACCAGCCGTCTCGGGATCGTAGGCAAGATTGGGGGTGAGCCACCGCTCCACCTCGGCGATGGACCACCCCCTGCGAGCGGCGTAGTCCTCGACCTGGTCGCGCCGAATCTTGCCGACGGCGAAATATCGGGCCTCGGGGTGGGCCAGGAAGAGGCCGCTGACCGAGCTCCCCGGGGACATGGCCATGTTCTCGGTCAGGCGAATCCCCGCCTGACGCTCGGGCTCGAGCAGGTCCCAGAGGATCGACTTGAGCGTATGGTCGGGGCAGGCCGGATACCCCGGAGCCGGCCGGATGCCGCGATAGCGCTCGTGAATCAGATCCTCGGGGTCCAGGTTCTCGTGGCGGCCATAGCCCCACTCCGCCCGCACGTTCCGATGCAGGCACTCGGCAAAGGCCTCAGCCAGACGGTCGGCCAGGACCTGTGCCATGATCGCGCCGTAGTCGTCCAACTCGGAGCGGAAGCGGGCCACCACCTCCTCCAGGCCGTCTCCGGTGGTGAGGGCAAAGGCCCCGATCCAGTCGTTGCGGCCGGAATCAAGAGGAGCCACGAAGTCGGCCAGGGCCAGGTGCGGACCTTCCGCCTTGGCGATCTGCTGACGCAGGGTCGGCAGCACCGCCAGGGTGCGCTCCCGGCCGGTGCTGTTGAAGAGGTGGATGTCGTCGCCGACGCTGTTGGCCGGGAAGAAGGCGTAGACCCCCTCGGCCCGCAACAAGTCCTCTTCGACGATTCGTGCCAGCAGACGGCGCCCATCCGCCAGGAGATGGCGAGCCTGCTCGCCGACCGTCGGGTCCTCGAGAATTCGCGGGTACAGTCCACGCAACTCCCAGGCTCCGAAGAAGGGGGTCCAGTCGACATAGGGCACCAGGTCCTGCAGAGGGAATCGGCGCAGGCGATGGACGCCCTCAAAATCGGGTCGGTCGATCTGCGCCGAGGCCCAGTCGAAGGTGTATCGATTGCTGCGGGCCCTCTGCAGGGAGACGTAGTCCACCGTCGAGCGGCTGGACCGATGGCGCTGGCGCAGGACCTCGTAGTCCCGGGCCAGGTCCTCGGTGAAGGATTTCCGGCGCTCGGGGTCCAGCAGGCCCCCGACCACGCCCACGGCCCGGGAGGCGTCCACGACGTGCGCCACAGGGCCCGCATAGGCCGGAGCGATCCGCACGGCCGTGTGCATCCGACTGGTGGTTGCCCCGCCCACCAGCAAGGGAATCGAGAACCCCTCGCGTTCCATCTCTCGGGCCACGTGGACCATCTCGTCCAGGGAGGGGGTGATCAGGCCAGAGAGACCGAGGGCCTGGGCCTCGTGGCGCCGAGCCTCTTCCAGGATCCGGGCGCAGGGAACCATCACGCCGGCATCGATCACCTCGTAGCCGTTGCAGCCCAGGACCACGCCCACGATGTTCTTGCCGATGTCGTGGACGTCGCCCTTGACGGTGGCCAGCAGGATGCGGCCCTTGGCCACCTCGCCGGGCTGCCGGTCCGCCTCCAGGTAAGGGGTCAGACAAGCGACGGCCTTCTTCATGACCCGCGCACTCTTGACCACCTGGGGCAGGAACATCTTGCCCACCCCAAAGAGGTCGCCGACGGCGGACATTCCGTCCATGAGGGGGCCCTCGATGACCTCCAGGGGCCTGACGAACAAGCCCCTGGCCTCCTCGACGTCCTCTTCGATGAACTGGTCGATCCCGTGAATCAACGAATGCTTGAGCCGCTCCAGGACCGGGAGGCAGCGCCAGGCGGCTTCCGTGCGGCCCTCCGGGCGCTCGTCCTGGCGGCGGTGGCGTTCGGCCAGGTCGACCAGGCGCTCGGTGGCGTCCGAGCGGCGATTGAGCAGGACATCCTCGACGGCCTCGCGCAGGTCGGTGGGGATGTCCTCATAGACCATCAACATCCCGGCGTTGACGATCCCGAAGTCCAGGCCGGCCCGGATGGCATGGTACAGGAAGGCCGCGTGCATGGCCTCGCGCACCGCGTTGTTGCCGCGGAAGGCAAACGACACGTTGCTGATGCCGCCCAGGGTGCGGGCGCCGGGCAAGGTCTGCTTGATCTGGCGCACCGCCTCGATGAAGGCGCGTCCGAAATCGGCGTGCTCTTCGATGCCGGTGGCCACGGTCAGCACGTTGGCGTCGAAGACCACATCCGACGGGTGGAAGCCCATCTCGTGGACCAGGATCCGGTAGGCCCGGGCGCAGATGTCCACCTTCCGTTCCAAGGTGTCGGCCTGGCCCTCCTCGTCGAAGGCCATCACCACGCAAGCGGCCCCCAGGCGGCGCACCAGCGCGGCCCGGCGGCGAAATTCCTCTTCTCCGTCCTTCAACGAGATGGAGTTGACCACCGACCTTCCCTGAAGGCACTTCAACCCGGCCTCCAGGACCTCCCAGCGGGAACTGTCGACCATGATCGGCACCCGCGAGATGTCCGGTTCGGCGGCCAGGAGGCGAAGGAAGCGCGTCATGGTGGCGACCGAGTCGATCAGGCCCTCATCCATGTTGACATCCAACAGGTTGGCTCCACTCTCCACCTGTTGGCGAGCCACGGTCAGGGCTCCCTCCATGTCCCCCTCGCGGATCAACCGGGCAAAGCGGGGCGAACCGGTCAGGTTGGTCCGCTCGCCGATCATGCTGAATCCCGTCTGTGGTGAGACCACGTAGGGTTCCAGGCCGGAAAGGCGCAGCCAGGGGCTTCGCGAAGGCGGAACCCGGGGAGCGAAGCCTTCCACGGCCCGCGCGATGGCCTGGATGTGCTCGGGAGAGGTCCCGCAGCACCCTCCGACCAGGTTCAGCCAGCCGGCTTCGGCGAAGGTGCGGATCACCGCCCCCATGTTCTCGGGAGAATCCTCATACTCGCCGAATTCGTTGGGCATCCCGGCGTTGGGATAGCAACTGACGTAGCAGTGGGCCAGCTCCGAGAGTTTCTGGACATGCTCGCGCATCTCCTCGGCTCCCAGGGCACAGTTGACCCCGACGCAGAGAGGGTTGGCGTGGGCCACCGAGGCCCAGAAGGCTTCCAGGGTCTGACCCGAGAGGGTCCGCCCCGAGCGGTCTGAGATGGTGACCGAGATCAGGACGGGGACCCGCCGACCGCTGGCCTGGAAGCAGTCCTCCAGGACGTAGAGCGCCGCCTTGGCGTTCAAGGTGTCGAAGATGGTCTCGACCAGCAGCATGTCCACGCCGCCGTCCAGGAGGCCCCGGATCTGCTCGGAATAGGCTTCGGCCATCTCGTCGAAGTCGACGGCCCGGAACCCGGGGTCGTTCACGTCGGGAGACAGGGAGAGGGTGCGGTTGGTCGGCCCCACCGAGCCGGCCACCCAGCGCGGGCGCTCGGGATTCCGAGCGGTCATGAGGTCGGCAGCGTGGCGGGCCAGGCGCGCCGAGGCCAGGTTCATCTCGTAGCACAGTTCCTGGGTGCCGTAATCCGCCTGGGAGATCCGCTGGGCGCTGAAGGTATTGGTCTCGACGATGTCGGCCCCGGCCTCGAAATACTGCCGGTGGATCGACTCCACTGCGTCGGGCAGGACCAGCGAGAGGATGTCCGTGTTCCCCTTCAAGGGAAGCGGATGATCCGCCAGACGCTCGCCGCGATAGTCTTGCTCTTCCAGGGCCAGACGCTGGACCATGGTGCCCATGGCGCCATCCAGGATCAGGATGCGGCGGCGGAGGGAATCTTCCAGCGCGGGAGGTACGGAGGTCAGGGCAGAGTCCATGGGCTTCATTCCTGTTTTGAAATTGCGCGAAGCGACCAGGACGTCGACATCTCTGGCGTCGAACGCCCTGGTCGCCCCGGTTCACCCACCCAGGGTTGGCGCAAGCAGGGTTCGCACCCTTCGCCGGGGGACCTCCTGGTGGGAGGAAAACCATTCCACCCCGAGGTCCACGTTCCCCCAACCTCGCCTTCCGCGGGCGGTAGGACTCCCGAAAGCGGTCCCGAATGCCGGCGCGCACCTGGGGCCGACGTTCCCGACCCCACGATCCCGCCCGGCAGCTCTTCCCAACCCCCTGGAGGTGGCCCGAGATTCCCGACCCCCGCGGATACACCTGGTCCTTCTGGCGTGCCTGCCTGATCAACGTCTTGTGCTGCAGCGGGGCGGCGGCCTTCCTCCTTTTCCCCAAGTATCTGGCACGCCAGGGCATGCCCGAGGACGGGATCGGCCTGGTCGAGGCCTCCTTCTGGCTGGCCTCGATGGCCGTCCAACCCTGGCTGGGTCGCCGCCTGGACGTCCTGGGAAGGCGGCGCTTCTTCATCGCCGGTTCCTTCCTGATGGCGGCCGTGGCCTTCGCCTACCTGGTGGTGCCGGTCCACCTGGCCACGATGATCCCCCTGCGGGCCGTGCAGGGGCTGGCCGTGGCCACCTACCTGACGGCCCTGACCGCCTGGGTGGCCGACCAGGCTCCCCCTGGCCGCCTGGCAGAGTTCCTGGGCATCTTCGGGGTCACCGGCCTCCTGGGCGCGACCCTGGGGCCCCTCTCGGCCGAGAAGCTCTTCAAGCACGTCGGCGAACCCGGGCTCTTCGTCGGCAGCGGGGCGGTCTGCCTGGCGGGAGCCCTGTGGTCGCCCTCCCTGAGGGATCGTCGCCCCAAGAGCGCTCCCAGCGGACCTGTTCCGGGCTACTGGAGCCTGGCCGGAGCCCGCACCATGCGGGGGACCCTGCTGGGCTCGGTGGCCTTCGGCGTGGCCACCGGGAGCGTGGTCTCCTTCGTGGCCCCCTTCCTGGATGAGCGCCGCCTGGAAGGGGTGGGAATCCTCCTGGCGGTGTATGCCTTGGCCTCGGGAGCCACGCGGATCTACGCCGCCACCCTGGCCGACCGCATGGGGCCCTCCCGGGTGGTCGGCCCCTCCCTGATCCTGCAGGCCGGCGCCATGTTGACCATCAGCTTCCTGGCCCCGGAGGGTTGGCGGGCCATGCCGATGCTGCTCCTGGCGGCCTTCCTGGGAGGCACGGGCCACGGCATGGTCTACCCCGCCCTTTCGGCCCTGGCCGTGCTCCGGTTGGGAAGCCGATTCGCCGGAACGGGGATGAGCATGGTGGCGGCCTCGGCCGACCTGGGAAGCAGCCTGGGAGCCTTCTTTGCAGGCTTCCTGGTCCGCTTCCTGGGCTATCCCACCATGTTCGTCACCATGAGCGTGGTGGTCGCCCTGGCTGGCCTGCTCTTCCGTTTCGTCGAAGAGCGCCCGGTCCCGCCGGGGAAGACCCACCCGCCGGATTCAGAGGCTCCCGCTCATCCTCCGGCCCCAGGCCCCAGGCTGGAGGTGCTACCGGCCCCAGACCAGCAGGGCCAGATCGCGGACCGCCTCGGCGGCCAACCGTGCGGTCTGGCCGTCGGCGTCGCGCCCCGGCAGAAGGCCGCGGATCTCGAAGGAACCGAGGGTGCTGGCCCGGAGGGCTTCAAAGGCCTTCCATAGCTCGCGAGGCTCCGCCCCCAACCCGGCGGGACGCGCCACCGCTGGAGCCCAGACCGGGTCCAGGACGTCCAGATCCACCACCAGGTGAAAGGGCCGGGCTCCCACTTCCAGCAAGGAGGTCCGCAGGCCCACCTCCAGGCCCACCTCAGCCAGAGGCAGGAGCCGGTGCGCATGCCGGGCCCGGTCCCGGTCCTCCCTCCCGTAACGCCGTCCCCCCACATACCAGACGGCCTGAACCCGGGCCAGCAGCGGGACACCGGCCCCGACGTAGACGACGGGCTCGTCCTCGGGAGGAGCGCCTGGACCCAGCAGGATCCTCGCCCCCTTCCGGACCGCCCCGGAATCCGCCACCCCCAGGTCGCGAAAATCCAGGTCCCAGCGCGGGACGTACGGGTCCAGGGCCAGCGAGGCCCGGCGGATGGCCTGGGCCACCAGGCCTCCCCCGCCCAGGGCCAGGCGGGTCTGGGTGCTGGCCAGAGGGATGTTCAGGAAGGTCACTCCAGGATGACCTCCTCGTCGTGGGTCGCGACGTGCACCTCCCATCCCGGCCTGGAGGCCAGACGGGCGCGCTGGGCTTCCAGGGCCTCGGGCTCGCCGTGGGTCAGGAAGACCCGGCGCGGAGGCCGCGCCAGGCCGGTGGCCCAGCGCTCGAGCTGGATCGAGTCGGCGTGGCCCGAGAAGCCATCCAGCTTGTCGATCCAGGCCCGAACCCGCACCGACTCGCCGAAGATCCGCACGCTCTCTTCGCCTTGCTGCAGGCGCCAGCCTCGGGTCCCCACGGCCTGGTAGCCGACCAGCAGCACCGTGTTGGCCGGATCCGGCAGGTAGCGTTTGAGGTGGTGCAGGACTCGGCCCCCCGTGGCCATTCCGCTGGCCGAGATGACCAGGAAGGGCGGACGGGCCCGATTGATGGCCTTGGAATCGTCGACCGTCTCGCACAGCTTCAGGCCCGGGAAGGACAGGACCCGGCGCCCCGATTCCAGCAGACGCCGGGCGTCCTCGTCGTAATACTGCGGGTAGTCCTGGAAGAAACGGAAGGCCCGGACCGCCATGGGCGAGTCGACGTAGACCGGGATGGAGGGGATGGCGCCCTGGTGAAGCAACTCGTCCAGCAGATAGACGACTTCCTGGGTGCGCTCGACGGCAAAGGCCGGCACCACGATCACCCCTCCGCGCTGGACCCCGGCGCGAACCAGGTCACGCAGGTTCTTCTCGACGGGATGGTCGGTGTGGACCCGGTCGCCATAGGTGGACTCCAGGACCAGCCAGTCGGCCTCTTCCAGGGGCTCCGGGTCTCGCAGGATGGGGGCATCCAGACGACCGAGGTCCCCCGAGAAGACCAGGCGCCGCGGCGGGTCGCCCTCGAAGAGGATCTCCACGCGCGCCGACCCCAGGATATGACCCGCGTCGCGGAAGACCGCCTGGACGCCGGGCACGACCTGGAAGGGCTGGCGATAGGGGTGGTCCTGGAACTGTCCCAGGCAGGCCTCGGCGTCCGCCCGCGTGTACAGGGGCAAGGCGGGTCGATGCTTGGACGTCTTGTGGCGGTTGGCGTAGGAGGCCTCTTCCTCCTGGATCTGGGCCGAATCGGGCAAGAGCAGGCCGCACAGGTCCCGGGTGCCTCCCGTGGAGTGGATCGGGCCGGAAAACCCCGTGCGCCGCAGCAGAGGAAGGTACCCGGAGTGGTCGATGTGGGCGTGGGTCAGCACCACCGCCTCGACGCTGCCCGCCGGCACCGCGAAAGGCTCCCGATTGCGCAGTCGCAGCTCCTTGGAGCCCTGGAAGAGCCCGCAGTCCACCATGAACCGATGCCCCTGCCAATCCAGGAGATAGCGTGACCCCGTCACCGTGCCTGCCGCGCCCAGAAACCGAAGCCGAATCATGTGCCACCTCGCTTCTCCCGGATGGGTCGGGCTTCGCCTGGGGTCGGGCCAATTCCTAGCGAAAGGAAGCGGGGCTGGCAGGCAGAACCTCCTCCAACCCATGCTGTCAAGCCGGTTCCCCCCTCCTGAATCCGCCACCGACCGTGGCATTCGGCCGCGCTTTCAGGTCCCTCGACTCGCCTGCCTGTTCCTGGCCGCCCTCCTGGTCCTGGGCTCCTTGTCCGTCCAGGCGGATCAGGACGGGCTGCGCTATCCCCGGAACCTGGCCTGGCGCCTGGTCACCGAGCAGGAGATCCAGGAGGTGACGGGCTGCCCTGAGGAACCCGGCCGCGCCCAGGAAGAGGCGGATCTCCTCTTCGAAGAGCCCCGTCTCCCCCTGGGAGGAGTCGAGGCGGTTCCCAATCAGAAGCCCATGCTGACCCGGCCCCAGTCCTCCTGGGAGGTGGCCCCCTTTCCGGCCCTGGAACCGCCCCCTCCCAGCGACCTTCCCGACGAGGCCCGAAAGGTCTGGCAGGAACGGGTTCAGCCCCAGGGCTTGCGGCCGGTGGTCTTCGCCGACGTCTCGACGGACGTCCGCGAGGCTCCCGCCGCCGCACTGCGCCCTCGGCCCACGGCCCTGGGCCAACAGTTGCTGGCTCCGGAGGCGAACCTTCCGCGCCCGTTCACCCTGCGCCGCTACCACACGCGCACTCGGGGCTTCTTCCAGATCGCGCTGTATGGCGGGACCAGCGGCCTGACCGCAGAACGCCACTTCCAGACCCTGCGGGCCGCAGCCCCCAACCGCCGGACGGTGGAAGGCCTGGGCGAGAGCGCCTTCCTCTCGCTGCTTCCCCGCCAGCGCCCCGAAGAACCCGCTGCGCAGCCCGAGGTCGCCCCCCAACCCTCTCCGGAGCCCTCGCCCCAGACCGCCTTCGAAGAAATCGCCTTCCAGGGCCCCGTCCGCTACGACCTGCTGGACGAGGGCCTGATCCAGGCCCGCTCGGCGCCGGCCTTCCAGTCGATTCCGGTGGATCTGGGCCTGCCGGACAATCTCCGACCCGACACCCGATCCCTGACGCCGGAGCCCGAGGCGGCCTCCCCGGGTCCCGGCGCCCAGGAGGCCACGGAAGAACCTCTCGAGTCTCCTCCCCCACCTCGGGATCCGCTCCAGGACCCCGACCCCGATCCCTTCGGCGGCTCGGCCCGAATCGAGGAGGGAGGGGTCCAGGTCCTCATCGCCTTCTTCCCCCGCAAGGGAGTGGTCCTGGAGTTGGCCATGGACGACCGGGTCGGCGATACCCAGGCTTTGATGCGCCTGGCCTTCCTGGTCCAGGCCCGCCTGCTCCAGAGGTGGTAGACTCCCCCGGCATTTATTTCCCGCCCAGGTGCTGTTCACGGGGGACGGGATCCGCTAGTATGGACCCTGCATGATTTCAAGACGGAGTCCGTCCAGGCACCGGGAAGGGTGGTCGATCGTTGAACAACCTTGTCGTGGAGTTTCGGGAGGTCACGCGTCGATTCGGCAACGTCAAAGCCGTCGATCGGGTCGACCTCGAGGTGCAGCGCGGCGCCTTCTTCTCGCTTCTGGGGCCCTCCGGATGCGGCAAGACGACCACGCTGCGCATGATCGCCGGGTTTGACGAACCCGACAGCGGCTGCATCCGAATCAACGGCCAGGATGTCACCCACCTGGCTCCCTTCCAGAGACGGGTCAACACGGTCTTCCAGAACTATGCCCTGTTCCCCCACATGGACGTCTTCGAAAACGTCGCCTTCGGCTTGCGCCGACGCCGCCTGAACCTCCGGGAGATCCGATCCAAGGTCGAATGGATCCTGGGCCTGGTCCGCCTGGACGGGATGGGCCGCCGGCGCATCCAGCAACTTTCGGGAGGTCAGCAGCAGCGCGTGGCCCTGGCCCGGGCCCTGGTCAATGAACCCGAGGTCCTGCTGCTGGACGAGCCCCTGGCCGCTCTGGACCAGAAACTGCGCCGCGACATGCAGTTCGAGCTCAAGCGCTTGCAGAAGGAGCTGGGCATCACCTTCGTGCTGGTCACCCATGACCAGGAGGAGGCCCTGACCATGTCCGACTCGGTGGCCGTGATGAACGCCGGACGAGTCGAACAGATCGGCCCTCCTCGGGACATCTACGACCACCCGGCCACCCGGTTCGTCGCCGACTTCATCGGGATCGCCAACTTCCTGCCCGTGAAGGTCCGCTCGGTCCAGAACGGCCGGACCACCGTGGTCCTCTCGGATCGCGAGATCCTGGTCCCCTCCCGCAAGGGCGTCGACGCAGGCGCCCAGGCGGAGCTCTCGTTGCGTCCCGAGCGATTGCGCCTGACCCGGGCTGCCGAAACCGGGAACTGCCTGCCCGGGACGGTGGTGGACTCGGTCTTCATGGGGGCCTGCACCCGATTCTCGGTCCGGGTCTCGGAGGACCATGTGCTGCTGGCCGAGCAGCAGAACCAACAGCACGGCGCCTGCGCAGACTTCAACCCGGGCGAGCCGGTCTGGGTCAACTGGGGGCCTTCCAGCGCCACGCTCCTGCCCTTGATGCACTCGGCCAGGTGAGCGAACCGGTCCTTCGGGTCCTGGCTGCCCATCCGCCGGGCCCCGGCCGACGAGAGTTCCTGGGCCGCTCCCTGGCAGCCCTGGCCTGGCTTGGGCTCAGCGGATGCTCGGGCCCGGCCCGGCGCTCCCTGAACATCTTCAACTACTCCAACTACATCGCTCCCGGCACGGTGTCCCGCTTCCGTTCCCAGACGGGGATCTCGGTGATCTATGACGAGTTCTCCTCCCAGGACGTGCTCTTCGCCAAACTCAAGCTGGGGGCTGGCTACGACCTGGTGGTGGCCTCGGACTACATGCTGCGCCGCCTGCTGCGCCAACAACTCCTGGCCCCCCTGGACGACTTTGCGAACCGGGACGGCATGATGGAGCGCTTCCGCCACCCTCCCTGGGATCCCGAATTGCGCTTCTCGGTGCCCTACCTCTGGGGCACGACGGGCATCGGCTACAACCGGCGACGGGTCCAGGGGGTCCCCGATTCCTGGAACATCCTGTGGGATCCGACCTATCGCGGCCACATCACCATGCTGGATGAGAAGCGCGACACCCTGGGAGCCTCGCTGATCCGACTGGGTCATTCGGGGAACACCGTGGACCGGTCCGAG
This sequence comes from Candidatus Xenobium occultum, assembly GCA_002423485.1. Classification (GTDB taxonomy): domain Bacteria; phylum Vulcanimicrobiota; class Xenobia; order Xenobiales; family Xenobiaceae; genus Xenobium; species Xenobium occultum. Next base: position 82,023 of record DIWH01000066.1, on the reverse strand, counting down.
CTCGAGGACGCCAGCCGGGCATTGGAGGAGCAGAAGCCCCTGGTCAAGCAGTACACCAACGACTACATCGACGGGCTGGCCCGCAACGAGATCTGGCTGGCCCTGGCCTGGAGCGGAGACGTCGCCCGAGCCCGGGCTTCCAACCCCGACGTGGACTACTTCCTCCCCCGGGAAGGCAGCTTCGTCTTCGTCGACTCGTGGTGTGTGCCTCGGGAGGCTCCGCATCCTCAGGAGGCCATCGCCTTCCTGAACTACCTGATGCAGCCCGAGCCCCTGGCCGAGGTGACCAACGCGACGGGATTCCCTTCCACCCTGGCCAAGGCCCGCGAGCGGGTCCGCCCCGATCTGCTGGAGAACCCCCTGGGCTACCCTCCCCAGGACATGCTGGACCGGACGATCTTCCAGGCGGACCTGGGCCCGGGTGAGCGCCTCTGGGACCAGATCTGGGGCCAGTTGAAGTTCCGCGGCGGGCCGTCCGGGCCCCCAAATCCCTCGTGAGCGCCGCGACCTCGGCCCCGGGAGGGCCCCGACGGATCGCCTCGCGCTGGGTTGGCCTCCTCCTGGTGGCCCCCTTCCTGCTGTACGTGCTGACGTTCCTGGTCCTGCCCCTGGCCTCGGTGGTGGTCCTGTCCACCCACCAGGTCAACGACCAATACCACCTCGAGCCGGCCTGGACCCTGGACAACTATCAGCGCGTCCTGGACCCCGAGAACCTCCCGATCCTGCTGCGCTCGGCGCGCTACGCCGGCCTGACCAGCTTCTTCTGCCTTCTGGCCGGCTACCCGTTGGCCTGGTTCATCGCCCGCCACGGAGGTCGCCACAAGGCCCTGCTCCTCTTGCTGGTCATGCTGCCCTTCTGGACCTCATACCTGGTCCGCATCTTCTCGTGGATGACCCTGCTGCAGACCGAGGGCCTGCTGAACGGCGCGCTGCTGGGGCTGGGGCTGATCCGCGAGCCACTGTCTCTTCTCAACACGCCCTTCTCGGTGGTCCTGGGGTTGACCTACGGCTTCCTGCCCTTCGCCACCCTCCCCCTGTACGTGGCCCTGGAACGCCTGGATGGCACCCTGTTGGAAGCGGCGGCCGACCTGGGGGCCCGGCCGGCCACCACCTTCTGGAAGGTCGTGTTCCCGCTGTCGCTGCCCGGGGTGGTGGCGGGAGGCCTGCTGACCTTCGTCCCGGCCATGGGCGACTTCGTGACCCCGGAGATCCTGGGCGGGGTGGACACCCTGATGATCGGAAACCTGATCCAGCAGCAGTTCCTGGCCAGTTACGACTGGCCCTTCGGCTCGGCCCTGTCCCTGGTGCTGATGGGCCTGATGCTGGTCTCGATCCTGGCCTTCCTGAAGCTGGTGGGCTCGGCGGAGTCCCTGGCGTGAACCACCTGGGAACCGGCCGCAGCCGCGGCCCCAACTGGCTTCTGCGGCTCCACGCCCTGGCGGTCTATGCCTTCCTGTATGCCCCCATCGTGGTCCTGGTGGTCTTCAGCTTCAACGCCGACCACCGCAACGCCGCCTGGAAGGGCTTCACCCTGGACTGGTACTTCCGCCTGCTGAGCAACGAGACGGTCCACCGCGCCGTGGCCAACAGCCTGAAGGTCAGCCTGGTGGCCACCCTGGTGGCCACGGTCCTGGGCACCATGGCCGCCCTGGCGCTCTCACGCCACCGCTTCCTGGGGCGGGGTCTGGTGGGAGGACTGGTCTTCATTCCCCTGGTGGTCCCCGAGATCGTCATGGGCCTGTCAGTCCTGACGTTCTTCCTGACGATCCGTCAGCCCCTGTCCCTGTACACGGTGATGCTGGCCCACATCGCGTTCTGCGTCTCTTACGTGATCATCACCGTCCGGGCCCGCCTGGCGGGCATGGACCCGTCCCTGGAAGAGGCGGCGGCCGACCTGGGGGCCACCCCGTGGGAGACCTTCCGCCTGGTGACCCTCCCCCAGATTCTTCCCGGAATCATTTCGGGGGCTCTTTTGTGCTTCACCCTGTCCTTCGACGACTTCGTGATCACGTTCTTCACGGCCGGGGTCGGAGCCAATACCCTGCCTTTGACCATCCACTCGATGCTGAAGTTCGGGGTCACCCCGGAGATCAACGCGGTCTCCACCCTGATGCTGGTCTGCACCGTGACCACCATGGGGATCTACACCTGGATGGGGCGCAAGCGCTCGGACGGCTGAGGCCGCCCGGGAGGCGCCTCAGTTGAGCTTGCGCAGACAGGAGAGCCCGCCGGGTATCCGGTCGGGGAAGCGGCCTTCCGCCCAGACGATCAGGGGCGTCGCCCAGCGTTGAACGTCCTGCATCCGGACCCGCACGTAGTCCGGCCCCACCTCCAGGACCTCGCCGCGTGAACCTGCCGGGACGGGAGCCTTGTAGAAGGGGTCATCCGGCGCAAAGCCGGGATCCCAGTCCCGATGGAACTCGACCGGGTCGCCCGTGCGGAAGTGGTCTGGAAGGGGCCCGGCCTCAGGTGGGGAGCCCATGACGGCTCTCCTCCTCCATCTGATGGGGAATCGCGGCCAGCAGGGCATCGCGCTGATTGGCGCTGAGATCGTTGTTCTGGAAGCTGACCTCGATGAAGCGGGTGATGCGCTCCCAGCTCCAGGACGGCTTGTCGTAGACCCGGCGGTTCATCCGCCAGGCGTTGACGATGTCCGAGGCGCTCTCGGCAAGGTCCTCCACGCCCGAAGCGGGATCGGCCCAGACGGCGTGGTGGTCGGCCGCGTTATGGCGAGCGATGGCCCACTCCACCGCCTCGTTACGCCCGGGGAGGGCCAGGAACTGCGCGATCTCCGGATGGAACTTGCTGGTGGCGCCTTCCAGGTCGTGCTGACTCCAGTCCTGGCCCCGCAGGAGGCCGACCCGATGCATGGCGTCGGCGTGCTCGAGGGTCTCCTGAACGTAACGCTCCACCTGCTGGGGATTCGCCTTGACCCAGGCGGGCGAAGGGCTCTGGGCCTTGGCCACGGCCTTGGAGAGGACCGGTGTGATCCGGGAGGTGCGCTCGGGGACTGAAAGGGCCGCGCGGGCCACCTCGCCACACCACTCGCCGACCTGATGGCTGTCAGCGTCGGCGGGCAGGTCGGCCGGCACGGCGCCGGTCCGGGAGGCTGCCGAGAAGCCGGGAACCGGGGCGGCAGCCACCTCGGCCAGCAGAAACCCCTCGACCTCGCCGGGCGTGGAGGAGGCGGCGGCGGGAGGAGGTTGCGGAGTCGAGGAAGCAGGCGCGCCGGACGGGGCCTCTTGGGGCGGCTGAGCGGCCGGAGGGCTGAAGAGGACGTCGTCGCCGGCCCGGGGAGGGGATGGCTGGGGTTCGGAAGCCGCAGGACGGGGCGTTGCCGGGCGTGGCGCCGCCGCATCGGTGAAGAGACGGACTCCGGAAATGCTGTTCACAACCAGGCCCTCCTTGAAATCACCCTGAGTATACCCCTGCCCGCAGCGCCAGAACAGGCTCGGGATGTTACATCACGGCAATCTCCGGCGAGATCGAGGAGCCTAGACTTCTAAGGGGACCCTTGTGCGCCCGCTCTTCGGGGCGAGCGCTCCTCGGGGTGAACCCTCTTCGGGGCAGACCGATTCGGAGGAACCAGGCCCGTGATCACAGACGCCAACGGACTCAAGGCCCTGGCAGGCCACCCCGTCTCCGCCAAGGCCGCAGAGCCCGACAAGCTGGAGAAGGCGGTCGACCTGGTTCGCGACGTCTTCATCCCCCAGGTCGCCCTTCCCGACATCGTCTACCCCTCGATCTTCGGTGCCACCCCGACCGAACGGGCCGCCCTGGGCACGATCCTGGACTCGCTGCCTTTGAAGGACGTGGGCACCGTCTCCACCATCCACGTCAGCCCCGACCTGGGCGACCCCGGCCTGCTGGGCTACTGCCGTCCCGCGCTGGGCTCGATCAACCTGAACCGCACCGGCTACGACATGGACACGGCCGGCCAGTTCCGCTACACCCTGGTGCACGAGGTGGGCCACGCCGTGGACGCCCCGGGCCGGATCCCGCAGATGCTGCTGAAGGGGTCGCCTTCGGCCCAGGAGCCCTTCGGTCAAGGCCCCTACGTGACGGACTACGCCAGCACCCTGCCCCAGGAAGACTTCGCCGAGAGCTACGCCCACCACCGCCTGGCCCCCGAGAGGCTGGAACAGGTCTCGTCCCAGAAGGCCCAGGCCCTGCGCGAGCTGGACAAGCCGACGGGATTGCAGGCCCTGATGGAGCAACCCGCCTTCCGCGAAAGCGGCAAGGCCCTGGGCCAGATGCTGGAGGTGACCCCCTGGCTGCGCTGGGGAGCCGAATTCCTGGGCCAGGCCGCCATCCTGACCACCGGGGTCTCGGGAGTCTCCGACACCCTCCAGGGGGCGGCCACCGGAGACTCGCGAAGGGCCCTCTCCGGCCTGATGAAGACCGGGGCCGCCACGGGGTTCGCCCTGGCCTTCCACCACCCCGCCCTGGCGCCCGCGGGCCTGGCCCTGCTGGGGGCTGACCGGGGGCTTCAGAAGGCCACCCAGGCAGGTGCTGGGGTCAAGCAGACCGCGGCCGCCATGACCGGGGCCGGAATCGGCGGGGTCGTGGGCGGCATGGGACTGCCCCTGGGGCTGACCTTTGCCGGATATCAGGCCGCCGGTCCGGTGGGCGGCGCCGTGGGCCTGGTGGTCGGTTCGGTGGTCGGGCACCGGCTGGGCTCAAGCCTGGGGGCCAAGGCAGGCCTGGCCTTGACCGCCGCCCCTGGGCCGAAGTCGCCTGGAGGCTGAGGCCCGACCCGCGTCCCGGGGCTGGCTTTGGCCTGCGAACCCGGCGATGACAAGTTTCCTCCATGAATTTGCGGAGATGCTACTAATTCATGGCGGAAACTGGAGCTACGGGGGTGGGGCGGCTGACTCGGGCGGAAGGCGCAGAAATCCCGTCTTTACACCCTTTTCGACGGCGTGATATAATCCCGGCGACCCGGGAGCCCTAGTTTCAGTTTCGGCGATCCCCTGCCCAAGCGCCCCCGGCCCCCGCAATTCGGAGGCGATCTGTTGCTGGAAACCGACGACCCGATCATCGAGATGCACCACCTCAGCCTGGTCTACCCCAACGGGGTTCGGGCTTTGCAGGATATTGATCTGGTGGTCGGCAAGGGCGAGTTCCTCTTCCTGGTGGGCCACACCGGATCCGGCAAGTCCAGCCTGATGAAGCTGATCTACCGCGAGCACGATCCCACCACCGGCGCGGTCTTCGTGGACGGCCAGGAGATCACCGACATGAAGCGTTCCCAGATTCCCCTGCTGCGCCGCCGGATCGGGGTCATCTTCCAGGACTTCCGCCTGCTGAGCCACAAGACCGCGTTCGAGAACGTGGCCTACGCGCTGGAGGTCACGGGCGCGTCCCGCGTCGACATCCCGCGCAAGGTGACCAAGGCCCTGACGCTGGTGAACATGCGCGAGAAGGCCGAACGTCTCCCCGGCGAGCTTTCTGGAGGCGAACAGCAGCGGGTGGCCATCGCCCGGGCCTTGATCAACGACCCCCTCATCCTACTGGCCGACGAGCCCACGGGAAACCTGGACCCGGACTCCTCCTGGGACATCATGCAGATCCTTTCGAAGGTGAACGCCCGGGGGACCACGGTGCTGGTGGCCACCCACAACCAGCAGATGGTGGACGTCATGCAGAAGAGGGTCCTGGTGATGGAGCGCGGAGTGATGCTTCACGACCTGCAGAGAGGCCAGTACGTGGCCGCCGCCTCCGCCCGACCGGCCCTGGTCCTGGGGGGCGTCTAGCCGATGAGCCACCCGCCTCTTCCCGAAAAACCGACTGGCCGGCCCCAGGACCCCTCCGAGGCTTCCCCCCCCACCGGGCACGAGCGCATCCCACGCCGTCGCCGCGGCCCCTCGGGCGGATACTATCTGGAATGCTTCCTGCGGGAAGTCCTGATCAACATCCGGCGCAACCCCCTGATGAGCGTCGCGTCGGTCTCGACGGTCATGGTCCTGACCTTGATCCTGGGCTTCTTCGTGGTGCTGGTCGCCAACCTCGATTCGCTGTCCCGGGAGCTGGCCGGCGAAATGCAGGTCAAGGCCTACATGTCGGCGGATTTCCAGCGCGAAGAGGCGGGGGCCTTCCACGCCTCCCTGATGAAGATCGAGCACGTCGAAGGCACCCACTTCGTCTCCAAGGACACCGCCTTCAAGCGCCTGCGCGAGCGGCTGGGCTCACGGATCACCCTGGATGACCTCTCGCACAACCCGCTACCCGACGCCTTTGAGATCCGCGTGGACAACCCCAAGGCGCTGGACAGCGTGGCCGAGAAGGTGACCCAGCTTCCCGGCGTGGGCTCTGTGGACTATGGCCGCGACGTGGCCCGCAAGCTGATGGCCCTCAACCAGGTGGTCCGGGTGGTCGGCATGGTGATCCTGGGCCTGCTCTTCGCCTCTACCCTGCTGATCGTCAGCAACACGATCCGCCTGACGGTCTTTGCCCGGCGCAAGGAGATCGACATCATGCAACTGGTCGGCGCCGCCGACTGGTTCATCCGCTGGCCCTTCATCCTGGAAGGAGTGGCCCAGGGCCTGGTGGGCGCGGCCATGGCCGCAACCGTGGTGGATATCGCCTACCGACTGGTGGTCCCTCAGCTCCACAAGACCGTCCCCTTCCTGCCCATCCTGGCACCCGGCGAGGTCCTGCCCTTCCTGAACCTGGGCCTGGTGAGCCTGGGTTGCGCCGTCGGCGCCCTGGGCAGCCTGATCTCGGTGAACCGGCACCTCAAGGCGTGAAGCGGATCCTGGCGGTCATGCTCCTGGCGGCGGCCGTCCTGGGCCTGGCCCCAGGCGTGTCCGCGGCCCCCTCCGACCCCGGTTCGGTCCGTCGCAACCTTCAGCACAAGCGGGAAGAGCTGCGCTTCCAGCGCAAGCGCCTGGACGTCGTCAACGAGCGTGAGAAGGACCTCTCGGCCCAGCTCAGCCAGGCCCAGGCAGGCCTGCAGGAAAGCCGGATGATCCTGGAAGAGACCGCCTGGAAGCTGTCCAGCGCCGAGACCCGCCTGGAGAGCATCCGGCGCGACCTGCGAGCCACCCGCGAACGGCTCAAGGCCAGCCAGGCGGCCATGGAGCGCAGGCTCTGCGAGATCTACACCGAGGGCGACGTGGGCTACCTGGTGGTGCTGCTGGGCTCCAACAGCTTCACCGACTTCCTGGACCACGCCCACTACCTGAAGATCCTGATCGAGAATGACCGGCTGCTGGTCGAGCGGGTCCGCCGCCAAAAGGCGGAGCAGGAAAGCCAGGAGGCCGCGGCCCGCAGCACGGTGGCCGAGATCCGCCGGCTGAAGGCCACCCAGGAACAACGGGTGGCCCGCCTGGCAAGCCTGGAAGAGACCCGCAGCAGCCTGCTGGCCAGCGTGCAGAACCAGCGCCAGTCCATCGCCTCCTACGTGGTGGAGCTGGAGGGCAGCACCCGAGAGCTTGAAGACCGGCTGCGCAGCGTCCTGCACAGCGAACAGGCCATGGCCCCTTCAGCAGGCCGCGCACGCGGCACCGGGCGCTACGTGTACCCCACCGATGGCCCGCAGACCTCCCCCTTCGGCTATCGAATCCACCCGATCTTCGGAACTTTAAGGTTCCATTCAGGGATAGATATTGCAGCCCCCGGCGGCGCGGCGATCCGGGCCGCAGACTCGGGGACCGTGATCCACAGCGGCTGGATGGGAGGATACGGAAACTGCCTGATCATCGACCACGGCGGCGGATACAGCACCCTTTACGCCCATTGTTCGGTGCTGTACGCCAGATATGGGCAAGCCGTGAAACAAGGTCAGACCGTGGCTGCGGTGGGCAGCACGGGCTACTCGACCGGCCCCCACCTCCACTTCGAGGTCCGTATCAACGGTAACCCCGTCGACCCGGCAGGCTTCATCTGAGCCCGCTTCCCCCCATCCGCATTCTCCCGAAGAGGTGACGAACCCCATGGTCGGTTCCCTGCGCAAGCTGCTCCTGGTCCTGCCCCTCCTGATCTCCCTGGCCCTCCCGGCCCTGGCCGCCCCACCCAAAGCCTCCCCGGCCGCTGGACTGCGGGTGATCGAGACGGTGATGACCCTGGTCCGCAACGAGTTCCTCGAGGAGGTGCCTCCGGCCCGACTGGTCAACGGCGCCCTGGATGGCATGCGGCTGCTTCTGGAAGAGCGCAAGCTGGACGCCGACTTCCTCGAGCACGTGCCGGATTCGGCCGACCGCAAGGAGGCCTTGGCCGAGCTTGCGCTTCAGTATTCGATGGCCCTGGAGCGCTACCCCGATCTGCAGCAGGGCGAGAAGCTGACCATGGAGACCATCCAGGGCATGCTCAAGGCCCTGGAGGATCCCTACACGGTCTACATGAACCCGGAGGAATACGCCCTGCTTCAGGAATCGATGTCGGGCGGCAACTTCGGGGGTCTGGGCATCTACATCGAACTGGACGCCAAGAACGCCAAGCAGTTGACCATCGTCGAGCCCATGGAGGACACCCCGGCCTCGCGGGCCGGCCTGCGAGCCCGCGACCAGATCCTCCGCATCGACGGCAAGAGCACCCGTGACTTCACCATCGAACAGTCCCGAGACATGCTGCGGGGACCCGTGGGTTCCAAGATCATCCTGACCATCCGTCGCACCGGGGTGGCCAGCCCCTTCGACGTGACCCTCACCCGCGAGCAGATCCACGTCAACAGCGTCAGCTCCGAGCTTCTGGAGAAGGACGGCCACAAGGTGGGCCACCTGAAGCTGCGCGTCTTCGGCGACAGCACCAACGTCGAGCTCGAACAGGCCATGCGACTGTTGGAGTCGCAGGGAGCCGAAGCCTTCATCCTGGACGTCCGCAACAACGGCGGAGGCTACATCAACACCGCCCTGGACGTGTGCTCGAAGTTCGTCCCCACCGGCAGCCGGGTCGTCTCGGTGGCCGAGCGGGGAGTCCCCGAGAAGGTGCACAACTCGCGCCCCAATCTGCGCAATGCGACCCCCCTGGTGGTCTTGATGAACGAGTTCTCGGCCAGCGCCTCGGAGATCACCGCGGGGGCCCTGAAGGACCTGGGCCGCGGCGTCCTGGTGGGCGTGAAGACCTTCGGCAAGGGGAGCGTCCAGAAGATCTACCCCCTGCGCTTCCCGGAAGGAAAGGTCTCGGCCTTGAAGCTGACCACCGCGCACTACCTGACCCCCTCAGGCCGCGACATCCACAAGCTGGGCATCGAACCCGACATCAAGGTCGAGATGCCCGGTGAGAAGATCGGCACCGCCGAGGACACCCAGGTCCAGAGGGCCCTGGACGTGCTGATGGAGCGGATCAGCCAGGCTCCCGCCCCCCGCAAGTCCTCGATCCGAGACGCCGTGCGCGTCGCCAGCACCCAGGAACAGCGCGCCTACATCGAGCAGGCCCTGCAGAGCGGCTCGGACTATGAGGTGCTGGACCGCCGCATCCTCAGCCGCGACGAAGTCCTGCTCGAACAGATCCGGGTGAAGGGTTCGGATGGCCGCGAGCGCACCTTCCTCTTCGACCTCTCCCCCTACCTGGGTCAGTAGGCTTCCAACCCTCGACCTGGGCCGGGGATGCCCCCTGCCCGACCAATACCAGACGGGAGCTCCCAGATGGCCGGCCAATCGCCGAACTACAAGACCCAGACAGCCCTGATGCTCCTGGCCGTCCTCCTGGGGGCCGTCCTGGGGTTGGGAGTCTTCCAGCCCCTGAAGGCCTGGCTGGACTCCCGGCATCCGCAACCCGAACCCTCCCCCATCGGCCTGCAGACCGTGACCGAGGTGTTGGACCTGCTTCAGGAGGACTACATCCGCGCGCTGGACACTCGCGAGCTGCTGGAGGGCGCGCTGACGGGGATGCGCGCGCTCCTGGAGAGCAAGGGCGTCCAGGGAGTCGACCTGCCGGAGTTGCCCGAAACCCAGGACCGCGCGCGGCTGCAGGAGGAGTTCACCCGACGCTTCCTGGCGGCCCAGGTGGCGCCCGGCATCGAAATCCCCGAGCTGAGCTACGCCGCCCTCACCGGGCTGGTTGCGGCGGTGAACGACCCCTACACCGCGGTCCTGGACCCGGAACAGTATCGCCGTCTCAGCGAGCAGATGAGCGGGGGCAACTTCGGCGGGGTGGGCATCTACCTGGAGACCGACCCGCGCCACGGAGGGCGTCTGACGGTCATCGAACCGATCGAGAACAGCCCCGCTGCCGCCGCCGGCATCCGGACCGGAGACTGGATCACCCACGTCGACGGGGAAGACACCTCCAAGATCGACATCGAAGCCGCCACCCTGAAGATCCGGGGCGAGGTCGGGACCCCCGTGGTCCTGACCCTGAAGAGAAAGGACCAACCGGCCTTCAACGTGACCTTGCAGCGCCAGCAGATCCACGTCTCCAGCACCTTGGCCAGGATGCTTCCCGACCGGATCGGCTACCTGCGGATCCGCTTCTTCGGTGAGGACACCGGACGGGAATTCCAGGCCGACCTGGACAAGCTGCGCCAGCAGGGAGCCCGGGCCCTGGTCCTGGACGTCCGCAACAACGGCGGAGGCTACATCAGCGCGGCCCTGGATGTGGTGTCGCACTTCGTGGACAAGGGCAGCGTCGTGGTCAGCGTGGTGAATCCCCGCGTCGAGCGCAACGAGGCCCACCGGTCCGACGCGACGAAGAAGGTCCAGATCCCCGTGGTCCTGCTGATGAACCGATTCTCGGCCAGTGCCTCCGAGATCACCGCCGGGGCCCTGAAGGATCTGGGCGTCGCGGTCCTGGTGGGTGAGACCACCTTCGGGAAAGCCAGCGTCCAGTCGCTGCATCAGCTCTCGGATGGAGGGGCCCTGCGCCACACCATCGCCCATTACCTGACCCCCAACGGGCGGGACATCCACCGCCAGGGCATCGACCCCGACGTGCTGGTGGAGGCCGAGCCCTCCAACAAACTGGGCGGAGCCGAAGACACGCAGTTGAAGGCCGCCGTCCAACAGCTACAAGCTGCTGGCACGGGCCCAGGCTAGAACCCCCTGGAGCCCCTCCCCTGTGTCCACAGAGGATCCCCTCCCCCCGCGGACTCTCGGGGACCCTTCGGCGGATCACCTGCCTGCCGAGGCCCCCACCGTGGTCCACCCCGACCTGGCCGAGAAGATCCGGACCATCCCGGAGCTTCCCGGCGTCTATCTCATGCGGGACGGTCGCCGGCGGGTCCTGTACGTGGGCAAGTCGGCCTCGCTGCGCTCGCGGGTCCGCTCCTACTTCCAATCCGGCGGGGACCTCTCGGCGCGAATCCGCTGGATGGTCAGCCGGGTGGCCGACGTCGAGACCATCGTGGTCGACTCGGAGATGGAGGCGCTGCTTCTCGAGAACAACCTGATCAAGCGGCACCGCCCCTACTTCAACGTCAAATTCCGCGACGACAAGCGCTATCCCATGCTGGAGGTCAGCACCGGAGAGGAATACCCTCGGCTTCGCGTGGTCCGCCGCCCCCACAGCCCCAAGCACCGCTACTTCGGCCCGTTTCCCGACACCGGAGCGCTGCGGCGTACCCGGAAGGTCCTGCAGCGGGTGTTCCAGATCCGCACCTGCAACCTGGACATGTCCAAAGAGGCCCCCCGGCCCTGCCTGGACTACTACATCCACCGGTGCACCGCTCCCTGCGCGCGCCTGGTCTCGGCCGAGGACTACCGCAAGGCGGTGGACGGGGCCCTGGAGTTCCTGGAGGGGCAGACCTCGAAGCTGCTGGACCGCCTGCGCCGGGAGATGGCCGAAGAGATCCAGGCCCTGAACTTCGAGCGTTGTGCCCGCCTGCGCGACATGCTGACCGACCTCGAGCGCCTCGTCGAGCAGCAACATGTGGTGCTCGACACGCCGGAGGACGAGGACTACGTGGCCCTGACCTCCGGCAAGGGACTGGCCTGCGCCGTGGTGCTGCAGGTGCGCGAAGGCAAACTCCTGGGGCAGCGCGACTTCCTGCTGGACGCCCATCTGCAGGCCGGAGTCCCCCACGAGGTGGGCGCCTTCCTCCAGCAGCACTATTCGGAAGGGTCGCCTCCCCCGAGGCGGATCCTGGTGACCCGGCTGCCCGAGGAAGCCGAATTGCTGAGCCGCTGGCTGGGCCAGCGTCGAGGCGGCCGGGTGGAGATCCGCCAACCCCGGCGCGGCGAGAAGAGGCGTCTGCTGGCCATGGCCCTGAAGAACGCCCGTCAGCGGCTGCACCAGGAACTGGCCGTTCCCTCCCGGGTGGACCTGCGCGCCGAAGGGCTCGAAGAGTTGCGCCGCGCCCTGAACCTGTCCCACAGTCCCTGGCGCCTGGAGTGCGTCGACATCTCCAACTTCCACGGGAAGCAGGCCGTGGGCTCGCTGGTGGTCTTCGAGCATGGGCTGCCCCGGCGCTCGCACTACCGACGCTTCCGGATTCGCGGGGCACAGACCCCCGACGACTTCCGGATGATGGGCGAAGTCCTGCGCCGCCGCTTCGCCGCCGCCCTGGAGCCGGACTCTGCGGAGTCCGAACGGCGCTTCCCCACCCTGCCCGACCTGCTGGTGGTGGACGGCGGGAAGGGTCAGTTGGGCGTCGCCGTCCAAGTCCTGACGGAGCTCGGGCTCATCGAGCGCGTCCCGGTGGTCGGGCTGGCCAAGCAGCACGAAGAACTCTTCCTGCCAGGGATTCCGGATCCGGTGGTGCTGGCCGAGGACTGCAAGGCCCGACTCCTGATCACCCACCTGCGCGACGAGGCCCACCGCTTCGCGATCACCTACCACCGCGAGCTGCGAGGAAGAACCGTGCGCCGTTCAACCCTGGACGAGGTGCCCGGCATCGGTCCGGCCCGCAAGAAGGCCCTCCTGCGCCACTTCGGCTCGGTGGACCGGCTGATGAGCGCGCACCCTGAAGACCTGGCCCGCGTCGAGGGCATCGGCCCGGGTTTGGCGGCCATCCTGCACCGGCACCTGCACGGGGCACCCCATGACCTCGGCGAGGACTGAGGGGATGGGCCCTGTGCTCCGCCCGCTCCGCCTGGGAGCCTTGACGTGGAAGACTCCCCTGCTGCTGGCCCCCATGGCCGGGCACACCAACCACGCCTTCCGCCTGGTCTGCCGGGAGCAGGGCGGCCTGGGACTGGCCTGCAGCGAGCTTGTCAGCGCCCGGGCCCTGCAATTCCTGAGCAGCCGCTCTCGGACGCTGGATCTCTTCGACTGGAGACCCGAGGAGGGACCGGTGGCAGTGCAGATCTTCGGGGCCGAACCCGAAGAGATGGCGGACGCGGCCCGGAAGGTCGTCCAGGCGGGCGCCGCCGTGGTCGATGTCAACATGGGCTGCTGGGTTCCCAAGGTGGCTCGTCAAGGGAGCGGAGCCGGGCTGCTGCGGGATCCCGAAAGGGCGGCGGAGATCCTCCAGGCCGTGGTGGAGGCCGTCGAGGTTCCGGTCACGGCCAAGCTCCGATCCGGCTGGGATGCCGGCAGCGACAGCGCGGTCGAGATCGCCCATCTGGCGGCCGCCTGCGGGGTGGCGGCGGTGACGGTCCACGCCCGCCACGCGGTGCAGGGCTTCTCGGGAGCCGCCGACTGGCGAGCCATCACGGAGGTGGTCCGGGCCGTGCCCGAGGTGCCGGTGATCGGGAACGGAGACGTGACCAGCCCGACGGACGCGCGCCGGATGCTGGTCGAGACGGGATGCGCGGGGGTCATGATCGGCCGGGCTGCCCTGGGCTCGCCGTGGATCTTCCGACAGGTGGAGCACGAGCTGCGCACCGGAGACCCCCTTCCTGAGCCCGAGCGGACCGAACGCGCGAAGGTGGCCCTGCAACACGCCCAAAGGCTGCTGGCCACCACGCGGATGCCCGCCAAGAGGGCCATCCGCGAGCTGCGCGGCCAACTTCTGCACTATGCCCTGGACCTGCCCGGCCAGACCTGCATGCGCGACGCCCTGGTCCGCGTCGACACTCCGGAGGAGCTGATGGCGCTTCTCACCCCGCTGGCGCAAGACTGAACGAATCCCCCCGGCCTCCCCTGAAGTCCTCTGGCGACGGCCAGGGGACCTCCTCCGGACGAAGAAGCAGCCCGCATGCTGGATCCCGACCATTACCAGAAGATCGTCTTCCTGACCGGGGCCGGGGTCTCGGTGGCCTCCGGAATCCCCCCCTTCCGAGGGCCGGGAGGCTTCTGGAACGACCAGGAGATCGAGCGCTGCGCCACGGCCGAGGCCCTGGAGCGCGACCCGGAGCTGGTCTGGCGGGCCTTCGCCCCTCTGCGTGAGGCGGCCCGCAAGGCCCGACCCAACGCGGCGCATCGGATCATGGCCGAGCTTGAGTCCCGGCATCCCCAGGTCCACCTGCTGACCCAGAACGTGGACGGACTGCATCTGGCCGCCGGCAGCCGCCGGGTGGTGGAGCTGCACGGGAACATCCACCGGACCCGATGCACCCGCTGTGAGTCCCCCGCCTTCACGGACGAATCCCTGGATTTCCGGGCGTGTCCGGAGTGTGGAGCGGCCTTGCGCTTCGACATCGTGCTGTTCCACGAGATGCTGGACCCTGAGGCCCTGAGGCTCACCGCCGAGGCTCTGCGCGGCGTGGATCTCTTCGTGGCCGTCGGCACCTCGGGAACGGTCTACCCGGCGGCGGGGTTCGCCGCCAGCGCCCAGGCCGACGGCGCCTGGTCGGTGCTGGTCAACCTCGAACCCGCCCCAGGTGGCTGGTACGATCAGCAGGTGGTGGGTCGGGCCGAAGAGGTCCTTCCCGGCCTCTTCAAGCGCCCCGAAGCCTCCTGAATCATCGTCCCCTCCCGAGCGACCTTGAGGTCCGTGGACGGCGGGAGGGCAGGATCAGCGACTCCACGAGCGATACAACCTGTCCACCCCGACGCCCATCACGTTGCAGATCACCGCGAAGTCCCAGACCCTGCCCAGGACCGGCGGAAGCCCGGACAACAGCCGGAAGCCGATCATCGTCGAGACGATGGCGAAGGCGATGAAGGTGTCCAGGGCCAGAAGCCGGTCCTCCCAGCGCGGCCCCAGGTGGCGTCCCAGATTGGACAGGACGCACCAGGAGAAGTGGGAGGGGAAGACCGCGGCCAACACGTTCAGGACGATGTCCAGGGCTCCCCAGACCGCCACCACCCCGCCCAGGACCGGAGCTTGACCGCTTAGCAGCCAGCCGGTCCCGAACTTGAAGATCCCGAAAGGGATCCCGGTCAGGATGGCATCGTAGGCTCTTCGGATACGAAGGTTGCGTCGATCGGAGTGGACTTCCATGGCTGGAAACGCTGCCCTGTCAAGCTGAACAAATCCTGAAAAAACGGGAGAATCCAGCCCACTGGAGGCGCAAAAAGAAACCAGGAACCGGGAAGGTATTCGGCCCCGACACGAGAAGGAGACCGCGTGCACGGACTGCGGTTCGTGCCTTCTTGTTGGCTTCGTGGCCTCGCGGCCTGAACCGGACACCGGGTCCTTACAAGCGCCTCCCGACGTTTCCGCCAGATGCGCCTCGTCCACCCGGGCCCCACCCTGTCTCAGGGTGGGATCCTGCCCTGGATGAGCTTCGGCCAAACATGGGTTCTGCTTCCCGACCCGCCTCCGCCAAGGACCGAATGCCCGAGGATCCTGAGGTGAACCAGAACCGGTTCGGAACCGGGGTGGGGAACAACACGCAGAGGAGACTAGGGAACGTGAACGATCAATCCAAGTGCGCGTGCAGTTGCGGCTGCATTACGGCTGAGGATCCCCGTTTCGCCGAACTCAAGAGTTACATCGACTCCCTGAAACATGAACAGGGGATCACGATGCCGGTGCTGCAGGAGGCCCAGCGTGCGTTCGGCTACCTGCCTCTCGAAGTCCAGAAGTTCATCTCCGAGAACACCGGGGTCCCCCTGGCCGAGATCTACGGCGTGGCCACCTTCTACAGCCAGTTCGCCATCGAGCCCAAGGGCCGCCACCACGTCGGCGTCTGCATGGGAACCGCCTGCTACGTCAAAGGCTCGCAGAACGTGCTGGACAAGCTGGTCGAAGAGCTGAAGGTCAAGGTGGGTTGCACCACCTCCGACGGCAGGTTCACCCTGGAAGCCACGCGCTGCCTGGGCTGCTGTGGCCTGGCCCCCTGCATCATGATCGACGACGACGTCTTCGGGAAGCTGGATGACGTCAGCCGCATCCCCGACATCCTTGGCAAATACGAGTAATCGAGGTTGGCACAGATGATGACGATGGTTGATTTGAAAGGCCTCAAGGCCAAGGCCGTTGAGGCGATGGAGTCTGAGGGGACCCTGCGGGTCGTCGTGGGCATGGCCACCTGCGGTCAGTCCGCTGGCGCCCGCCGCGTCATGGACACCCTCAAGAAGGATGTCGCCGAGCTGGGCCTGGACAACGTCAAGGTGGCGGTGACCGGCTGCGTCGGCATGTGCACCTACGAACCCATCCTCGAGGTGCTCGAGCCGGGCAAGAAGAAGGTCACCTACATCCGCATGGATCCCGAGAAGACCGCTCGGGTGGTCAAAGAGCACCTGCAGGGCGGGAAGCCCGTGCTGGACTACACCGTCGGGCACGACCACGCAGGAAACCTCAAGAACCTGGAAGACCTGCAGTTCTACGCCAAGCAGGAGCGGATCGTGCTGCGCAACTGCGGCGCCATCGACCCCGAGAACATCCACGAGTACATCGCCCGGGACGGCTACGCCGCGCTGCGCAAGTCGCTGCTGGAGATGACCCCGCAGACCGTCATCGAGGAGATGAAGAAGTCCGGCCTGCGCGGCCGCGGCGGTGCGGGCTTCCCAACGGGCCTGAAGTGGAGTTTCGCGGCCCCCAACAAGGCGGATCAGAAGTACATCATCTGCAACGCCGACGAGGGGGACCCCGGTGCCTTCATGGACCGAAGCGTCCTGGAGGGCGATCCCCACGCCGTCCTGGAGGCCATGGCCATCGGCGGCTACGCCATCGGGGCCAGCAAGGGCTACATCTACGTCCGCGCCGAGTACCCCGTGGCCGTCGAGCGCTTGAAGATCGCCATCGGACAGGCTCAGGAGATGGGCCTGCTGGGACGCAACATCTTCGGAAGCGACTTCAGCTTCGACGTCGAGATCCGCCTGGGAGCCGGTGCCTTCGTGTGCGGCGAAGAGACCGCGCTCATCGCCTCGATCGAGGGCAAGCGCGGGATGTCCCGCAACAAGCCTCCGTTCCCGGCCAACAAGGGTCTGTGGGGCAAGCCCACCATCATCAACAACGTCGAGACCCTGGCCAACGTGGCCCAGATCATCCTCAAGGGCGCGGACTGGTTCCGCAGCTTCGGCACCGAGAAGTCCCCGGGCACCAAGGTCTTCGCCCTGGGCGGCAAGATCAACAACACCGGCCTGGTCGAAGTCCCGATGGGCATCACCCTGCGCGAGGTGATCTACGACATCGGCTCGGGCTGCCCTCACGGCAAGGCCTTCAAGGCCGTGCAGACGGGCGGCCCCTCCGGCGGATGCATCACGTCAGCCGACCTGGACACCCCGATCGACTTCGACAACCTGGTGGCCATCGGCTCCATGATGGGTTCCGGCGGGATGATCGTCATGGACGAGGACAACTGCATGGTGGACATCGCCAGGTTCTTCCTGGACTTCACCGTGGACGAGTCCTGCGGCAAGTGCACGCCCTGCCGTGAAGGGACCAAGCGGATGCTGGAGATCCTCGACCGGATCGTGGCCGGCGAGGGCACCATGCAGGACCTGGAGAACCTCGAGGACCTGGCCGAGAACATCCGGCTGACCTCCCTGTGCGCCCTGGGCCAGACCGCTCCCAACCCGGTGATGTCGACCATGAAGCACTTCCGGGATGAGTATCTGGCCCACGTCCAGGACAAGAAGTGCCCGGCCGGGGTCTGCAAGGCCCTGCTCGGCTACGTGATCACCGCGGACTGCAAAGGCTGCACCAAGTGCAAGCGGGTCTGCCCGGTGGAGGCCATCACGGGCGAGGTCAAGCAGATGCACGTCATCGACCAGGCCCTCTGCATCCGCTGTGGTGCCTGCTTCAACGTGTGCTCCTTCAACGCCATTGCGAGAAATTGAGAGGGACGATCACCGAGATGGGTAACGTCAACGTCACGGTCAACGGGATTGAAGTCAGTGTTCCCGAGAACTACACCGCCATGCTGGCCGCCCGCCAGGCGGGGGTCGAAATCCCCAGCCTGTGCTTCCTGAAGGACGTCAACGAAATCGGCGCCTGCCGGGTCTGCGTCGTGGAAGCCGACATCAAGGGCGTTCCGATGCGCAACCTTCCCGCCTCCTGCATCCTGCAGGTGGCCGAAGGGATGAACATCCGCACCAACACCGCCAAGGTCCGCAAGGCCGTCAAGACCAACGTCGAGCTGATCCTGGCCAACCACAACCGCGAGTGCCTGACCTGCAAGCGCAACCAGAACTGCGAACTGCAGAACCTGTGCGACGAGTTGGGCATCGATCAGGTCCGCTTCCAGGGCGAGAAGCGCAAGCCGACCATCGACAACCTGTCGCACTCGATCATCCGCGACGCCAGCAAGTGCATCCTCTGCGGCCGGTGCATCAGCACCTGCCGCGAGGTGCAGGGCATCGGAGTCCTGGACTTCACCCACCGGGGCTTCCAGACCGAGGTGGCCCCTGCTTTCGACTTCAGCATGCGCGACGTGGACTGCGTGTACTGCGGCCAGTGCATCGAGGCCTGCCCGGTGGCGGCCCTGACCGAGCGCCAGCACATCGACGAGGTCATGGAGGCCATCGAGGATCCCGAGAAGTTCGTGGTGGTCCAGACCGCGCCAGCGGTCCGCGCCTCGCTGGGTGAAGAGTTCGGGATGCCCGTGGGCACCCGGGTCACCGGCAAGATGGTCGCCGCCCTGCGCCGCCTGGGCTTCGACAAGGTCTTCGACACCAATTTCTCGGCCGACCTCACCATCTTGGAGGAAGGGACCGAACTGCTCAACCGGGTGACCACGGGGGGCAAACTCCCGATGATCACCTCCTGCTCGCCGGGCTGGATCCGCTTCTGCGAGATGAAGTATCCCGAGTTCCTGCCCAACCTGTCCACGTGCAAGTCGCCCCAGCAGATGTTCGGGGCCATCCTCAAGACCTACTACGCCCAGAAGATGGGGATCGATCCCAAGAAGATCGTGTCGGTCTCGGTGATGCCCTGCACCTCGAAAAAGACCGAGGCCAACCGGCCCGAGATGGAAGTCGACGGCCTGCGGGACGTGGACTACTCGCTGACCACCCGCGAGCTGGGCGACATGATCAAGCGCGCCCGGATCCGCTTCGCGAACCTGCCCGACGAGACCCCGGACAGCATCCTGGGCGAGTACACCGGAGCCGGAGTGATCTTCGGCGCCACCGGTGGTGTGATGGAAGCGGCCCTGCGCACCGTGGCCGACATCCTGACCGGCAAGGACCTCAAGGACATCGAATATGGCGCAGTGCGCGGCCTGGACGGGGTCAAGGAGGCCTCGGTCGTCCTGCCCATCGACGGCAAGGACACCGAGATCAAGGTGGCCATCGCCCACGGCACGGCCAACGCCGCCAAGGTCCTGGATGCGGTCAAGGCCGGCGAGAAGGACTACCACTTCATCGAGGTCATGGCCTGTCCGGGCGGCTGCGTCCACGGCGGTGGCCAGTCGATCGTCTCGGCCCAGGTCCGGCTGGACGTGAACCCCAAGGCCAACCGCGCCGCGGCCCTCTATGCGGAGGACGAAGCCTGCGTGAAGCGCAAGTCCCACGACAACGAGGAGGTCCAGGCCCTGTACAGGGACTTCCTGGGCAAACCCAACTCGCACCTCTCGCACAAGCTGCTGCACACCCACTATGCCCCGCGCCAGGTGTACGAGTGCCAGGCTTGACGAGTCCCGGCAGAACCTGCTGACCAGGGCGGCCCTCCTCAAGGGGGGTCGCCCTGTCAGCTTTTTTTGGGGCCACGCGACGAAATGTTCAAATTTCGACAAGCATCCAGATCCTGATCCGTGGGATGATCTGCAGGGGGGTCCGGCGCGTCCGCGATAGCCGGATCTTGCGCGGCATACGTTTCTGGTCAACCTGAAAGGAGTCCCTCAACATGGAGATTCGGCCTACTACTGCGACCCCGGTGAGCACGGGTGCCGCAAACACCGGCGCAGCCCGTCCGGCAGCCGAGAAGCAGCCCCAGGAGACCTTCGTCTCTTCCAACGGAGGCCCGGTCAACCTCATCATCCAGCATGAGGACAAGGGAAAACTCGAGAGCCTCAAGGCCTCGATCCTGGCCCGGAACCCCGAGAACCAGGTGACCGCCGAGCTCCCGCTGATCAACGGTTTCGCCGTGCAGGTCACCCCGGGCAAGGACGGAACCATCCTCCCCGACCTGAGCAAGGTCGCCGGGACCGGAACCTCCATCAGCCTGGACCAGAAGATCGGGATCCCCGAGGGCGAGATGCCTGAGGTGGTGGACACCTTCCGCCCCCTGATGGACAACGCCAACCAGACCCTGGGCGTCGACAAGCTGCACGCCAAGGGTATCACCGGCAAGGGCGTCACGGTCTGCGTGATCGACACCGGCATCGCCCAGCACCCCGACGTGAAGGACCGCATCATCGGCTTCATGGACATGGTCAACGGCAGGACTGAGGCCTACGACGACCAGGGCCACGGCTCGCACTGCTCCGGCATCGTGGCCGGTTCGGGCGTCAGCTCGGAAGGCAAGTTCAAGGGCGTGGCCCCCGAGGCCAGCCTGGTGGGCGTGAAGGTTCTGGACGCGCAGGGTTCCGGCAGCTTCTCCAACGTCATCAAGGGCATCCAGTGGGCCGTCGAGAACAAAGAGCAGTTCTCCATCGACGTGATCAGCATGTCCCTGGGTGGCCGCGCCAGCCAGAGCGCCGAGAACGACCCGGTGGCCCAGGCGGTTGAAGCCGCCCACGCCGCTGGCATCACCACCGTGGTGGCCGCCGGCAACGAGGGCCCTCGCGGCGGCACGATCGGCACCCCGGCCATTGCCCCCAACATCATCACCGTCGGCGCCCAGGACGACAAGGGCACCCTGACCCGCGAGGACGACGGCCTGGCCTACTTCTCCAGCCGCGGCCCGACCACCGTCGACAAGTTGACCAAGCCGGACATCCTGGCCCCTGGCGTGAACATCACCTCCCTGTCCAACCGGGGCGACGGCTACGTGTCCATGTCGGGCACCTCGATGGCCACCCCGTTTGCTGCCGGCGTTGCGGCCCTGATGCATCAGGTCAAGCCGGAAATCAGCCCCAGCCAGGTCAAGGAAGTCATGATGCAGAACGCCGACTCCCTGCCTCCGGTGAACGGCAAGCCGCTGGACGCCAACCAGCAGGGCAAGGGCGTCGTCGACCCCATCCAGAACGTCGAGACCCTGACCGGTCAGAAGTTCGAAGCCTAGGAACCCAGACGGAAACCCCTCCAGCTTGGGGTGAAGGGCCTCGGCCCTCCGCCTGACAGCCGCTAATCGAAGGCCTGGGATGTGAATCCCAGGCCTTCGTGCATGTCAGGGCCTGATCGCGGCCACCCCCTGGCGCGTCGTCGGTTGCAGGCCGGCGTCTCGTGGCGGCGAGCCCGGCGAGGTCGGGCCCCTTGCGGTGGAGCCCGGCAAGGTTGGTCCTGGCTTTCGGCGGATCCCCGCTCAAGCGGCAGTTGCGGGGGCGACAGGGGGCGACAGGGGGCGACAGCCTCCCACAGAAAGGCATCGGGGGCCGGCCCGAAGGCCGACCCCCGACTCAAGGGCCCTTTCCGAGCCTGCGAGGGCTCAGTAACCGGTGGCGTACTGGAAGTGCATCGGGTCGTCGGGGACCTGCGAGAAGCCGTGACTGGCCATGATCTCGACGATCTGCTGATAGCGCTCGGTGGTGTTGGAGTTGGAGACCCCCATCGGATAGCGCGAGGCGTTGATGTCGACGGCGATGGCCCAGGCGTGGGTGCTCCAGGAGGAGCCGCCGCGCTTCGTCCGCGGGTTGTAGGTGCCATCAAAGCTGGAGATCTCGTCGGAGAGCCCCCGGGCGTGGATCTCCTCGAAGGCCGCCTGCATGTCGTCGGCGATCTTCCCGTGCACCGTCACCGACACCATCTGGCCGTTGGGGCCGGCGGGCATCTCGCGGGTCACCAGGTTCGACGAGTCACCCGGCTGCCCGAAGGTGGCCACGATCTCGTCATAGCCGTGCGGCACCGGGATGCTGCCGCCGTTGCCGGCGGGGATGACCGCAGCGGCCTCGACCAGGGGAGCCGCCGAACGGACCCCAGCCACCTCGCTGATGGCCTCGCCGGTCAGGCCCAGGGCCTGCCAGGAGCGAGCCTGGACTGCCAGGTTGTCGGTTCCCGTGGCCAGCCAGTCCTCAGCCGACATGTCCTGCCCGCCGCTGGAAGCCGTCCAGGCCTCCTTGGCCTGGGCCACTTCCACTCCGGCGTGACTGGTCAAGGCGGTGCGATACAACTCGCCCACGTCGCCACTGTAGGCCCGGGTGCCGCAAGCGTTCTCGGTGTCCTGGTAGTAGGGTTCCTGGCCCTCCTGCCCCAAGAGCATGGTGGCCACGCGCTGGTCTGAACTGGGGTCCTGAACGGCAGCCAGAGCCACCGGACCGTACTCGCCCCACATGTTCCGGGCCTGTTCCATGGTCAGGTGCTGGTTGGGGTTGGCTTCCAGCCAGGCCTGCGCCTCGGACACCGCGTCCTGGACCTGTTCCTGGGCCATCGGCCTGGTCAAGGCATCCACCGAGTCCCGCAGCAGGTAGGCCTCCTCCCGGGCCTCAGGAGGCAACTCCTCCACCTGCTGATAGAAGACCGCCGCGTGCACGCTGTCCCAGCCCTGGGCCGCCGAGGCGGAGGCGCTGGAGTAGTCGGCGCTGGAGGTGTTCAGGGCTTCCAGCGCGGCTCGGTCCTCCTCCCCCAGATCGGCGTTGCCCAACTGAGTCTCGGTGTAGGCCACCAGGGCCGCTCGAGCGGCCTGGTTGGGATCCGCGCCCTCCGCCTGGGCCGCCTCGATGGCCTCGTTCATGGCCGTGGAGGCGCCTGCCTTCAGCTCGTCGGGCAGACCTTCGATGGCCGCCAGGGTCCGCGTCTCGGCCACCTGGGCCCGCTGCTCGAGGAAGACCTGGCCGGCGTCCACCAGCGCCAAGGCCTGCTCGTTGTTCGGGTCGTTGCGCAGGGTCTCCTCGGCCCACTCCATGGCCTCGGTGGTCGAGCGCCCCTCCAACTCGAACTCCAGGGCCTGCGCCTCTTCCTCGGAGAGTTCCGAGTAAGGCTTGCCGTAGCGCTCCTGGGCCAGGTCGTTCTGGGCTCGGGTCTGCAGGTTCTCGGCCGGCGCGCCAGAGTCGGCCAGGGCCGCCTGGAAATCCTGCTCGGCCTCGTATTCCCGCATCTCCTGGATGGCCGGGTCTTCCTGCTCCTTGGCTGCGATGGCGTCGTCGATTTCCTTCAGGTGCGCCTCGTACCCCTGCAGGTCCACCCCCAGGGCCTCGATCTCGGCCTGAAGGGCCTGGATCTCGGGATCCTCCTCGATGGCCTGCTTCAGGGCCGGGTCGGCCTCCTGCAGGGCCTGCATCTTCTCGTCCATGGTCGCCTGGGCGGCGGCCATGGCCTCGGTCTGGGTGGTGATCTCCTGTTCGAAACCGACCTTGGCCTGCTCGAGGTCGTTCTTGACCCCCAGCAGGTTGTCCAGTTCGCCCTGCAAGCGGTCGCGCTCGGCCTCCAGGTCGCGGATGCGCCCTTCGATCTCGCTCTTCTTGGCCTCATACTCGGCCTGGGCGGCCTGGTGGGCCTGACCGGCCTCGGGGTCGTCGCCGGAGGGAGGGGTGGGAGGCTTGAGGTTGCCCAACTCGCTGCGGGCACCCTGAAGAGCCTCGGAGTTCGCCTTGCGATCGGCGGCGTTCTGATAGAGGTCCTTGGAGTTCTTGGAGAGGTCCAGGTTGGTCTTGGCCAGCTCGTTCTGGGCCGTCTGCTTCAGACCCCGCGACTCGTTGCTGGCGGTCAGGGCCTCGTCATATTCGGTGCGCAGACCCGCGGCCTCTTCGGTCTGGCCGGCCTCGGCGGCCTGACGGGCCAGGTCCGACTTGCGCTGGTTGATCGCCCCCTGCTTGGAGTCGATCTGGCCGTGAATGTCCCCGATCTTGTTCTGGGCCTCGGCCTTCTGCTGCTGCAGGCCGGCCAGGTCGCCCGCCAGTTGCGGGACCGGGTTCTGACCGGTTCCGGTCGGGCCGGCCGGCGCAGCAGCAGCGGCGGCAGCGGCTCCCGCGGCTGCGGCGGCCTGCTCGCCACCGCCCGCCTGCTGGGCCTGCCCCCCCTGATCCATCGGGGCGCCCTCGTCCATCGGCTGCCCCTCCTCCACCGGCGGGTTCTGCTGCTCTTCGGTGGCGGGCTTGGTCACCGGTTCCCCGGCATTGTACTGCTGCAGGGCGGTCTGGATCTGGTTGAACTGCTGCTCGGAGAGTTCGCTGATCCCCAGCTCTTTGAAGGTCTTGCCCAGGGTGGAGCCCTGCGCGCCGGGCTGGCCCTGCGCCGCATCATGCGCGGCGATCTGCCGGGTGATGGCCTGGTTGACCTCTTCCCGGGTCAGGGGCGGCTGCCCGGACTGAGAGCGACGGAGATTCTCCTGGTCCACCTCGAAGAGGAAGCGGGTCAGGTTCTCGGTCTGCTCGGGGGTCAAACTGGCCGGATCCAGGCCGAAGAGCGAGGCCACGATCTCCGGCGTGAAGGACTTCACGAAATTCTGGTACTGGGCGCCCACGGACTGGGGGTCCTGGGTGGACCACACCAGGGCATCCTGGGGTTCACCAGCCCCCTCGGGCAGCGGGGCATTGGCCCCCCCCTGGGATCCGGGGGTCCCCACCGGGCCCATGATGAACCCGAAGAATCCGAACATCTGGTTGGGGCCGTTCAACATCGCTGACCTCCACAGGCAGAGCTAAGGAGCCCAGCCGGAAACCCCTCGGNNAACTTTTTGCTCCTGGCGGGGACAAAAAATCCATCGCCGATGCTCGGTCGTGGTTCCCGACCGGGCCCCTGCTCTTTTCCGCTCTATCACGCCTCGTTGACCCGGAGTCAACAGGGATTTCCGGGACTTTTCAGGACTTCAGCCCCAACTCCTCAAGCAATCCGGGAAACGGCGCCAGGGCCCGCTCGAAGATCCCGTGCGCCCAGGCCAGGGTCATCCCGTAGTTGGTGATCGGCACCCCGGCGCGCCGAGCGCGGGCGATGCGCCCCAACATGGCTTTGCGGTTGAGCATGCAGGCCCCGCAGTTGATCACCACGTCAAAGCCCGAGAGGTCCTCGGGGAAGTCCCGACCCTGGACGTGGTGGATGTCCAGGTCCGCCCCCACTTTGCGGCGCAGAAGCTCCGGAATCTTGACGGTGCCGATGTCGTCTTCGATGGGATGGTGGGTGCAGGCCTCGGCGATCAGGACCTTGGATCCCTCCCTCAGCCGGCCCAGGGCCAGGGCCCCGGCGGCCTGCTCATACAGGTCTCCCTTGTAGCGCGCGAAGAGCACCGAGAACCCGGTCAGGGGAACCTCCTCCGGGACGATGGCGGCCACCTGGCCGAAAGCCTGCGAGTCGGTCACCACCAGGTCGGGAGGGGCGACCAGACGCGCCAAGGCCTGGGCCAGTTCGGTCTCGCGCACCACCACCGAGGTGGCCCCGGCATCCAGCAGATCCCGCAGGACCTGGACCTGGGGCAGGATCACCCGACCCCTTGGGGCCTCCTTGTCGATGGGAATCACCAGGACCACGGTTCCCCCGGGCGGAACCAGGTTGCCCACGATGGGGAGCTCCTGGAGAAGCTCGGGAGGGGCGACCTCCAACAAGGCCAGGCGCAGCTCCGCCACCCCCTGGCCCCGATCCAGGCAGGCCAGGACCGGCCGGAGCCCCACTCGGGTCAGGCGCTCTGGGACGGGTATCGTCTCCGGCGCCCCCGGGTGGAGATCGACCTTGTTGAAGACCACGACGAAGGGAGTCCCGCGAGCCTGGAACTCGTCGAGGATCTGCTCTTCATAGGGCCCCCACTCCCCGGCCTGACAGACCAGGATGCCCAGGTCGGTGCGCTCGAAGACCTGCCGGGTTCGACCCACCCGGAGCTCCCCCAGGGTCTCCTGGTCATCGTCCAGGCCGGCGGTGTCGATCAAGGTCACCGGGCCCAGGGGCAAGAGCTCCATGGCCTTCTCCACCGGGTCGGTGGTGGTGCCAGCCTTCTCGCTGACCAGGCTGGTGACCTGACGGGTGATCGCGTTGAGCAGGCTGCTCTTGCCGACGTTGCGCCGGCCAAAGACGCCAATGTGGATGCGGACGCCCCGAGGAGATCCCAGAAGGCCGCCCGGGCCCTCCCGGAAGCCCTCGGCCGGAGTGATGGGAGTGGCATGCGTCATGAGGGCGCTCCTTCTTGTTCCCGGATGCGCCGTCGGAAGGCCGGGCTGTGTCCCGGACCGGCGGCCACGGACCGGCCGATTGAAGCCAACTGGCCGTCGATCTCCAGCCTGGTCTGCTCGGCCGTCTCATTGGAACCGGCCTTGTTGGGGTAGATGCTGTAGCACTCGCGATGGCAGCGCGGCGTGACGTTGGGCATCACCACGTTGGCGCCCCTCTGCAGACCCAGGACGCGCCCCTGTTCGCGGTCCAGGGTGGCCAGGGCCGTGGTGGCCGGGAGGTTGGCCTCGGGTCGCTGAACCCGGGCCAGGGCCAGCACCCGGAAGGCCATGTCCACGGTGGCCGGCACCTGGTCGGGGGGAAGCGGGGGCGTGCTCGTCCCCAGGGGCGTGTCGGGATGTGGGATGAAGGGCCCCAGCCCGATCATGTCCAGCTCCAGTTCGGCGAAAAGCTCCAGGTCCCGGGCCAGGCTCGCGAAGCCCTGCCCGGGAATCCCGACCATGACCCCGCTGCCCACTTCATACCCGATGTCGCGCAGGATTCCGAGCAGCCCCAGACGGTCACACTCCCGTCCAGGCAAGGGGGGATGGATCCGCTCGAAGAGGACCCGGTCCGAGGTCTCGAAGCGCAGCAGGTAGCGGTCGGCCCCGGCCCGCTTCCATGCCCGCAGCTCGTCCTCGGTGCGTTCGCCCAGGCTCAGGGTGATGGCCAGGCCCGTCTCGACCTTGATGCGGCGAACCAGGGCCTCGACCCGGCTGGAGGTGAAGGCCGGGTCCTCCCCCGACTGCAGCACCGCCGTTCCCCAACCATACTGGCGGATCCGGTGGGCACACTCCAGGATCTCCTCGTCGCTCATCGCATAACGGGAGACGCTCCTGTTGGCAGCCCTCAACCCGCAGTAGGCGCACTGGCGCGCGCAGCGGTTGCTGATCTCCACCAGGCCGCGCAGATGCACGTCGTCGCCCACGCCCAGGCGGCGCAGCTCGTCCGCCCGGACCCACAGATGCTCGAGGGCCTCGGGGTCGCTGGTGCGCAGCCAGGCCAGCAGGGCCTCGGCCTGGAGCGGGCCCGTCAGGGGTGGCAGGTCAAAAATAGGGGTCTTCAAGCTCCTACCTCGCGGAGCAGAGCGCGGCGTCGCCGCCCACGGGTTTTCGATGCCCGGGACGGCGAAGCCACTCTCAGCAGATCACGTCGTGCTCGCCGCGGCGGACCCGGGCCGCCATGGACTCACTGCGCTGGCGGGCCACCCCTTCCATCCCGGCGACCTCGCGGGCGATGGCGGCCTCGCCGGCCTGCCGGGTCTCGGGGCTGCCGTAGTCCTGGAGATACTCCAGGAAGGTCGAGACTGCATTGGGGTTGCAGTGGTCCTTGATCTCGCCGGGCCGGGCCAGGTCCATGAAGTCCTGGCCGGTCCGCCCCAGCCGATAGCAGGCGGTGCAGAAGGAGGGCAGATAGCCCATCTCGGCCACCTCACGAATCACCTCGTCCAGTTCGCGGTGGTCCCCCAACTGGAACTGGGCAGCCTCGAACGTCTCGCTGTCGCCCGCGGCCTTGTAGGCGCCCGGGTTGGTCCGACTGCCCGCCGAGATCTGGCTGATGCCCAGGGCCAGGGTCTGGTCGCGCATTTCGGCCGACTCGCGGGTGCTCATGATCATCCCCGTGTAGGGCACCGTCAGGCGCAGGATGGCCACAAGCTTCTTGAAGTCCAGATCGCTGACCGGAGCCGGCGGGCCGATGGAGACATCCGATCCGTGCGCGGGCTCCATGCGGGGCACCGAGATCGTGTGGGGCCCGACGCCGCAGTGTTCCTCCAGCGAGCGGATGTGGGCCAGCATGGCCAGGAGTTCGAAGCGCCAGTCGTGCAGACCGAAGAGCACGCCGATGCCCACGTCGTCGATGCCCCCGGCGATGGCCCGGTGCATGGCGGTGATGCGCCAGTCGTAGTTGCTCTTGGGTCCGGCCAGGTGGACGCGGCGGTAGGTTTCGCGGTGGTAGGTCTCTTGGAAGAGCTGGAAGGTGCCGATGCCGCTGGTCTTGAGCTGGCGGAACTCCTCCACCTCCATCGGCGCCAGGTTCACGTTGATTCGCCGGATCTCGCCGCGATCGGTCTTGACGCTGTAGGCGGTGGCGATGCAGTCCATGATGTATTGAAGGCCGTGCTGCTGACCGGAGGACTCGCCGGCCACGATCAGCAGGCGCTTGTGCCCCTGGTCCACCAGGGCCTGCACCTCGGCGCGCACCTCCTCCTGGGTGAGGGCCTTGCGCTGAAGGGCCTTGTTGCCCGCCCGGAAGGCGCAATAGGCGCACTCGTTGCTGCACAGGTTGGAGACGTACAGCGGCGCGAACAGGACCAGGCGCCGGCCATAGATGTCCTCCTTGACCTGGCGGGCCGAGGCGAAGAGCTCTTCGAGATGCTCGGGCTTCGAGATGGTCATCAACATGGCCATCTCCCGGGCATCCAGGCCCTGAGCCAGGCGAGCCTTGGCCAGCACCTCGCGGATCGCGACGGGGTCGGGACGGACCGAATCCAGGACCTGCTGGATGGCGGCCTCGTCGATGAAGGAACCGGTCTGGAGGGGAGGCTTCACGTTCATTCCTCGATTTCTTCCCGCCCGTGGGGGCAGGCAAACACCGAAGGACGTGTCGTCGGGCGCCTGCGCTGCGAAGGCAGGAAAAACCGGGACGCGGAGGACCCGCGCCCCGGATATGGATTTGTCTGGGGGGGCAAGCGCCCCCGTGCTGCATCAGTCGAGGCCGCCCGAGCCGTTGAGGCGAAGGGGGCCGAGGCAAGACTAGCACACAACGGGGAGGGAGCCAAGGAAGGGGATTGTTGGGGGCGGGGGCGTGTGGGTCGCGGTCCTCCCCCGCCGGGCTTTCCGCCATGATGTTGCGGAAATGCCACCAAATCATGGCGGAATGCGGCCGCCAGGACCCTGACGCGGGGGGCGGCGACGGGGGTGCGAGATTCCCGCAGGGAAGCGCCAGGAGTGGAAACCTGCGACTCGAACCCCTGGGACAGTGGAGGGGGGGCCTTGCCAGCGCACCCGGCGTTCTGAGACGCCCCCGGGGAACAGATGAATCATCCCGAAGCGGATGGAGGATCTCCGATGCGCTCCAGAGTCCTGATCACCCTGCTGCTCCTGGCCTTCCTGACCGCCCTGGCTCCCGCCCAGGGCCAGAACGTGACCTGGATGGTCACCGAATGGGGCTCGGTCTACCGCAACCTCAAGAAGGTGGCCGACAAGTCCTACAAGGAACCCCGACACATCGCCGGAACGGCGGACCACCACTTCGTCGCAACCCGTGACGGCTCGATCTGGAAGGACGGAACCCGGATCGTCCAGGGCTTCTACAAAGACATGAACGTCGTCGACCTGGACGCCCGGGGCGACGATTATTACGTCCTGACCCTGCAAGGAAACCTGTACCGGAACGGACAGGTGATCATGCCGGCCGGGCGGATCCAACGCCCCCATCACCTGATCCTGCGGGGTTCCGACATCTTCATCATGAACGACACGGGCGAGGTCTTCCGCAACGGGACGCAGGTCGGCGAGCCCTACTTCCTGGACGGCTACTACCCCGACAACTTCGCCACCGACGGAACCGACTTCTGGTTCACCATCCCGGCGGGAACCGCGAACCAGGGGGACTGGGTCTACAAGAACCGCGACAAGGCCCACGACGAAACCTGGGTGGTCCGCGAACTGGCCAGCGTGGCCGGACACCTGGAGATCTTCTCGGGCAAGAGCCTCTTCCGCGACTGGCAGCGGGTGGATCGCTTCCAACCCGACAAGGCGGAGGTCACCTCCCACCTGGACAACGTCGTAGACTTCCATTTCGTGCTGCCCTGAACGCCTGATCCAGCGCCGGGAGGGGGGGGACCCGGTCGGGGGGCATCCACTCCCTGGTTGATTCCGCCGTTTCCGCCGTCTCAAGAACCTCCCGAGAGTCCGTCCGGGAAGACTGCGGACATGTCGCGCTTCCACTTCGTGCGCTCGTTCAAGGCGGCCTTCGGGATGAGCCCGCATCGCTATCGGATGACCCGACGCCTGGAGAGGGCCAGGGAACTCTTGAGGCGCAGCCCGAGGCCGACCACCGACATCGCCATGGACCTGGGCTTCAACACCCCCAGCCACTTCGCGGCCGCCTATCGCCGCCGCTTCGGCGAGACCCCCAGTCAGACCAGACAGGCCTACTGAAAGCCCGGGCGGCGGCTTGTCTGGAGCCGCCGGAGCGAGGCTCGTCCAGGCTGCGCGGGGGCTGGTCCTTCGCTGACTGGCCGGGGCGAGGGGGCTGGCACGACCCAACCTGGCGCTGAGCGCGGGGCTACCATCGGTCGATCTCCCGGGCCAGCCAGGCCATCTCCGTGGTGTGGTAGGAACTCTTCCCCGGGGCCCCCTTGGGATCCGTCAGCGGAGCCCCGTCCGCGGCCACCGTCTGCCGGTCCCCATAGGAGACCAGCGCGGTCTTCCCGTCTGGCCCCGCCTCCGAGCGCCGATCCATGAACTTCTGGTCCCAGAACTCCAGGGTCTTGTCCGCTGCCTCGCGATAGCGGGACTCCCCGGTCAGCCGGGCCAGGGCCAGGGTGGCCAGGTAGCCTTCCTCCTGCTGCCAGAAGGCCTTGTTCGTGTGCCACATGTTCTGCCCGGTCTCGCGGACGAAGACATCGAACCAGCCCCCGTGCTGCGGGTCATAGGCTCGCTCCAGCATCCCGTCCACCAGCCCCCTGGCCACGCCCGTCCAGGCCTGGGAACGGGCTTCGTCGGGTCGGCCGCTCTCTCGCAGGAGACGGTCCGCCCTCAGCAGGAAGAGGGCCCCCTGGGTGTTGTGCCCGCCGACCCCGATGGTGCCGGTCTCCAGCGGATTGCCGGTGGCGTCGAGGAAGGGGCGTCCCGTGGGGTCGGTCTGCCCGCCCAGTTCCTGGCGCTGCCAGGAGCGCCAGTCCGGCTTCCAGTCGGCGGTGAAGTTCTCGACGATGAATCCCGTCTCGGGGTCGGGGAAGTGCTCGGCGAAGAGGCTGCCCAGCTCCTCGACCTGGTCCAGGACCTGCTCGCGGAAGTCGCCCTCGGCGATCTCCGCCAGTTCCAGCAGGGCCGAAGTGGCGGGATAGACCGTCGAGTTGTAGCTCTTGGTGGTCGCGGCCTGCCCGGTCTTCGGATCCACTCCATCAAAGAAGCCCCCGTGGACCGGGTCGTTGAAGTGCTTCGTCAAATACTCGTGCCCCTGCCGGATCACCTCCAGGATCTTCGGGTCCCGGGTCGCCTTGTAGTAGCCGATCAGACCGGTCAGCCCGTAGGTCTGCTGGTTGATGACCAGGGAACTGCCCGCCTCGTCCAGAGGGGCGCCCGAGCGGTCCACCCGCTGGGTGAAGTAGACCCCGCCCTCGGGGGCGTGCTGGACATGATGGGCCAGGATGAAGTCCACCCCATGCCGAGCCAGTTGCAGGTAGCGCAGGTCCCCGGTCATCCGGTAGGCCGCTGAGTAGGCGTGGACCTGACGGCTGGTGGGCATCAGGAACTTCTCGTCCGGATTGGTGACCTTCCCATCGGCGTCAAGGTGGGTGAAGAAGCCGCCCTGCTCGCGATCCACCGAGACGCGGGCGAAGAAGTCCACCTCGTCGCGGGCCTGGGCCGTCCAGAACGCCGGAGTTCCCAAAGCCGGACGCGCAGGATCCACCTGTCCGGCCTCTTCCAGGGTCAGGAGCTCCGGCACATCGGGGACGAGCGGCGTCGCGGACGGGGTCGCGGGGGCAGCCGTGGTGGGGGCTGTCGCGGCGGTCGGCTCTGCAGAGACCGGGGAAGCCGGCGACTGCGCCTGCGCCTGCGTGGAGGCTGCGGCCAGCGAGACCTCGTCGGCGGCAACAGGAGCGGCTGCGCCCGACTGCGGAGCGGGAGCCGCCGGCGCGCTGGCCGACCGGGGCTGGATGGACGAAGGGACGGACTGAGTGGGACGGACCATGATCAAGAACCTCCAGAAAGGACTGGCTGAGATCGATTTTGCCAGAACAGGCGCCGGCGCGATAGCAGAATCTTGCTCGAAATGTGGGAAGAGGCGGGGTGTGCCCTACGTGAGCGCCGCAGAGGTGCGCCTGACGACGCAGGCCGGCCCTTCCCACCCACACCCGGGTGTGGGTGGGCCACAAATGGATCGGCGGCCGAATGCCACGGCAGGTGGCGAATTCAGGCGCTGGGGTGCCATCAATACGGGAAGCAGCCAGACGGCCCGAGCAAGGCCTGGCCCTCCGACCGCCGCGCGTCCTTCTCCGGAGCCACCCGGAAGCCAAAGTGCCTCCCCGAACCAGCGCCAGACGAGCCGCAGATGTCTGCAGGAACGCCCCCCTATCGACGGCCTGCAGGATTTATCGAGGCATCCGGGCCACGATCTGCTCCATCTCGGTCAGGATCCGGTCCATCTCCCGGGTGGCGGCCTCGATGGGCTCGGGCCTGGTCAGGTCCACCCCAGCCCCCTTCAGAAGTTCAAGTGGCGGCCTGGACGAGCCACCCGAGAGCATTGCCAGGTAGGCCTGCCGCGCCGGCTCGCCCCCGGCCTGGATCCTCTCGGCCAGGGCGATCCCCGAAGACAGGCCCGTGGCATACGAGAACACGTAGAACTTGTAGTACAGGTGCGGAATGTAGGCCCATTCGATCCCGTCGTTGGGACCGATGGTGAAGTCCGGGCCGTAGTAATCCCTGACCAGATCGCGGTAGGTCGAATCCAGGAAATCCGCGGTGATTGGGGTGCCCTGCTGCGCCGCCTCGTGCACCCTGAGCTCAAAGTCGGCGAACAATGTCTGCCGATAGACGGTGGTGCGGATGCGGTCGACCATCTCGTTGAGAAGGAAGAGCCGCTCCTGATCGCTACGGGCGTTGGCCACCAGGTAGTCGGACAGAAGCTTCTCGTTGCACGTGGAGGCCACCTCGGCCACGAAGGGCACGTAGCCCGCAGTCGCATAGGGCTGCGTGGCCGACGACAGGTGACTGTGCAGGGCGTGGCCGAACTCGTGAGCCAGGGTGGACATGTCGTCCAACTCGTCGTAGTAGTTCATCTTCACAAAGGGATGGACGCCGAACACGCTGGACGAGGAGGCCCCGCTGTCCTTGTCCTTGTGCGGATAGACGTCCACCCAGCCCTGGGAGGGTTCCAATCCCTGCCGCAGGACGGCCAGGTAGTCCTGCCCCAGGGGGGCCAGGGCCTTGGGCAGGATGGCCCGGGCCTCCTGGTAGCTGATCTGGCGCTTTCCACCCGCGACCATGGGCGTGTACAGATCATACAGACGAATCTCGTCCAGCCCCATCAGCTTCTTGCGCAGCCGAACGAAGCGGTGCAGGGGCGCGGTATTGGCCCGCACCGTGCGGATCAGGTTGTGGTAGACCGCCGGGTCGATGTTGTCCCGGTCCAGGTAGGCCTGCAAGGGCGAATCGTAGCCCCGAGCCCGGGCCAGGAAGATGCTGAAGTTCACCTGCCCGGCCCAGGCCGCCGCAAAGGCGTGCCGGTAGTCATTCAGGGTGGCAAAGAAAGCGTCCACGGTGTCCCGGCGCACCCGACGGTCGTCCGAGGCCCGGTACTTGCCATAGTTGGAGAAGGTCAACTGCACGGGCTTGCCCGACTCGTCCTGGATGGTCGGCAGGCGCAGGTCGGCCAGCAGGGCCTTGAAGGTCTTCTCGAAGTCCGAGGGCAGTTCGTTCAGGTCGATCTCGGCGAACTGGTTGTCTCCGGCCTGCGATAGCAGGCGCTCCTGCTCGGGAGCCAGGACGTGGGCCCGGCGGCGCCGGATCTCCTCGATCCAGCCGCGGTATTGAACCAACGAGGGCTGTTCCCGGTAGGCCTGGGACAGGGCCGCCTCGTCCAGAGCCAGGATCTCCTCGCGCAGGAAGCCGGCGACCGCCATCAACTCTCTCATGGCCGCCAGGGCCCTGTCGTTGCGGGCCTGCAGATCAGTGCTCTGCAGGTCGGTGTCCAGGCTCAGGGTGGCATACAGGGTCAACCGGTTGGTCAACAGGCGCGTCTTGAAGTACTCCTCCAGGCATGCCGACATGCGGTCCGGCCGGGCCAGGGTGCCGCGGTAGGCCTCCAGGCGCTTCCGCCCTGCGTCCGCCTCGACCAGACCCGCTTCGAAGGCCTTGGCATCTGCGAACAGGGGCTTGAGGCTCCAGCGATACTTCTCGGGGATGGCGGAACGGGGCATGTTCCCGTCAGGGGTGACTTCCGATGAAGGGGCCACCGCGGCGCGGTTTGGCGCCTCGCAGGTTCCCTGGCCGCCGCAGGGCTGGGCCAGGGCGGGTGCCGAGGCGGCCATGGTCAGGGCCAGGGTTGCGTGGAGCAGATATCGTCTCATGGCAGTCCACCTTGAGGTTTCTTGAGGTGGACCGGAGTTTCGCCGCCTGGAGGCTTTTCCTCTACCCCGAGGGTCAGGGATTCCGGGGGCACGACTCCAGGAAGAGCACCGGGCGCCTTCCGTCCGAGGCCCGCGGAAGAGGCAGGACGCGGGCCACCGTGAGCACCCCCGGGCCTGCCACCAGGATGGGCAGCAACAGCCCGATCAGGGCCAATGGATATTCGAAGCCGACAGCGAGTCATTCCACTCGGGCAGGTCGGCCAGGCAGGGACCCAGGGGCTAGGAGTCTGTGTGAGTATCCGGACCGAGCATCGCCGAGGGATCTTGTGCACCCCGCAATGCGCAAAAAGTCGTGGTTTGCTGGAGGCAAATGAGACTTTTTGCAACACAGCGGGGGCCTCGCACCCGCGCCCCGCGCGGGTGCATCCCGTCGAGTGGCGAGGCGACCGACGCGGTATTCACACAGGCTCCTGGCATCCCGACACTGGCCATCCCGGCCGTCCAGAAGGGGTCCACGCAGACCAGGTCGAGGCAATTCGGTCGCGCTGAGGCGTGGTCTTCTTTCGCAGGCCCGACTGTATACCCCCGCCAGAGGAGAATCGACCATCAAACAGAACTGCCTGCGTGACCGGCGCCACGAGCGTCGGCCCTGCGGCGTGACAGCCAGCGGAAGAGGGTGAGATTCCCTCGCTGCCCCGCAACTGTAACCGGGGACGAAAGCGGGACCGGCCCTGCGGCCGGCCGACCACTGGGGAAACCTGGGAAGGACCCGCAAGTAGGACGATCCGGAAGCCAGGAGACCGGCTGACACGCAAGACTGTCTCAGTACCTCGCGGGAGGGATGCGACGCATGGTGTCTTGTGTGACGATGGAGAGCCCCCGGCTTCTCCCTTTCCTTCATGACTTGACCCCTGACTGGAACGCTGCAGGAATCCAGTTCGGAGGTCCGTTTCGATGCCACCCTTGTTCCGAGCCTGGACGGCCGTCCTGTTGTTCCCTTTGCTGCTGGTCACGCCGGCTCTTGCCAAGCCCGTAACCAGCCCCCAGCCCCCTGCTGCGTCCGATCCGGCCGCCGAGAACGAGACCTTCGAGTTGGAGGAGATCGTGGTCACGGGGACCCACCAGCCCATGAAGGCCAAGGACACCCCGGCCAACGTGAGCACCGTCCCCGAGGAGCGGGTGCGCCGCATGCGCGCCTCAGACGTGGGCGAGGTGGTCAACCACGTCCCCGGGGCCTTCGTCCGGCGCGCGGGCCCGGCAGGCTCGCTGACCACCTTCTCGGTGCGCGGCTCGGGCTCGGCCGAGACCCAGGTGATGATGGATGGACGCCCTCTGAACCAGCCCTCGGTCGGCAGCGCGGACCTGTCGCTCCTGCCTGCGGACCTGGTCGACCACGTGGAGGTGGTGCGCGGTCCCTTCTCGGCTCTATACGGCCCCTACGCCATGTCGGGAGCCCTGAACATCGTCAGCCGCAGGGCACACCCGGAGGACGGCCTGGGGCGCCTGCACCTGGTGGCGGGCGGCATGGACACCAACTCCTTCTCGGGTGACTTCCACCTGGACCTGGGGGGCGGCCCCACGCTGCTGGTGGTGCCGACCGTGCGCCGCACCCTGGGCAACCGCCCCAACAGCCAGAGCACCCTGACCAGCGGCTTTGCGCGGTTCGACGCTCCGCTGGGCAACGAACGGCGCCACCTGGCCGTCTCCACCGGGTTCCAGACCCAATCCTCGGGCACGCCGGGTCCCCAACCAGCGGCCGACCCGTCGCTGCGGACCAGTTCGGAACTGACCCTGGGCGACGACCTGGTCACCAGCAAGGTGGACCACCAGATCGATCGCAATACCTTCCTGGACGCCCGGTTGAACTGGGATGGCCTGGAGGCCCACGCCTGGTACAACTCGTGGCGGCCGGATTTCCACTACGGATACCTGGACGCCACGGACAGCCTGCACCTGGCGGACGCCGCCTCCTACCAGAAGCAGACCGGGCTGGACCTGCGCTACAGCGTACCCCACCTGGAGGAATCCACCTTCACGATCGGCGCGGCCCTGGAGAACTCCAGCCTGGACAGCCGTTCCATCGACCTGGACACGGTCACCGGCGGGCGGACCTTCGAGGACTTCGACGGCGTCCGGCGCAGCCAGGCCCTCTACCTGGAGGAGAGCCTGCAACTGGGCCCGCTGGCGCTGGCCCTGGGGGCTCGGCTGGACCATCCCTCTGACTTCGCCAGCCTGGTCAGCCCCCGGGCCAGCCTGCTGTGGAAGCCCACCGAGACTTTGAGCCTGCGCGGAGGCTGGGGGCGCGGCTATCGCCCGCCCACCCTGTACGACCTGCACGACCCCAGCACGTCCTTCATGGAGGGCAACCCCAACCTGAGGGCCCAGACCTCGACCTCAAGCGAGCTGGGACTGGAGGCAACCCTGGGCCCCAAGACCACCCTGCGCCTCACGGCCTTCCGGGAGGACAGCAAGGACAGGATCACCTGGGCTCCCGTGGGACCGTTGGGGCCCTGGGGCACGCCCAAGTACATGCCCACCAACCTGGATCGCTTCCGCAAGGTGGGCTGGGAGGCCGAGCTGAGCGCCGAAGTGGCTGCGGGGTTGACCCTGATCGGCTCCCACGCGCGGCTGGACGCCGTTCAGGTGAACCAGGAACTGGTGAACGACCTGACCGCCACGCTGATGCCCGTGGAACGGCCCGCCGCCAACGTGCCGGGCAGCGTCAGCTCACTGGTGGTTGACTGGCGCGCCAACCCGGACGGCCAGGGCCTGGGCATCATGCTGAAAGGCCAGTGGCTGGGGCCCCGCGTGAACTACTACGCCAACTATGACCACTGGCCGGTGGTGACCTGGGAAACCAAGCGCCTGGCCAGCCACACCGTCTTCGACCTGGTGGTGTCCTGCCCGCTGAAGGTCGGGGACGTCCAGGCGGACGCCTTCCTGAAGGTCGGCAACCTCTTCGACGAACCCTATGCCCTGAACTTCGGCAACGGGATCAACGACCGCGACTACCCGATGCCGGGGCGGACGTTCTTCTTCGGCATCAGCCCCAGGTTGTAGACTGGTGTCGCTGCCAACTGGAGGAGCCAGAGCGGACGCCCGGCGACTGGGCCGGGCCCTGGTGGGCTCGTTGCTGGCCCACCTCCTGGGGCTGGGGGTCTTGTTGGCCCTGCCCCCAGGCCCCCGGGCGACCCCGACCCTGCTGGAGGCGCGACCCGTCCTGGTGTGGCAGGCGCTTCCGGCGCCCAGTCCCAGGCCGGTGGCGCCGGTCCCGGAGGTGCGCCCGCCCGAGCCCCCGACCGGCCCCGCGGCTCGACCTCGGGTGCCGGTGCCGGTGCCGCCGGCCGCAGTGCGCCGCAAGGTCCCCGCTGGCCGCCAGGTGGCGGGGGCGGGGGCGGGGGCGGCTTCCGGGGCTGTGCGGCCAGAACGCCGGGTGGTCCGGGAGCGGCGCGGGGCGGCGGGTCGCCTGCGACCCGCATCCCACAGGTCGCCGTCGCCCTATGACTCGCCGCCCCCGAACCTCCCACCTCCCCCGGCCAGTACACCCCCGGCGCCGCCCACGCCGCGCGCCCTGGCCGACCGGCGGGATGGCGGGCGTCCTCTGCTGAGAAGCGCTTCCCCGGCCGATCAGGCCGGCCCCTCGCCGGCCCTCACCTCCCAGCCGGACACTTCATTCGCGGGGGCTGGGGAAGCGGCGGTCCACGGGGCCGAGTCAACCGCGGGTTCGGGAGCCGTGGCGGCAGGGCGTGCTTCCGTGAGGACCGGTTTCTTGACTCCGGGCCAGAGGACCGGCGACGGGACGGACACGAATCACGGGACGGCCACGGGCACGGGGGAGGTCCATGGTGGCACGGGCCCCCGCCGCGGGGAAGCGCCAGACGGTGCGGGAGGAGACCATGGTGGCCGGGGGACCAACGGCGGCGTGGGCGCAGCCTCCGGTCCAGGCGGACTCACCGGCGCTGCAGGCGCGGGTTCGGGTTCCGGTTCCGGCGGGAGCAACGGGAGCGCGGACGGCGGTCCTGGCGGCGACGGGCCCTCAGGACCGCCCGCCCTGCAGTATGAGGCGCCCCCAGCCTATCCCGCGGAGGCCGCCCGCGACGGCATCCAAGGCACCGTGCGGGTCCGGGCCCATGTCGACACCGAAGGCCAGGTCACTGCGGTCGAGGTGGTGAGCAGCAGCGGAGACTCCCGCTTGGACGAGGCGGCCCGCGTCGCGGCCCTGGCCTGGCGCTTCCGGCCCGCCACGCGGGGAGGGCGCCCGGTTGCGGCCTGGGTGACCCGCAACGTGCGCTTCGAATTGACGTCCACTCCGGGTGGCCGCCTCATGCCCACTTTCGCTGGCTGTGCCGGAGGTTTGAAGAAGGGGGTGGCTCCGCACGGCTGGGAGCCAGGCCCTCAGGGCTTCGCGCTCTGCCGAGGGGCTCCCCCGCCGCTGGCTTCCCCGTCACGAATGCCAGGAACCTCCTGCGAAACGTGACGGAGAACGGGCGTGTGGCGAGCCGACGAAACGCGTGGGAGGCAACGAACGAACATCCTGAGGGCGCTACGGTTCCATCAATTCTCGGATCTGACTGAGAACCTGGCGCAGGACCTGGGGTCGAACCCGCGTCAGCGGCGCCGGGGAGCGGAAACGCTGGTGCGAGATCGAGCGCAGGTGCTCGCAGAGGATCTCGCTATCGGCTCGGAGTCCGGAATCAGCGGCGGGCAGGCGGATGTGGCCGGGGAGTCCTCGAAGCCTGGTGCTCAAAGGTACGATCCAGGCCAGGTCGTAGGGGGCTCGGTTCATGATCGAGCCGGAGACGACCAGGACCGGCCGAGGCGGACCCGCCTGTTCGTGGCCCACGGGAGGCGCCAGGTCTGCCAACCAGATCTCGCCCTGCTCGGGTCGCCTACTCGGGGACAGCATCGGTGAGCGTCGCCTGGATTTCTTGCGATTCGCGGAGGTATTCGGCAAAGGCCTCGGGCTCGTCCCTCTGGAACCGGGTCCACCCCTCCAAGTAGCGGTCGTCACGCAGGTTGCGCTCGTAGCAGGTCACCGCTTCCTCCAGTACCCGGCCCATGGTCTTGCTGGATCCCCGGGCCAAGGCCTTCAGCCGATCGCGGACGCGACTGGGTATCTTGACGGTCACTCCAGGCACTGACCTCACCTCCCGGTGCCCCCCCCGGTATACCTGAAGGGGCTCCCCCAAGTATACCTCATCCATCGTCCAGCGTCTGCCCCCCTGTCCTGCCCTCCCCATCACATCACCGCAGGCAGGTCCTGGCTCAGGTCCTCGAAGGCTCGGGGCAGGTGGTACTGAGCCGAGAAGGCGTTGACCAGGCGAACCCTCCGCCCGCACCCGTCGGCCGCCAGCACCAGGGCCTCGGCCAGGGTGGTCAGGGCGGCCCGGACTCCTGCCTGCCGGGTGTCGAAGTGCAGGGGTTCCAGGGCCCGGATGCGCAAGACCAGAAGGTCGGTGAAGAATCAGTAATGGTACCTGGCCTGCAGGAAATCGATCCGGTCGGACCTCACCAGGTAGACCAGGCGGTGCTCGCGCGTCAGGCGGCGGGACCAGACGCCTGGGGCCAGGTACTTCAACGGCTCGGGCTTGCCGATTCCTTGGAAGGGGTTGCGCAGGATGGCCTCCACAAGGTCCAGGGCTCGCAGGGCGACCTTCCGTTCGGAGTCGACCCAGAAGCGAAGGTCCTCCCGGAACTCGGGATGGAAGACGGCCTCCCGCTGGGGCTCATTGGAGCCCGGCCTCTCAGGGTGTGTCAATCCCCAGTTCCCGGCGCAGCGAGGAGGTGTCTTCGGCGGGGAGCTCCCTGTCCAATGCCCGATTCAGAGCAGTCAGCAGCCGCCTGGCGTTCTCTGGCGAGCGCAACAGGTGAGCCGTCTCGACAAGCCCCGCCAGTTCGTCGGCTGCGATCAGGGCCACTTCGGGGACCCCACGGCGGGTGATGTAGACGACGTCCCGATCCTGGACGACCCGATCGAGCAGGCCCGACAGGTGCGCGCGGGCTTCCGTATAGGTCCTCTGGATGTCCATCGGCCCTCCAGTACAGTCCAACTGTACTGAACGCGATACCGGACGTCAAGAGCGAAGGTCCGGATGGGTGCTGATCTTGAGTGTCGGCGAATATATGCTCGACAGCGTCGACAGGAAGATTGAGGTAGAGACCGGGGCGTGCCGGAGCGCGAGGGGCGGGGGCTCGGGGGCGGGAGCCGGCGGCGACATGTGAACGGGAGCCGGCGGGGCGTCAGCCTGTGGGACGGGGGCGGGAGCTTGCGCCGCGGGAGCCTGTGGGACGCGGGCGGGAGCTTGCGTTCGGGGCCGGAAGGCGAAGATGCAATGGCACGTCTTGGCGCGGCGGGGGCAGGAAGCTGCGTGGCGGGCGCGGGAGCCGAAGGGGCGATTGCAGGTGTTGGCCCAGCGGAGGCGCGGAGTGCGGGCTCTGAAGATGCTGTTGCAGGCAGTTTCAAGACCTGCGGCAGATGCCCGAAGTCCGACCCGGCCTGCGACGAAGCCGGACCAAGGACCGCCGTCGGCTTCGCGGCGGGTCCTTGGAGCCCGCAGGCTGGCGGACCTGGAGCAGGCCCCGCCGCTGCCGCCTCAAGGGTCGGGCGCACGGGCTCTGGACAGGGGGGGGTGAACTCGTCCAGGGCCTCCAGGAGCGCGGGCTCCACCCGCACCAGGTGACCTTGGAAGTCCAGCGAGAGGCGGCCCTCCTCCAGGCTGGCGCCAATCTCCCGGCGCAGGAACTCCAATGCGCCTGGATCGGCCTGAAGGGCCAGGGCCTCGCGGCCGCACTCCGACTCCAGGTGCAACTCCAGAGCCCCCTCCAGGCCTTGCCGAGGAAGGGCACGATCGCGCCGGATCCCGGCCCGGAAGACGCACTCGCTGAAGTCCTCCAGATCGACCGCCCCCGCATTGAGAAAGCGCTCCGGGTGATCAAGGAATTCCTGCTTGTCTGAACCCTGTAGACGACCCAGGGGACGGATCTCTGTCCTGCTCCCCCACCAGGCGCGTGCAACTGGACGAACCCGCACACTGGCCGGAGCTGCCGGTGTCCTGAGAGGGGCTACTCGTTGACGCTGGGGGCGAAGCCCTGCGGCGGACGAAGGGCTTGACGTCGATGGCACCCCGCACACGCGGCAGGCGTCCAAGGACTGGTCGACCTCGCCCACGGCGGCAAGCCCTCTTGTCGGTCCTCAGCACCCGCTCTCGGTGCGCACGGCCTCCAGCAATTCTTCCAGGCCCGCCGCCGTGGCCGCCAGGCGGGTCAGGCGCGTCAGGGCATCGAGACCGGAGACACCCTCCAGGGCAGCCTCCAGTTCGGGCAGGAGGGAGCCGAAGCGGGCCTCGGCGACGTCCATGATGGACCTGCGCCGCCCCTCCTGGCGGCCCTCCTCCCGGCCCTTCTTGATTCCCTTGAGCTCTGAGCGGGTGATCAGCGTCACGTCCAGTTCCTCCTCCAGCAGGGCCACTCCGGCTTCGAAGTCCCCGTAGAGTTCGTCCGTCATGGCCATCATAGCCTCCAAGATCTTGAAGAGTCCATAGACCTGATCCCCGGTAAACCCGTGGGTTGTCATCAGGCGGCACAGGCGCAGGGCCCTCTGGACCCGGGCGGGCTGGTCGGCTCGAGTCTCCAGGACGGCCAGGTGGGTGGCCACCACCAGGGCGAAGGGGTTTCCCGAGGCATCCAACTCCGCGCATCGGGATTTCCAGTCCAGCAGCTTCAGAACCGGGAACTTCAGGGTCAGGCAGCAGTCCCAGATGCAGCTCTGGTATCGGGAAGGTCGCCAGACGGGGCTGGAGTCGCCCAGGATCAACAGGCTGTAGACCGGGCATCGGTGGCGCTCGAAGAGGCGGCTGTTGTAGATCCGCATCCGCAAGGGCAGGTCCCCATCCTTCTGGGATTGGACCTCGAAGTGCAGGACCACCAGGGCGGGCCCGCCAGAACGCAGGTGGACCCGGACCACCAGGTCGGCGTGCCGGCGCTGCCCCTTCATCCCCCGGTGCAGGCTGCGCAACTCGCTGTCGAGGAACTCTGGGGCAAAGTTCCAGTCGATGTCCTGGTGGACTTCAGGCAGGAAGAGTTCCAGGAACTGCGGCAGGAACGAGGTCAGCGCCTCCTTCCAGGCGAGAT
This sequence comes from Candidatus Xenobium occultum, assembly GCA_002423485.1. GTDB lineage: Bacteria > Vulcanimicrobiota > Xenobia > Xenobiales > Xenobiaceae > Xenobium > Xenobium occultum. The sequence continues at coordinate 39,275 of DIWH01000066.1, read as the reverse complement.
CCAGGTCGTGGCGGACTCGGCTCAGGGCGATCACCTCCCGGCTTCAGGATGCGCCCCTGTCCTCCACCGCGATGTGTCCATCCGATTGCCGGGATGGGTCCGCGATGTTGCGATTGGATGAACGGGATGGAGGCGAGGGGTGAGGGCCCGCGCGGGGCGTGGGCGAGGGGCGCGCCCTGGCAGGTAGGCGCAGCCGCTCGCCGGCGCCCGCAATCCAGCATCCTTCCCAGGAATCTCCTGCGAAAGATGGTGGAGAGGGGGTCCCCGAGCCTGCCCTCCCCCCGCCCCGGCAGGCCTATATTCGTCTGGCCACAGCGAACTTCAGGTCGCCGCTGCGCTGGCTGACCGTTGCGCCGCTGACTCCGAACCATGAGCCGATGACGGCCTGGGTCAGGCCCCGGGTCGTCAGATAGGTGGCTGCAGCGGCCCATCCGGCGGGGCCGGAATTCGACTGGCCGATCAGTTCGGCTTCCTGCTCCAACAAGGCGACCGCGCGCTCAACCCAGTCCTCCGGCGCACCGCAGCCCGGCATGACCTCCCGAATCAACTTCTGAGCAGCCTCGAGGGTGTGCCTGGAGGAGCGAGCCGCTGGGCCCCGCGACGCAGGCCGGGCGGGAGCCGGAGGGCGGGGCCTGTCAGGGGGCGCTGAGGCCCGGGCCGGAGCCGGGGGCCGCGCCGCAACGGCTCCAGACGGATGGCGGAGAACAGGCGGCAGCATCCCGTGCTGCCGCAGCACACCCTCCGCAGCCAGGCGGTCGCGGAGCTTGCGCAGGCGCGACGAAGCCTGGTTGGGATCCGAGGATCTCAAGCACGAACCGACCCGGTGCAGGCGATCGACCAGCTCCTGAGGGTTGGTCTGCAACGTCCACTCCAGTTGAGCCAGCCTCTCGCCGGCCGCCTTCAGTTTTCGCTGCTCGACCAGGGAGAGGACGGGAGCCAGGAGTTCCTCCAGGTCGATGTAGACCTGGACGAGGTCGCTGAAGAGCTCGCGAACCAGATCCGGATCCCGCACCAGAGGAACCGCGCCCGGCGCGGGCCTGCCGGAAGCAAGTTGCGGGGCCCTCCCCGCGCCTCTGGTCACAGCCGGTGGCGACGTCTTCCCGACCGGCCTTGCGGCAGGTGGTGGCGGGGCCTTCCCTGCAGAGTTGGTAGAAGCGGGCGGCGACGCCGGCCCTGCGGCAACAGGTGGCGTCGCCTTCCCGGCGGCCTTGGATGACGCCCCGGATTCCCGACTGGTCGCCGGAGCCGCAACCGCCCGCTGGTCGCATCCCGCCGAACAGCTCCCGCAGGCAGGACAGCGAACTGCGCGGCATCGGGCGCAGTCCTCGCTCTGACAGACCCGGCAGACCGGGCGGTCGCAGCCGAGGCAGGTGGAGTGGCACTTCGAACAGGAGAGGTGGCCGGACTCGCACATCCAGACCACGTGGGTGGCCCCCAGGCAACTCTCGCAGGCCAGCGGATCGAACTCGCGGGTCAGAAGATTGTAGCTGAGGACCAGCTCGCGCACGGATTTGCCAGCCACCAGCCTGGAGGGCATCAGGATCCGCGGCAGGTCCACCACCTCCAGGCAGGCCAGCTCAGCGCGCACACGCAGCCGGAACTTGTCCTGCATCTCGGCGCGGCGGGCCGCCCAGTCTGCCTCCGCCTGCAACCGTTTGGCTTCCAGGCCTGCCCGACGCTGGGGGGAAGCCGAACCCAGGCGTTTGGCCAGATCCTCTATCAAGCCCCCGTAATAGGACGCCAGCCTGGCCTCCTCCACCTCCAGGTGATTCCTGGCCTGGTTCTGCATGGCCTGAATCCGGGGGGCGAGCTCCCCCCGCAGGTGGCGACGAGCGAAGCCCAATCCCGCGCTCAGACCCCCTCGGTCGGCGCCAGGCAATCCTCCGGGGTCCAGCCAGGCCTTTTCCAGACTGGCCAGGGCGACCCGGGCTCCGGTGTGCAGATCGATCGGAATCGACACCAGGTCTTCACGCTTCTCGTCCCACAGAAAGGTGACGTGGAAGTGGAAGGTCGCCCAAGGGACCACCGAAGCCAGGCCTTCGCCCAACTCAAGCCGGGCATTCCGAAAGCCGAAGGTGCGCCGGGCCAGGTCAGCCAGGCCCTTCCGGTGCGAGGCCGCAGTCACCAGGTGCCTCAGACCGAAGCGCCCCCCCTGCAGGGCCCGCTGGATCCCCGCCTCCAGGAGCGGGTGGCCGGGGTGCAGGATTTCCAGGCCCTCGGGGCAGGCGTCGGGCGTGCCGGCCCAGACCTCGGCGGACTCCGGAAGACCGGAAGCTGGCGGGGCCAGGGCTACCAGGCGATCCGCCTGGCGCTCGACCAGCCCGCCATGGAGGTTGTAGACCTCTTCCAGGAAGGTCGTGGCGTCCATCTCAGGCCTCCTCGACCCGGAATTCGTCGCCGAACAGGGTCTGGTCATACTCCTGGTTGGCCTGGTAGTCTCGGCGCAGGCCCTCCATCCGCTCTCCCAGCGCCTGCATCCTGGCGGCCAGGTCCTCGGGGCCCTCAGTGCTGGCCACCATCTCCATCAGCATGTCTTCCAGGTCTCCCTCCTCCTCAAGAGGGCCCAGGATCATCTCGATCTCGCCGACCACCAACTCGAACATGTTGAGCTTCTCGTCGAGGATCGTCAGCAGGTAGTCCTCCAGGGAACCGGTCAGGCACAGATTGAAGACCTGGATGGTCCCGGTCTGACCCAAACGATGCAGGCGCCCCACCCGCTGCTCGATCCGCATCGGGTTCCAGGGCAGGTCGAAGTTGACCAGGTTCCTGCAGAACTGAAGGTTCTTGCCTTCCGAGCCGACCTCGGTCAGGACCAGGACACCCCCCTCCGAGGTGAAACGGCGCAATTCGGCCTCGCGACTGGTCGGGTCCAGGTCGCCTGTGTAGCGGAAGACCTTCAGGCCCGCCTCGCGCAACTGGCTGACCAGGGCCCCGGCCGTGCGGGAAGAGCGCGTGAACACCAGGGCCGGCCCATCCAACCTCCGCAGCAGGGTCTCCAGGGCGCGACCTTTGGCTCCGGCGCCCAGGTTCTCGGCCTGCCGAGCCATCTCCAGGTGCCCGCGCTTGCGCAGGGCCTCGGCCACGGCCAGGGGGGAGGAGGCGGCCTGGAGCTGCAAGGAGGTCAATGCCGAGACGGAGAGTCCCTTCCCTCCCCACTCCCTCCTCACCAGGGAAGCCACGAAAGACAGGACCCCAGCCTCCTCCGGCTCCGGCTGCACCCGAATCGTGCGCGCCCGGCGCGGTGGCAGTTGCACGGTCACTTGAGCCCGGGTGTTGCGGACCATGACGTCCATCATCAACTCGCGCAGCGCGGTCACGTGACGCGGCCGGCGCCGGTCGGCCACGTCGACGAAGCGGCGACGGAACTCGGCGGGCGTGCCCAATTGGCCGGGGCGCAGGAGGGTGACCAGGTTGTACAGTTCCTCCAGGTCGTTCTGGACCGGCGTGGCCGTCAACAGCAGCAGGAACTTGCGCGGAATCTCGGACACCAGGCGCCAGGCAGCAGAATTCCGATGGCGCAGGTGATGGGCCTCGTCCACGATCAGGAGGTCGAAGGGAGTGCGCCTGAGCGCCTCCCGGTGTCTGGGCATCCGCGCCATGCCCAGCGAGGCGACCACCAGGTCCCGCCCGCTCCAGGCCCCCTCGCCCAATGAACGGAATTCGGGGTCCGATGTGGCCAGGGAGTCCAACCCGAACTTGTCGCGGAGTTCCTCCTGCCATTGCTGCACCAGCGAGGGTGGACACAGCACCAGGGCCCGGCGCACCAGCCCGCGCATGACGTATTCCTTCAGGACCAGGGCGGCCTCGATGGTCTTGCCCAGTCCCACTTCGTCGCCCAGGACGGCCCGCCCGCGGAACCGGCGCAACACGGTCAGGGCCGTCCGCTCCTGGTGGGGCAGGCGTTGCACCTCGCGCAGGAGCGGCAGGCACAACAACTCCTCGAACCCCTGGATGCGGGCCAGGCGTTGAGCCTGCAGGTGCACCGACACGGCGCGGGGCGGGTCGGGTCTTCCCTCCAGGGCGAAGCGGACCACCTCCTGGTCGGAATCGCCGAATTCCAGAAGGCTCTCGGGCGAGGTGAGTTGGGGTTGAAGGGTCACGGCGAGCCTCGAAAACCCGCAAGCCCGGGCTGGCAGCGCAAGCGAGCCGGCGTCATCCGAAAGCCTGCGGGAGGAATGGAACGCGGGTTCCGGGACCGACCGCCAGCCTCCTGCCAAACACAGGTTCCCATGCTGAGGGGCCGGATGTTCGCGCGCTTTGGCACGCCTGCGCCAGCAAGCCCGGGCCCGACGCTGCGTCATGCCGCGCGCCTGCAATCCAGCATCCTTCCCAGGAATCTCCTGCGACACATGATGGAGAGTGGGCATGGGGAGCCCGGCGCACGATGTTGGGCCGGCGCATTGGCACGACGTCGCCAGCAAGCCAGCCCCGAGGCCGCGAACCCCGGGCGCGAGCCCTCTCGCCGGTCGTCAGCGCCCGCTCTCGGTGCGCACGGCCTCCAGCAATTCCTGAAGGCGCAGGGCCCGATGGACCCGGGCGGGCTGGTCGGGGCGCGTCTCCAGGACGGCCAGGTGGGTGGCCACCACCAATGCGAAGGGGTTTCCTGAGGCCTCCAACTCCGCGCATCGGGATTTCCAGTCCAGCAGCTTCAGAACCGGGAACTCCAGGGTCAGGCAGCAGTCCCAGATTCAGCTCTGGTATCGGGAAGGTCGCCAGACGGGGCTGGAGTCGCCCAGGATCACCTGAATCCGCCGCCTGGCGTGAGAACCGAGGGCNNGCGTCGAGGCGGGTCTGGATGCAAGGAAGGCGTGCATCGAGGAGCGGAGCGTAGTTGGAAACTACGTGAGCACCGCAGAGGTGCGCCTGACGACGCAGACGGACCCGAGACGGCTTCCGAATGCCACGGTTGGTGACGGATTCAGGGATCGCCAGGCTGTAGACCGGGCATCGGTGGCGCTCGAAGAGGCGGCTGTGATAGACCCGCATGCGCAAGGGCAGGTCCCCATCCTTCTGGGACTGGACCTCGAAGTGCAGGACCACCAGGGCGGGCCCGCCAGCGCGCAGGTGGATCCGGACCACCAGGTCGGCGTGCCGGCGCTGCCCCTTCATCCCCCGGTGCAGACTGCGCAACTCGCTGTCGAGGAACTCTGGGACAAAGCTCCAGTCGATGTCCTGGTGGACTTCAGGCAGGACGAGCTCCAGGAACTGCGGCAGGAACGAGGTCAGCGCCTCCTTCCAGGCGAGATCGAGATCGTAAGACACAAATGGGGGGGGTGAGCGCGGGGACGGGCGGCTGGCAGGTTGGGGCTTGGGGGAGGTGATCCGGAGGTCTTGGGCTGGAAGTGGTGGTTGCAGTGCGGATCAGGGGAGGCTGTCCATCCTGGAGCCGGCGGGATGGGACATTGGGAGCCTGTCCTGAGGCAAAGGGGGACCTGGGCCCGGTGACGCCGCTTCGCGTGGGCCTTTCATTCCAGCCAGTCCTCCCAGCCGGGGGGAACCTGGTTGTGCTCGTTCTGGGGGGGGCTCCTGGGGCGGGCTTGGAACCTGCAGTCCCGGACGAGGCAGAGGGGTCGAGCGCCTGGCTCCCGCGGCCCGATGGCGGCGGAGGAGTGGTTGCAGTGGACCCGAGGCGGGGGCGGCGGGCTTACGACAAAACAAAGGACCTCTGCCGGTCGGGGGGGGGCACCCGGCAGAGGTCGCTTCTGAACAGAGTCTATCCCGGCGGCGGGTCGGGCGACAGGGATGATCCTACTACACCGGATGGTCCATTCGTCCCGAGACGATCGGCTAGCGTCCCGGGCGAGGCCCCAGGTCCTCGGCTGGACCATCATGCGCCTGGGGCCGAACCGTTCAACCATCGCCCCGCCCGGGCGAGGCGACCGAGGGGTTTCCGTCTGGGTTCCTAGGCCTGGCCGCGCCGCGGCAGCCTCAAGCCGCCGATCCTGACGAAGTCGTCCTCCACGACGATTTCCGTCTTGACCGGCTCCTGGGGCGGCCGGCGGCCTTCCTTGTCGGCGAGGATCCGCTGCACGCAGACCTCGGGCTTGGCCAGTGCATACATGATGCCGTCGACGCCGCCGAAGTAGACGGCACCGTCGGCCGGGTCGACGTACGGCTCGCCCAGGATCCCATTCCCGGTCGTGATCTTCCACAGGTCCTGGCCGGACGCGCAGTCCACGGCCCGGAACGACCCGTCGGCAGAGCCGAAGTACAGGGTCCCATTCTCTGCGTCGAGCTGCAGGGCGGACACCCGCCCTCCGGCCTGGCTGCACCACTTGACGTTCCCGCCCGTCGGCTCGACGGCGAAGACGCTCCCGTCTTCGCAACCGCAGTAGACGGTCCCATCCTTCGGGTCGACGATGGGGGGATGACCGGCCCTGCCGCTGGACCAGCCGTCGCCCATCTCGCGAGCCCACTTCATCTGCCCGGTCGAGGGGTCCAGGGCATACAGCTTTCCGTCGCTGCTGGCGGAGTAGAGGACATCCCGGGCCTCGTCCAGCACCGGCGACTGGAGGATGCTCCGCCCGGTGGGGAACTCCCAGCGCGACTGGCCGGTGGCCGGGTCCAAGGCGTACACGCTGCCGTTGAACATCCCGCAGTAGACGGTCTGGTCCCTGGGGTCGACGGCTGGCGCGCACGCGGCCTGCCCGCCCCGAGGGAAGACCCACCTCTGGGCGCCCGTCGCCGAGTCGATGGCGCAGAAGCTCCCTTCACGGCTCGTACCGGAGACGGTCGCGTAGACGTTGCCGCTCTTGGCGTCCGCGACGGGCTGCGAGCTGATCTCATCGCCGAGCTTCAGATCCCACTTCACGCTCCCGTCTGCCGGGGACAGACCCAGAAGCCGACCGTAGCGGGTGCCGCACACCACGGTCCCATCGGCGGTGCCCAGGGCGGGCGCGTGGAAGAGCGGCCCCCCGACGTTGGTCGACCAGCGCACGTTCCCAGAGAGAGGATCCAAGGCGTTCAGGGTACCCACGTAGGCCGCACCGTAGATGGTGCCGCTCTTCGGATCGCGCGCCAGCGAGGGGACGTCGTTCTGCACCGCCGTGGTGCGGAAATGGGTGTCCCACTTGAGTTTGCCGTTGGTGGCGTCGACCGCGTAGACCCTGCCGTCGCTGTTGGCGAAGCAGATGTCGCCGCCAGCCGCCAGGGGCCTGCCGTGGATGGCGTGGTCGGTCTCGTAGCCCCAGAGGAAGGAGACTTCCTTGGCGGCATCGGCGTTCTTGGAGCGGATCTCGCGGACCCGGTCGCCCTCCTCGGGACCGCCGAAGACCAGACGGGCAGCGCTGCGGGAATCCAGACTGCCGGACGGCGCGTCCGAGCCGGCCGTGAAGCCATCTGCGGGCCCTGCGGCCGGGGCTTGCGCCTGAGCCGCCTGGCCCTGGGCGGCAAGGGGCTGAGGCATGACACCGGGGGTTGTCGAGCTGATCTTGTCCATGTCTTGAGTCCTGCTCCTGGTTCTGGCCTGCAGCCCGGGCCTGCATGGCAACAGTGTGGGGGAGGAATTTTCTCTCTGCGAGCGGTCGTCCCTGCGCTTCGGCCGGACCTTTGGCCAGGGGAGCCACGAGGCCGGTCCCGAGCCGCACCCCGAACGTCCCGCTGCCGGGTGGTGGTCACCTCCGTTACCGACTCCATCCGGCCGGGCACCACGGTAGGCGGGGCGCCCGGGGCCCGCAGGGGGACGGCCTGCCTGGTCCTGGATACCGTCCTTTGCTTTCCGCTCTACTCTGTGAGCCTGGAACCGCCCTGGGAATGGCTTCCATCATCGGCCGGAAGCGCGGGCGAGGACTCGCACGGCCTGCAAGGCGAACCCCGCGCCGGGGGCGAAGCGCTTTGAGAAAGGAGTCTGGTCATGACGTTGCCGTCCTCGACGGCAATGGCGCTGCTGGCCTGCCTGGGGTTGGCCCTTGCGGCCTGGCCGGTTACGGGAAACCCCCGTCCAGAGCGGTTCCAGGTTCCCTCGGTGCCCCAGATGGCCCAGGTCGACGACTCGGGCTGCGGAGCCGCTTCGCTGGCCATGGTCTTCACCCACCGGGGGCCGACCGTCGATGACATGCAGATCGTCGACGTGGTCCGCAGCAAGCTGCAGGAAATGGGGCAGGAACGAGGTCAGCGCCTCCTTCCAGGCGAGGTCCAGGTCGTGGCGGATTCGGCTCAGGGCGATCACCTCCCGCCTTCAGGATGCGCCCCGGTCCTCCACCGCAATATGTCCGTCCGATTGCCGGGATGGGTCCGGCTTGTTGCGATTGGATGAACGGGAGATCTCCTGCCAACCACTCCCCCTCCCTCACCCGCAGGATCCCGTCCCGCAGGCACGGAATGAGCGGGGCCAAGGCGGGTGGCATGGACCCGAAGACAGGCCGACGACGAGGAGGGCGACACACGTGGCTGGAGTGGCACGACGGGTATTCCTGGGCACGGACGGAGGGGCCACCACTTCGAAGGTGGGTGCGGTGTGGCAGGACGGCACGACCGTCTCCACCCGGCTCCTGCAGCGACCCACCGGCTCGGAGGGCGGACCCGACGCAGTGGTCCAGGCCTGGGTGGCCTCTGCCAGTGACTACCTGGCCGAGCACGGCCTGGAGTGGGACCAGGTGCAGGGCGTGGGGCTGGCCATCCCGGGGCCGTATCCGCGCTATGGCGTCCTGGGCCGCTCGCCGAACCTGCCGGAGTCCTTCGTCGACTGGAACGTCCACGAAGCCTATAGTCAGGCGCTGGCCGCCAGGGCCGGCCGGCCCGTCCCGCTGGTGGTGGGCAACGACGGCAACATGGGCGGGGTGGCTGAAGCCCAGCACGCGCGCGGCTCGCGACAGGCGACGGTCCTGATGCTGGCCCCAGGCTCGGGGCTGGGCTGCGCCTTCGTCGATCGCCACGGACTGCCGCTGGACGGCGACACCCTCAACGGCATGGAGGCGGCCCACATGCCGGCCCCCCTGCATCTGCTGGACGAGCCCGCCTATCCTTGCGGCTGCGGACGCACCTGGGGCTGCGTCGAGATGTATACCGCGCTGGCCGGCCTCCCCTACCTGATCGAGCGGCGCCTGCCGCAGCACCCGGACCACGAGCTGGCGCGCTCGTCCGCCCCTCCCCGCGAGAAGGCCTTCGCCCTGCGCGGGCTGGCCCAGAAGGGTGATCCCCTGGCCCAGGAGATCTTCGATTTCCAGGCCCGCGCCTTGGGGCTGCACGTGGCGAATCTCGCCATGGCCCTGGACCCGGAGTTTGTCGTGATCGGCGGCGGGCTGATGGATCCCGAGGCGACCAGCCCGGCCTTCCGCGAGCGCTACCTGCGCCTCCTGCGCGAGGCGGCCGACCCCTACCTGTGGCCGGCGCAGCGCGAGCGCCTCACCCTGGTCCCCGCGGCTTTGGGAGACCTGTCCCAGGCCATCGGCGCAGCGCTGACTTCCCTGTATCTGGCCCAGGCCGGCACACCCGTCCTCGTCGGCTGAATCCGCAATCCTTTCCAGGGACTTCCTGGAAAACATGCTGGATCACGCGACCTGGACCGAGAGAGCGGCAGGGAGCCCCCGGCGTCGGGGCCTGGTCAGGAAGGTCCCACCGAGAGGATCTTGTCGAAACCGGCGATCTTGAGCACCTTCAGGACCTGAGGCCTGACGTGGACCAGCGAGAGTTGTCCGGCGCCCTTCTGCCTGCCCACCTGCAGGCAGAGCCGCAGGAAGGCCGAGGACACGTACTCCACCTCGGCCAGATCGAAGACCACGGGCCCCGGAGCCTCGGCAGCCCGAGCCGTGACCTCAGAAGTCAGGTTGGCGGTCGTCACGGTGTCCATCTGCCCCGAGAAGGCACAGATCAGCCGATCCCCATCCAGTGAAAAGACAACCATGGCCCCTCCTCTATGCGATTCCGAAGCCTGCCCGGCTCAGGAGTTGCGGCGGTATTCCCGCTCGATCTGCGCGGCGCCCACGCTTTCGTCCATCAGGATGGCGGTGCCCATCCGCTGCAGTTTCAGGTTGTCGCGCCGGCGGGTGACGCGTTGGATGTTGAGCAGGTGGCGGGCAGAGACGTTGTCGGTCGTGATGTTCTTCCCGGAGGTGCCGCATCCCAGCGTCAGGGAGGGCTCCAGGGTATTGAAGATCCCGCCGACCCCGCCCTGGGAGGACGGGGTGTTGACCAGGATGCGACCGGCGTTCATCGCCAGCGAGAAGTCGCGGATCCGCGCCTCGTCGTTGGAGAAGATGCTGACCGTGTGGCCGATCCCGCCGTAGAAGTTGATCTCGATGCAGAGATTGACGGCCTCCTGGAACCCCGAGGCGATTTTGAAGGCCAGGACCGGGGCCAGGATTTCCGACGAGAGAGGCCAGGCTTCGCCGACTCCGGCCAGCGGCGCCAGGAGAATGGAGGTCTCGGGAGGCACCTCGAAGCCCGCCCGGCGGGCGATGACCTGGGGAGAGCGCCCGACGATCTCGGCCCTCATCAGCCCTCGGGTGCGATCGAAGACCGCCTCCTCCAGCTTCGGAAGCTCCTCATCCCGGACCAGGTAGGCTCCGCGCTGGCGGAAGCAGTCCAGCGCCTCCTGGGCAATGGACGATTCCAGGATGAGGTACTGCTCGCTGGCGCAGACGGTTCCGTGATCGAAGGTCTTGGATTCCAGGATCTGGTCGACGGCGAAGGGGACGTCGGCACTGGCCTCCACGAAGACCGGAACGTTCCCGGCCCCCACCCCCAGGGCGGGCGTGCCCGAACTGTAGGCCTGCCGGACGAGGCCTTGCCCTCCGGTGGCCAGGACCAGGGCCAGGCTGCGGTGGCTCATCAGGGCCTGGGTCCTCTCGCGGGAGGACTCGGTCAGCCACTGGATGCAGTCCTCCGGAGCATCCTCGCTCAGGGCCGCCTCGTAGCAGATCCGCGCCGCCTCGCAGGAGCTGTTCGAGGCCTGACGGTTGGGGCTGATGATCAGCGGATTGCGGCTCTTCAGGGCGATGATCACCTTGAAGAGCACGGTCGAGGTCGGGTTGGTCACCGGGATGATGGCGAGGATGGGGCCCATGGGCTGGGCGATCTCGGTGATCCCGGTCAGGTGGTCCTCGGAGATGACGCCCACCGTTTTCAGATCTGCGATGCTGTCGTAGACCATCTGGGTGGCCAGGAAGTTCTTGACGACCTTGTCCTGCCACCTGCCGATTCCGGTCTCTTCCTGGGCCATCCTGGCCAGGCGCACCCGGTGCTCGAGACCGGCCCGGACGACGGCCCGCACGATCCGATCGGTGTGGGCCTGGTCCAACTGGCTGAAAACGGCGGCCGCCTGGGTGGCTTTGTCCAGGATCTCGTCGACGCTCAGCGAGACGTCCGTCAAAACGCTCATCACGGTGCCCCCCCATTGAGACTTCCCGTCAGAATGGACAGGTTCTTCAACGGGTCGGAAGGAAGTTCCCGCTGCCTGCCCGAGGCTCGAGTGATTTTCGGGGAGGGCAGGCGGAGGGGTGGGCATGCCAGCAAATCCTGCGGTCCGGAAGAGCCTGCTCTCCAGGATGGTCATCCTGGTCCTGGGCAGCACGGTGCTGTGCTTCCTGGGCATGATGGTCCTGGTCCTCCTCGAGGCCCAGAGCGAGATCCTCACGGACCTGAGAGAGGAATCCCAGGCCCTGGCCGACAGTTACACCGACGGCATGGGTCGCGAGTTCTTGAGGTTTGCCCACCTCGCCGGCGCGGTGGCCCGAGGCCTGGAGATCATGCCCGACCCCTCCCTGCCCCAGGCTGGCAGCGTCCTTCAAGCCGTCCTGCTGCACTTTCAAGAGATCGAGGCCGTCCACCTCGACGTCGCCCCAGGGCCCGGGCGGCGCAGGGTCGCGATCGGCTTCCGTCGCTCCGGAAACTCCGTGAGACCCCTGGCCGAGAACGAGGTGACCGCTTGGGATGGAGGCGACTTCAGGCCCCGATGGGGGCCCATCCACGAGGCCGAAGGCTTTCGGGTCTTCACCTGCATGGTGCCGTTCCATCGGAAGGGAGAGGTCGTCGGAGCCCTCTCCCTGGATCTGGGTGTGGCGCACCTGGCCCGCGACCTGAAATTATTGAAGGTCGGCAAGACCGGCTACGCCGTTATGATCGGCCCGGACGGAAGCCTCGCGGTCGGTCCGGAATCGGGGCTGGTGAGCTCGGAGACCTGGGACCGGGCAACACCGATCGCGACCACCCGGGCAGGTGTAGCATTGATCCAGGACCCCGTCCACCGGAGGCCTGCCTGGATGCTGGTCGACCGGGTCCCCGGGACGCCCATCTCCCTGGCACTGGTCTACCCCGCGCACGAGGTGATGGCTCCGGCCTGGAGGCTGACCTGGAAACTGAGCCTCCTGACGCTGGCGGGACTGCTGATGCTGGCGCTGGTGGTGGTCCACATCTCGCGCTCGATCGTGCGCCCCATCACCGCGCTGGCCTCGGCCGTCCGCCAGGTGGCCGCAGGGGATCTCAACCGTGAGTTGCCTCCTCCGAGCTCAGAGGACGAAGTCGGTCAGTTGGAGGAGGCCTTCAGCCAGATGCTGCAGGACCTCCGGCGGCACATCGAGGAGCTGACCCGGACCACCGCCGCCAAGGAGAGGATGGAGACCGAACTCACGATCGCTCGGGACCTCCAGCACTCGATCCTTCCTCGGATCGTCCCCTCGTTCCGTGACGAGCTCCGAATCGACCTGGCCGCCCGGTGCACCCCTGCCCGCGAGGTGGGCGGGGACTTCTACGACTTCTTCGCCCTGGGCCAGGAGCACTTCGGCTTCGTCCTGGCCGACGTCTCGGACAAGGGAATGGCGGCAGCCCTCTTCGCCTCCCTCACCCAGGCCCTGGGCAGGTCCCTGGCCTCGAGCGACGAGGCTCCCGGCGACTGCCTGACGCGGGTCAATCGACTGCTGACCGCCCGGAACGAGCGGCTGATGTTCGTGACCCTCTTCTACGGCATCCTCAATACCAGGACGGGCCGAATCCGCTACGCCAACGCCGGCCACAACCCCCCGTACCTGGTCCGGGCCGGAAAGGTGACTCCGGTCGCCGAGCAGAGCGGCATGGCTCTGGGGGTCTGCGCCGACGAGACCTATCAGACCTTCGAGATGGCCCTCGCTCCGGGCGAGGGACTCATGATCTACAGCGATGGGGTGACCGAGGCCATGGACATGGAAGGTCGGCTCTTCTCGGAGGAACGGCTGGAAGCAGTCCTGGAGCAGACCGGTCTGACGCCCGCCTCCTCCGCGGTGGAGCAGGTGGTGGAGGAAGTGGAGCGCTTCTCGCAGGGAGCGGGCCAGTCCGACGACATGACCCTGCTGGCGCTGCGCTACCTGGGAAGGGCAACCGAGGGGCCCAGTCCCAGGCTGGTCCTGAATCTGCGGGGGGTCCTGGAGGAGCTGCCGCGAGTCCACCGCGAGCTGGGGGAGTTCGCCGCCCTCCACGGGGTCCCGGACAGCGTGCTGCACGATGTGCACGTCGCCTTGGAGGAGGTCCTGACGAACCTGGTCACCTACGGGAGTGGAGAGGGCAAAGCGCCCACCCTCGACGTGCAGGCCGTCCTCGAAGGCCAGGTGCTGAGACTGGTGGTGGAGGACGACACTCCGAACTTCGACCCGCTGGAGGTGGAGGCTCCGGATGTCACCGCCGAGCTGGCCGACAGACCCATCGGAGGCCTGGGGCTATTGCTGGTGCGAGAGCTGATGGACTCGGTCCAATACGAGCAGCGGGAGGGCCGGAACCGCCTGACGCTGACCCGGCGCCTGGAAGGCGGGTAGCCCCCCGAACGCTCTGCCTCAAGCCAGGTCCGCCAATCCACGGGCCGGGATCGACGGATCCCCCACTCCGATGCACACGCACCCATAACGGCGCCACTTCCCGTGCTGCTAGCGCCCCTCCAGCTCCTTGAGCCGCGCTGCCGCCTGGCGGTATTCGCGCAGGGCCTCTTGGACATCGCCCTCGCCTCCGGTGGTGACCAGGCGGGTGTAGTGCTCGAAGGCCTTCTCCTTGCGCTGGCGGGCCTCCGCCAGGTGATCGGGAGGTGACTCGGGTCCAGGAACCTCAAACCCAGAGGTTTCGGGCCCCGGGGCCTCAGGGGTCCAGGTGGGAGGAGGCTTTCGGGTTGGGGGGGCGACAGTCGGGGGCGCCGAAGGGGGCCGGGAGCCTTCATCAGAGGCGCGAACCGCACTCTCCGTCTCGAAGCCGGCCAGGGCGAAGGAGTCGTCTCCAGGGTCCGCCAGGTAGTAGAGCGAGCCCGAGTCCTCCCCCACCTCCTTTCCAGGCAGGCGCGGGTTCAGGGCCTCGTCGGTCAGGGCGTCCGAATCCGCACCCGAAATGGCGAAGGAATCGGAATCCGGCTTGTCCTGGGTTGTCGTGGCCTCCTGTTGGCGATCCCGGCCGAACGGGGAGGACCCTCCCCAGAAACAGCCCGTGCACAGCAGCAGCGCAGCCAGGGCGACCAGGAAGGTAGAGCGAAAGAGGGTTCCGAGCGGGGACCTGCTCATGGGCCGACCTGATACTTCCTGCGGACCTCGTCCGCGGTCTTGAGCAACCTCGAGGCCGTGCCTGAATCCAGCCTGCCGGCGGCCCGCTGGCTCTGGAGCCAGGCCTTGTGGGCCTGAAAAAACTCCGCCGAGGTCCGCGGAGGGTGTCCCAGGGTGGCGATCGCATGGTCGTTGACGGCCAGGAAGTTCCTCATCACGTCGGTGGTCTTCTTGAAACCGGACGAAGTGTAGAGGTCCAGCAGGGCGACCGTCGTCACACCCTCGATGCGATCCCCGGCATCCCCACCGGATTTGAGGTGTTTCATGGCACCAGCCCGGGTGAAGGATTTCGGGTTTCGAGGCAACTTCAGCCCCTGCGAGAGCACCACCGAGACGAAGTGGGCCCGCCCCTCATCCCAGGCCAGTTCGGGATTCCCGGACCGGGTCCAGACGTCGTGGGCACCTCCCAGCAAGTCCTCGACCTCGGGGTCCGGGCCCAGGATGCTCATCAGGTGGTGGGTCCACTCGTGCATGAAGGTCTCGCTGAACTCGTCACTGGTCAGGTCGATGCCTCCGGGGATCCGGATGACCCCGTCCAGGTACGAGATGCTGCCCGCGCGCGGATCGAAGCTGACCTGGACCTCGGCAATGCGGCGTGCCCGCTCCTCGCCGACCAGGGGCAGGAAGTACCGGAAGACCTGGAACTTCAGGCGAGCGATCCGGGCCGCCGTGTCGCAGAGTTGCAGGGTGACCACGGACAGAGCCGAGGCCGCCTTGGCGGTGGGCACCCTGAAGGGCTGGACATCCGTCAGCCGCTTCTTGGGCTCGTAGCCGAAGAAGCTGATCTGGGGGTTCTTGAAGAACTCCGCGGTGGGCAGATGGAGATCCAGGGACAGCGTGTCGCCGCTGCCCTTGAAGTCATCGGCCCGACACTGAAGCAGCCGGACTCCATCTCCCCCCTTGATCAGGATGTTGCAGGGGACACGTTTCCAACTCTTCGCAGCCGAGTCCCATTGAAGCGGAAGGAGGGAGACCTTCACCAGAGGGACCTGGACCGGAACCTCCACCATGAAGTTGTTCTGCTCGCTCATCACGAAATCGCGCTTGAGCGCCCTCGAGAGCACCTGACCCGACCTGACGAAGGAGGGCGCCGTGCCCTCCAAAGGAATGGCGTAGCGGGTCTTGGAGCGGATCTCGACGCTCTCCAGGCGCACTCGGAGCTTCCCCGAGCGGGTCACGGCCTGGACCCCCGACTTGACCTCGCCGCTCTTGCCCGTGATCAGCTCGAAGGTCTTGTCGTCCTCCAGGTTCCGGAACTTGCAGACCAGCCCCTCGACGGCCCCGTTGTGGCTGTTCCTGGCCACGCAGCGCAGATGCCCCTTGACCTCGCGGGGCCCCTCCTGGACCCACTTGTAGTAGTAGTTGTAGTTGTCGCTGCCTCCCATGGACAACTGCACGTTCACCTGAACGACCAGCCAGGCGTTGGGCGACGAGGCGTCCTTCGGGTCCGGGAAGATGAACACCGAGGTCTTGGCGGGCACGGTGGCCCGGGGGTCGCTGGTCTTGAAGAAGCCGACCGGCTGGTTCCAGTAACCGATGCCGACCCCGGAGGGAGTGTCGACGAAACGATGGCCGGTGTCCACCGACAGGGTCCAGGTCGGGTTCAGCCCCGAGGCGCGGTGCATGGAGTAGTCCTTGGTGACCGCCCCGGCGTAGGCGCCATCCCAGGAGTCCCCAGGGGCGGGCCGGCTTGGCGGCGGGGACCAGGTGATGTGCCCGGCAAGATCGGTGGTCAGCGTGTCGCGGCTGTCGTCGAAATAGGCGGTGAAGTGCCCCTCCACCCGGCCGTTGGCGGACTTTGCCTCGTAGAACTCCCGATTCTTGTAGCGCGCCGCGGGCGTCGGGATGTTCTGGCCGGTGCTCTCGGTCTTGACCAGCTCCCAATGGCCCGAAGACTGAGCCTTTGAGGGAGGCGCGCTCAACGCCAGGAGGACAAGGCACAGACCCGTGAGCAGGAGCAGGACCGACCCGAGCCGATGGCCTCTTCGAGGCGGCCGCAATGGGAGGTTCAGATGACCTCCACTCCAGCAGGAAAGCCCCAGGCCCTTCAGAGCTCCCTCGCCACGAGAGAGCAAACGCACCCCGACGCGCATCGCACCCGCCCCGTTTCCCTGTCGACTCCAGCAGAAGGGGTCTGCCGGAAGCGCCCCCTTCCCTACCGCAGGGTTTGGCGCTGCGAAGAGGGGATTCCTCCCGAGACGGGACAGGGGGTGGTCCCGACGCACCACTTGCCCGCCCCTTTGAGGGCCCCCGGCAGGGGTCAGAAGAGCGCGCTGGAGAGGGCGTCGGGCTTGAGGAGCTCGGCCAGGCTGGGGGGCTCTTCGCACAGGGCGACCCGGCTCAGGCTGGCATCCATCACCATCCGGCTGCACAGGTCGGCGTTGACGGCCGAGCTGGAGCGCTGCTCACCGGTGCGGCCGTTCCAACCGCGACAAACCTTGAGCGATTCCTGAAACACTTTGGGTCCCCCCTTCCGCCTCCGCACGAGGCGTTCTGCTTGTCCTGGGCCGAATCTACCAGCCCGTTCTGAAAAGAAGCTGACTTGAACCAGTCCGAGCGCAAAAAGATGGGGGCGGGCTGTGGGGTGGCGAGGCACGGCAGGCACAGAAGCTGACTTGAGCCGGTGTGGGCAGGGAAAGATGGAAGCGGGCCCCGGGATCCGGCATGGTTCGCAGGAAGTTCCTGCGAAAGAGGATGGAGAACGCCCGGGGCCCTGCAGACGGCCACGCGCGAGGGCTGCGGACGGTGCCGCATCCGGGGACAGTCTTTGGTCTGCAAACCTGGTGAGGGCAAGTTTCCTCCGTGAATTTGTGGAAATGCCACCAAATCATGGCGGAAACTTGAGTCGCGGGGGCGGGGCCGTGTGGACAACGCGTGGGCGCGGAAGGCGAGCGGCCGGGGCCGGTCTGGCAAACCGGACAGAACGTGGACGGCGAGGGAGAGCGGCCGGGGCCGGCCTGGCAGACCGGACGACGCGAGGACGGCGAGGGAGAGCAGCCCGGGACGGCCTGGTAGAGCGGACGACGCGAGGACGGCGAGGGAGAGCGGCCGGGGCCGGCCTCCAGGGCTGACGCTGAGGATCAGCACCCGGGCGCTCCTCACGCATTGACGCCACGCACACGCTCT
Source organism: Candidatus Xenobium occultum (assembly GCA_002423485.1). Taxonomy (GTDB): domain Bacteria; phylum Vulcanimicrobiota; class Xenobia; order Xenobiales; family Xenobiaceae; genus Xenobium; species Xenobium occultum. The sequence goes on along the minus strand of DIWH01000066.1, from coordinate 21,666 downwards.
GCTAACTTGGGGCCAACCCGCGGGTCACCCGCGCGGACCCACCGGAAGGAGGATGACTGATGACTGTCGTCCACATCGCCCCTGCGAACCTGGGAATCCCGGGCCTTTCGGATGTCCTCGGGGCCAACGGCCGCAACTAGCCGCCCTCAGTCGCCCCCCATCCGTCTCCCCAGCGATTCCCAGCCTTCTTGCTGCTGCATTGGAATCGAAAGGGAAACTGCGTTGAATCTCACCGAAGGTCAAGTGCTGGCCCGCGTTGCCAGCGAAAGCCGTGAACTCATCCATCTGTTGACCCCCGAAGGCCCCGTCGTGGCCACCTTGTCGGGGGCCCTGCGCAACGATCCGTCGGCCGAGTTCCCCGTCGCAGGGGACTGGGTCCGCCTGCGGGTGGAGGGTCTGCGCGTGGAGGGCGTCCTGCCCCGGCGCACCTGTCTCCGACGCCGGGCCGTGGGCGGGCCCTCTCGCGCCCAGGTCCTGGCCGCCAACATCGACACCGGCCTGGTCGTGATCGGCCTGGACCGCGCGCTGCGACCCCGCGTGCTGGAGCGCTTCATCCTGGCCCTGCGCGAGGGGGGCGTCGAGCCCGTGGTCGTCCTGAACAAGGCCGACCTGGGAACGGACCTGACCCGGGTGGCGTCCCTGACGGGTTCATTGGGAACACCCGTGGTGGCGACCAGCGCCCTGACCGGGCAAGGCCTGGAGGCCCTGATACCCTGGCTTGGCGCCGGACAGACCGTGGCCGCGGTGGGCCCCTCGGGCGTGGGCAAGTCCACCCTGCTGAACCGCCTGCGCGGCGAGGAGGTGGCCGAGACCGGCGCCGTGCGCTCGACCGACCACCGGGGCCGCCACACCACCACCCGGCGCGAACTGATCGAACTGCCCACCGGGGCCTTCCTGCTGGACACCCCGGGGCTGCGGGAGTTCGGCCTGTGGTCGGGCGAGACCCTGGACTCGACCTTCGAGGAGATCGGAGACCTCTCGGGCCGCTGCCGCTTCCGGGACTGCACCCACACCGTCGAGCCCGGATGCGCCGTGCGCGAGGCCATGGCCGAAGGCGACCTGGACGAAGGCCGCTACGACGGCTACCAGAAACTGGCCTCCGAGCTGCGCTACAACGCCCTGCGCGACGAACTGGGCGCGCGCGGCGCCGAACGCAAGCGCTGGAAGGCCATCCACAAGATCACCCGGACGATGGGGAGATAGGGTGGTGCCCCGCTCGCTCGAGGGGGGGGCCTGGCGGGGGGGGAGCGGGCTGCACCAGGGGACGGGGGATGGGCAAGAGGGAGGAATCAGGGCTTTCTCTCTTGCCGCGGAGACGAGAGAGCAAGCCCTGATCGCCACCCGTTGACAGAGGGCTAAGCATCTGCGAAGGGGCGGAGGCGCCTATTCTTTCAGGAAACTGGAAATCTCGGAATACCAGGGTTTGGAGCGGGCATCCTTCCAGTTGTGCCGAGCAACGCACTCCAAGATGGCCCGCGCCAGGGCCTTCTTTTCTGGGCCGTGGGGCAGCTTCTGCCACTGCCCCACGAAGTTCTGAATCCCGCTCTTGAAGTCCCCGGGCTTCGCGCCACGGACGCGCTCGACCGAGCGGAACTCCTGCCCTCCAGGCTGCGAAGCCGCGCCGGCCTGAACCGTCTCGGAAGGCGGGACCCACTGCAGCACCTTCAAAGCCATCCGGCCATAGCCACGGCTGGTCTTGCCGCCAACGCCCTCCTCGGCCAGGGCCAGACCCAGGATCTCCAGAGCCTTCTGGCTCCAAAGATCAGGTCCACTGACGGCCAGCAGGTACTTGCCAGTGCTGGTAAGGAAATGCACAGGAATAGGGCTGTCCCAATCGGCAGGTGCAGAATCCTCACCCCGGTAGTACTGGGGATGGTGGACCGTCATGACGTCCTGGTGCAGGGGACGCCTGTCCACGCCCGTTCCCGGAATGTAGAGAGCGTCGTAAAAAACCACGCAACCAGCCTGCTCGGTGGTTCCGAAGGCGGCCTGGTGGGCCATGCCCCCTTCGCGCCACAGAACGTCCTCCAGACGGCGATGGGCATAACTGGCGGCCAAGCCCTTCAGGGCGCTTCCCGGGATGAAGGGGACTCCGTAGGTGCGATGGAGGGTCACGGAGGTCTCCAGGACGCTCTCGCCTCCCAGGCCCACCACCAAGCGTCCGGGAGCCTCATTGCCTGTAGCCTGTGAACCGACCAGCCCTTCGGCCAAGCGCGCGCCCAGGTCCACCAAAGCCTGCTTCCACACCTCGTAATGGAGCCTGTACAGGGGCGGCTCTGGCGCCGAGCAGGCTTGGTCGAAGTGGCCCGGCTTGACCTTCTCAGGCTCGGCCAAATCGGGGCAGAAACGATCCAGCCAGAGGCCAGCGTGCTGGGGTTGCACGCTCGCGACAAAGGGCGCCAGGGAGGCCCGCAGGGCATCGCTCATGACCGGTCCCCCTCATCGCCCGCCTTCACTCCCAACAGGGAGACCGACAGGCGCTTGTGCCAGTTGAGGGTGGCCAGGAGCTCCCTGGTCAGGCGGATGTAGTCCGCCAGCGGGGCCTTGCGGACCCGCTCCAGTAGCCCGCCGATGCTATCCTTGTCGGGGGCCAGCAGGTTGGCCTTGCGCAACTGCCGGGCCAGGTGGGTCAGCAATGCGTGTGCGCCCTCGTCCTTGTCACGGGTCCGCAGGAACTCCAGGGCCGCCACCGGGCCGCAGGTGCGAATCAGGATGGGCAGCTTGTGGGCGAAACGGCCGTAGTCGTCCTTCCACCGCTCGCTTCTGACAGCTTGGACCAACTCGAAGGCGCAGTCCGCGCGACGCTGTTCGCTGGTCTGGGTCATCTCACACCTCCACCAGGCGCAGGCGAGCCATGCCCCGCCCCACCGTGGCGTTGCCGCCCAATTGCAGGGGACGCGCGCACAGACCGCCCAGGGTCTGGAAGACAAGGTCAGCCTTGACTATCTCGCCATTCCGACCCTCGCGCACGGGGTAGGCCTTGGCCAAACCCCACAGGATGGACTCGACCGGCAGCGACTCTTCGTACCACAGCGCGCCCCGGGCCACGGTCCGGGTGTCGCGGTCCAGGCGGATGCGCGCCGTCACGTCGGTCCCCGTCTCCAGCAGGTAGCTGAAGGTGTCGTCATGCAGAAGGGCCGCCTGGCCCAGCAATGCCTCGCGCCACTCCTTGGCGTGGGGCGTCCCCTCGGGGAACAGGCGCTGGGCGATCCATTGAATCCAGGCGGCGAAGTCCGCGGACACCGTCCGCGTCAGGTCCAGGTCTTCCAATACCAGGGTCGCGTCCTTGGCGGTCAGTTTGGTGGCCTCGGTGGGGACCAGGCTGGCACCCTCCTGGGCCACACTGGGGATGCTGCAGGGCAGGTCCTTGGCCCCCAAGTCCGCCAGGTCCCGGGCCAGGCGCCGCAGCACGTAGGCCGAGGTCACCCAGGCAAAGGTGCCGCGCAAGCTGCGGACAGGCAGGAACAGCAGCGTCATGTCCGAGAACTGCGCGGCCCCGGCGTGATCGTCCGCGTGGTCGGGCTCGGGGCCGAAGACCTTCTTCTGCTGGCCCGGGTCCTCGCACTCGGCGCGCAGGGCGCCCTTCAGCGAGGAGCCGGGCAGGCAGGGAATGTTGGTGGACTTCTCGCGGGCGATCGGCAGGTCGACCAGGCCGACGCCCTGACCGGTGCCGGCGTGGAGGGGAGAGAGGCACTGCATCAGCAACAAACGGGAACTGTTCAACGGGATACCCCTTTCGAAATCGCGACTTGAGGCCTAAAGGCCCTGGATCATGTCAAGAACGGCCAGTACGACTTCGGAGTGAATCTGATTGTTGGCCTTGACTAGAGGCTTGATGGTCCGGCGGCCCGGTTCAGGCACATCGCTGATCCGCGAGTTCACCTGCGCACCTGGAATCCGGTTCAGGGCGTATCCACCGGGAGGTGCACCGAAGGGAACCAACAGGGCGCCCAGGCCGACGGCCCCCTCCGCGCACAGATGGGGACGCAGGATCAGCGGGCTGGCCCGGCGGTCGTGGTTGCGCCCCTGCAGGATGACGTCCTTGGGATCCCTCTCCTTCTGGTCTTTGAAATGGAAGACGATGGGAAGACCCAGGTCGGCGCGCGGATAGCGATGCACCGGATGCACCGGCTCATGTCCGGGAGAATTCGTCCTGTCCTCGCGGCGCAGCATGTCCGGCTCGGGCCAGTAACTGCGCCCGGGATGATTGGTCCCCAACCCTGGCCTGGCCTGCCGAAAATCGCGATACCCATTGACCAGTCTCTTCCAGGCCTCCATACCATCACAGGCTTGCTTGGTAGTAACCACGACTGCGGTGGCCGTCAACCACGACAGCCCCTTAGGTGTCCCCTTGCCGCCGGCCCGGACGTGCTTCTGGATTCCCTGCTTCAATTGCGCCAACAGCGTCGCGGCAGGCACCGGGGGCACATTGATGCCATCCCGGACCACACAGGCCAGCGCACCGAAGCCCCGACGAGTGCGGGCGCCGACGCCGCCGAAGTGTTCCCAGGCCCACAGAGCGGCCTCCAGGTCCGGCCAGTCCGCAGCCGGGCAGGCGACCTCCAGGTCGAAGGTCACATCGGTCTGCACCTTCCAAGGCCCTTGCCAATTGCCCTGTTCCATCTTCGGCTGCAAGGGGAAGGAGACGTAGCCGGGAGCCACCCCTTCGTTGGGTCTGGCGAAAGTGCCCCGGTCAGGAATCGAGTGCGTCGGCCTGGCCGTCCCCTTATTCGTCACCCGCACCGCCAGCACGATCTGCGAGCGGTTGCTGGTGCTGCCCCACAGTTCGTCCTCGCGCCTTTTCAGGTCGGCCACGCTGGCAAAGCCGGCCCCGCGGCAAACCCGCCACCAGAAGCGCAGGTGCCCCAGGATCCCGGGGACGCGCACGACGCTGATGGGATCAGCCTCGCGCGGCTTGACGCCGCCCCCAAAGATGGGCGTGATGACCCGGTAGGACATGACGTGGGTGACGCGCTCCGCAGAATCGGCCGGGCGCACCTCCGGCGGAGGGAAGTTCGGTTCTACTCCTCGCATCAACGGACCCTCCCGCTCATCTGCAGGGTCTGGCCATCCCAGGCCCCGACCAGGTGCAACCCGAAACCATCCAGGTTGTCCTGCTCCTGGTCGCACAGGTTGCCCAGCCAGTGCTGGCGCAGCCACGCTTTCAGGTCGGCCTCGGGCATCTGGGCCGGAAGGCGCAGGAAGTAGACGCTGCCCGCGGGGGCCGCCCGGCGGGAAGGCTTGGGCTTGCTGATAGCCAGGTCCCACCCGGACACCACCTCCGGCCTGCGGACGGCCGCCGCCACCAAGCGCGTGCCAGGCGGGCCCAGGCGCTCGGCGGCGGGACACCATCCCTTCTCAAACAGGCCGGGAGTCAGCAGCAACAGGCGCGCCGCCCTGTGCTTGAGCAGGGCCTTCTCCAAAGCCTCGGGGGCCGAGGGCCACTGGAACGACTGGGGCCTCCAGGCGCACAGGCGGCGCTCGCCGGCCAAAGGCGCGATGCCCTGCAGGGATTCCAGATTGGGATGAGCCACGCCCAAGGCCAGGGCGAACCGGCCCATGGCGCCAAGCCGGGCACTGGCCAGGGCGTCTTCGCCCTCGCCAGCGGGGACCGAGAAGCGCAGGCCCTCGGTGGAGAAGAGACGGCCTTCCTCGGCCGTGCCGGTGTCGCGCGAGACCGAGACGTGGACCCGAGCCTCGCGGGTCAGGCCAGCCAGCCCCAGGTCCGCGCGCTGGACAGATCCGGAGGCGGGCGCCTGCAACCATGCCTGGTAGCCACTGGCGCCCTGCCAGTGCCAGAACCGGGGCGGCCCGGCAGCAGGCTTGGCGGGGTTGGGGTCGCCCAGGCCCAGGGGAAGCAGTTCGGGATCCAGGTCGGTCCGGGCCCCCTCCGGCAACTCCAGCGGCGCCAGGCGCTCGCGGCGCAAGGCCCCTGCCACGCCCTCGAAGAGGACCGCATCGGCCGGCGCCGGCAGCAGCCATCCGCCCGGCTTGCCCGCCTCGTCCAGGCGGCACAGCAGCGGGCCCCGGACCGCCAGTTTCAAGACCTCTACCCGTTTTTCGGGTTGGAAGACCCCCTCGGAATTGCAGCCCAGCCGGGTCCGCACGGCGCCGGCCAGGGTCGAGGGGAAGGGGAAGTCCAAGCTGCGGGCCCGTGCACCCGGATCGCGGGAGAACGGCCGGGCGTCCCGCACCAGCAACGAGTCGCGGGGTTCGATTACCAGAGTCTTCACCGCTTCACCTCCTGTGCGCGCTGCGGAGACACCGCGGCGGCTTCGCGGAAGACACCCGCCACCAGGATCTCCCGGGCACGCCTCAAGATTGCGTCGGCCTCCGAGCCATCCGAGGACAGGTTGGCCAACAACTCCTGAACCAATTCCTCCTGAATCTTCTCCCGGCCCCTCTCCGGCCGTTTGCGCATAAGAACCCTGCGGGCTTCGCTCTCCACCAGGCCTTTGGGAGGCTGCCGCCTCTCGCCCAGGGAAACCACCAGTTGGCGGAGTTCGTAGGCCGCCCCGTGGGGAAGCGCGTCGCTGGCCAGAAGCTGCACCCAGCGCGGCAGGCGAACATCCACGGTGCCCCAGGGCCCCACGGCGAAGACCTCCGAGCCGGAGCGCTTGTCCACGCCCACTGCCAGGGAGTTCCTCTGCTTCTTGGCCTCCCTTTCCATGCGATGGGCCAGTTCCAGGGCGTCCCCCAGGGGATCGCTGTGGTGCACCACAGACACCCCGACCGACAAACTGGGCCTCTGGCCCTCGCGGCCGAAAGAACCCAGACGTGCGGCGAACTCCCGACTCAGAGCCACGGCGCAGTCCAACACCCGGGTCACCGGGAGCAGGGCCAGGACATCGTCACCGCCGGCGTACACCTGGGCTCCCTGGTGCTGCCTCACGATATCCCCGGCCTGATGCGCGAAACCGGCCAATGTCCTGGAGAACTCTCTATGCCCGGCGGCCGAATCGATAGCGTCGATGGCTACACCCATGCGATCGCCATCCGCTCTGAGGATGGCGTAATAGGGGCTGGGCGGTCGCAACCCCACCTCGCGACGCAAGGCCTTCAGGGCGCGCCTGGCCTCGTTGGCAGCCTGGCGGTCCTCGAAAAGAGCTTCGAGTCGACCCTCGAAGAGGAACTGACCGTCCAGGTTGCCCAGGAAGGGATGGTGGAAATCTTCTGGGATGCGGCTCAACTGCTCGTCATCCAGGCCCAGGTCGGCCAAGACGTCCAGGAACTTCTTCAACGCCGGGCGAGCCGACGAGTCCAGGTGCTGCAGCGAAGAAAGCGCTGCTACGTGCGCAGTGCTGAGGAACTGGGCCTCCTCGTGCCCCCGGGCCCCGCAGCGCTTCAACATCGAGACGGCGCACAGAGTCTCTCCCTGCCGCAGTCGATGGCGACGCACGAATCGCTGCCGGGCCGCCTCGTTGGGCAAGGAATTCAGGAATTCGCCCAGGACCAGTACCGTCTCCCTCTGGCCATCCAGCGAGGCCTTGGGTCGGTTGCTGCCCCACCGGACGGGGCCGAAATCCCTGAGGTTCTTGCGAGCAGCCAGCAGCGCCTCAACCCTGGCCCGGTCTGAGACCCAGTTCCCGGTCTGCGGAATTGAGGCCCAGTAGAACTCGACCAGGTCACGAATCTGCAGCCTGGCGGCCTCCTCGTCGAAGCCGGGACAACCGCGGAATTCCTTGGTGGCCTGGTGGAACAGGGTATCCAGAACGTGGTCGACTTCCGCCCCGGCCGCCTGCGCCGCCTTCTGGGGGTCCGACACGATGGCCACGATCTTGTTGGCCACATTCAACCTCGAATCCCTGGCCAACTCCTCGCGGTCTGCCGGGGCAGGGAAGACCAGGTTCTCGATGGTGCAACAACCGGAGTCCACCAAGCCCCTCGCGGCTCCCTTGGAGAGTTCGCTGAGCAAGTAGGATCCAAACCAGAAATCCCTGGTCCGCCGAGCTGAGGCGATGAAGTCCTGCACCGGGCCCAGGCTGATCGAAAGCAGATGCGACATCCGCTTCCCCCTTTCTGACTCTGGAGGTATCAGATGACCACTTCTAAGACTGCCAAGGGTTTGTCAGGTAGCCGGCGGATTCCTCCAACTGAATCCGATCTGTTTCACTGACAAATTCTGTCACCCCCGACCTGCAATACGCGCAACCGGATTGAAGGCTTCACCTCCTTCATCGCGAAACCTGGGTTCCACCGAGACATTGGAGGCTCTGATGATGTCCGATCCCCTTCCCACCCACGCCACCTGGGAGGGTGACCTTGACCAGGTCTACGACTCGGCCGTCGCCGAGTGGCTGGGCATGGAACCGGGCCTGGAAGCCACAACCTTCTATCGGCAGCGGGTGTTTCCGCTGACCTGCGAGCGCTTCCGCCGCGACCGGGACGGCGTCGAGCCCCTGGACCTGCTCTATGTCCCTGTCGGCACCCAGCCCTACGCGCCGACCCTGGCCGCCCTGGCCAATCCCGCAGCCTGCGTGGCCCTTCTGGAGACCAGTGCCTCGGCCCCTTATGGCCAGGAGGTGGAAGCGGCTTTGGCGGCGGGGTCTCCCGAGACGGTCTTCCTGCACGTTCGGGTGCACGAGACCGCGGTCTCCGATATCGCGCTGGCGATTCGCGACATCTTCGACACGCGAGCCCTGCCTTCGGGGTCGAAGGTCGGTGCGGATACCACGGGTGGAACCAAGGTGATGACTGCAGCCATGGCCGGCGTGGGCAACCTCTACGGCTGGCGGCTCTTCTACATCAGCAGTACCTTCGAACGAAAGTTCGGATTCTCACACCATGAGCACCTGGTCCTCCTGGACAACGTGCTGGACGTCTTCGGCGCCCGCCGGCGCGAAGAAGCCTTGGCCCTGTTGAGCGCGGGTGCCTGTGCGGCGGCCGAGCAGGCCTTCCTGGCCCTGGTGGCCGAAAGCGCAGCGTCGGCGGGAGATCGGGGCTGGGCGTCCCTGGCGGCAGCCAGCGGAGCGTTGCGTCGAGGTGAGCCCGGGGGCATACGCCGACACCTGCGTCAGGCGGCTGCGACTTTGCAGACCCGGGTTCCGCGAAGCGTCGGCGAGATGGTCCTGAGATCCTCGCAGAGCACACGCTCGCTCCTGCAGGCCCGAATCGGCGACCTGGACTCGGCGGCATTGGCCTGGCTGGCTGCAAAAGTCTGCTGGAACGAAGCAGATCCCCCGGCTGCCCGCGCCCTGGCCGAAGCCGCAGCAAAGGCCCTGGGGCTGGGGGCACCCGAAACGACCGAAAAGACTCCGGCCCTGATCCGGCGACTGGCCGGCGCCGAAACCATCCGACAGCGCCGAGCCCTGCTCGGCTGGTTGGACCACTACCTGGGAGAGGGTCTGGCCGAACAGGTGGAAGTCCTCCGGTGAGCCGCTACTCCTGGAAACCCAATCGCTTCCGCCCCCGCAACCGCCCTGCGCGAAAGGTCGGGCCCCTGATTCCGGTCCGCGACGACCTGGCGGGCATGCTGCAGGCGCTGAGAGACGAGAAGGCGTCCATCACGGGAACCCGGTTGGAGGCCTGGGGCTTCGAGCCGGGTGAGGACAACCTGTTCCTGGTCCGCCTGACCGGAGGCTCCCTGGGCAGGATCCGAGAGAATATGCAAGGCTGGACCGTCTATGGTCCAAGCTCTGGCGTGACGAAGAGCACCACGGGAAGGCTGCCGCAAGACGAGGCCTGGTGGCGCGGCGAACTGGTCAACTTGGACCTCGAGCACAGGACCCTGGTCGTGGAAGTCTTGGGAACCCGACCGCCACGCCAAGGTGGAGTCTTCTTCCTCACAGAGCCCGACTACCAGGAACAAGTCCGCCGCTGGGCCGAACTGAAGATTGAGTTGGAGGAACTGGAACCGAGCCGATTCTATCGCAGACTTTCGGAGGGCTGCCCGAGAAAGCAGACCCATCCCCTGGCAACCCGCGAACAATTGGTTCGACTGCTGGAGCATCCCCGCATCCAGCCTCCCCTGCGTCACCCGCAGTTGGAGGCGGTGCTGGCCGCAAGCACCCCCGTCTCGCTGCTTTGGGGTCCGCCGGGGACGGGCAAGACGTTTACAATCGGGGCCATGGTGGCAGCCCTCTCCATCCTGGACACCAAGGTGCTGGTGCTGGCCCCCACCAACGTCGCCATCGACCAGGCATGCCTGGCGATCGACGACGCGCGGACCAGGATGGGACATCCATTGTTGGATGGTCAGTTGATCCGCGCCGGGAAACCTCAACTGCAGGCATTGGAAGAACGTCACCACCTGATGGCTTGGACCAGGGCATTGGAGGACCACGGTCGTGCAGTCCAGCGGCTCCGGCTCGTCCTCGGCATCCTGGAAAAGAGACTGCCGGGCAAACAAGGCGCCGACCGAGACAAGGTCAACCTGGACCTGGCCGCCACCCGCCAGAAGCTGGAGGCGCTGGAGACAAACCGGGCCCGTCTGCTCTGGGAGCTGGCCCAGAATGCCACCGTCATTGCCACGACGTTGACGTCCGGTCTGGCGCACGAATCCATCCGTGCCGCCCTGTCAGAGCAACGCTACGCCCTGGTCATCGACGAGGCCAGCATGGTTCCCCGTTACGTGCTGCCTCCGTTCCTCGAGCATCCCCCCATCCATCTCACCCTGGCCGGTGATTTCCGCCAGTTGGGCCCGATCCGCCGCAACGGCAACGACGAGAACGCCAACTGCGTCCACTGGATCGGACACAGCGCCTTCGAGACGGCAGGATTGTGCGACGAGGCGGACATCCAGCGCCTGGAAGCCGCCGGCATCCTGCACATGCTGGAGCACCAGAGCCGCATGAACGAGGGGCTGTGTGGCCCGGTCTCGGACGTGTACTACGAAGGGCGATTGGTCACGGTAGGTCAGCCCCCTGAACCGCCAGCGCTGCCCGAGTGGCCAGTTGCTTCCTGCCTGGTGGTCGACCCCGCCACCACCTCCCTGCCTGATTTCGCCGACACCAGGGTCGTCCTGGAACGAGTCAAACAAGAGAACCGCTGGGAGAAGAGCGCCTGGATCGCCATCGGAATCGCTCGACAACTGCTGGAGGGTTCACCCGAGAAGTCGGTCCTGCTCCTGTCGCCTTTCCGCAACCAGGCGGATCTGCTGCGCAAGCTGGCCCGGACCCACTTGTCCGAATTTCCGAACGTGCGGGCCGGGACTGTGCATACCTCGCAGGGCAACGAGGCGGACCTGGTTGTCTTCGACCCGGTCAACCCGCGCCACGGCTGGCTGTTGGAGAACTTCGGCAAGGGCGACGCCCCCCGCCTGTACTGCGTGGCCTTCTCGCGCCCGCGCCAGCAGTTGGTCCTGATGGCCCGTCGCGCTGAACTGAATGACAATCGCGAGATGAAACAACTGGCCCGCGATGGGGTGGACTGGACCCCTTGGAAACCCAAAGCTTCGGAGGTCATCGCCTTTCGGGAAAGACGCCAGGCAACCCCGGCCCGCGTCCTTCCGCCCGATCCCTACGATCCTCTGGTCATCGCCTTGCGTGGAGAGCCCTGAGCCATGCCAACCTACATGCTGATCTCGTGCGGCACGAGCGTGCTGACCAACGGGGTGGACGCCGACACCCGGGACCGTTGTTCCCGATTCGCCAACGATAGAGAGCTGCACGCGGAAGACCGCAACTGGCTGGACCGCCACCGTGAGGCGACCTCCCGGAGGTTGCAGGCAGGGGGATGGACCCGGGCCCGCAAGCAGAGCGCCGAATTGAACTCGCTGGCGGCCTTCCTTCCCGCGCCGCCTCGGAATGCAGGCCGCCCCGACCACCTGGTGCTGCTGCACACCGACACCGAGCTGGGTCTGGCCGCAGCGCAGATCCTCAAGGACTGGCTGGATGCTCAAGGATACGAAGCCCGACTGCACACCACCCCGGGCCTGGCGACCCGAAGCCTGGAAGACTTCCAGGCTTCTCTTTCCGAGTTGGTCCGATGGGCCTGGGAGGAGATTCCTGGCTACCGGGAGGCGGGCTTCCGGATCGTCTTCAACCTGACCGGTGGCTTCAAGGGTGTCCTGGGGTTCCTGCAGGTCCTGGCCACCCTGATGGCCGATGAAACGATCTACCTCTTTGAAGGAAGCGAGCAGTTGCTGCGCATCCCCCGCCTTCCGGTGAAGATGGCAGCTGAAGAGACGGTCCGTCAGCACCTGGACACCTTCCGACGGATGAGCGTGTTGGACTCGGTGCCGGCCGACAAATGCGCTGGCCTTCCCGAGACACTCTACTTCACCCACGAAGGCCAGGCAGGCCTGACTCCCTGGGGAGAGATGGTGTGGAACCAGGCACGCCACGGCCTGTATGCCGAGGAGGTCCTGCCTCCCCTAAGCTCCAGGGTTCGGCTCACCGAGGCCTTCATCAGATCGGCAAAGGCTTTGGCCCCGTCGCGCCGGCGGAGCCTGAACACCAACCTGGACCAGTTGGCCCGGATGTTCGAGACCCCCGGCAATCCGAATCCGCAATCGCTACGCTTTCACACCCTGACCGGACCACCAGTCGAGGGTTCAACCCACGAATTCTATGCTGGCACCGAAGGGGGAAGATCCCGGTGCTTTGGCCGATTCGACGGACGAACCTTCTTGGTGGAGCGACTGGACAAGCACCTGTAGGGGTCCCGCTTCCCTCAGGCTGGCGTCTCGCATTCAAAATCCAACAGCAACTGGCCAACCATCTTCTTCACATCAGCGCCGCCCAGGGGTTGCACATTATACCCCCCATGTTCGACGTCATTGCGGACCTCGCTGATTGACAACGCCCGCTTACCAAGCCCATCCAACCAAGCCAGCTCAGCGGCCTGGCGAGCCTCAGCACTGAAGCCTGGAAGGCCCGGACTGGCTGCGTCAGGTCCTGCGTGGCGAGTGATCCAGCCTTCACGGATGGTCACCATGGCCTCTGCGTAGCGCCCTAAATCGTAATACCACCGAGCCAAATGCTTCAATGCCCGAGCCCCCTCAGGCGTGTTCAGGGCGGGAGTCTCGACAGGAAGGGCCAATGGTTCGATCCGCTCCGAAAGCGCTCCCAGGATATCCGCAAGGGGAGGCAGGTGCTTTCCCACAGAGTCCTCCGCTTCCCTCAATGTTTGAAGGAGCCTCCAGGCAGAGCCGGACTGCCGGGTCTTCTTCGGCTGTTCGCCAAGAAGCATGGCGCCGGTGCGCAGAGTTTCCAGATCGCTTCCGAACTCCTCCAAACGCTTACCCAGGGCCTGCAAGATGGGCTGAGGGCCCTCTCGCGTCTGAGCCCACTCGCGATTCAGGCGCGCACCAAGCCTGGAGGCCGTAGCTGCTAAACCCTCAGCGCGCCCGGTCCGCAAGAAGATTTGCATATCCAGAGCCATGTCGACGAGATCCATGAAAGGAGACAATTCGAGGACAGGCACTTCTCCGTCCGCGCTCTTCAATTCGAAAGCGCCGTAGGCAATCCGAATGTCGGGAGGATTCTGGTCGACAGCACGCAGGAAGGTGAGAACGGCGGATCCAAAGATCGGCTGATGGCGAAGACTATGGGTAATATCCAGCAGAACGGGCTCTCCCGGAAAATCACGCAACAATCCCTTGATGATCTGGAATTGCTCCCAGAGCTCTGAATCTGTCCGCGCGGTGGGGATATCCACGCGTCTCGGCGCAGGCAGCCCAGCATTGATCAATGCCTCTTCCAACGCCGCACCATGCTTGCCCCAGGCCTCAGGGGTCGCAAGCAGGTCTACCTGACTTGCGCCAGCTAATTCAGCCAGAGCACACACAACAAAGGGTGTCGGCGAGGCCATCCTTCCATTCCAGACATAGGTAACCTGCTGATAATTCCCGGTACCAAGAAAAGATACGATACGCATATTGTGTTCATTCGCCATAATATCAGTTCAGTTCCTGCCTTGACTCAGGGCACCAGCAGCCCTCAAAGGTCCTATCCCCCAAACAGGCTCCCCCCCTACCCTGGCGAACAGGCCATCTCATGCGCACCCTGGTCCTCACCGTGGGCTGTTCCCCGGCCCCCATCGCCACCTGCGTCACAGCCCTCAGACCCGACAGGGTCGTCTTCTTGTGTTCCAGCGCCAGCCGCCATCTTGTGGACGGCGACGGGCAGCCGTGCGAGCTCGATGCCGAGCATGATGCCGCCCCAGGCAGTCCCTGTCTGCTCAGGCAACTGAATCCAAGAGATTACGAGATTGTGGAACTGGCTGACCCCGACGACCCCACGGAATGCTACCTGCGGACCACGCGCGTGTTGGACACGCTGCGAACCCAACCGGGCGCCGAGATCCTGGCGGACTACACCGGCGGGACCAAGACGATGTCTGCCTGCCTGGTCGCTGCGGCCCTGGACCGACGGATCCCGCTGTATCTCACCTCCCGAGACCGAACCCACCTCCGGAGCGTGGGGGCGGGCTCGTGCAGTGAGAGGGTAGAGACAGTTGCCATCCACGCGAATCGTGCCCTGACGGCCTGGGTTCCAGGACTGCTGGAAACCTACGACTACCAGGGTGCCCTTCGACTGCTGCAGCGCCTCCAGGCTGAAGACCACCTCCGGGGTGAGACGCGAGGGCGCGTCGGACTGCTCCAGAACGTCTGTGGTGCCCTGGAAGCCTGGGACCGCTTTGATCACGCCCTGGCCCGTAAACTGCTGGGGCATCGATGGCAGCACCCACTGGTGCAGGGGCTCTGTCACCGCCTGGACAGACTTCTGGCCGCCCGAGCCGAAATCGACGGCCAACCGGCAGAATCGTCCCCCTCACACCACGGCTACGAACTGGTCTGGGATCTGGTCCTAAATGCCCGCCGCCGGGCTGCCCAGGGTCGCTATGATGACGCCGTCGGGCGGCTGTACCGAGCCCTGGAACTCCTGGCCCAGGTCCGCCTGCTGACCGCCTACGGCATCAGGACCGCATCGGTCGATCCCCAGGTCATCCCAGCCGAGATCCGCTCGGAAATCATTGGCGACAGATCCACCGACCCTCCCCACGGCGGCATTCCGGTCGGCCTCTTCGCCTCCTATCGCCTTCTGTCCGGATTTCCCGACGACCCCGTCGGGGCCCGCTTCCTCCCCCAGGCCTGGCCCCTGCGGCAGGCCCTGGAAGCACGCAATTTCAGCCTCTTCGCTCACGGATTCCGCCCGTTGGATGAGGAGGCCTACAGCCAATTCTGGGCCGTGGCCGGCCAGTTCCTGAACGAATGCCTGCGCGACCTGACAGACGCAGACCTCCCCCCCCAACTCCCCGGCCCCCTCCCCGACCTCACTTCCATCTCGCCCCAACCGACCAGGACCGGGAACCTCCGAGGCGAACAAGTGATCCCACAGCCATGAGTCAGCCTCTCATCAGCGCCCCCGACGCCTCTGCCCTGCAAGGTCTCGCCTTGCTGCGGCTGCGCCTGGATCTGGAAGCCAGGGACGACCTGGCCTTGCCCTCTTTCTCGGGGACCTCCTTCCGAGGCCTGTTGGGCTGGTGCCTTCAGGCGGCGGCCTGCCCGAATCGGCCGCCCTGTCGAGAATGCCGGCAGCCGGATTCCTGCGCCTACAGCTATCTGTTCGAGACCCGAGCCGTGGGAGTCTCGGAAAAACAAGGCAGCGAAGAGGTCCCGCGCCCCTTTGTCCTGGAGCCTCCTTTCGGTCTTCGGACCATCTGTTCCGGGGAGCCCTTCCGCCTGGGCCTGACCTTGTTTGGAAAGGCCACGGAGTATCTGCCCCACTTCCTCTATGCCGTCGAAGAGATGGGCCGGCGCGGCCTGGGAGAGCGTCAGGCCCGCTTCACTTTGAAGTCTGCCAGCGTCGTCCGTCCCGGGACCCCTCCCCGACTCTTCTATGAAGGAGGGAACGCCACGACACCTGGGCGTGCCCTGGAGGAACCACGTTCCTGGGATCTCTCCGAGATGGCCCGACAGGCCGATGGATTGATCGGGGCCAGGAGACTGGAGATTGCCTTCCAGACCCCCACGCGCCTGGTCAGCCGGGGGCAACTGGTGGACGAACCCGAGTTCCACCACCTGGTCCGTGCCCTGTTGCGCCGAATCGACCTGCTGGGCAGGGTTCACGGCGAAGGGCCTCTGGATGTGGACTTCCGCCAGATCGTCGCACGCGCCGAAGAGTGCACCCTGGAGGACTTCGAACTGGACTGGTTCGACTTCCGGCGCCACTCCAACCGGCAAAGACGGGAGATCCAGATGGGCGGACTGGTCGGCCGGGCAATCTATGCCGGTCCCGTCGGGGAATTCCTGCCCTTGCTGATGGCGGGCCAGGAGCTGCATCTCGGCAAAGCGACCACCTTCGGACTTGGTAGAATCGAGGTCCGTCTCCTTCCAGGGGGGGCCACCTCGATGTAGAGCACCGCATGGCGCGCCGCCCGATCCGAGCGGCGACGGCCTTGGATTGGAGGAGACCATGGCCGAACCAGAACGCACAGACCGCATCGCGGCTCCACCCGCATCCAACCAGGACCCCGTCAGTGTGGCGGCAGCCGTCGCCGAGGTGGCCGCCATCGCCGAACTGGTCTCGACGGGAGATGACGCCGGCGCCAAGGCACGAATCCAGTTATTGACCATCCGACATGTCCGTGACAGCGCACTGCACGTGCGGTTGGCGGACCTGTGCGAAGAGCTCGGAATCGGCAACCGGCTGATCCTGGAGCTGAACGATGCCTTTCGGGACGCCCCAGAAGAGCTGGACCTGCTCCGTCGCCTGGCCCAGGTCCATCACGATGCCGGTCGCACCGAGCGCGCCATCAAATGCTGGCGGGCGCTCAGTGAGAGGGCACCTGAGGACGTGGACGTCTGGGAGGAGCTGGGGGCCCTTCTCACAGCCCACGGATTTCCCGAAGAGGCTCGCGATGCCTACACCAGGGGGCTGCAGCAGACCGGAGATCGGCGCTTTGAAGGCTTGCTGCGAAGCCTTCAATCCGGCCCCAAACCGCCTGAGGGACCGGATGTGGAGGCTCCGTTGGAGGACGCCCTCCTGGCCCGCTTCGTCACCCTCTTCAGTGGCCGCGAAGGCCTGTACGCCCGGCAATGGGTCAATCCGCAGGGGCAGACCGGCTACACTCCGGTTCGCGAGCCCTTCAACGTCCGAGTCGCCCGGAACCACCTGCTCGGCAACCACACCGTGGGGATCTACCCGGTCCGACTGGACAACACGGCCAACTTTGCAGCCTTCGACCTGGATCTGGCCAAGGCCCTGGTCGAGCGCTCGGGACCGGGACGACCGGATTGGGAGACCGCGATGGCCTCCCTGCAGCAGCATGCTCGACGCCTGGTCCTGTGCGCTCGCGAACGCGGTCTGGAGCCTTGTCTGGCCGACAGCGGCTCGAAAGGACGCCACATCTGGTTCTTCTTTGCGGAACCCCTGCGGGCCGGCGAGGCCCGCAGACTGCTGCAGGCCCTGGACCGGGAAGTGGGGCCTCCCCCGCTCAACGTCAACATCGAGATCTTCCCGAAACAATCCAACCTCCCCCCGAACGGCCTGGGGAACCTGATCAAGATCCCGCTGGGAATCCACAAGCTGACCGGACGCCGCGTGCAGTTCCTGGACCTGGACGCCACTCCCATCGCAGACCAGCACGCCTGGCTCATGACTGCCCCACGCACCTCTCGAGACACGGTTCTACGGTATCTCGAGCAGGTCGCTCCCCGGACGGAGGAAGAGGGCTTGAGTGCCCCCTGGGAGGGCAATGAGGAGGGGGGCGCCGCCTCCCCCCGGCCTGCCCTGCAGATCCTCCAGGAGTATCATCCCGACGACGACATCACCCTTCAGACGGTGTTGGGGCACTGTGTGACCCTGCGCACCCTGGTCAACAAGGCCGAGACCGAGCGCAACCTCACGCATGACGAGGTGAACGTGCTGCTCTACACCCTGGGACACCTGGAGAACGGGCCCCAGGCGGTGAACAGCCTGCTCCGCAAGTGCCCCACCGTGGACTCGAAGCTGTATTTGAAGAGCCGCCTCAGGGGGAATCCAATCAGTTGCCCCAGCATCCGGAAGAAGATTCCTTCGGTGACGGCCGGCCTCCCCTGCAATTGCGAGTTTACGACCGAAGCCGGGCTCTACCCCAACCCTTTGTTGCACCTGCAGGCCTCAAGTCCACCAGCCGGGACCAAGGTGGACACCCTCCAATTCCAGGCGCTGCTGTCGGACTTCCTCAGGGCCCGTCAGGCGCTGCATTCCGCCGAACGAGTGCACCGGCGCCTGGCCGACCAGGTCAACTCGTGGTTTGATCAGGCCGGCATCGACGAGTTCCAGACCTCGATGGGTCTGCTGAAACGAACAAAGAACGACGACGGCGAGCCCCGTTTCATCCTGGACGTGTGATCCCATGTCCGTCCTGTACGTGACCGAGCAAGGCACCACGGTCCACAAGCTGGGGCGCCGCCTGGTGGTCCGCAAGCTCGGCCACGTCATCGAGACGGTGCATACCTTCAACCTCGAACAGGTCATCCTTTTCGGCAACATCCAGTTGACCGCGCAGGCAACCACCTTCCTGCTTCAGGAAGGGATCGACACGGTCTTCATGGGGACTGGCGGACGCTATCGGGGGCGACTGGTCTCGGGGGACGGCAAGAACATCCTGCTCCGGCGCCAGCAATTCCGCAAGGCCGAGGAGGAGTCGTTCCTGTTGGACATCGCCCAACGGTTCGTGCGCGGGAAGCTGAACAACTGCCGGACCCTGCTGCGCCGACACCAGCGCCAGCGTCCCAACGACGAAATCCAGACGGCGCTGCTGCGCATCAACCACAGCATCCGAGCCCTGGCCGGCACCCGCTCGCTGGACGAAATCCGGGGCCGCGAAGGCGCGGGAGCGGCGGCCTATTTCGGCTGCTTCCCGCGGCTGATCCTTCAGGAGGGTTTTCCCTTTGGCGGACGCACCCGACGCCCACCCAAGGACGCGGTCAACGCCTTGCTCAGCTTCGGCTACACCATGCTGCTGGGGACGGTGACCACCGCAATCCAGGTCGTCGGGCTGGACCCCTTCCTGGGAAGCCTGCACGCGGCCGAGAACGGCAAACCCTCGCTGGTCCTGGACCTGATGGAGGAGTTTCGCCCCCTGCTGGTCGACGCAGCGGTCCTGCGAGCCATCAACCGTCGGCAGATGGTCCCCGGAGACTTCCTCTATCAGGAAGACATTGAGATGCCGGCCGAGCTGGCCGGAGACGAGCCACCCGCCCGCGAGGATTACCCGGTCCTGCTTCGCCCGGAGAGCATCCGCAAGTGGATCCTGGTCTATGAACAGACCCTCCGCCAGAGGGTCCTCTATCCCCCACTGGGCACCCAGATCACCTGGCGTCAGGTCGTGCTGGAGCAGGCGCGCCGCCTGGCTCGGCACATCAAAGCCGAGGAGATCTACGAGCCCTTCGTGCCCCGCTGATGTTCATCGTGATCACCTACGATGTCGTCGAAGACGACCGCCGGACCCGCCTGTCCAAGATGCTCTGTGACTTCGGCCGCAGGGTCCAGAAGAGCGTCTTCGAGTGCGTGCTGACCGAAAAGCAGTACCTGGACCTGAAGGCCCGACTGGATCGGCAAATAGACCATGAAGTCGACACCATCCGCTACTACCACCTGTGCCAGCGGTGTGTCCCGGCCGTCGAATTCACCGGGACGGGCACTGGCCCGGAGGACGAGACCGACGGTGTGATCATCGTCTGAAGGGGAGGAACCAGCATGAGCACCCCGACCCAGGAACAGCCCGTGACACAGGAAACGGCAGCCCCAGAGTCCAGGCCGACTCTGAGCTGGACCGAGGCCGAGGCCCAGCGAAAGGCAGGGCAGTATGCCAGCGCCGGCCGAGCCTTTCACGATTTCTGGAACGAGCGCAGTCAAGCCGCAGCCGGTTGGCGTTATGCCTTCTGCCTCCGCAAGGCCGGCTATCCCAACCCGGCCCTGAACGTAGCCCTCCGCGTCCAGAGGGCCCACCCGGAGGATCCGGCGACCCGCAGCGAGGTGGCCTGGTGCCTGTACTACGCCCGCCTGAAGCCCGCCCAGGCCGCAGAGAGCGAAGAAGCGGTCCTGCAGGCCGCCCGGGACATGGTCAAGGCTGGGGCCGAAGGGTTGCCACTGGAACTGGCGGTCTTCGCCGCCATGAGCGCCGCCAAGGGCAAGGGCCACTGGGGAGAAGTCGCGCGCTGGTGCGAACTGCTGACGCCAGAGACACTCTCGGACGAACCCCAGGAAGGGCCGAAGGGGCGCAAGATCCCCTCGCCACGCGAGCGCTACTACTATGCCCGCGTGAAATCACTGGTCCACCTGCAACGCTGGCCCGAAGCCCTCCAGGCAGCACAAGAGGCTTGCCAGGCCTATCCTCGCAACCTGGAATTCCTGCGCTGGCAGGCCGAGGCCCAGGCCGGGCTGGGAAACATTGAAGAAGCAATCCGCCTGCTGGCGCCCCTGGAACGAGACCGCCGGGTCCGCTGGTATCACCTGGCAGACCTGGCGCGCTTCCTGCTGGAGATGGAACGCCTGGAAGAGGCCTGGAAGACAGCCCGGCGAGCCCTGGACCTGCCCGCCGAGGACCAGGCACGAGTTGGTCTGCTGGCCACCATGGCCAAAATCGCGCTGCAGCGCCAGGATCCCGAAGCGGCAGCCCGGCATCTTGCGTGGTGCCTGGCCCTGCGTCGGGAACAAGGCTGGCCGATCCCTCCGCCCCTGACGGAACTGCGCCAGAGGCTCGACGGCGTCGAAGTCGACTGGGATGCCTCCGCCCGGAACCTGCGTGCCTTGTGCCTGCCCAGAGGCCAGAGCTCCTCCGACGCCGATCCTGGAGCAGCGCGGCTTCGAGGTCGGGCGCCAGGAGAACCCGTCCGGAGCACGACTTCGGGTCGCAACCCAACGGAGAGTGGGCCACCTCCCCTGCCCGACCTGGCCGACGACGGAACCCTGGTCGGCACCGTGACCTCCTTCCAATCCGACCGCTCCTTCGCCTTCCTGAAAGTTGAGAACCGCGAACGCGTCTTCGTCCTGACCGCCGACCTTCCTGAATCCTGCCGCCAGGACGGCGCGCGCGTTCGCTTCACGCCCGTCCGGAACTTCGACCGGAAGAAGCAGCGAGAGTCCTGGCGTGCGGGCAAGGTGCGTGCGGTGGAAGACTGAGGAGCCAGAGCCAGCTTCCCATCCGTGCCAGATTTACGTCATGGGCTGGCTTGGGAAGTGTGAGCCGTGGGGGGCGTCAAGCCCTGGGATGACAGGGTTGAAGGGCTCGAACAGCGAATCTCTCCTGTGAGGCCTGGGATGTGTTCGATCGGCGTTCGATCGGGCTGCACTGGATTGAAAGGACTTCAATCAAGCGGAACCCGACCAGGCCAGGCCTCAGACACGTTTTCGACAACTTTTCGATCTGCGCACAACCAGGAGCCACCTGGGCGCTCTTTGAAAACCGAAACGAAGGCCCGTTTTGCGGGGGATTCCACTCGCCCGCCGTCATGCTTGTTCAAACTTGAGCCAGCCCCCCTCCTCCGATAGGGAGGGATGGGGGGGAGGGGGATTCCCGCAAACCACGCCGAAGAGCCCAGCCAGCCCGGGGCCCGCTGGCGGGCACCCGGACACTCAGCCCCGACAATGAGGGGATGGAAACTGGACTCAGGCACGTCAGCCCGGAGAAGCGCACCACGCCCGGACACTCAGCCCCGACAATGAGGGGATGGAAACACCTTGTCGGGGGTGGGGGCTTCGACCTTGTCGGGGGCCCGGACACTCAGCCCCGACA